>JAQXMC010000010.1 GCA_029012445.1 Oscillospiraceae bacterium
CCTGAAAAGTTTGACAGAACATGCGGTGCTTCATTTTGACGGAATACTCAAGGAGGATCTGATATCCCTGAAGCGGCTGGAAGATATCCGAAAGGAGCAGGAATGGGTGCTGCAGAGCCCCCGGGCAACCATCCATCAGATACTGTCTGCAGTACAGGAACTACTCGGCAGTCTGCAGCGGTATGGGACTCCGCAGTTTGCGAGACAGGCAAGGATGGCTTTCATGGCCAGGGCATTCTTAAGAAGCCTGACTGAGAATGGACCTGCGTCTGAGGACGGAAGCAGCTGGTTCACCCGGGAAGAGGCGGATGCATTTATGCAGTCCATTTCGACAGTTGCGACGGAATTTGAACGGGATTTCAGAGCCTTTTCCATGGATGAGATCACCCGGGATGAATTTAATGAAAAGTACGGTCATCTTCGTGTGGGTACCTATGATATCCGGACAGAACGTTATGATCAGATGAATTTTCGCCCGGGACCATCAAGAAACCATGAAAAAAAGGAAGGACGGTCGGATGCCCTGGGTGAAAAGCGGCTGGAGGAGGCAATCCGTGAATCCGGGCTTTCGGTGACGCCCGGACAGTTGATTCATTTTATCCGTCATGCGATTGAACAGAGAGAATATTTTAAATTTGAATTTACAAAATCCCTCAGCCTGATCCTGGAACTTCTGATCCGGGCAGGAATGATTCTTGAGATTCCCAGACAGAATCTGTCCTGGCTGGAGATCGAAGATTTTAAGATTCCGCAGTATATGAGCGGGGATGAGTTGAGAGACCGGCTGGAAGTGCTGATTGAAGAGCGGCATCAGAAGTATCAGGAGTTTCGGGAGCTGTCGCTTCCGGAAGTGATTCTGGACCGTTCCAGCCTGGATGTGGTGGAGGTCTATGAATCCAGGCCGAATTTTATCACCACAAAGAGAATAGAGGGGGAAGTGGTTCTCCTGGAAGAAGAACCGGGAGCGGATATCCATGATAAGATCGTGGTGGTGCCCAAGGCGGATCCGGGGTATGAATGGGTATTTGCCAAAGGAATCAAAGGATTCATTACCCGTTACGGCGGTGCGGCATCCCATATGGCTATTCGATGTGCGGAGTTTGAGATACCGGCGGCGATCGGATGCGGAGAAAAGATCTATAATTATGTCTCTTCTCTGAGCTATCTGACGCTTGACTGTCGGGCGGGGAAGATTGAGGAAGGCATTCAGTACCGGAATCTGAGTGCACTCATCACCCAGAGAGAGGGTGTGAATCAGTATGGAGATCCGGTGGATATTCTGGAATCCGGATATGTGCGTTTTTATGAACTCCTGGGATTCATACCAAAAGCAGTGTCAAATTTTACAAAAAATGTGGAGATGCTGTTTAACAAGAAAAGAGATCTTCTGATCGTTGTTGGCGGAGGATCCTTGTCACCGGAACTGTATGATCGGCCTCATACGGATGAACTGCAGCCGAACAGGGACCGGATGGAAGAAAAGGTCATTCATTATTGTGTTGCTCACGGGATCCCGGTCATTGCAACCTGTCGGGGCATGCAGTATGTCAATGTGATGTTTGGCGGAAAGCTTCGTTATCATCCGGAGTTAACGGTGGAGCGCACCAGAGGCGTGGATCATCAGGTATGGCTGGTCAAAGAAGAGCGGAATATCTGGGTGAATAACTATCATTCAGATTGTATCTATGAGGAGGATCTGGCTTCCTGTTTCGAGCCGCTGGCGATTGATCGGGAGAATCATGTGGTGGAGGCATACGGCTCGGAAGAGATGAAGATACTGGCACTGCAGTGGCACCCGGAACGCAGATTTGAGACAGCCAATGCCTATGAAGAGACCAGGAAGATCATTATGAATTTCATACAGAAATATGTGAGATAACAGATGTGCAGATCAAGGGGCAGGTGCGACTTCGGTGAGTCACATCTGCCCCTGTTTTAAAATCATATTTTAGCAGTTCTCTGCAATCTCATATAACAGCCGTTCTGTTTTCTCCCAGCCAA
>JAQXMC010000011.1 GCA_029012445.1 Oscillospiraceae bacterium
TGACCCCCTTAGTGTACCAGACTGGAGATTTTTTTGGTATAACCTTCAAGGCGCACCCTCATAGCGGGTGGTTGTTTGTTTTGCTCTCTGAGCAAAACTGTCTAAAGACATTAATAAAAAGGCACAACCGCCGCTTTGCCGGCGGTTGTGTCAGCTTGTCGAAAAAGTACTTTTCGACAAGCTGCGAGACTGCCGAGAAAGGATGACCGATGACATTTTCTTCGGTCGACAGGCGTACAAGTGTACTCCGAGACCGAAAAAATGCCAAGCATATAAGCTCTTTGTTACACAATTCGATGCAGTGTCGCCGAAACAGTTTGCAGCTTATGTTTGAAAAAATCAGACATTTCATTCCGATTTTTTTGCTTATATGCGTTCGGGCGCCTTTATCGACAGTCTATACGGCGGAGGTTTTTAACCTCCGCCGTATTGTATCGACCTCCCGATTAAGCTACAAAACCGAAAGCGGCAGCAGCGGGGCGGCGGGCACTGCCTGCGGCTACCGCGCCCGCCGCCCCGTCTTTAATACCTTGAACAATAGCAATTCAATAAATTTCATATATATCCAAGTATGTTTTCAAGCTAATTCCTATCGGACAACATTCACAAATTTTATAGATTTTTATTGACATTTCTGTTGAAAAGTGATAGCTTAAAAATATGGATTTTTTTCTTAGCGGGAGGGAATGTGATGAGATCTTATTTAAAAAGATTATCAGCGCTTTTGCTGGTTTTTGTTATGATTTCAGCATTATGTCCAGCGGCCGCGGCTTCCGAACAGGCAAGCGCGGATTCCTCCACGAAAGCGGCTGTGAATCATACTGCCAATGTGTCTGCGGAAAGCAAGCTTCTCGAACAAGTTACGGATACGAATAAACTTCGGGCGTACCTTGCGGAAAAAATGGCTGATTGCGAAACTAACATTGATATTTCGCAGTTCAGAATTCCCGGCGGATATGATTATGTTTACGCCCTGAACAGCTTTATCAGCTACGGAATGCCCGAAAGCTTTCATTTCAAGTCGGCGGTCATCTGGGGAAATCTCACTTTTTGCACAAGGATAGCTGTGAGCTATTGCGATTTTGCCGACACAAAAGCTGAATATGAGGCGGCGAATATAAAATTTAAGGCTGCCGCCGACAGTCTGCTTGACGGTGTTGAGAATAATTCGTCGCTGACCGATGTTGAAAAAGCTCTGATTTTGCATGACCGGCTGATCGTCCGGAGCGAATATGATGAAAGCCCGACTATTGCTCAGTCCTCATATTCGGCCTACGGTGCTCTTGTTGAAAGAAAATCCGTCTGTCAGGGCTATGCGCTGGCTTACGCCTACCTTCTTGACAGGGCTGGTGTGCCGAGCTATTATTGCGCTTCATATCTTCTCAGTCACGGCTGGAACATAGTTTATATCGGCGGAAAGCCATATCATGTCGATGTCGCGTGGGACGATCCGACTCCAGATGAAAAGGGCTATGTCTGCCATGATAATTTTCTCAGAAGCAGCAACGGAATTGCCGAAACAGGCCATGCGGTACGAGGAACCGACTACGACACCACACCCGATGACACGACATATGATAACAGCTATTGGCAGGACTCGCTTGCCGAATTTCAGCTGATAGACGATAAGCTTTATTATTTTGACAATACAAAAAATAATCTTTGCTGTGTTAAAAATTCAGATAACAAAGTGATTGCTTCGTGCGTCGGCGATTGCACATCAAAGCTCGACAGCAACGGAAAAGACCTGTTCTTATCAACAGCCGAAGAGATATATAAATATGATCTCGGCAAAAACGCATATAATGTTTTCTATTCTCCGAAGATTCCGAACACAGGATATTATCAGATATCGGGTTTTGAATACACTGACGGCAAAATCAGCTGTGATATATTCACGGGCGAAAACGGCGCCGACTATATGAGCGTCAAAATACTTGAAGGCGTCACCGAGATAGAGGCTGAAGCATTCAAAGACTGCGCCGGACTTATGAGCGTTGAGCTTCCAAGCAGTCTTAAAACAGTCGGCGACGGCGCTTTTTATGGCTGCTGCAGACTGACAGAGCTTGAAATACCGAAAGGTACGGAGTATATCGGCGAAAGAGCTTTTTATAACTGCACTGCGTTAAAGACGATACTTATTCCCGAAAGCGTTAGAAAGATCGGCGATAAAGCGTTCGGATATTTTTGCGATTCATCCGGCAGTGAGAAAAAGATAAAAGATTTCTCGATTAAGGGCTTCAGCGAAACCGTTTCTGAACAATACGCAGCCGACAACGGCCTTGATTTCGTCATCGTCGGAAAAGGCCAAGCGCATATTCATATATATTCTTCAAAAGTCATCGAAGCGCCGACCTGCAATAAGAGCGGAGTCAGAAGATATATCTGCTCCTGCGGTGAGACTTATAATGAAAAGATACCGACTGTCGATCACACGAAAGTGACCGATAAAGCTGAAAAAGCGACCTGCACAAAGGACGGTAAAACCCGGGGAGCGCACTGCTCGGTCTGCGGCAAGGTGCTGGTGCAGCAAAAGACGGTTAAAGCAACAGGGCATAAATATGTGACGGTAGCTTCTCACGCAACATTTTCAAAAGACGGAAAAACAGAAAAGAAATGCAGTCTTTGCGGAAAAACGACTTTATCCAAAATAAACAGAGTGTCATCTGTCAGCCTTTCGAAAACGAGCTTTGTTTATAACGGAAAAACACAAAAGCCTTCCGTCACTGTCAGAAATTCAAAGGGCACTGCCCTGAAAAACGGCGTTGATTACACGCTATCTTATTCAAATGGCAGCAAATATGTCGGCCGGTACACAGTAACAGTCACATTAATAGGCAAATATTCCGGCAAAAAGACGCTTTCATATAACATTTTGCCCAAGGGAACATCTGTTTCAAAGCTCACTGCGGGCAGAAAAAAATTCACCACAGAATGGAACAAACAGTCAACTCAGACAACAGGCTATGAGCTGCAATATTCTTCTTCGGCGAGCATGAAAGATGCAAAAAAAGTCAGAATCGGCGATTCCTCGTCAACGCTGAAAGCGATTAAAAATCTGAAAAGCAATAAAAAGTATTTTGTCCGTGTCAGAACATATAAGACAGTGAAGATAAACGGTGAAAGCGTTAAGCTGTATTCCGCCTGGTCCGAAATTAAAAGCGTCAGAACAAAGAAGTAATCGTATATATCATTTCTCGCTGAAATTTATCGCCGCCCCGGCTTCGGGGCGGCTTTTTCTGTTTACGGTCAGTTTTATAAGCTATTTGCTAAAATAATTGTTGACAGTTCAGCCAAAAATTTATATAATATTACATTGAAGTTATATCTATGAAAGGAAGATAAACATGGCACAGGAAATTTTGTTGACCGCCTCCGGCAAAAAAGAATTGGAGGACGAGCTCGAACATCTTAAAGTCGTGGGTCGTCAGGAAATAAAAGAAAAAATTCAGGTCGCGCTTTCTTTCGGCGACCTTTCGGAAAACAGCGAATACGAAGAAGCGAGAAACGATCAGGGCAAGCTTGAAGCGAGAATAAGCGAGATCGAGTCTATTCTGCAAAACGCAAAGGTAATAGATGAAGATAATCTCTCAACAGATGTTATTCAGCTCGGCTCAAAGGTCACAATAGTTGATGTCGAATACGGCGATGAATACAGATATCAGATAATCAACTCAACGAGTACCTCAAAAGACAAGGAAAGCGACTATCTCACGAGCGACGAATCGCCTGTTGCCAAAGCGCTTCTCGGCCACAAGGCGGGCGACATTATTGAAGTCGAAGCACCGATAGGCATTGTTAAATATAAGATCAAGGAAATTTCAAAATAAAGGTGAATATAATGGCAGACGAGAAGATATTAAATTCCGAACAGCAAGAGGCTCAGGATGTCAACGCTTTAAGACAGATAAGAGTCGAAAAGCTCAAAGCTCTTCAGGCGGCGGGAAAGGATCCGTTTCAGATCAGAAAAGCGGAGCAGACGATAACCAATGCCGAGATCGAGTCGAGATTTGACGAGCTTGAGAACACAGATGTTGCCGTTTGCGGCAGAATTGTCGCCTGGCGTGATATGGGCAAGGCTAATTTCATTGAAGTCAGCGACAGAAGCGGAAAAATACAGGTTTATGTCAGAATTGACGACTTGGGCGAAGAAAATTTTGAGGACTTCAAAAAGTGGGACATCGGCGACATTATCGAGGTTAAGGGATTTGTTTTCAAAACGAGAAGAGGTCAGATCTCGATCCACGCAAAGTCGCTGAGGCTGCTTTCAAAGTCACTTCTTCCGCTTCCCGAGAAATTTCACGGTCTCAAGGACACTGATACGCGCTATCGTCAAAGATATCTGGATCTCATCGTTAATCCCGAAGTTAAGGATACATTTTATAAGCGTTCGCAGATTATCAAGGAGATCAGGAATTTTCTTGATGAAAGAGGCTTTATAGAGGTCGAAACTCCTATACTTGTTTCCAACGCAGGCGGCGCGGCGGCCAGACCTTTCACAACACACCACAATGCGCTTGATGAAGATTTTAAGCTCAGAATTTCGCTTGAGCTTTACCTAAAGCGACTTATTGCCGGCGGCATGGAGAGAGTTTACGAGATCGGCAGAGTGTTCAGAAACGAGGGCATTGACACAAAGCATAACCCGGAGTTCACCTTGATGGAGCTTTATCAGGCCTACACTGACTATAACGGCATGATGGATCTTGTCGAGGATTTGATAAGGCAGTGCGCAAAGAAGGTTCTCGGAACAACTACGGTGGTCTACGGTGATGTCACGGTCGATCTCGAAAAGCCGTTTGAGCGAATTTCGATGATTGACGCCGTTAAGAAGTACGCAGGAGTTGACTTCGATGAGCTGACATTTGAGCAGGCTAAGGACGAAGCCGAGAAGAGGGGAATAGCGGTCGAGCCGAGGCACAAAAAGGGCGATATTCTCAATTTGTTCTTTGAGGAATATGTTGAGGAGCATCTTGATCAGCCGACATTTATTATTGATCACCCGGTCGAGATATCACCGCTGACAAAGCGCAAGCCCGAAAAGCCGGACTATGTTGAGAGATTTGAGCTTTTCATTACGAGAAGAGAGTTCGCAAACGCATATTCCGAGCTTAACGATCCGATAGATCAGAGAAGCAGATTTGAAGCCCAGGAGGAGCTTTTGAGGCAGGGCGACGAAGAAGCGAACCACACCGACGAGGACTTCCTGACCGCGCTTGAATACGGCATGCCTCCCACGGGCGGCATAGGAATAGGCATCGACAGGCTTGTTATGTTCCTGACAAACAGCCCCGCAATAAGAGATGTTCTGCTGTTCCCGACAATGAAGCCTATTGACAAGTAAAAGTCGAAAAAACCCAGTGTTTATGCGGGTTTCGGGACTTTCTAAACCGAATAAATTTACCTCTTTACACCAAATTTACACCAATCGGTGCTGAAAACGGTGCAGAGACTAAAAAATCGCATAATTTTCTTGAGCCTACTATGTTTTATTGCATAGTAGGCTCTTTTTTTGCCTTGTTTATCTAACTTTCATACAAGATAAACAGGGCAATTTATTTTTTTCAAAAGGGGGGTTAATTTTTGCAATTTTTTTCAGCAATCAAATACAGAGGGCAAAACAAGAGACCTCTGAGATCCTTGAAAACTGAATATACAGCACACAGGTACGTTACCTGCATCGGAGCAATCCGAGCTGCAAAGTGAGCGCGCCACGATCTTCCGAATGGGAGGGAGCGATAAAACTTACACTTCTTTAATTTGTCGGCAGACAAAGACGGCAATGACAGATGCAGGCGTAGTACCAATATAATGGATTGGAACAATCCATTACCAAAATCACGTAAGAGATTTTGTACTATCATATGAAAGTGAGGGCGATGCAAATGATGGAAAGTGAATACATTCATTTATCACACAATGTCAGTAATCTTGTTTACCATATTGTGTGTCCAGCAAAAATATCGTCGCGTTGTTTTTGATAAAACCGTGGATGAACATCTTAAGCAAATTTGTCTTGCGATAGAATTGAGATATGATTATATACTTTTTTGGAGATAGGAACAGATAATGACCATGTGCATTTTTTAGTTCAAAGCACTCAAGACTATTCTCCTGCAAA
>JAQXMC010000012.1 GCA_029012445.1 Oscillospiraceae bacterium
CGGCTCTCGAACGCCTCAGCAAGCTGAAGGAAATAATGTGCTGAATCAGATCGCCGGCGCATAATCGGCATATAATAAATATTTCAGCAGTCTGCGCCCGTCACAAAGTGACGGGCGTGCTTTGTTTCTCTGCGTCAGGAAAGCTGAGTGCGAAGATCAAAGTTCCTGCCCGGGGGCAAAATGTTTCCCCTGTGGGGAAACCGCGCCGCCTGCGGCGGCGCGCTTCTGCGCTTCGCGCAGAAGATTTTGCCCCCCAGCCGCAGAGACCTGATGAAAAGCTGTTACTTTCCTCTTGCAAAAGCCCGGAAAAGCATTGGCGCAGACGCCTGAATTTCATCTGATTTTATAAAAATATAGATTTAATATGGTATTTTTTGTGAATATTACCGTTAATTTATTGACAGACCTTTGCTGAAAGTATATAATTATGAATACTCTAATAGCAGAGAATATGGAGAAAAGCTATTAAGTGACCATTCACAACCAAAAGGAGTATAACCAATGGAAAGCTTAATTTACTTGATACCGATAGTCGGTATTGTCGGACTCATTTTCGCTCTTCTCACAGCCGCAAAGGTCAGCAGACAGGAACCCGGAAATGAGAGAATGAAAGAGATCTCTGCTTCAATACACGAGGGCGCAACGGCGTTTCTGGCGTCGGAATATAAGATCCTCGTTATTTTTGTCGCCGTTTTGTTCCTGCTGATAGGCTTCGGCATGAGAAACAACAACGGCTGGCTCAAAGCCGCCAGCTTTCTCACAGGCGCGCTTTTCTCAACGATTGCGGGCTACTTCGGCATGCAGGTAGCAACGAAAGCCAATGTCAGAACGGCAAACGCGGCAATGAAGGGCGGCATGAACAAGGCTCTGTCGGTTGCTTTTTCGGGCGGCGCGGTAATGGGCCTGTCGGTCGTCGGACTCGGTCTTCTCGGCGTTTCCGGAATATATCTTATCGGTTACAAGGCGCTCGGGCTTGAGCTTGCGGTCTGCACGGATATTCTGTTCGGCTTCAGTCTCGGTGCTTCGTCAATAGCTTTGTTTGCCAGAGTCGGCGGAGGAATATACACCAAAGCCGCCGATGTCGGAGCGGACCTTGTCGGAAAGGTCGAAGCCGGAATCCCCGAAGACGATCCGAGAAATCCCGCCGTTATTGCCGATAATGTCGGCGACAATGTCGGCGATGTTGCGGGCATGGGCGCAGATCTTTTTGAGTCTTATGTCGGCTCTATAATATCGGCTATGACGCTCGGCGTTGCGGCCTCCGGTGCGAACGGCTTCAAGGGCGCTTTATTCCCGCTGATAATATCGGCTGTCGGAATTATCGCCTCGATCATCGGAACCTTCTTTGTCCGCGGCAAATCAAACGATCCCCACAAGGCTCTCAAAAACGGAACCTATGTTTCGAGCGTTATCGTTCTGATTTGCGCTGTCTTGTTCAGCAAGCTCCTCTTCGATTCCTACGCTCTGTCTTTCTCGATAATCTCGGGACTTGTCGTCGGCGTTCTGATAGGAGTTATAACCGAAATATACACCTCGGATTCATATAGATTTGTCAAGCAGATAGCCGATCAGTCCGAGACCGGCTCGGCAACTAACATAATCTCAGGCATAGCCGTCGGAATGCAGTCAACCGCCGTTCCGATAATTCTCATCTGCATCGGAATACTCGTTGCGTACCGCTTCGGTGATCTGTTCGGAATAGCTCTCGCCGCAGTCGGAATGCTCTCGACAACGGGAATGACCGTCGCAGTCGACGCTTACGGTCCGATAGCCGACAACGCCGGCGGAATAGCCGAAATGTCCGGACTTGATGAAAGCGTGCGCGACATAACGGACAAGCTCGATTCTGTCGGCAACACGACCGCCGCAATGGGCAAGGGCTTCGCCATCGGCTCGGCGGCGCTCACGGCTCTCGCTCTGTTTTTCTCCTATTCGGAGTCTGTCAAGCTTCAAAGCATCGACCTGCTGAACTATCAGGTCGTTATCGGTCTGCTTCTCGGCGGAATGCTGCCGTTCCTGTTCTCGTCGATGACGATGAGCTCTGTCAGCAAGGCCGCCTATGAGATGATAGAAGAGGTACGCAGGCAGTTCAGAGAGAAAAAGGGAATTCTTGAGGGCAAGGAAAAGCCGGACTACAAGTCCTGCGTTGCCATATCGACCAAGGCGGCTCTCAAGGAAATGCTCGTTCCCGGCATAATGTCTGTCGTTGTTCCGATTTTAGTCGGCGTTGTGCTCGGAGTCAAGGCTCTCGGCGGCCTTATAGCCGGCGCTCTCGTGGCGGGCGTTTTGCTTGCAATATTTATGTCCAACTCGGGCGGCGCATGGGATAACGCCAAGAAATATATCGAGGGCGGCGTTCACGGCGGAAAGGGCAGTGAAGCTCACAAGGCGGCCGTTGTCGGCGACACGGTCGGTGATCCGTTCAAGGATACATCGGGACCTTCAATTAACATTCTCATCAAGCTTATGA
The DNA here is from genome assembly GCA_029012445.1 of Oscillospiraceae bacterium. Classification (GTDB taxonomy): domain Bacteria; phylum Bacillota; class Clostridia; order Oscillospirales; family Acutalibacteraceae; genus UBA6857. The sequence goes on from JAQXMC010000012.1 coordinate 2,471, forward strand.
CAGTGGTTTCGCTTGTTTTCGCTCCGCTGTTCATGTCAATCGGAGGCGGCGAAGGCCTGATAAGATAAAATAAAATAAGATAAACCTCAAGGGCAGGGAGCTTAAAAACTCACTGCCCTTTGAATTTATGCTTTTCCGTCATTCAGCGCAAGCTTTGTTTTGAAAAAGTGAAGCGTTCAATATGCGGACAGCAGCATTAAATATAATTGACTATAAAGCAGAAAACAAAGCGTTTTATTGAGCCTCTGATGCAATTCATAGCTTTTAATTTTGGATTTTGTTCTGTGCCGAATGTGAAGCTTTGACAGCATTATCAGAATACGGATTTCCACAAAAAAATCCAAAGAAAATCAGAGCATATTTGAACTGCACTCTGAACCGCAGGAAAATATGCTCTGATATTATTTAACGAAAATTTTCAAATTAAAAGGCAATTACAAAGCTCTCATCTGACAGTATAAAGCTCAGACCCAACCCGTGAGTTCAGACAAGCTCAATTTCGCCGCCGAGCTTATCGCCCATGATTATTTTTGCGTTTCGCCTGAAATTATCAATATCCTTGCTGACAAAATATCGGCGGATTCCGGTTTTCCGGCTGTTGTTCGCTTTGCCGAGCCTGTCAAGCTCCTCTTTGACAACGCCGGCGACCGATTCCGAAGAGCTGATCAGCTTAACGCCGGGGAGCATATCGCTTATCGTGTCCCTCAAAAGCGGATAGTGAGTGCAGCCGAGGACGAGAGTGTCTATATTTCTCTCCTTCAGCGGCCGCAGATATCCGGCCAGCGCTCTGACCGCCGCCTCGTCTCCCCGACTGAAATGCCCCGCCTCTATCAGCGGCACCAGAAGAGGGCAGGCCACGCTTATGACCTCCGCCTCGGGTGCACATTTTTTTATCTCTCTTTCGTATGCGCCGGTATTGACCGCCGCTTCGGTCGCAATAACTCCTATTCTGCCGTTTTCCGTCGCTTTGGCGGCCGCTTCGGCTGTCGGCGCTATAACGCCGAATATCGGCATATCATAGAGTTTTCTTAGACTTTCGCCGGCTATTGAGTCAGCCGTGTTGCAGGCGATAACTATCGCCTTGACATCAAATGAATTGAGAAACTCCACATTGCCGTGAACAAGCTGCATTATCTGTTCGCGTGTTTTCTCGCCGTATGGCATATTAGCCGTGTCGCCGAAATAGACGATGTTTTCGCCCGGCACGGCGCCCATCAGACCTTCCACGACGGTCAGACCGCCGACGCCCGAATCGAATACGCCGATAAAATTTTCGTTGTTGTTCATATATCTCTTCCTTATCGTTTTTTAAAGTGAATTAACAAGTTTCTTGAAATGTTCTCCCCGCTCTTCAAAGCATGAATATTGGTCAAATGAGCTGGTCGTCGGCGAAAGCAGAACGGTGTCTCCCTTTTCGGCGGTCTTAACGGCTTCGCTGACCGCTTCGTCAAGCGTCGTGACGACCGTTCCGTCGTCTCCGACAAGCTCCGAAACAAGCCGCCTGCCGCAGGCGCCGAAGCCTATCACCTTTTTAACACATCCGAGGTGCTTTTTCATCTCGTCCATACTGAGTCCCTTTTCAAAGCCGCCGACGAGAAGAATAACTCCCCTGTCAAACGCCTTGAGCGCCGTTATCGTTGCGTCGGTGTTCGTTCCCTTCGAGTCGTTGTAATACCTGACGCCGTCTTTTTCACGGACGAATTCTATTCTGTGTTCAACGCCCCTGAACGATGAGACCGCTTTCTTTATTGCGTCATTGTCCGCTCCGACCGCTTTTGCGGCGCAGACTGCGGCTAAGACATTCTGAAGATTGTGTTTCCCGACAAGGTGAATGCAGTCCGTCGGAAGCACTTTCTCACCTTGTACAAATATATAGCCGTCTTTTATAAAGCTGTCGGCGTCGGTCGTGTCGAGACTGAATGTCTCGATTCCGCATCTGACGGGGCAGAGCTTCGTGTATTTTTCGATCAGCTCGTCGTCCTTATTAAGCAAAAATGTGTCGCCGCCGCGCATATTTTCATAAACACGGACCTTTGATCTGTAATATGCGTCGAGACTGCCCATGAAATCGACATGGTCCGGCGTCAGATTCAAAATGACCGCCGCCTCAGGGCGGAAGCTGTCGATATTGACAAGCTGGAAATTTGATATCTCAAGGGCAATGTAGTGCCCCGCCTCATTGAGAAGCCCGTTTTCCATAACGATCTCGCAAAGGGGAACGCCGATATTGCCGCAAAGGTGAGCCTTCCCCGGGAAAGCCTCGTTGAGAATGTCATAAACCAGTGTCGTTGTGGTGGTCTTGCCGTTGGTTCCGGTCACGGCGACATAATGCTGAGGCTTCGCGGCCTGATACGCAAGCTCTATTTCGGTTATGATCGGGATCTTTCTTTCTTCAAGCCTTTTGACGATGGGGCTGTTGAGCGGTATGCCCGGATTTTTCACAGCAAGGTCATAATCGCCCTCAAAGACCTCCTCGGTCTGACCGACGACGGTAACGCCCATTTCAAGAAGCTCTCCTATCTCGCCGAGCTCATCTCTGCTTTTCCTTTCAGAAAGGGTTATCCTTGCTCCTAACTCATGCAGGACCTTTATTGCCGCCATTCCGCTTCGGGCAAGACCGATAACGAGAACCTTCTTATCTTTAAACTCCATATATAAACGCCTCCGTGACGCGCGGTTAATTCAGCTTTTCTCATAGCTTTCGGTAATGCTAATTATATTCCAAAAAGCGGTAATTGTCAATTATGACTTGCCGTTCCGATCAAAGCGGAGCCGGCGGCTTTATGCCAGAAAACGGCGTTTCCCGACTGAGCGAAAGACTGCGGGCAAAAAAATATCCGTGACTTTGCTCGTCGGGCTCGGTCACGGATCTAATGCTTCTGAAATAATCAGTTTCTGTCAACAAGCTGCTGCAAAAGCTTTATCGCTTCGGAAAGACCGAAGAACAGAACGGCGACTGCAACGCCGACAACAATGCTGATCGTCAGATAAACAAAGCCGATATCTGTGGCGATCTGATAGAACACTATTCCGGCAACAACGCCGATGACAAGCATCGCAATGCCGAAAGCGAAAAGAATATTCGCCATGAGGTTCTTGTCGGTCTTTGCCACCGAGCTGTATTCTTTCTCGGCCTCAAGAACCGCCTCGTATTCATCGTCGGTCAGGATAAGAGGGATATCGTTCTTATTCTTCTTCTTGCCGTCGAAGCCCCACCTTGCGAGATTTTCCTCTCTCTGCTTTTTGAGCGCCTTTTTCTTCTGAGCATTTATCTGGCCTATTTTTCTTTCAACAGGTTCTATCATTTATATCACTCCGTTTGTTTCAAAATAATTTGCGAATAACTGTAACTTAGCATATCATATTTCGGGCCAATAATCAAGAGCTGAAAAAGATTTTACATATCCGACTGCCGTCAGAAAGCCATCATGACCGTTCCCGCAGTCATAGCGACAAGACCAATCGCTTCTTTTTTGCTCAATTTTTCGCCGAAAGCAAAATATGAGAAGCCTATCGTCACGAGAAGGCTGAGCTTGTCTATCGGGGCGACAACGCTTGCGGGGCCGTCCTTCAGGGCGCGGTAATAGAACAGCCACGAAGCTCCCGTTGCGAGTCCCGAAAGGCAGATGAAAAGAAGTTCCCTCTTGTCTGTACGCTCCGGCTTTTTTGCTCCGCCCGTCACGAGAACGACGAGCCACGCCATTATCAGCACCACGCCTGTTCTTATAGCGGTCGCGAGGTTTGAGTCAACGCCGGAAAGGCCTATCTTTGACAGGATAGATGTCAGGCTCGCGAATATAGCCGACAGCGCGGCGTATATAAACCATGAACGGCTCTTGGCGGCGGCGCCGTTGTCGGTTTTCTTTCGTTTTATCATAAGATATGTACCGACAGCGATGAGAACGACTCCGACAAGCTTCGGTATGCTGACTGTTTCATGCAGAAAGATAAACGCGAAAATGATGGTCAGAACTCCGCTTGATTTGTCAACGGGAACGACCTTGTTGACATCGCCGAGCTGCAGCGCTCTGAAATAGCAAAGCCATGAAGCGCCCGTTGCAAAGCCGGATAGAATAAGAAATATCCACGACCGGCTGCTTATTGAGCCGATTCCGGACTGCGCTCCGGTGATGAACACCATAAGCCACGAAAACAGCAGAACGACTATCGTTCTTATTGCGGTTGAAAGATTTGAGTCTGTCTTTCTTATTCCGCATTTGGCGAGAATTGAAGTCAGTCCCGCAAAAACAGCCGAAAGAACGGCAAATAAAATCCACATACGCCCCACCTCAAACAGGTTTTATCCGGAAAATTATAGCACTTTTGCGAAAAAAGTGCAACAGCTTTCGCGAATATGGGGCCGCTTTATATCCTGCGCCGTTTTTGGCTCAGGGCGCAGTTTCGCTCATCTTGCGGCTATCAGCACGGTTTAGCGGACCTTTCAAGAGCCGGAAGGTTCTCTCCCGACAGCCCGAAGTGTTTGTCCTCCCTCCGGCGCTATAAACATTAAGTTATCAACAGGTCAAAAGTTTTCTGAATATAAAATAAAAACGCCCGAGGCGCCGTTGATATTCCGGTGCGCCTGAGCGTATTTTTGGTGGAGCCGGCGGTAATCGAAACCGCGTCCGAAAACCTCTCCACGCGACCTTCTACGAGTGTAGTTTATCCTTTGGGATTCCCCTCACGCATCATCGATAAACAGATTATGCGCTTCGGTATTCTCTTGTTCATGGCGGAAGCCGAGAAACTCCTCCGCTCACGTTCACTGCTGATCGACGCTTCTTGCCGGACCGCAGTTCTTCCGGCAGAAACGGGCGCTTAAATTAAGCAGCCTTTAAAACTGTTTTGTTGTTGTCATTTAATATTTAAATGTGCGGCTTTTTGAAGCGGATACCGCCCCGCTACTCGCTTATCGCGCCTCAAGATCCCCGTCGAAATCCTTTCGGCCCCATATTTATTTCGGTTTATCTTCGCTGATCGGGACTGCGGCGGCTTTTGCGGCCGGCAGACAGTCCGCGCGTAACGAAAATCAGATAATTTCAGCGCCTTTCCTTTATGCTTCGCTCCATGCTGCGCTTTGCGTCTCTCTGAGCGGCAGTCTCGCGCTTGTCATAGTTTTTCTTGCCTTTGCAAAGGCCTATTTCGAGCTTTGCCCTGCCCTTGAGAAAATAGACCGTCAGCGGAACAATAGTCAGCCCCTCTCGGCGCACCTTGTCGAAAAGCCGGCGGATCTCTCTTTTGTGCATCAGAAGCCTTTTCTTGCGCAGCGGATCTCTGTTGAATATATTGCCCTGCTCATATGGACTGATATGCATTCCGCAGGCAAATATTTCTCCCTTTTCTATCTGGCACCATGAATCCTTGAGATTCACCCTGCCCCGGCGGATGCTTTTGACCTCCGTTCCGAAAAGCTCGATGCCGGCTTCATATTTTTCAAGCACAAAGTAGTCGTGCGCGGCTTTTTTGTTCTGCGCTATGATTTTGATATCGTCTGTGTTTTCCATAATCGTTCACCGTTTAACGGCGCAGCCGTTTATATTTCCCGTCGGCCCTCAAGAGCCTTTGTCAGCGTCACCTCGTCGGCGTATTCGAGATCGGCGCCGACCGGCACTCCGTAAGCCAGACGGCTGACATTTATGCCCATGGGCTTTATATATCTTGAGATCAGCATCGCCGTCGCTTCGCCCTCGACTGTCGGATTTGTCGCCATTATGACCTCCCTGATACTGTCGTCGCTCAGCCTTGATATCAGCTCCTTGAAGGTTATATCCTCGGGGCCGACGCCGTTCATCGGCGAGATAACGCCGTGAAGAACATGATAAAGTCCGTTGTATTCATGGGTGCGTTCAAAGGCTATCACATCTCTCGGATCCTCGACGACGCATATCGTGCTTCTGTCGCGCTCCGCAGACGAGCATATCGAGCAGACCTCGCCCTCCGTCAGATTGCAGCAGACCGAGCAGCGATGCACCCTCTCTCTTGCCGTCACTATCGCGTCGGCAAAGCTTTCCGCTTCCTCTTTGCTGAGGTTGAGTATATAAAAAGCCATTCGCTGAGCGCTTTTGTGGCCGACTCCGGGCATACGCTCGAACTGCTCGACAAGTCTCGCGAGCGCCGCTACATTATACCCGGCCATATCAGAACAGACCCGGAATATTCAGACCGGCCAGTCCGCCCTGAGCGGCTTCCATTTTGCTGCTCATTGCGTCTTCGGCCTTTTTGGTCGCCTCGTTAACGGCGGCAATGATAAGATCGCTGAGCATTTCAACATCTTCGGGATCAACAACATCGGGCTTGATATTCAGCGCCTTGAGCTCGTGAGCGCCGGTGACAACGGCTTCAACCGCTCCGCCGCCTGCGCTGGCTGTGAATTCGGTCGCTTCGACCTCCTCCTGAGCCGACTGCATATTGGCCTGCATTTCCTGGATTTTTTTCATCATATCGTTGCGGTTGGGCTGGTTTGGGATCCTTGCTTTCATTTTGGTTATCTCCTTATATATTTATACTTTTATTCATCATTAAAGGTGACCTTTATCTCCGATGACCGCATTTTTTCGATCAGATTGTCAAGCGGATCGTTTTCTTTTGCGGCCGTCTGCCCGCTGTCGGCTCTTTTATATATTCCGAGCCTTTTTTTCTCGCCCGTCACCGCATAGACCGCTCTTTTGACATCGGCGGCGTTTGAGCCCTGTCTTATCAGCGAGCCGAAGGTCGGATAGCGGCAGTCAACGAGAACAAAGTCGCCGTGAATATAGGCCTCCGAATTGTCGAGCACGCCCCAAAGCGGAAGATTGGTCTTTTTGATCTCCTGAACGACCTCGGGCCACTGCCTGAACGACTCGTCTGCGTCGGCGGCGGGGGCTTCGACCTTTTGCTCCGCGCAGCGGGCTTCATCGTTCGTCTTTTCCGCTTCCGTCTTTTCCGCTTCCGCCTTTTCGGCCGGGAGCTTTGCTTCTTCTTTCGGCTTTTCCTCTTTTTCGGTATGCGTCACGGTGTGCGCTTGCGGCAGACTTGCGTTTCTGACGATATCCTCAAGAGCGGCTACCCTTTCCGCAAGGGAGGCCGTGTTCTGCTTAAGTTCCGGAGATGAAAGCTTTATGACGGCCATCTCCATTTCTATTCTCTTGTTGACGCCTCGTTTCATATTCGTCAGCGCCTCCTGAAGAAGGTCGACGCACCTGAGAATGTTTTCAAGGCTGTATTCCTCGCTCTGGGCTTTCGTCTGCTCATATTCTTCCTTGGTGCAGACGAGTATCTCCTCGGCGCGCCTGACGGTTTTGACGACCATCAGCGAGCGGTAATGGTTGATAAGCTCGCTGCAAAGCCTTTCCATATCGCAGGAAGAGGAGTGCAGCTCGTCAAGTATCTCCATAGCGCCGGCGCAGTCGTTTCGGCAAAGCGCATGAGCGAGTCTGAACAGATAGTCCTTGCTTGTCAGACCGGCGACGGAGCTGACAAGCTGTGCAGTGACATGCATATCTCTGCCCATGCACTGATCGAGAAGCGAAAGCGCGTCGCGCATACCGCCGTCAGATATTCTTGATATCAGCATTGCGGCGTCGCGGTCGAGCGTGATGCCCTCCTTGTCTGAAATATAGTTCATTCTTGCGATCATATCCTCGCTCGGGATACGGCGGAAATCAAATCTCTGACAGCGGGACAGTATCGTCGCAGGGAGTTTGTGTACCTCTGTCGTGGCAAGGATAAATTTAACATGCTCCGGCGGCTCCTCAAGAGTTTTGAGAAGAGCGTTGAAGGCTCCCGCGGAAAGCATATGCACTTCGTCTATGATATAGACTCTGTATTTGCACTTGGCGGGTGTGAAGTTTGCCTCCTGCCTGATGTCGCGGATATTGTCAACACCATTGTTGCTGGCGGCGTCTATCTCGATAACATCCATCACGGCGCCACTGTCGATCCCCCGGCATATTTCACATTCGTTGCACGGATCGCCGTTCACCGGGTGAAGACAGTTGACCGCCTTCGCGAGAATTTTGGCACAGGTGGTCTTGCCCGTTCCGCGCGAGCCCGTGAAAAGATAGGCGTGGGAATGTCTGCCGGTCCCGATCTCGTTTTTGAGCGTCGAGGTGATATGCGGCTGCCCGACCACATCGGAAAAAACTCTGGGCCGCCATTTTCTGTATAGTACCTGATACATTCCGGACACCTCTCTTTAACAAAATCGCAGCAAGACACATTAGCTTGGTCATGTTCCGTGCAGGCGGACTGTGGCGCACGGTCGTGTCGCTTAATGCTGCTCGGTTCCCCGCCTGACATGGTTCACGAAGTCCCGTCGCACAGGACCCGCACGGCACATGACCAAAATAACATATCTCACTGCCTTAGCTAAGTTATTATAATACACGCAGAGTAAAAAATCAACCGTTTATTTATAAAATATTTTTCCATATTGCAAAACCGGAATTATTTATGAAATATTTTCCTTTTTCCGCGCTATAAAAGCTCCTTCAAAGGCGCCGAAGACCGAAAACGGGCGCAAAAAAGCAGCCGACGAAAAGGCGGCTGCTTTTCATAGGTTAAATTATTTTGCTAATTCAAGAACCTTTTCCTTGACCATCTTGTAGAGCTTGTCGAAGAGCTCAACGATCTTAGCCCAGTTCTCCTGTACTAACTTTAAGAAATCCATTATATTACCCTCCTTATTACTCAAGATTTTTATGGCCCGAAAGAGCCGATTGGTTAAAACATTCGTTTCATCCATAACAATTCTACAACAAAATTAAAAACTTGTCAACATTTAGTTTGAATTTTTCTTCAATATTATTGAGATTTTTCAGCCAAAACGGCATATATTGAGCCTGTTGCCGGCCTGAAAAAATTTTTGCCGAAACTATCTTCATAAAGTGAAATATGTTTTCAGACATTTGTTGATGTTTTGTCCGTTCGGTGCGGCGGACCGAAAATTGCAAAAAATAGGCTCACCTTGTTTCAAGGAGAGCCCAGACTGTCGATAAAGGCGTCCGAACGCATATAAGCAAAAAAAAAGCAAAAGAAAATGTCTGATTCTTTAAAACACAAACCGCAAACAGTTTCGGCTACATGGGGTATATACCATGTAGCCGAAAGCTTATATGCTTGGCGTTTTTTCGGTCTCGGAGTACCTTTGTACGCCTGTCGACCGAAGAAAATGCCATCGGTCATCCTTTATCGGCAGTCTCACAGCTTGTCGAAAATTGCTTTTTCGACAAGCTGGGCTCCCCTTGTTTCAAGGGGAGCCCGATGTTTTTGTTATCAGTCGCTTACATAGGGAAGAAGCGCTACCTGACGGGCGCGCTTGATAGCTACTGTGAGCTCTCTCTGATGACGCGCGCAGGTGCCGGTCACACGGCGGGGAAGGATCTTCGCTCTGTCGGAAGTGAACTTTCTGAGCTTAGCGATATCCTTGTAGTCGATCTCCTCAACCTTGTCAACGCAGAAAGCGCAAACCTTTTTGCGGGGCTTTCTGGCCGGACGGCTGGGTCTTTCGCTCTTTTCATATGCCATTGGAATTAACCTCCTTGTAAATTTAGTTGCTTTTGCGCCCGATTTTTCAGAACGGCAGATCTTCGTCGTCTGTTATTTCTTCAAAATCCGACGCGCTTGCGGTCTTGAGTGCGGGAGCAGCCTGTTCCTCGCGGAACGACGCACTGCCCGACTCTGCCTTTGAGCCGCAGAAGCTGACTCTGTCGGCAACGACCTCATAGGCGGTTCTCTTGTTGCCGTTCTTATCCTCATAATTGCGGGTCTGCAAAGAACCTGTGAGGGCTATCATCTGGCCCTTTTTGAAATAGCGGCAAACAAACTCGGCGCTCTGTCTCCAGGCGACGATATTGATAAAGTCGGTCTGTCTTTCTTCGCCGTTTCTGACATAAGGTCTGTCAACAGCGATTGTGAAAGTTGTCACGCTGAGTCCGCCGGTTGTGGTTTTAAGCTCGGGGTCGGCTGTCAGTCTGCCCATTAAAGTGACGCAGTTAATCATTTTAATGACCTCCTCAAGCCTTCTTGACTGTCAGCATTCTCAGAACGCCTTCTGTGATGTTGGCGACACGCTCAAACTCAAGCGGGAAGCTGGGATCGGCGGTGTAGTCGATAACGAAGTAATATCCTTCCGACTGATAGTCGATATCATAAGCAAGTCTGCGCTTGCCCCATTCATCGACATTTGTCACCGTGCCGTTAGCTTCAACAAGAGCCTTGAACTTCTCAACTAATGCCTGAGTCTTTTCCTCACCTTCAGCAACAGTGAATACAAGCATGGTCTCGTAGTTGTTCATGTTTTAAGCACCTCCTTCTGGACTTATGGCTCCGCAGCTTAAAGCGGAGCAAGGTGTCGCATGGATAATTTGCGACGGTGAATATTATACAGATATAAATTGAGCTTGTCAAGACAAAAGCTCAATTTTTTTGCGGTACGCTCCCGGTTTTCATCTCACGGCGGGCGTTTCGTTCGGCGCTTTCTCTGAGCGAAAAAACGCAGCCGCAATAGTTCTGGCGATATAGTCCGAATTCCTTTGAAAGAACGATCGACCGCTGATATCCGCCTTTTTTCTTGAAGTCGGACGGCAAATGCCTGACTCCGAATTTTTCGCCCGCTTTTTCTCCGGCTTCGTTGAGCGCCGCCGCATTTTTCAGCGGACTTATCGTCAGCGTGGTCGTGAAAAAGTCAAAGCCGTTTTCCTTAGCGTATTCAGCAGCCTTTTCAAGTCTCAGCTCAAAGCATTTCAGGCATCGCTCGCCGCCCTCCCGGCAATTTTCAAGGCCTTTTATCCTGCCATAAAATTCGCGGCTGTCGAATTCGGCGGTCACGAGCTTTATTTCTCTTTCGCCGCCGGAACGCAGGTTCATTTCTTTAATCAGCCTTTCCTCCTCCCTCGCTCTCTTGTCATATTCTTCTTCGGGATAGAGGTTGGGATTATAGAACAAAACGGTGATATCAAAATATTCCGACAGATATTCAAGGCAATAGCTGCTGCAGGGAGCGCAGCAGGCGTGAAGCAGCAAGCGCGGCCTTTTGCCTGACAAGGCGTTTTCCTGCGTTATTTTATCAAGCTCACGCTGATAGTTTCTTTCCATTTTGTCGCCTCCTTTATTGCCGGCCGCCGGTCACAGCCGGTGACTGTTTATAAGCCGAAACCCGCCTTGTACCCGAAAAACAGCGGACGGAAAGCCTCCGCCCGCCTGAGATTATTAATCTTCTTTCTGACTTTCAAGCACCTTCGCCAGGTTCAGCTTTATGTATCCCTTCGGCATCTCAAAATATGAATCCGGAACATCGGACGAGATCGCCGTGATATTATAGACCGTTGACGAGCCGTCGGCGTCGATCAGATCCATTCTGACAAGATCGCCGTCGTAGTAATAGTAATTTTTGACCTCTCCGTTTTCATAGGAGAACGACTCGCAGGTGCATTCCCGACCGTTTATCGAGACCTTATAGACCTTGACCTTCTTGTAGTCGTCGGCGCCGTCAACATCGAGCGCGCCCGAGGCCATATCGGAAACCATATCGTCGGGCAGGGTGCAATAGGTCCTCAGACTCGACAGAACGATAACGCCGGTTTTTGTCGTGTCGTTATATATGACCTTTGCCGGGATTCCCTCTATCGTCGTTTCCATATATACGCTGCCGTTTTTGAACGCCGTCAGCACTTCGCCCGGAATATCGGGATCATCCGAGGTGAACTTCATTGAATATGTGCCCGACGCAAACAGCTTTCTGTATTTATCGGTGAGATATTCCTTTTGTTCGTCCGCCTGAGTTTCTCCCTCCGCCGTCGTTTTGCCCGTTGAGTCAATGACGGAAACGGCTGCGTTATAGTTATATGTCGAGCCGGAATTGGTCTGGTTGACGGAAACGGCTGTTGTGTTATTCTTCGGCAAAGTGCCGTCGTAGCTGCCGACGACATAAAGCGAATCATCGAGAACGGGATATCCGTTTGAGTCTATCCTTGCGCCGTAAAGATTTCCGTTCATATCGGTTATTCCGGCGTAAACATTATTGTTCTGGTCAATGACGGCGAGATATGTTATTCCGTCGGGATCGGTAACAGTCAGCGTTTTCTTGCTGCTGCCTTTAACGCTTTTGAAGCAAACGACTGCCGAAGCCAGAACAATGACAACCATCAGAAAGATCAGTTTTTTATTTTTTTTCATCCTGCGTCTCCTTAGTCCGGCGGTTTAGTTTTTCTTTGTTGCGGTGGTTTCATCCTCCGACAGTTTATCAAGATCGAGCTTGCTGAGATTGAAAGGAATAAAGCCCTTGGGCAGATCAAACAGCGAATCCGGAACAGCGGACGATATCTTGTTGATATTCATTACCGAGGAAGCGCCGTCCTTGTCGATCTGATCCATTCTGACAAGTGTGTTTTTATAGAAGTAATAGGTCGAAATGCTGCCGTCCTTATTTTCATAGCTCTCGCAGACGCAGTCTCTGTCGCCTATCGTCGCTTCATAGACCGTGACATCTTTGACCTCGCTCTTTGTGGAAAAGTCAGCCATGTCAAGCTCATCCATCATGCTCGACGGCATCTTGCAATAAACACGGTAATCGTTGAGAATAATATAGACATTGTCTTTCGCTTTCTGATAGATCATCGTGCAGTTAAGGCCCTCCAGCTTGGTCTTCATATAGATATTGCCGTTTTTCACAGCCGCTGTTACGGGATCCTTCATATCATCGCTGTCGGTCGAAAATTCAATGTAATATGTGCCTGACGCAAACAGCTTCTTGTACTTATCGGCCATGAGCGTCTTTTTATCGCTCTTTGTCGTGGTGCTGCTCGCTTTCGTGGTCTTGTCGGCGTTAACTTTCGAGGTCGACGCATTCTTTTCGGTGACGACCTCCCCGCTTGCGTAATTATATCCGTTCTGACTTTCGTTGACGGAAACTGCCGTTGTGTCATTCGCGGGCAGGGTACCGTCGTAATCGTCAACCTCATAAAGGTCGCCGTCCTTGAGGACATTGCCCTTTTCGTCGATCTCGGCGGCGTAAAGCTTTCCGCTAGCGTCAGTGACGCCGGCATAGGTCTTTCCGTCGCTGCCTTCGATGGCGAGATATGTCACTCCCTGAGGATCGGTAACGGTATTTCCGTCGTTGCCCTTATTGCCGCAGCCGTAGAAAACGCCGGCAATTATAAAGACGGTCATAAAAACCGCCGCAACTCTCAATATACCTTTTCTCATTCTTTTATTCTCCTTGTTTCTTCTGTTTATAATAGGCTGTTTATAGTGAAATGATAATACAAAAGGGGAATAAAATCAATAGAAAACTTAATGTTTCTTTGTGAACACTTTATTAAACTAATACGATAATGCTGAAGATAACCCGTAGCCGGCGGGCGTTTTCGCGGCTTTGCCGTTCCGGAAAAAGCCGGAACGGCGGCAGACAAGGCTTCAAAAATACGGAACGCGAAAAATTTTTTGAAAAAAGACTTGCAATCCGGCGGCGTTTTATATATAATAGCTCTTGCAGTCTGCATAAACGCTGGTGTGGCTCAGTTGGTAGAGCAGCGCATTCGTAATGCGCAGGTCATCGGTTCGAGTCCGATCACCAGCTCCATGAAAAACCTGAATTGTCTATCGGACAATTCAGGTTTTTTCAATGATATCCGTTCCTTGCGGATCGGGTGATATATGCCACGGCATATGTGAAACGGATATTATATCGCATTAGCGATATTAATTATATTGCAACGGATAATCAGGTTGGTTAAAATAAAATACAGAGCCCGAAAAGGTGCAACGATTCTAAAAATCCCGTTCGCAAAATGCGAACGGGATTTTTACTTGTTTCTTAGCTATTCGCTTTTATCTGACTGCGCTTGGGGATAAAAAAGCACCCGTCCGGATTTGATCGGACGGGTAGATAAACAGATATAATTGTTATCTCTTGCTGAACTGCGGTGCACGGCGAGCGCCTTTGAGACCGTATTTCTTTCTTTCCTTCATTCTCGGATCACGAGTGAGAAGTCCGGCTTTCTTGAGCGTCGGACGAAGCTCCTCGTCATACTGAAGCAGGGCTCTTGCGATACCGTGGCGGATAGCGCCTGCCTGACCGGTAACTCCGCCGCCGTTGACGCGGCAAACTATATCGAACTTTTCGGTCGTGCCCGTGAGTGCGAGGGGCTGACGAACGATGAGCTTGAGCGTTTCGAGACCGAAATAATCGTCAATGTCTCTGTCGTTGATCGTGATCTTGCCTGTGCCGACATAAACTCTGACACGAGCAACTGATTTCTTTCTGCGGCCGGTGCCGTAGAAGAACGGATTTGTTTCGTACATATTATTTCAATCTCCTTTCTTAGAATTCGTGCTTTTCGGGCTTCTGGGCGGCCTGCTTGTGGTCGGGACCGGCATAAACTCTGAGTCTCGTCAGAGCCTGACGGCCGAGAGTCGTGTCGGGGATCATGCCCTTGACAGCCTTTGTAACGACGAACTCGGGCTTTTCAGCCATGAGAGTGCCGTATTTGACTTCCTTGAGGTTGCCGATGTAACCCGAATGATGATAATACATCTTCTGATCGAGCTTTTTGCCTGTGAGAACGATCTTTGAAGCGTTTATGATAACAACATGATCGCCGCAATCAACATGCGGTGTGAAGATGGGCTTATGCTTGCCGCGAAGAAGTACCGCAGCTTCGGCTGCGACGCTGCCGAGCGTTCTGCCTTCGGCGTCGATAAGGTACCACTTGCGCTCAACTTCGCCCGCTTTTGCCATAAAAGTTGACATAACTATACCTCCGATTAAATTTTAATGCTCGGATATATTAACACAAACGCATAGCTTTGTCAACACATTTTCTTTGAAATTTTAATTTAGATTTCACTATCTCGCTTATGCTCCGTTTTTCTCGTTTTTTCATACTGTTTACTCACTTGCGAATTTTGTTTTTTATCGGATTCCGGCAATTTGCCGCTCTATTTCTTCACTCTGACGGCTTTTTTCTCCGACCACGCCGAATAATATCTGACCTTTTTTCCGTTTTCCGTGACCGTTTTATATGTGCGTATTCTTATATAATACTTCTTCCCGCCTTTCAGGTGCCTGACGGTCGCCGAAGCCTCCCCGCCTTTTTTGACGGTCAGCTTTTTCACTTTGCCTTTCCCGAAGCTTTTATCGGTCGAGCACTCTATTTCGCAGCCGGATATCTGCTCTCCGGTCTTTTTCCATCTGACCTCTATCCTGTCTTTGCCGGCGGTGAGACTTTTAATTTTTGTTCCCTTCGGCTTTATCTCGAATGTCAGCGTCTTGCCGCCCGAATACTTTCCGATAAATTTCACCGTTACCATGTACCGCCCGACATTTTTGCAGCCCCGAGCGTATTTAACGGTGTAATCCGTTCCGTTTTTCAGCTTTTTTCCGTTTGAATCCGTGACAGTGACCTTCGGCTTTTGAGCCTTGCCGTTATAGGTGAAGGTCTTTTCTGAAAGCGAAACCCTGCGTATTCTCGCGACGGTTTTCGGCGCCTTGACGGTCTTTCCGCAAACGGAGCAGACAGAGCCGCCGAAGCTGCCGTTTTTTGATAATGTCGCCGCCGCATTGCGGGACGGGACCGCTTTATGACCGCATGGCGGAAGATCTTTCGTTTCCTTATAGCCGCAGTTTTTGCAGTGTCTTTCTTCTTTCCCTGCGCTCTCGCATTTCGGCGCGGTGACTACCGTCCACTGCCCCATTTCATGGTCTTTCTTCGGAATGACTTCCTGCTCCTCAAGCACTTTTCCACATTCGGAGCAGTGCTTTCCCTGCGTCTTTCCCTCTGCCGTGCAGGTTGCTTCAACTGCTTCGTCCGTCACCTCTGTGTGACCGTGGGGCGGAAGAATATTTGTTTCAGTATATTCGCAGTTTTGGCAGTGTCTTTCCTCTTTTCCCTCGTTCTCGCATTTCGGTGCGGTGACTACCGTCCACTGCCCCATTTCGTGGTCTTTCTTCGGAATGACTTTCTGCTCCTCAAGCACTTTTCCACATTCGGAGCAGTGCTTTCCCTGCGTCTTTCCCTCAGTCGTGCAGGTCGCTTCAACCGCTTCGTCCGTCACCTCTGTGTGACCGTGGGGCGATATCGTTTCGGTTTCAACCGTCAGGCACCTTTGGCAGGTTCTGTATCTGCTGCCGCTTTCACAGCAGGTTTCCGCCTGTGTGACGGTCCAATCGCCGAACGAGTGCTTCAAAGCCGCAATCTCCTCATGGCCGGATATCCACTCATCGCAGTCGAGACAATAGACTCCTTCGGTGTAGCCCGGTTCTGTGCAGGTGGGGCTTTTGGCGGCCATAGGGATGGTTTCTGAATGTTTACATCCGTCGGCGGCAAAGGTCAACACTGCCGCGCAGGCAGAAAACACAGTCATGAGCAAAATGACCGCAGCTGCCCTGACTCCGGTTTTATTTATCAGTTTTTTCAAAGTGCATACTTCCTTTTTTCAATATTGATATATGTTATATCTGAATAATGCTATCACCTGTCGATTTAAAAAACAAGAAAATTGTCGAAAAAAGAATATCTTTGTTAGAAACGGACAAAAACCGTTCAAATGTTTTGTTAAAAATTAAAAGTCCGGCTCGGGCATATGAGCTTCGGCGAGTCGGACTTTATTCAGGTCGGAACGGCAGACAGTCAAACGGAGAAAATAAATTCCGAGGGCAACAGGAAAAACCGACGCAGCCGTTGCCGCGCCGGTTTGTCAAGTCCGAACTGTCTGATAGTATAAAAGACTTACGCTGTTGTTGTTTCGTCATCGACAACATCAGGCTTTTCACCCTTAAGGAACTTCTGGAGGTCTGCAAGCATATCCTGAAGCCATTTGAGTGCCTTTAAGATGTAATCAAAAAACTGATCCATTCATAATCCCTCCCTGCAATTTTATTGATAAACACATGTTATCAGATTTTAAATTTTATGTCAATAAATTATATCTAATTTTAATAAAAAAACCAACTTTCCGCTAAACTTTAACGAGTTATTCGGCATTTTTGAATATCTGTATTTTTATTTTATTAACTGTTGAATTTTGGCGGCCGTTTTTGCTATAATTAAAGAAGCGGAGCTTGCGGCCGAAAAGTGCGTTTGCGTCGTATTCCGGCCTTTTATATCAGCCCCGATGCGGAGGATTAAGCTATGCAGTCACTCAGATATTTATACAGGATCGGCCGGGGGCCGTCGTCCTCACACACCATGGGCCCCGACAAGGCGGCTCATCGCTTTCTGTCAATGTACCCCGACGCGGAAAGCTATAAGATCGTGCTTTACGGCTCGCTTGCGAAAACGGGCAGGGGACACATGACCGACGCCGTTCTCAAACAGGCGTTTTCTGGCAGAAAGTGTGAAATAGTTCTTGACACCGAAACGCAGACAATACAGCACCCGAACACGCTCGATTTCACGGCGTATAAGGACGGTGAAGAAGTCACCAAGCGGTTTTTCAGCATCGGAGGCGGCGAGATACTGATGCAGGGCGAAAAGCAGCATGAGAGCGCAGAAATCTACGGTCTGAATAAATTCTCGGATATCTCCCGCTACTGCCGTGAGAAGGAGATCAGGATATGGCAATATGTTGAGGAGTGCGAGGGACCGGACATCTGGGCCTATCTCGAAACCGTCTGGACGGCGATGCAAAGCGCCATAAAGGAGGGGCTTGAGGCCGAGGGCGTTCTTCAGGGCGGAATCGGCACTCAGCGAAAGGCAAGATATCTTTTCAGGCAGCGCCACATCGACGAAAGCGAGGAGACAAAGGTCAACAGGCTCGTCTGCGCCTATGCTTACGCAGTCAGTGAACAGAACGCCTCGGGCGGCACGATAGTCACGGCTCCCACCTGCGGGGCAAGCGGAGTCGTTCCCGCAGTGCTCAAATTTTCTCAGAAGAAGCGCGGCTTTTCCGATGAACAGATTATTCACGCTCTGGCAACGGGCGGAATTATCGGCAACCTCGTCAAGACAAATGCTTCCATCAGCGGCGCCGAATGCGGATGTCAGGCCGAAATAGGAACAGCCTGTTCAATGGCGGCCGCCGCTATCGGGGAATTATATGAGCTTGATCTTGACCAGATAGAATATGCGGCCGAAATGTCGATAGAGCATCATCTCGGGCTGACCTGCGATCCTGTCAACGGCCTTGTTCAGATACCCTGCATCGAGAGGAACGCAGTCGCCGCAATGAGAGCGCTGAACGCCGTCAACCTCGCCGATTTTCTCGCGGACTCGCGAAAGATCAGCTTCGATATGGTCGTCGATACAATGTACGAAACGGGAAAGGATCTCAAGGTCGTTTACAGAGAGACCTCCGAGGGCGGACTGGCTAAAAACTATAAAAAGGATAGATGAAAGCAGGGGAAATTAAAATGTTCGATCCGCATTTTGAAGATAATTATATAACAGGCAACAACGGCTTCGCTCTTTGCGACAAAGAGGTCGAAAGGTATATCTCTGTCGTTCCGAGCGAAAATCAGCTTAGCTATTCAAAAAAGCCGTTCAATGTGTTTATTCATTTCGGAATGAACACCGCAACGGGGAGAGAGTGGGGCAGCGCGCAGGAGACGCTTGATGATTTCACGATAAAGGATATCGACGCTCACCAGTGGATAAGCGTTATAAAGAAGTCGGGAGCGACGGGCGTCGTTCTCACCTGCAAGCATCACGACGGCTTCTGCCTCTGGGACACGAAGCAGACGGATTTTTCCGTTATGAACACACCGCTCGGCAGAGATATCGTCCGCCTCGTCAGCGACGAATGCCGCCTGAACGGGCTTGATTTCGGCGTTTATCTCTCACCCTGGGATATGCACGAAAAAAGCTACGCCACGGACGGATATAACGACTTTTTCTGCGCCCAGCTGACCGAGCTTCTGACGAATTACGGCGACATTTTCGAGGTCTGGTTAGACGGCGCAAAGGGCGCCGACGCAACGGCGTTCAATTATGACTGGGAAAGATATTATGAGCTTATCCGCCGCCTGCAGCCGAAAGCCAACATAGCCGTCTGCGGCCCGGATATCCGCTGGGTCGGCAACGAGGCCGGCAAATCCCGCAAGAACGAATTTTCGGTCGTACCGTTAAGTCTGACAGAGGCTAAGAAAACAGAAGAAAACTCACAGCATGATCTTTCGGGGAAAAGCGTTAAGAAATTCAGCGAGCAGACCGCCGATCTCGGCTCAAGGCAGGTTCTTCAGAGCGCGGACAAGCTTTGCTGGTACCCGGCGGAGGTCGATGTTTCGATAAGAAAAGGCTGGTTCTGGAACGAAAAGGACAACGGCAGCGTCAAAAGCTCCGGGAAGCTTTTCAGGATATATATCGGCTCGGTCGGCAACAACTGCGGCCTTTTGCTCAATGTTCCGCCGGCGGCTGACGGAAAGATACCCAAAAAGGAGGCAAAAGCTCTTATCGGTCTCGGCAAAAAAATCAGACGGATAAAAGAAAAGCCCGTTCTTGTTCAGAGCTTCGGCCAGCTCAAGGACGGCGTTGGATATCTCGAATTCAAGTTTAACAGCGTGAAAAAGCTTCGCTACTGTTTCATCAGGGAAGATATATCAAAAAGCCAGAGAATCGAGAAATTCGATCTTTATATCACAACGCCCAAAGGCAGACACAGGCGCGTCTGCAAGGGCAGCGTTATCGGCTCGGGGAAGATAATCCCGATGCGCAGGCGGGCGATCGGCGCCGTTCTCGTCATCAGGCAGTCAAGGTCCGTTCCCTGCATTGAAGAGATCGGTTTCTATGAATAAGCAACATTGAGGCGCAAACTTTTTCGGCGGCACGGTATCTAACCGTGCCGCCGAAAGCTTATATTCTTGGCGTTTTTCGACAAGCTTGGCGCGGGCAAAGCCCGCGCCTTTTCTATCTTTCCGCCGCATCGGAGTATTCTGTCAGAGCCGCCCTTGTTCAGGTCTGCGGTCCGGCGGCGCACTGAACCGCGCGCCGCCTAATTTCAAAAAACTATTGCGCTTTTCGCTTTGCCGTGTTAAAATGACACTTGAATTTTTATTTTGAAAAGAGGCTGCGCCATGAAACTTCTAATCCCCAAGGACTACGATCCCCTGCTTGACATCCGCCACACCGAGGTTGCCATCAAAAAGGTCAAGGACTTTTTTGAAAGGGATCTTGCAACACAGCTCAATCTGACGAGAGTTTCGGCTCCTCTGTTCGTCAAAACGGGAACGGGACTCAACGACAATCTCAACGGCGTTGAAAGGCCGGTTGGCTTTGATGTTCTCGAAACGGGCGACGAGGTTGAGATAGTCCATTCTCTCGCAAAGTGGAAAAGAGCCGCCCTCAAGCACTACGGCTTTAAGAAGGGCGAGGGACTTTATACTGATATGTACGCCATCCGGCGCGACGAGGAGACCGACAATCTCCACTCGATATATGTTGACCAGTGGGACTGGGAAAAAATAATCGCTAAAGAGGACAGAAACACCGAAACGCTCAAGAAAACGGTCCGCAGCGTTTATGAGGCTCTCAAGCACACTGAAAACTATATCGCCGGCGAATATGATTTTGTTCATAAATTCCTGCCCGAGGATATCTTCTTCATCACGACTCAGGAGCTTGAGGACAGATTTCCCGACAAAACTCCCAAGGAAAGAGAAAACATTATAGCCAGAGAGCACAAGGCTGTTTTCATAATGAAAATCGGCGGCGCGCTCAGATCGGGCGAAATCCACGACGGCAGGGCGCCCGACTATGACGACTGGGAGCTCAACGGCGACATTGTTGTTTATTATCCCGTTCTCGATATTGCGTTTGAGCTTTCGAGCATGGGCATCAGAGTTGACGAGGAGGCTCTCAGAAAGCAGCTTGAAATAAGGGGCTGCCCCGAAAGAGCCGAGCTTCCGTTCCAGAAAGCGCTTCTCAACGGCGAGCTTCCCTACACGATCGGCGGAGGCATCGGTCAGTCGAGAATCAGCATGTTCTTCCTCAGAAAAGCGCACATAGGCGAGGTTCAGGCTTCCGTCTGGCCGGAGGAAATGAGAAAAGAATGTGAAAAGCACAACATAAATCTGCTGTAACAGGAGTCGGCGCGCGGTTCAGTGCGCCGCCGGACTGCGGTTTCGCAGAGAGCCGGAGCCGACGGAAAGCTCCGGTTTGAGGGAATGACCGACAAAGCCGGATGAAACGCAAGCGTTTCATCCGGCTTCATGTGTTTCTGCGTTGATAATGTCTTCTCCCCGTGAGCCGGGGGCGGCGCACTGAACCGCGCGCCGCCCCCTTTTTATTATTCAGCGTTTTTTCCTTCCGCTTTAGCTTCTTCTTTTGCCTTTGCCGCTTCCGCCTTTCCTTCCGGCGTGTCGCGGTAGTATTGCGTCATCGGGTTCGGGTGCTTGTTGTTCTTCCAGAGCTCCTCGGCCGTCGGCGCCCACTCTGCGGCGAAGCTGTCGCACTTTGAACACAGATGCTCCGCCGTCTCCTCCATAACAAGGTCAGTCGACTTCGCCCCCGTCTCTGCGACTATCTTTCTGAGATACTGCGGATTTTCAAGCATCGGGCAGGGCCTGAGGTGATTGTCGTTGAAGGGCTGACCTTTTCTGAAAGCCGTGAACAGCGGACTTCTGAGTCCCTCGAGAATCGTGTTCTTTCTGATGTTTGAATCCGAATAGTGAATAAATACGCAGGGCTCCATATCGCCCGCCGAGTTTATGTGGAAATAGTTTCTTCCTCCCGCTATGCAGCCGCCGACATATTCGCCGTCATCCTGAAAGTCCATGACGAAGATCGGCTTGCCCGTGTGTGAATTTCTCGTCTCTCTGAGCCATTTATACATATGCACTCTCTGCTGCGGCGACGGAATAAGCTCCGGCACTGCGGCGTGTCCGACGGGCATATAGCAGAAATACATTCCGAACTTGACTCCTCTTTCTATCATCTCGTCGAGGAATTCGTCGCTCGTGACCGTTTCGACATTTTCGCTCGTGTAGCAGACCGACATTCCGAACAGGCAGCCCTTCGCTTTCAGAAGCGACATTGCCTTTACCGTTTTGTCGTAAGAGCCGGCTCCTCTTCTTGCGTCGGTCGTGTCTTTTGTTCCCTCAATGCTCAGCGCGAGCGTTAAATTGCCGACGCGCTTCATCTCGTCGCAGAATTTTTCGTCAATGAGAGTTCCGTTGGTGAACGCAAGAAACGCGCAGTCGGGGTGCTTTTCAGCGAGCTTTATGAGATCGTCCTTTCTTATCAGCGGCTCGCCGCCCGTGAACAGATAAAGGTGAGTGCCGAGCTCCACGCCCTGCTCAACAACGCTTTCCATTTCGTCAAAGGTCAGGCTCTGCTTATAACCGTATTCCGCCGACCAGCAGCCCTTGCACTTGCAGTTGCAGGCGCTCGTGGGATCCATCAGGATAAGCCACGGAATGTTGCATTTATATATTTCTCTGTTCGCCCTAACGGCTTTCGTTCCGTGATATCCGGCGCCAAGCCCCATTGCCAGCAGCATTTTTTTGAGAACCTGTCTGTCAACATCGTGAAGGAAGTTCATCGCATACTGATAATAAACATTATTTTCATCCTGCACGGCGTTTCTCATTGCGTCGAGATATGATTTTTTGAATGTTCCGCCGAGGATCTTTTCCGATCTGTCAATGAGCTTGACGAGGTTTTTCTTCGGGTCCTTGTCAATATACTTGAGGATCTGATCTATCGTCAGCCCCGCGGCAGCTCTTTCGATTTTATCTTTGATATTCATTGCGATCGACTCCTTTATGAATATATGCCAGTATATCAGATTTTTTTATGATTGTCCACAACTGAGAAAAAATATAACAGAATATAAATCAAAAAAATATTATGTAATATTTTTTAATCGAATTATGGCGGTGCAAAGCACGAAACGGCGACAGCTTCAACGGAAATGTTGACCTTTTGCGCTTTTGTTATTCAAAACATATTGAATTTGCGGCATAATTTGGTATATACTATTTGTAATAATACTTTCGGGTTGGTATATATATGAAAGAAAAAACAAAGAGCACTCTTTTGCTTATTGCTAAAATACTTGTCGCCGCAGCTATCCTGACGGCGGTCATTCTCAATTACGACAGGCTGAAAAATCTCGATGTACGGGCAATTGTCGAAAACGCCCCAAGCATATACGCGGCGGCGGGGATAGTTCTGGTGATTTTTTTCGCGAAATCGCTGCTGTTCGTCATTCCGGCGTCGCTGATCTATATCTCGGTCGGAATGGCTTTTTCTCCGCTTCCGGCGATTCTGATAAGCTTCGCAGGAATAAGCGTTGAGGTTATGGCGACCTATCTTCTCGGCCGGTTTCTCGGCGGAGACGCCGTCAATAAGCTGCTGAGAAAAAGCAAAAACGGCCGGAAGCTCCTTGAAAAAAATGTTCAGGATAAATTCGGCGTTCTGTTTCTGATGCGGTTTTCCGGTCTGCCGATTGATTTCACGAGTCTGTTTCTCGGCGCTTCGGGGTGCAATCCTCTGAAATATTATCTCGCTTCGATATCGGGCATCATGCCCAGAGTCATCGTTTTCACATTTCTGGGCGACGGAATATATGATATAGTGCCGATGGACCTGCTGATAAAAATAATCATCGGAATAATCCCCGCCGTGATAGCGGCGTTCGTCATAAAGCATATTCTTGACAGGAAAAAATCACCTGCCGCCGACAAGTAAATTTTGCCGGCGCCCCGTTTCGGGGCGCCGGCGCTTGCATTTTTTGTCGTTTTGGTGTATAATGCGTATTTGTTATTGTATAACACCTAAAGGAGGCGAAGCCTTTGGCCGGGAAAAACACACGGGAAAAGAAAGAAAAAAGCTCTCTGCCAAATATTCTTTTATCGGAGAGTGAAAATAAAAACAACTCCTACGACGATGTTGATTATATTGTTTATGACGAGCAGGAAGAAGCCGAGCAAGTCATAATCCCCATTGAAGAAGTTGAGGAAAAGCCCAAAAAGCGCGGACTCTCCGTTCCGGACGCAGCCGCCTTTATTCAGGAGGCGGACGAGTGCGTCAACGATATCGGCGCCGTTACCGTCAGCGTTCTGACAGCCGTATTTCACGGCATTTTCGAAGCGCTGAAAATACCGTTCATGCTCCTTTGGCAGAAGGTGCTGATGAAGGCGGGAATGGCTATAAGCGCGAAATTCTCTCAGGCTGTCAAGCGAATGAGGATCAAAGAATTCAAGCGCTTCGGCAGGGACGCCAAGAAATCCGCCAAGGTCATCAAGCAGACAAGGCAGAACGAGGACTTCAGAACTCTGATCAAAAATCTTGTTTTTGAGACGAAATCCTCCTTCAAAAAGCACCGGCGCGTCTGGCTTTCGATGGCAAATATCATTTTTCCTCTCGTTTGCGTAACGATTCTGATCGCGACTCTCGGAAAATACACCGACAGAATCTTCGCTTTGCAGGTCAACTATAACGGTCAGAATATCGGCTATGTCGAGAATGAAGATGTATATAACCAAGCTAAGGAATATGCCGCTCAGAGACTCGCTCTCAACAACGGCTCGCTGACACTTAATCCGCCGACCTATCAGATAAAGCTTCTGACTCTCAATAAGCTCAGCGACGCAAAAACAATTTGCGACAAAATAATTGAAAACACCGACGGCGACTATATCAACGCCTGCGGAATTTATGTTGACGGAGAGTTCATCTGCGCCGTCAAAAACGAGGCGGACGCAAGAAATGTCTTTGAGCAGATACTCAAGCCCTACAAGGCGAAAGCGGGCTCAGACGCCACCGTTGCTTTCGTTGAGGAGATATCATATGTTCAGAGCTATTATCCCGACACCGACGAGGTCATCTGGGACACCGCAAAGCTCAAAAAAACTATGACCTCCACCAAGAGCAACGCCGTTTATCACACGGTCAAAGCGGGCGAATCCCTCTCAAAGATCGCAAGCGACTATAAAATGTATCTGTCGGATCTTCTTTCATATAACCCGAAGCTCACAGAGGAGACTCCTCTTCATGTCGGAGACAGGATCGTTATTTCAAATCAGGTCAACTACATCAGAGTCAAGGTTATGAAAACCGAAACGAGAAAGGTCAAGATCGACTACGAGACCGAAACCAAGGAGTCAAAGACTCTTTATAAAGGTCAGTCGAAAGTCACAAGAAAAGGTCAGAAGGGCGTTGAGCGCATCACCGAGATGGTCACTTATATCGACGGCATCAAAAGCTATGTCACGGAGATATCCTCCGAAGTCATCAAGAAGCCCGTCAACGAGATCGTCTATAAAGGCACCAAGGTGGTTGTCAGTGCCCCGTCCTACAGCGGAGGACGATACAGCGGAAATTACAGCGAATACAAGACCGGCAACGGAGACACAACCTATTCCGGCGGCAAGCTCAGCTGGCCGAGCACCAGCGCCAGAATGGTATCCTCGCCGTTTGGTTACAGAAGAATGGGCTTCCACGGCGGAGTCGATCTCTGCCGCCCCGGCGGATCAAGAGGCACCCCCGTTCTCGCAGCGGCGGGCGGCACCGTCGTCAGCTGCACGACATCGGGCAGCTACGGCTACTCGGTACTCATAGACCACGGCAACGGCCTTAAAACAAGATACGCTCATATGATTGCCGGCTCCGTCAGCGTCAGAGTCGGTCAGAAGGTTTCGACAGGTCAGCAGATAGGCAAAATAGGCTCAACCGGCAACGCATACGGCGCTCATCTTCACTTTGAGGTCATCAAAAACGGAAGACGCGTCAATCCCATGCCGTATCTTAGATAAAACAGATATATCCGGGCGCAGCGAAGGCTCCGTCCGGCAGACTGCCGATAAAGGCGCCCGAACGCATAAAAACGAAAGAAAAAGTCTGATTCTTTCAAGTGCAAACCGCAAACTGTTTCGGCGGCACAGTTCGATACTGTGCCGCCGAAAGCTTATATAGGCTAAGCCAAAATGGGTAACGGCGGCCGGAATAAACGGCAATTATCGCAAGGCTTCGGCGAAACGGGAAAAAGGATAAAATTCCGGAGTAGTAATAAACGGAAAAAAGAAAAATGTCGGATATCCATTATACAAATGTCTTGGATTTTACCGTTTGTTAAAAATTTATACCAATTTTGTTATTATTTAATATATAGTTTATTAACCATGTTTATAAACAACATTGATAAAATATAAACGAAAGATAAACTATTTCTTAAGGAGATGTAAGAAGATGTTTGAATTATTTGCAAATGTGAAGAAAGAGGACGTTCTGCAGATTATAGATACGATTTTCCTTTTCTTCCGCACGCTTTTAGGTCTTGACAACAAAGACTGATAAGCGAAATTAAACAGAAGAAAACGCCGCAGAATGATTTCTGCGGCGTTTTTTTGTGGCATTCATATTTAAGCATAACGACAACCTCTGTTGAGGGGCGCGCCGGACCCGGCGCGCCCGTTGCGGCAGACGCCATCTGCCCCGACACATTCACAAAGCGCCGGCTGTCAGTTGAATTCCGGTTCGGCGGCGCACTGAACCGCGCGCCGCCTGCTTTCTTCTCTCCTCATGTTTCCGCCTTATCCGACAGCAAAGCCCCGCCGAAATATCGGCAGGGCTTTGTTTGTTCTGCGCAAATTATAATGGCAGGTTTCTGTCTTGTTTCCGCCCGGTTTACTGCCAGGTGAATGTCCAGCTCTCGTCCATTCCGCCCTCAAATGAGGCGCTGCCGGTCAGGCCGATTATCTTAGCTTCGCCCGAACCGCTCATGGGGAACTTGCAGTCGTATTTATCAAGAAGTCCGTCCTTGTTGACGCATATCGTCACCGTTGAGCCGGGATAGGTCATGTCGGCTTTCGTGATATTAACTCCGCTGAGTCCGAGGCTGTTGACATCGAGATAACCGACAGCGACGGAGTGATTGGCGGGCGGAGTGTCAAGTGTTCCTGTTTCGGGAACGATCGTTATCGAAATCTTGTAGCCGCCGTCGCCGTAAGGATCACAGCTTGCGGCGGAAATGCCGGCCGCAGTTATAGAAGTTTCCTTGTTTGACGGGGGCAGCTCGCTGAGGATCGTCTGTCCTTCAGCTGTCGCTCCGTTAACGAAAGCGTAATCTGTCGACTTTTCACCGGTGAAGCCGTTGACGATCTTGTTGACCATGCTCGTCAGTCTCGGAACCGAACAGTCAACAACCGTTATCTGAACATTGGTCGTTTTCTTAGCGTTGCAGTTCTGCTTCATGTTCTTCGTTTTGTTCATGGCGTCGTTGAACGCCTTGGCTATTTCCTCTTTAGTCTCGGGCTTTTTTGAAGCGCTGCTGTCCGGCTTGCTCTGCTTTGTCGTTGAAGCTGTTCCGGTTGAAGAGGTGTCCGCCTGTGACGGCGCGCTTGTCGCCTGTGTCGGCTCAGTTGAGGACAGCGCCACAGTCGGCGTTGTCGTCAGCTGCGACTGAGTCGTGTTTGCGTTCGACATTATCGAAGTGTTGATTGCCTTTCTCTCTCTATATGCGCCCAGCTCGATACCCATTGCGAATATCCAGACGCAAAGCACGATACTGACTATGATCTTCACTGTGCGGTTCATGGCGAATCGCTCCTTTCAAATATAAGCGTTTTGTTTGTCCGTTACCGCGTCGGCCGCAAGCCGGATTTTCGGTTTCACCCGCGCAGTCCGACGCTCTTCGTCAGCTTTCGGCGCGGCGCATTTTTCCGCAAACGGTATACGCACTTTTCATGTATCACTAAGCGTACAAAAAAACAGAGGTTTTGTCAATAGCTATTGTGAATAATTAATACTAAATTTAAAAAACTTTCCTTGTTTTCCCCTTTTTTAACCGCCGTTCTATGCGTCGGATTTTCCGTCATAAGAAATTTACTGCGTACCGGTCGGAATCAGGGCGCAAAAATGCCGGCTTTCCGGAATTCGGCAAGCCGGTCTGATATATTTTCTCCTTTTCTGTCGGCGCTTTCCGTTATGCGCTTTCGGTTTCTTCTCTCGTGTCGAACACCGTCTCGATGACTTTCTCGCAGCATTCGGGCGAATAAACCCACCTGTCGATATGCTCCGCCTGAGTGAAATATTCCACCGCGCTTTCGGGATATTCCGCGTCGAACGAATCGACTATTATCAGTTTGATTTTCATTCTCTCCGGGATCAGCGACTTCACATATACGCTTGCGTGCTGCCCCGGTCTGACATCGGGAACATATTCGGCCAGCCCCGCAAGGTTCGGCTTCAGCTCAACGAAAACGCCGTATTTCTCGACCGAGCGTATAATTCCCGGAACTGTCTCGCCCGCCGAAAATTCACCGGCGTTCTGCTCCCATGTTCCGAGAAGCTCCTTGAAGCTGAGCGTGATCCTGCCCTCTGAGTCAACGCACTTGACGACCGCCTTTATGTCGTCGCCCGTTCTGAACCTGACCGACGGGTGAGGGATCCTTGAAACGGAGATGCTGTCTATCGGCAAAAGCGCGCTGACTCCGGCGCCTATATCGGCGAACACGCCGAACGACTCCATGTGAGTCACCTTTGCGTTTATGACATCGCCCGGAACAAGATGAGAGATATATTCTTTTATGCAGTCCTCCTGCACCTGCTTTCTCGACAGGATCGCAACGGTATGCCCCGACTCATCCTGCGTGAAGTCGGTTATTCTGAAAGCGACGGGCTTGTTCACCCTCGAAATAACGGCAATGTCCCTGACGGTGCCGTCGGATATTCCGATAGCGCCCTCCTCTCTCGGGATTATTCCTTTCATCACCCCCAGGTCGACATGAAGATTGTGTTCCCTATCGCACATGACAGCCCTCGCTTCGATTATCTTTCTGCTGTAAAACGCTTCTTTGAGAAACGCTTTGGACGTCATTATGCTTAGGTTTTCCTTGGTTGAGATCAATGAGCCTTCCGGCATGAATTTTGTCATGATTTTGTCCTTTCCGCCGTGAGACGGCTTTAAAGTCTTTGACTTCCATGGTATTTATATGCAGGTCATGAGCCTGATTATTAACGATTTCACTTTTTTCGGCCGCTCTGCCGCGAATACCGAAATAATTGAGCCTCCCTTTCGTCAGCGGTTGCGTTTTTCCTTTTCAGGTGTTATAATATAATATAAATTTTCGGGAGGTCTTTTCGTGGATATAAGAGTAAACGATGTTCTCGTTATGAAGAAAAATCATCCCTGCGGCTGCAACCGGTTTGTCGTTGAGCGCTCCGGCATGGATTTTAAGCTCAGATGCGAAAAATGCGGTCATGAGATAATGATCCCGAGAAGCAAGGCGGAAAAAAGAATAAAGCAGGTCGTGCGGGAAGAAAATGAGAAGTAGCAAATAAATTCTTGACTTTTAACCAACGCTTTATATCGAAAGGAATTTATTTATGCTTGAAAAATTAAAAAATGTTGAGAAACGGTATGAAAAGCTGAGCGCCGAGCTGTTCAAGCCCGAGGTGATAAGCGACCGGGAAAAATACGCGGCGCTGATGAAAGAGATGAAATCACTCTCGCCCGTTGTCGAAAAATACCGCGAATACATCAGGGCGGACGAAGCCGCCGCAGAGGCAAAGGAGCTTCTCGAGCAGGGCGGCGCCGACAAAGAGCTTCACGAAATGGCGAGACAGGAGCTTGAAGAAGAAAAAGCCCTGCGAGACAAATGCCTTGAGGAGCTGAAGCTGCTGCTTCTTCCCAAGGACCCGAACGACGAAAAAAATGTTATAGTCGAAATAAGAGCCGGAGCGGGCGGTGAGGAGGCTTCTCTGTTTGCCGGCTCGCTTTATAGAATGTATTCAATGTACGCCGAGGCGAAGAACTGGAAATGCGAAACGCTGAACTCGAACCCGACCGAGCTCGGCGGCTTCAAGGAGGTCAGCTTTATGATCTGCGGCGAGGGCGCATATTCGAGGCTCAAATTCGAAAGCGGCGTTCACAGGGTCCAGCGGGTCCCGAAAACGGAGTCCGGCGGCAGGATCCACACCTCGACGGCAACGGTCGCCGTTCTGCCCGAGGCTGAGGATGTTGACATTGAGATAAACCCCGCCGATCTTCAGATAGACACCTTTCGCTCAAGCGGCGCCGGCGGTCAGCATATCAACAAGACCGAATCGGCGATCAGAATAACCCATATTCCGACGGGAACCGTCGTCGAATGTCAGGATGAACGCAGCCAGTATAAGAACAAGGATAAGGCAATGCGGGTTCTCCGCTCCAAAATACTCGAAGCGGAGAGAGAAAAACAGCAAAGCTCAATAGCCGGCGAGCGCAGGGCGCAGGTCGGAACCGGCGACAGAAACGAGCGCATCAGAACCTATAATTTCCCGCAGGGGCGCGTCAGCGACCACAGAATAGGACTGACGCTCTATAAAATAGAAAGCGTCATGAACGGTGAGCTTGACGAGCTGATAGACGCTCTGATCACCGCCGACGCAGCCGAAAGGCTGAAAGCAAACGAGGAATAAAAATGCAGACAAAAATACTTTCAACAAGCGATGAGGATATAAAATACGCAGGCGGCGTTATCAGAAGCGGCGGACTTGTCGGATTTCCGACCGAGACGGTCTATGGCCTCGGAGCCAACGCTCTCGACGGCGAGGCTGTCAGAAAAATATTCGCCGCGAAAGGCAGGCCCGCCGACAATCCGCTGATAGTCCACATTTCCCGCTTTGAGCAGTGGCAGTCTCTGGTCACGGAAATACCGGAAAAGGCCGAAAGGCTCGCGGAAAAATTCTGGCCCGGCCCGCTCACGGTCATACTCAGAAAAAAAGATATAGTCCCTTACACAACGAGCGGCGGTCTCGACACCGTTGCGGTCAGAATGCCGAGCGACGAAACGGCCCGCCGTCTGATCGACGCAGCGGGCGTACCGATAGCGGCGCCGTCGGCCAACACCTCGGGCAAGCCGAGTCCCACCTCGGCAAAGCATGTTTTTGACGATATGAACGGAAAGATCGAAGCGATAATAGACGGCGGAAAATGCGGCGTCGGCGTTGAATCGACAGTCGTCACCCTCGTTTCCGATGTTCCGACTCTGCTAAGGCCCGGCGGCGTCACACCCGAAATGCTCGAGGAGGTGCTCGGCGAAATAAACATAGACGAAGCCGTCTATTCAAAGCTCAGGGACGGCGTTAAGGCGACCAGCCCCGGCATGAAATATAAGCATTACTCGCCCAGAGCGAGCGTTGTTCTGCTCAAGGGAGAATTTGATAAATTCAAAGAGTATATTTCTTCTCACGCGGACGAAAATACCGTTGCGCTCGTCTTTGACGGCGAGGAAAACGGGCTCGGCGTCAAAGCCATAGCCTACGGCAGGCAGGACGATTCCCTGTCTCAGGCGCAAAAGCTCTTTGCCGCCCTGCGCGCCGTTGATGAGCTCGGGGCCGATAAGGCCTATGTCAGGTATCCCAACAGAGAGGGCGTCGGGCTTGCGGTCTATAACAGGCTTATCCGGGCGGCGGCGTTTGAGGTGATCGAGCTGTGATAATCGGATTGACGGGAAAAACCGGCAGCGGCAAAAGCACGGTCGCCGGACTGCTGCGCAAAATGGGCTTTTATGTCTGCGACGCCGACCTCGTTGCGAGAGAGGTTATGGAAAAGGGCTCGGCTCTTCTCCCGAAGCTCGCGGAGGCCTTCGGCGGCGATATAATAAACGAAAACGGTGAGCTTGACAGAAAAAAGCTCGCCGCAAGGGCGTTTTCAGGCCGGAGCGAAACCGAAAAGCTGAACGCTCTGACGCATCCGGCGATCATTGAAAAAAGCTTTGCCGAGATGAAAAACGCTCTTGATAACGGGTACAAGGCGGCTTTCTTCGACGCGGCGGCTCTTTTTGAGAGCGGCGCAGCCTCCCGATGCGACTTCACCGTGTGCGTCACGGCTCCCGAAAGCGTGAGATTTTCGCGCATTATCGAAAGGGACGGTCTGTCGCCCGATGAAGCAGAAAGAAGAATGAACGCTCAGAAAGCGGATGACTTTTACACCGGTCGGTCGGACTTCGTCATTGATAATTCTCCGGGGAGGGATCTTGCTTCTCAGGTCGGCGAGCTTGTCCGACTGCTGAAATTATAACTCAGCAGGCATAGATAACCTTGTCGAAGTTTAAGAGCGGAAAAAATTTCGTTTTCACAGCTGCGGTTTCGTCCGTTCCGAGGGCGGAAAAGCAGCATAATCAGATAATAATATTTTTAAAGGAGCGATATAAAATGAGTGAAAAATCACAGGCTAAGGAGCTGAAAGAAAAGCTCTTTCTCAAGAGAGAGCACTGCTCGAAGGTCCTGAGCGATGAAGAGGTCAGAGTCTGCGACGAGTTCTGCGAGGGCTATAAAAAGTTTCTTATGAACGCAAAGCTCGAGCGCGACGCCGTTGATGAAGCGGTCAGAGAGGCCGAGAGCCGGGGCTTCAGTCCCTTTGACAAAAACAAAAAATACAAGGCGGGCGACAAAGTCTATCTCAACAACAGAGGCAAAGCGATAATCCTCTGCGTTTTCGGAACGCAGAGCCTTTCGGGCGGCGTTAAGATAGCGGCGGCTCATGTCGATTCTCCCAGGCTCGACCTCAAGCCCAATCCGCTTTATGAGAGCGACGAGATAGCTCTTTTCAAAACGCATTACTACGGCGGAATCAAAAAATATCAGTGGCCGACAATCCCCCTTGCCCTTCACGGCGCCATCGCCCTTGAGGACGGCTCCGTTATCAGAGTCAATATCGGCGAGGACGCGGGCGATCCGCAGTTTGTCGTCACCGATCTTCTGCCTCACCTTGCCTATGATCAGGTCAAGGAGCCTTTAGGCACGGCTATCAAGGGCGAAGAGCTGAATGTTCTTGTCGGCAGCCGCCCGTTCAGAGACGATGAGGAAAGCGAGCTTGTCAAGCTCAACATTCTGAATATCCTGTTTGAAAAATACGGAATAACCGAAAAGGATTTCCTTTCCGCCGAGCTTGCTATGGTTCCCGCCTATGAGGTCAGGGATATCGGCTTCGACAGAAGCATGATAGGCGGCTACGGCCACGACGACAAGGTCTGCGCCTATCCCGAAATGAGAGCTATCTTCGATGTCGGAACACCGAAATATACCTCTCTTTGCATCTTCGCCGACAAAGAGGAGGTCGGCTCTATCGGCAACACCGGTATGCAAGCCGCCTTCCTAAGGTACTTTATAGCCGACATAGCCAAAGCCGAGGGACTTGACGCAAGAGATGTTCTCTCAAAGTCGGAGTGCCTTTCGGCTGATGTCAACGCCGCTTTCGATCCCACTTTCGCAAATGTCAGCGAAAAGAACAACACCGCTTATATCAACCACGGAGCGGTCATCACCAAATACACCGGCTCAAGAGGCAAGAGCGGCTCAAACGACGCAAGCGCCGAATTTATGAGCAAGGTCAGACGCATACTCGACAAAAACAATGTCGCCTGGCAGACGGGCGAGCTCGGCAAGGTCGATCAGGGCGGAGGCGGAACGGTCGCTCTCTATATCTCAAACCTCGATGTTGATGTCGTTGATCTCGGCGTTCCCGTTCTTTCGATGCACGCGCCTTTCGAGGTCGTTGCAAAGTTCGATGTTTATATGACCTATAAGGCCTGTCTTGCGTTCTTCGGCGACGACGAATAAGGAA
Source organism: Oscillospiraceae bacterium (assembly GCA_029012445.1). GTDB lineage: Bacteria > Bacillota > Clostridia > Oscillospirales > Acutalibacteraceae > UBA6857. Next base: position 35,933 of record JAQXMC010000012.1, read on the forward strand.
TATCCCCGTTCACTTGACAAAAACGAATTTCGGTAGTAAAATATTCCTATCAATTTAAGGAGGAAAACACTATGACGCTGGAACATTTCTTAGAGCTTATTTTTCTCGATTTCTTCGGCTACGCAAACAGATTTCTCGATTGGATCAAAGTGAATATTCTTCATCTTTCATGAGAAGAAACCCCGAGCGGCAGGCAAGGCCTGCCGCTCGCAGCTTGTCGAAAGCACTTTTCGACAAGCTGTGAGACTGCCGGGAAATGATGACCGATGGCATTTTCTTCGGTCGACAGGCGTACAAAGGTACTCCGAGACCGAAAAAATGCCAAGCATATATGCGTTCGGGCGCATTTATCGACAGTCTGTGAGCGGCAGGCAGAGCCTGCCGCTCGCTTTATTTATTTCTGCGGCTGTTGCGCCGAGCCTGCTTTCATGCTATAATATTTCAAATGATGTTATTCTCAACGGAGGTAAAAATGAAACTCAGATATAAATGTCTTGTCCTCGACCACGACGATACAACCGTCAGAAGCACCCCCGAGATCCATTATCCGCAGTGGCTTGAAACTCTCGCCGCTCTCCGCCCCGGAACAAAGATGAGTCTTAAGGAATTTATGAGCTATAATTTCGATATCGGCTTTTTCAGAATGTGCCGCGAGGTGATGAATTTCACACCGGAGGAAACGGCCGTTCAGGATAAAATGTGGCGCGAATACACATCAAAGCGCGTCGCGCGTTTCTATGAGGGAATGCCCGAAATAATCAGCGATTTCAAGGCGGCGGGCGGCGTTCTCTGCGTTTCGACTCATTCGGGCGCCGAGAACATCAGGCGTGATTATGCGGCGCAGTTCGATATTCAGCCGGATATGATCTTCGGCTATGATCTCGGCGAGGATAAAATAAAGCCCTCGCCCTACGCTCTCAACGAGATCATGAGGATATACGGCTTCAGGCCGGAGGAAATGCTGATGGTCGACGATATGAAGCCGGGCTTCGATATGGCCGGAAGCGTGGGGGTTCCGTTCGCCTGCGCCGGCTGGTCGCATATTGTTGAGCATATAAAAGAATATATGAAAAATTTCTGCGACTTTTATCTTGAAAGTACAGACGAGCTGCGCGGTCTGCTGTTTGAGGACGCGGAGCGAAAATAATTGTTAAATATAGTGCTTTTTTGTTTTCATTGTGTTATAATAAATCAGATATGGCTGTTTTTCGGCCGATAATATTCAAGAGGTGATAAAATGGGACTTTTCAAAAAGGTTTTCGGCGACTACTCGACCAGAGAGGTCAAAAGAGTAATGCCGATCGCGAACAAGGTCCTCGGCTTGGAAGAAGAGTATAAAAAGCTGACTGACGAAGAGCTCAGAAACAAGACCGATGAATTTAAGGAAAGACTCGCAAACGGCGAGACTCTTGACGATATTTTGCCCGAAGCTTTTGCGACCTGCCGTGAGGCGTCGGCGAGGGTACTTCAGATGAGGCACTTCCCCGTTCAGGTCATCGGCGGCATTATTCTGCATCAGGGCAGAATCGCCGAGATGAAAACAGGCGAGGGCAAAACTCTTGTTGCGACTCTCCCCGCTTATCTTAACGCACTGAGCGGAAAGGGCGTTCACATCGTCACGGTCAACGACTATCTTGCCCGCCGTGACAGCGAATGGATGGGCAAGGTCTACCGTTTTCTCGGTCTGACCGTCGGCCTCGTCGTCAACGGACTTGAGACGGACGAGAGAAGAGAGGCTTACGCCGCCGATATAACCTACGGAACAAACAACGAAATGGGCTTTGACTATCTTCGTGACAACATGGTCCAATATATCGAAGAAAAGGTACAAAGAGGTCACAACTTCGCCATAGTCGACGAGGTGGACTCGATTCTCATAGACGAGGCGAGAACGCCCCTCATCATTTCGGGCATGGGCGGAGAATCCTCCGTTCTCTATAAGCAGGCGGACGACTTCGCAAAACGGCTGAAAATGGCCAAGGTGACGGAGATCGACTCAAAGGAAAATGTTGAGGATATCAAGGATCTCGACGCCGACTATGTTGTTGATGAAAAGGCCAAAACGGCGACTCTCACAAAAAGCGGTATCGCCAAGGCCGAAAGCTACTTCGGAGTTGAAAATCTGACCGACCCCGAAAATCTCACCCTCGCTCACCACATCAACATTGCGATCAAGGCGCGCGGCGTTATGAAAAGAGATATCGACTATGTCGTCAAGGACGGTCAGGTGCTCATCGTTGATGAATTCACCGGCCGCATCATGATAGGCAGGCGCTATAACGAGGGACTTCACCAGGCGATCGAGGCCAAGGAAAATGTCAAGGTCGCCAGAGAAAACAAGACTCTCGCAACGATAACCTTCCAGAATTATTTCCGCCTTTATAAAAAGCTTTCCGGTATGACCGGCACAGCTCTGACGGAGGCTGACGAGTTCCAGCAGATATATTCTCTCGACGCTGTCGCCATTCCGACAAACAAGCCGCTCATCAGAAAGGACGACGACGATGTTATATATATGACGGAGGACTTCAAGTTCAACGCCGTTATAGACCAGATAATCGCCTGCCACGAAAAAGGGCAGCCCGTTCTTGTCGGCACGGTATCCATCGAAAAGAGCGAAAAGCTCAGCCGGGCTCTCAAGAAGAGGGGTATCAAGCATAATGTTCTCAACGCCAAGTATCACGAAAAAGAAGCCGAGATCGTCGCTCAGGCCGGCAAGCTCGGCGCCGTCACCATAGCAACGAACATGGCCGGCCGAGGCACGGATATCATGCTCGGAGGAAACGCCGAATATCTCGCGAAAAGCGAGATGCGCCGCCTGGAGTACCCCGAGGAGCTTATCGCCGAGGCAACGGGCTTTGCCGAAACGGAGGACGAGAGCATTCTCGAAGCGAGAGAGACCTTCAGAAATCTCGAGAATAAATATAAGGAAGAGATAAAGGACGAGGCCGACGAGGTCAGAAAGGCCGGCGGTCTGTTCATTATAGGCACGGAAAGACACGAGTCACGCCGGATAGATAACCAGCTCAGAGGCCGTTCCGGCAGACAGGGCGATCCCGGCGAAAGCCGCTTCTATCTCTCAATGGAGGATGATCTTATCCGGTTGTTCGGCGGCGACAGAATGATGAGCATTATGAAGAGTATGCCTATCGACAACGATATGCCGCTTCAGATAGGCCTTCTGACCAAGGGCGTCGAGAACGCCCAGAAGAAGATGGAGGGCAACAACTTCGCTATCCGACTTCATGTTCTCAGCTATGACGATGTCATGAACCACCAGAGAGAGATAATCTATGCTCAGAGGGATCAGGTCCTCAGAGGCGAGGATATGAAGCCCGTTATCTCAAAGATGATAGACGAGTCGATAAACGACAGCCTTGACCTTTATTGCTCCGACAGCATCGGCAAAGAGGATTGGAATTACGCCGGACTTCGCAGCGCTTATTCGTGGCTGATATCAGACAGCGACGAGATAGAAGAAATGACAAGAGACGAGATCGAGGAGCTTCTCACAAGCCGGGCGCACGCTCTCCACGAGAAGAAAGAGCAGGAGTTCGGCGCCGAAATGATGAGAGAAGCCGAAAGATCGATTCTTCTGCGCTGCGTCGATGTCAACTGGATGGATCATATCGACGCCATGGACGAATTCAAGCGCAGCGTCGGTCTGAGAGCCTACGGTCAGCAGGATCCCGTCGTCGTCTTCAGGCAGGAAAGCTATGATATGTTCGATCAGATGACGGCGAATATCCGCGACAGCGCAGTCAGAATGATCCTCAATCTCAGAATCCGCACAGAGGCCGATGTCAAGCGCGAGCAGGTCGCAAAGATCACAGGCACCTCAGGCGCGGGCGACGGCAGCGAAAAGGGGAAGACCGTCCGCAACAAGGAGAAAAAGATCGGCCCGAACGATCCCTGCCCCTGCGGCAGCGGAAAGAAATATAAAAAGTGCTGCGGCAATCCCGCAAACAGAAACAACGGCTGATAAAAGGCGGCGCAGATATGCTTCCCGCCGGCCGACACATCAGGGTACGCACCGAGCCGGTGCGTACCGGATAAAAAACTAAACGGAGGAAAACAACCATGACAAGACTTTTTCCGCTCATCGCCTATAAGGTGATGACAGTGATGCTCTCGATCATGTCCGCTCTCGGAATGATCTCAACGCCCTCGATCGACACGCCTGTTTCAACTGTCGATCCCGACACGGTCCAGATGACCTTCGCCGCCTGGGGCGACCCTCAGGTGTCAAACTATCTCTATAAAAGAGAAGCGAGACTCGTCTCCGCCTGCAGCGATATCAAAAATTCTTCGGTTAAGCTCGACGCTCTCGTTATCGCCGGCGATATCGCCGAAAACGGCCTCGAAAGCGAATACAGAGTGGTCGCCGAAAACCTCAACGCTCTGAAAGACAAGGTCGACAACTTCATCATCGCCTACGGCAACCATGACTCAAGACTCAAGGCCTATCCGCTTCAATCAAAGAGAATTATGAAATTCCACAACAGCGTTTCAACAAAGCATCAGCTCACCGATCACCTCTACTATTCGGCAGAGGTCAAGGGCTACAAATTCATCGTTCTCAACAACGATAAAACCATGTTTGAAGAGGGCTATTACAGCCCCGAGCAGCTTGAATGGCTCGACAGCGAAATTGCTTCGACTCAGGGCAGCGGAAAGCCCGTTTTCGTCGTCAACCACCAGCCGCTGAAAAAGTCTCACGGCCTTCCAAAAACATGGAACGCTCCCGAATGTCTGGACAAGGGCTCTATCGGCGAACAGTCAGATCAGATTCAGGCTATCTTTGAAAAATACAACAATGTTATTTTCATCACCGGCCACTTACATATGGGCTTCGGTCAATACACCTATGAAGATCGCGGCTCCTATAAGCTGATAAATCTCCCCACGATCGGCTGCAGCAATTCCGACGGCTATGACGCCGACGGTCAGGGCTATATCTTTGAGGTTTATCCCGACAGGATCATCGCCAGAGCGAGAGTTTTCTCAACAGGCGAATATATGCCGCAATATGACATCACGATCCCGCTCAATTATTGATAAATAATCAAGAATCAAAAATCAAGGCTTTGCGCAATTTTGTGCAAAGCCTTATCTTTTTATCTGATATGAATTTGCCCGATTTTATTGATTTTTAACAATTTTTTATGTTTTTTATCCGGTTTTCTGTTGCCATGAAGTGAATAAAGCGTTATAATATTAAAGATATTTTTAACTGACGGAGGAAAAGGATATGAAAAGATCAATAAAAAAAATCACGTCTGTTTTTCTCGCCGCGCTTCTGATATTCTCAGTCGCCGCTCCCGCAGCCTACGCTTATAACGGCAGCGCAAACAGAGTTCCGATCATTCTGGTCGGCGGCAGAAACAGAAATATGCCGATATACACGCCCGAGGGCGAAAGGGTGTTCCCCATCGGTGACACTCTCGACAAGAAAAAGATCGGCGAAGCGGTGCTTCACTGCATTCCCTATCTCGGCGCCGGCATGATCAGCGGAAACTATAAGCCGTGGGTTGATGAATTTTATGAAGCCATCGCCCCGTATTATGAAAACATTCTCTGCGACGGCAACGGTGAGATCGCCGAAACAAGCCTTGAAACCACTTATGATTACACCAATCCGCAGAGAACGCCTTCAAATGAATGTGACTATTCTTTCAGCTATGACTGGAGAATTGACCCCTGCAAGGCGGCGGATTATCTCGACGCCTATATAGACACAATTATGAAAGCTACCGGCAGCAGCAAGGTCAGCCTCGTCGGCCGCTGCTACGGCGGAACGGTCATTTCTGCTTATCTTTATGAATACGGCTGCTCAAAGATTGACACCGCCGTTTATTACACATCTATATCTCAGGGCACGGGACTTCGCAGCAGCGAGATCTTCGCCGGAAAGTTCATGTTCGACTCAAAGGCTATCGAAGATATGTTCCTTGATCCGGATATAGAGAAATATTTTGAAAAGGCGATTGACGATCCCGTCATGAGAGAGCTGATTCTTTCGTTCCTGAGCCTGCTCAACTCAATGGACGCTCTCGACATTCCCATGAGCGCCCTGACGCAGTTCATCAACAAGGTCTATCCCGAGCTTGCCCCGAGAATAGTTCCCGCAACCTACGGCACATTCCCCTCAATCTGGAGCATGGTCGCCGCCGAGGATTATGAACAGGCGAAGGCTCTCATTTTCAAGGGGCAGGAGGATAAATATGCCGGTCTTATCGAGAAGATCGACCACTATCACTATGACATTCAGGCCAATGAAAAAACGATGCTTGCCGATCTTCAGAAGCAGGGACTGAGAATTGCCTTTGTCACAAAGTACAATGTACCGTCCTGCACACCGTTCACTGTCAGCGCGAGAGTCAACGGAGACAACGCGGTCGAGCTTTTCAGAGCTTCTCTCGGCGCGACTGCCGCAGATTACGGCAAGGTGCTGACAAGCGAGCAGATCAGCGCCGCCAACCCGAAATATCTTTCTTCGGATCACATTGTTGACGCAACGACCTGCGCATTTCCTGAATACACATGGTTCATCAAGGGCTGCGATCACTCAACATTCGCCAACAGCATCGACAAGCTCAACGCCGCTATCTGCAACAGCGAAGAGCCGATGACGGTCGACAGCGACCCGAATTATCCGCAGTTTCTCAAATTTGATCCGGACACCGCAGCTATTTCACCTCTCGCAGATGAGCCTGAAAAAGAAACAGGAAAGAGAAACAGCATCTTCGACATTCTCGGCAAGCTGTTCGACTTCCTCAAGCCGCTGTTCGAGACGCTCAAAAATTTCTTCAACAAGCTGTTTTCAAAATAAGCTGTGAGACTGCCGTGAAAGGATGACCGGTGGCATTTTCTTCGGTTATCACTTGTCGACAATCTGCGGCGGACGGGCTGAAACAATTCAGCCCGTCCGCCGCTTTTATATTTTCCGCCGAAGCTCAGGCGGCTTCTATCTTCCGCCGCGCGTCGGCAGAGCGTTTATCATCTCAATAAGATTATCATAGAACTCATGCGTCAGCTCGGCCGATCTGTTCATTCCGATGGCAGTTCCGTGATCTCCCACTATCGTCGGCATCACATTCCACACGCCCGGTCTGATCCTGTTTTCGTCAAAGTCGGTGAAAGCATCACCGAAAGGATATTTTGCCGAAACGACATTGACGAGTCCGTCGTTTTCCAGCCATGTCTTGTCTATCGGGAAATCCGTCTGCTTGTTGACGCTGTAATTGCCGATAAGAAGTGCGGTCGCCTTGAGAACAGGCAGTGTTGAGGATATCGGCACCTGCGCGTCGGAGCGGGTTGACTTTTCCGTCGTGCAATAGGAATATGAGAAATAATAGACATTTTTGACAAGCGTTATTCTTTCGTTGAGCTTTTGCGCTCCGTCGGGAGAAAGATCATATATCGCGTTATCGTCGGAGCTGCTGATGACCTTTGCGACAGCGTTGAGATTGGCGCTGTTCGCCCCGGCGTCTTTCAGACCGAATTGCTCAAGGTGAAAGTCATAGAACTTCTGAAAGCTTGTGTTCTGAGACAGTCCGGCTATCGAGAAGCAAAGACCGAGGGCATATGAAGTCAACCCGTAATCCTCGGAAATATAATAGAGCGTCGAGCCGTTGTGCGGCGAACAGAGCGTCGTCACGCTGTTGACGAGCTTTCCCTTGCCGCCGGTGAAAAGGCCGCTTGTGGTTTCATCAGTCTCTGCCAACTCCTCCGGCGCGCCGTATTCAAGCAGGTGCGTGAAGAGTCTGACCGTGTTTCCGCCGAAGGAATGACCGACAAGATTGATCTTCACCGTCCTCCCGTTTTCGTCCTCCTCGCCCCATGAGGGAACGAGCGGCTTTTCATATTTTCTGCCGAAGCGCGAATGGGAGTGCTGCTTTGAGTGGACCTCGCCGTAATCGACCTGAGTCCCCGTCAGCTCGGCGTAAAGCTCGCAGGCTCTGTCCCAGCAGCTGGAAAACGGACCGACATTCGCTTCATAAACGCTGTTGCCCTGCTTGTTCAGATATTCCGAAAGGCTGCCCGAATCGGCTCCCCAATAAGGTGCAACCTCGTTTATCTTTGAGCCTGAGCCCCAGCCGCCCATGCCGTGAACGAGAACATAGGGGTAATCCGTTCCGCCGAAGATCATGGCGGCGAGTCTGTCATAGCCGCCCGTGAAATAGGGAACGACTGCGGCCGATATGAGCGCCGCGCAGACGACAAGTGATATCACTATCTTCAGGTACGCAGGCAGCGCTCTTCTGTATTTTCGCTTTTCAGCCGCCGCAGCCTCCTGCGGAATTTCGCTTTGCGCCGCAGCCTGTCCGTCCTCTTTCACAGTCAGAGCGGCGGCCGGCAGCTCTCCGGTGTCAAATTCGCTCCCGTATTCCGAAACGGGTGCGCCGCTGAAAGAGGAAATATCCTCGAAAGCGTCCTGTTCGTCTTCGGCGCCGTCTGAAATTATTCCGATGTTATCCTTAACGAGGGTGTCGGTGCTGACTGAAAATATCTCGCTTAGCATCAGCACTTTGTCAAGGTCGGGCATGACATTGCCCGACTCCCATTTTGAAACCGACTGCCTTGAAACGCCGAGCCTTTCGGCCAGCTCCTCCTGCGAAAGGCCGTTTTCTCTTCTCAGAATAAATATTTTTTCGCCAAGTGTCATCTGTCTGCCTCCCTTTGGTCTGATTATATACCTTGAATCCCGAAAAAGCCATAAAGCCGGCTGTATATTTTAAAACAGCGCCGTAAAGCCGGCTTGACAGCGAAATTAACTGTATCTGACTTTGTTCTCAACGCAGATAATTCCCTTCGCCGTGATGTCTATCACACCGTAGTTCCCGTCGCGCAGGCTCCCCGGGTTAAAAAGATAAAGTCCGTCGCAATAGTCGGTCTGCGGTGTGTGAGTGTGGCCGAAAACGGCAATTTCGGCGTCATGCTCCCTTGCGGCGCAAACAAGAAGGCTCAGACCGTATTTCACTCTTTCGGCATAGCCGTGAGTGAGATATATTTTCTTTCCGCCGACCGAAACCGTCTCGCTGGCGCTCAGCTGAGAAGAAAAATCGCAGTTGCCTCTGACGCGGACAAAGGTTCTGTCCGGATAGAACGGGATCAGATCTTCAATATCGTCCGCCCCGTCGCCGAGGTGAAAAACATATTTTGCCTCCGGCTGCTGTTCGATGGCGAGAGAAGCGCTGAAGCGGTCGCCGTGACTATCCGACATAACGAGTATTCTCATTCATATTTCTCCCTTAAAATGAATATTATATCTTGATCCGCCTGAACCTGCGCAAAGGCCGGCACCGGACGGATACCCTCCGGTATATCAATTATATCATCAGAAAGAAGTGATTTCAATGGATAACGGCACGCTTAACGAACTTATGAAAAAAATAAAGAACAAGGAGTCCTCCTCACCTCATGAGGTCGACGATTTTATCAACAAAAATCTGACGCCGTCGCAGGCGGCGACGGTCAACAAAATATTGCAGGATCCTCAGATGATAAGCCGTCTGCTCTCAAGCGAACAGGCAAAGCAGCTTCTCGGCAGGCTTGCGGATAAGGAGGAATAGGCTTGGATTTCAGCGATATTCTTTCCTCGCTCAGCGCCGAGGACATGAAAAATCTGCAGAATATAGCCGCGTCGCTGGCAGGCTCGGCGCAGCCCGACGCAGGAAACGCCGCAAAGCAGCCACCGCCGCCGGCGTCGGGAGGAATCGACCCGAAGACCGTCAGCAATATAGCGAGCGTGATGTCGAAGCTGAACGGAGCCGGCAGTGATCCCCGCTGTCAGCTTATATCCGCTCTCAAGCCAATGCTTTCACCCGAAAGACGGCAAAGAGCCGACGAAGCCATCAGAATATTGAAGCTCATTGATCTTATCCCCGTTCTGAAGGACTCGGGGCTGCTGAAAGGAGTGATCGGTCTGTGACGGAGTATTCCTACAACGACCTTATGCAGATGCAGGAGCAGGCTATCCGCCGCGTCAGAGAAATGCAGGAGAGAGCGAGAATGACCGTCAGGGAAAATCCTATCCCCGAGCTTGACGGGCCGAAGCCCGAAGAAAAGCCGCCCGAAAAGCCTAAGCCGGAGCGTACCTCACAAAAGCGCGAAGAAAAACCGGAGCCGCCCGAAAAGCCCCGCCCGAAAAAGCAGGACAAGGTTTTCCCTCACGACAGCGACAAGGCTATCCTTTTGCCGCTGATATTGCTTCTCAGCGAAGAGAACGCCGACAAAATGCTCATATTCGCCCTGTTATATATTCTTGCGTGATTGACAGTCAGAGAAAATTGTATTATTATATTCGTGTCAAATCAAGGAATCGAGGTAAAAGCATATGTTCGTTTATAAACCCAAGGGTGTTTGCTCAAGAGAAATCAGAATAGAGCTCGACGGCGACACGATTAAAAAGGTCGAATTCGAGGGCGGCTGCAACGGCAACACTAAAGGCATTGCCGGTCTCGTTGAGGGAATGAAGATAGACGATGTCATCGGCCGTCTCGAAGGCATAAGGTGCGGCTTCAGAAGCACTTCCTGCCCCGACCAGCTTTCAAAGGCCCTGACCGCCGCCCGCCGGGCGCAGTCTAATGACGAATAACCTCAGACAGGGCGCAGCGAATAAAATAACGGAGATCCGTTTTCGGACCTCCGTTTGTTTTATGCCTGACAAAACCGGCGTTATATGTCTTTGTTCTTTATTTTCTCCCTGAGCATAGTTGATGAAACCTTCTTGGTGTAGGGGAAGTAGACGATATCAACGCCCTTTTTCTTGAATTCCTCCTCAAGCTTGTTCCACTTTTCGGTGCCTTTCCAGTCGTCGCCGACGAACATGACATCGAAGTGATATTTTTCCCACGCGGCCATTTTATCCATGCTGACCTGAGGAACGGCCTTGTCGACATATCTGATTGCCTCGACTATCTGGATCCTGTCCTCAAACGGAATGACCGCCGTTTTGTGTTTATATGAGGTCAGCTCGTCGACCGTGACGGCGACTATCAGATATTCGCACTGTTCCTTTGCTCTTTTGAGAAGATTGAGATGACCGACATGGAAAAGGTCATAAACGCCGGCCGTGTAACCTATCTTATATTTTTTCATTGCTGTCTCCTTTTTTAGCGTTTTCTATTTCGTCCGCAACGCAGGTGTCAAACCTTATCGCGTCAAGGTCGGAGTGGCATATTCTCTGATCCTCGGGCGGAAGCTGCATATAGCTCTTGCCGAACAGGTGAAGAAGGTACCCCTCCCACTTTTCGGGCGCCATATACATTTTGCCCTCCATTTCAAGTTCCGTTCCGTTGCCGAACCACTCCGAGCGGAGAATTCTTTTCGTCATCGGCTGATAGTGGCTGCCGAAGCTGCAGACAAGCTCGCTGTCGCCGTGTCTGTTGCAGAACCTGAGGAAGTTCTCTCTGCGCCTGTACCAGAATTTTCTCGGCAGGAGCTTGGCGAGCCTGAAAAGAACTCTGACAACGATATTGCTCGAATGACAATATTTAAAAGCGCAGACCTGATGCAAAAACGAAGCGATATGAAGGTACACCTTGGTCAGCAGCTTGTTTTTCGGGAAGTGGTCGAGAGGAAGAATGTCGATGAATATGCCCTTGTGAAGCTCCTTGTCGTCCCACTTTTTCTCTCTGACATAGGTGCCGTCTTTTCTTATCTTTGCGGCGATGTTCGGATATTCGGGATCTGTCAGGCTTGTCTGATAGAAATATCCCTCCGGCAGCTCCGTTTTGCATATCTCGGCGAATTTATCGTAGTCATCGCGGAACATGACTATGTCCATGTCGTCGTCCCACGGGATGATGCCCTTGTTTCTGACCGCGCCGAGAAGCGTTCCGCCATAGAGAAAATATTTCAGTCCGTGGCGTCTGCATATATCGTCCACAACATCGAGTATCTGAACAAGCACGAGCTGCAGGCGCCTGAGCGTGGCCGCTTTTTCGGGCGTCATTTCGGGGGCTATCTCGCCGCCGCCTTTTTTCTTTTTGGCGCCGCCCTTCTTTTTCTTCTTTTTCCGGCTGAATTTGCCGAAGAATTTATCAATAAATTCACCGGCTCCGGCAATGTCGTGAGCCTTTTTGAAGCCTTTCGGCGTTATCCGGCTGAGATAGTTATATTCTCTTCTGAGCCTCTTTGTCGTCATGATTTCGTCAAAAACATATTCCTTGTTTTCGAGCATGAATTTTCTTATCTGCTCAAATTCGTTTCTGAACTCATCGAGCTGCTCCTGAGTGGCGCCGAGGCAGACATATCTCAGCTTTCTTATTGCCGAGACGGCGTCCGACATCATTTTGAATCTGAGATCGGGGTAATCACCGACGAGATAATTATATCTGTCGATATATGACAGGGCGTAATTCACGCCGTTTCTGACACTCTTTGTGTTGATGATGCTGCCCTCGTTGTCAACATAGTAATATTTCGGGTCGCCGAGAAGAACGATCTTTTCCGCTTTCTCAAAGACCTTGTGCATTGAAACCGTTCCCTCATATGTCCTGCCCTCGGGGAACTCGAAGCCGTCGAATACCTCGCGCCTGAAGAGCTTGTTCCAGAAGGTGCTTCTGAGAACAAAGCGGTTGACAAGCTCTCTGATCGCCTCTTTCTGATTCAGGATAACATCTTCGCCGTCGCAGCGTGAAGCTGTGTCCTTTCCCTTGGTGACTCTGTAATAACGGCAGCTGACGATATCGGCTTTATAGCCCTCGAGCTTTCTGACAAGGTAATCATACATATCGTTTTTCAGCCAGTCGTCGGAATCAACGAAGCCGATATACGCTCCGGTCGCAGCTTTCATTCCCGCGTTTCTCGCGCCGCAGAGACCTTTGTTTTTCTGGTGAATGACCTTGACTCGCGGATCCTTTTCCGCGTATTCGTCGCAGATGCGGCCGCCGAGGTCGGTGCTTCCGTCGTCGACAAGAATTATCTCAAGGTCAGTGTAGGTCTGACCGAGAAGCGAATCGAGACATTTTCTGAGATACGCCTGAACATTATAAACCGGAACTATAACGCTGACCGTTTCGCCGCAATACCCCGTCTGCTTATAGATTTCCTTTCTTATCTGCTCTTTGTGAGCGTCGCAGAAGCTCCTGATAAGCTCAATGTCGGCGCGGTTATCCTCGGCCTCCTGCGGGCTGACGGTTCTGAATTTTTTCAGCTCGAGAAGCGGCGGAACAAGATCTTTTATCAGCTTTTTCTCAAGCTGCGGATATTTCTCCGCCATATCGTTATATCTTGTGATATGCGCCCAGGCGTAATCAAGGGCGTGCTTGAATGTCTTTGTGTAGATATAGCTGCCTTCGTTGCTGTAATAATAATATTTCGGATCGCCGAGGGAAACGACCTTGTCCGTCTTTTCGATGAGCTTATATATCATCGCCGTGCCTTCATATATTCTGCCCTCGGGGAACACAACGCCGTCGAAGATGTCTCTTCTGAAAAGCTTGTTCCAGAAAACATTTCTTATTATAAAGTGATTGACAAGCTCCGCCATGGCCTCCTCGGGAGTGTATATATATGTTCTTCCGTCGCATCGGGAGGTCGTCGTCTTTCCGGGAACAACTCTGTAATAGCGGCAGCAGGTTATTCCGGCGCCGTATTGCTCAGCGCCCCTCATGAGATATTCGAACATATCCGGCGAACACTCGTCGTCGGGGTCGGCAAAGCCGATATATTCGCCCGTCACATGGCTGAGGGCTGTGTTTCTCGCGGCGCAGACGCCGCCGTTTTCTCTGTGAAAGACCTTGAATCTTTCGTCCTGTTCAGCGTATCTGTCGCAGATTTCGCCGCTCTTGTCGGTCGAGCCGTCGTCAACGAGAATGACCTCAATGTTTTTATATGTCTGCGCCCTGAGGCTGTCGAGACATCTTTCAATATAGGCTTCGACATTATATACCGGAACGATAATGCTTATCAGTTTGTCCATGCTGCAGTCCTTTCTATCGTGAACACACGGCCGTTAAAATAAAAACGCACTGTTTTTTCATTGTGCATTATATAGCATGGGAAAATATTTGTCAATATATTCCGAACCCCTGAAACGGCTCAGGGACCGGCTTTGAAAGAGCCGGTCCCTGAGATATATCCCCAAAATATTCTTCGGTGTGTTGAGTGAGAGGAGAACTCATTGTTCCGCCGTCTCACTGATAGTGATTTTACACCGATTGCAACCTTTTGTCAACATTTGATTAAAAATTTGTTCATTTTTAATCTTTTTTAATATGCGGTACGCATTAAGTTTCAGCTTCGTCTCACTTTTTGACGAGCACCTTGACTATTTCTCCGACGAAGGATTTGTGAAAATCGCCGTTTGCGTAACATTCGGTCAGAATGCTTTTGTCGAGAAAGCAGGATTCGCTCATGTTCTGCTCATAGAGCTTTTTGCAGCAGATAATGAGTCTTGCCTCCTCAAAGGCGGTTCCGAAGCCGGTGTCAAAGGCGGTCAGACCGGTCTCGCCGGCCTTGTCGTGGTCGCGGCCGCTTTTTCTGCCGCAGAAAGAGAGAGCCTTTTTATATTTGTCGGTGAAGAATGAAACCGTGAAGAAACCGTTTTTTTCCATGAAGCCGAAGGTGTGTCTCTGCGGTCTGACGAACGCAGTGCAGACATCCCTGCCCCACAGCTCTCCGAGCGTACCCCAGCTTATGGTCATCGTGTTGTAATCGCCGAGTCCTCCGGCTGTCAGAAGTCCCCAGTCCTCATCAAAAAGTCTAACCGGGTTTTCTTTTATTTCTTTTGCGCTTATTTCTTTGAACATGAGTCTGCCTCCGTTAATATATTTTATATTTTAATAAAATTATATCACATTTTAAGTAAAAGTTTACCTCAAAACAACAAAATTCTTGAAATTTCAGGTATAATATATAATTGATATAAAATATAGGGGTGATGAAATGTCAGGTCAGTATGTACCGGAAATTCAGGGGGAGCTTCGCAGATTCAGATTGAATGTTCCCGAGCCTATCTATAAAGCGAGCGGAATCATAGTTTTCGGCAGACGGATAAAGTCTGTCGTCTTTTCAACCGATGTCTGCATTATCAGAAACACAAATGCGGACGCCGTTATAGCGGTCTATCCGTTCACGCCGCAGCCGATCATCACTCAGGCTATCATGACGGCGGCCGAGACGCCCGTCTTTGTCGGCGTCGGCGGCGGCCTCACCCAGGGCCAGAGAGTCATTGATCTCGGTCTTCACGCCGAGCACCAGGGCGCGCTTGGCGTCGTTGTCAACGCTCCGACCGCCAACGAAACGATACGCCGCCTCGCGGACACAATAGATATTCCCATCATCGTTTCAGTCGTTTCAGACAACTGCGATATAAAAGAAAGACTTGACGCGGGCGCGCAGATTCTGAATGTTTCCGGCGGCGCGAAAACCGTCGAGCTTGTCCGGAAGATAAGGTCAGAATTCCCCCATGTTCCCATTCTCGCAACGGGCGGCCCGACGGATGAGAGCATTGAAGCGACTATCGAAGCCGGCGCAAACGCTATCTCGTGGACTCCGCCGACAAACGGTGAGATCTTCAAAGATATAATGCAGGCTTACAGAGAAGGAAAGGGACACCCGGAGTTTTAACGGCGGCGCTTCAACATAGTGTGTCACATTATCGGTATAGCTACAATTCAGTGGTCATTTATGCCAAATAAGTCCGGCCGTTTTTGGATAGTTTCACTAAAAAATTTTAAAGTGTGAATAATTCTTGACTTGAGCCGGGGTTTAGTGTAAAATAATATCAGAAAACTGGGTACTCATAAACAGTATTATTCTTTAAAGGAGAATGAGATCATGATAGGAAATGTTGATATTCTCGGATTATGGGATATGTTCATCAGCTTTATGGACAGACTCGTCGCATGGCTCGTTTTTATTTTCGGCGGCGGAGATTGGGATCCCGACGCAGTATCAGGCAAGAAGTAATTTTTAATATTAAGGAGAAATATCATGGACTGGTATCTTTTCAGAGACCTTTATGTTTTCTTTAAGAACGCCTTCACAAAATTCCTCAACTGGATTTTTGTCAATTTCGGTTCAAACGAAAATAGTGACGGCTGATAATTTTTAATTGTGAAATCCGGCCCTGCTTGCGGGGTCTGTTTCGTTTTGCGGTGACCGACGGGGGTCTTTGCGTATAGCGCAAAGATCCCTTTTATTTTTTCGCCGTTCATATAAAATTCACAGTAAAAAAACGCAAAAATTGCCATAAAAGTCTTTGTTTTTATTGACATTTTTGTGAGTTTTTGATAAACTTATTTTATCTACAGGTGGCAGCGGTGTTTCATGATAAAGTGAGTGACCGCTCACCGAAAATAAGGAGGAATTCATCATGAAAGATGCAAAAACCTTAGCGTATATCAACCTTTTCGGTATCTTAGGCGCTTTGGAAAATCTTTGTGAGCTTGACGAAGGCGCACAGGAACTGTTAAGAGGCAAAAAGCCCATCTCTATCGGCATCACCGTTAAAGACGGACCGAGCGCAACGCTCACCTTCAAGAATTGCCGCTGCAGAATGGAAGAGGGCTGCGACAAGTGCGATGTCAAGCTCCCGTTCTCATCCTGCGAGAAGTTCAACGGTCTCATCGACGGAACAACAACACCCATTCCGTCAAAGGGCTTCACCCATATCGGCTTTCTTCTCAAGCAGTTTGTCGGCCTGACGGATATTCTCACAAAATATCTTCGCCCGACCGAGGAGGATCTCAAAGATGAGAAGTTCTTCGAGATCAGCACGAAGATCATGTTCTATCTGATAACGGTCGCTATTTCACAGATAGCCAACCACGACGAAATCGGCAAGTTCAGCGCTCATCTCGTTCCCGACGGCATTATCGAAATGTCGATCAAGGACTCCGTCGGCGCAACGATCAGAGTCAAGGATCATCACTTCGTGACCATCAAGCAGAAGCCTCAGTCATACCGTTCGGCTATGCAGTTCAGTGACATTCATCTCGCCCGCGACCTCTTTGACGGCAAGGTCAACGCTGTTGCCTGCATCGGCGACGGCTCGATCGAAATGCACGGTATGATCAACATGATAGACAATGTCAACAGAATTCTTGACAGAGTCGGTCTGTATTTAGCATAAGGAGGGTTTTAAAATGAGTTTTCCTACATATAAAAATGATAAAAGCTCCGAGCTTTATGCGAGAGCAACAAAGGTTATCCCTTCAGGCGTCTACGGTCATTTAGGTCCCGCCGAAGGTCAGTTCATTCCCGTTCAGAAGTGGCCCCGCTTCTCCGAAAAGGCAAAGGGCGCCTATTTCTGGGATGTTGACGGCAACAGATATATCGACTATATGTGCGCCTACGGTCCGAATGTTCTCGGCTACGGCGATCCCGATGTTGACAAGGCGGCTCTGGCTCAGCTCAAGCTCGGCAACTGCACGACCTCGCCCAACAAAATCATGGTTGACTGCGCCGAGCTTCTCGTTGACACCGTCAACAGCGCCGACTGGGCTTTCTTCGCCAAAAACGGCAACGATGTCACTCAGGCCGCTATCCTGACGGCAAGAGCCTACACCCACAGAAAGAAGATCATCTTCTTCAACGGCTTCTATCACGGCGTTTCGGCAGTCGTTCAGAAGATCGACTATCCGGGCATTCTCCCCGAAGATGTCGCCAATAACCTCTATGTTCCCTGGGACGATATCGACGGTCTCAAGAAGGTCATCGAGGAGAACAAGGGCGAAATCGCCGGTCTCATCGCTCAGCCCTATGACCACGGTAACTTCTATGACAACAAGATTTCTTCAAAAGAATTCTGGCAGCAGGTCCGCAAGCTCTGCGACGATAACGGAATTATCCTTATCATCGACGATGTCCGCGCCGGCTTCCGTCTTGATCTCGCCGGCTCAGACCACTATTTCGGCTTCAAGGCCGACCTTATCTGCTTCTGCAAGGCTCTGGCAAACGGCTACAATATGTCCGCTCTCTGCGGCAGAGAATTCCTCAAGAGCACGGTTTCCGGTCTTTCATACACCGGTTCCTATTGGATGAGCGCAGTTCCGTTCGCTGCCTGCATCGCCTGCATCAATAAGATGAAGAAGCTCGACACGCCCAAGCTCTTCAGAGAAATGGGCACAAAGCTCACAGACGGTCTTGTCGCCGCCGGCAAGGAGCATGGCTTTGATCTTGTTGTTTCGGGCGCTCCGGCTCTGTTCTATCTCAGAATAGCCAACGACGATTCAATGCTCCTTCATCAGGAGTGGATCGCCGAGTGCGTCAACCGCGGCGTTTTCTTCGCTTCGCACCACAACCACTTCATAAACGCCGCCCTCACCGACGAGGATATCAAGCTCACGACAGAAATTGCCGAGGACGCTTTCAGTGTTGTCGCAAAGAATCATCCCGAGATCCCCGAGCTTCACTGATAACAGTATTTTATATCATATGCGGCGGGTATGCAGATACTCGCTGCATACATAAAATAAAAAGAAAATTTTAGGAGGAAACAACTATGCCACTTTCAAAAAAAGAATGGCTCGCCCTTGAGAAGAAAGCGTATGAGCTTCGCAAGCTCTGCCTTCAGACCACAATGTGGGCAGGCAGCGGTCATATCGGCGGCGGCCTTAGCGTTATGGATCTTCTCACCGTACTTTATTATAAGTATCTGAACATTAAGGTCGAGGATCCGAAGTGGGAGGACAGAGACAGATTTATTCTTTCAAAGGGCCACGCTGCCATTGCGTACGCTCCGGTTCTCTGCGACAAGGGCTTTAACGATCCCGAAATGCTCAAATCCTTCAACCTTTCCGGTTCAAAGATGGGCATGCACCTTGATTCAAACAAGATCGTCGGCGTTGACGCTTCGACAGGCTCTCTCGGCCACGGCGTTTCAATCGCCGCCGGCACTGCTCTCGCAGCGAGAATTCTCGGCAAGGACTATCTCACATATGTCGTCACAGGCGACGGTGAGCTTGACGAGGGCTCAAACTGGGAAGGCTTTATGACGATCAACCACTATCAGCTTTCAAACTGCATCGTCTTCATCGACAGAAACCACTGCATGATTGACGGCCCCACAGAGGAGGTCATGAAACTTGAGCCTCTCGCCGACAAGATGATCGCTTTCGGCTTCAACACCATCGTTGTCGACGGCAATAACATCGGCGTTCTCTGCGACGCAATAGATAAGGCTATCGAAAGATCAAAAGAAAAGTGCGCCCCCACCTGCATCATCATGGATACCAAGAAGGGCGCGGGCGTCAAGGATATCGCCGGCGACTATCACTGCCATTACATGGCTCTTGACGACGACACCTTCGCCAGATACAACAAGGAACTCGAAGAGGATTACAATGCGCGCTGCGCTCGCGCGGAAAAGGAGGGTAAATAATTATGGCAGGCGGATTTGTATATAATGCTATCGACCAGACAGAAGTTGCCACCGCTGAAATTTACGGTAAGGCTCTGGCTGACCTCATAATGAAAGACCCCAGGGTTGTCGCTATCACGGCTGACCTTGCAAAATCAACAAAGCTCGGCGATGTTCTCAAGGTTTGCCCCGAGAGAGTCATCAATGTCGGTATTGCCGAGCAGGATATGTTCGGCGTTGCCGCAGGTATGGCAAGAGCCGGCTGCATTCCTTTCCTTTCAGGTTTCTCCGCTTTCACATCAATGAGAGCCTGCGACCAGCTTCACACCGATATCTGCTATCAGAATGTCAACGCTAAGATCATCGCTACCCACGCCGGCACCTCCTTCGGTCAGGCGGGCTCAACTCACCACGCTATCGTCGATCTGGCTATCACCAGAGCAATGCCCAACCTGACGGTCATCGTTCCGGCCGACGGCTTTGAGACGGCTAACGCAGTTAACGCTGCCTATGAAAATTACGGTCCCTATTATATCCGCATCAACCGCGGCTTTGACCGTGTTCTTTATAAGGATATGGACTACGGCTTCGAGGTCGGCAAGGCGGTCGAGGTCCACGAGGGCACAGATATCACCGTTATAGCCTGCGGCTCCTGCGTATTCCAGGCAAGAGAAGCGGCTCACTTCCTTGAGAATGCGGACGGACTGAAGGTCAGAGTTCTCAATATGCACACCATCAAGCCCATTGACAAAGAAGCTATCTTAAAGGCTGTCATGGACACAAGAAGAATTATCACCGTTGAAGATCACAGCGTCATCGGCGGTCTCGGCTCAGCCGTTTCAGAGGTTGTTGTCGAATCCGGCAAGGCCTGCGCATTCAAGATGCTCGGTCACCCCGATAAGTTTGCGCCCATCGGTCTGCATGAAGATATCATGTCGGAAGTCGGCATAGACGCCAACGGCATCATCGCCGCCGTCCGTGAGGTTATGAAGAAAGACTTTGAAGAAGACGACAACTGGGACGACGAATTCTAATACAGGAAAGGAGCAAATATAATGTCAATACCACAGGAAGCATTATATTCAAACAAAATATTCTTAAATGCTGCTCTTCCCCTCGTTAAGGTCATTGCAACCGATGTTCCGTCTCTTGCGAAGAAGTTTGAACACGCTCACGCGGTCATTCAGGTCAGCTGTCTCAACCCCGAGGTACCGGAAGGAAAAGTCGGTATGCACTTCGTTGTCAACAGCGGCGAATGGCTCGTTCACACCTGCCTGACGAAGGACCCCCACATCGAGCTTCAGTTCAAGAGCGTTGAGGCTCTCAACGGCTTTTTCAAGGGTAACATCACACTCGGCGCAATCCCGAAAATTCACGGCATAAAGAAAGCCGGAGTGCTTGTCGCCTTTGTTCAGGTTCTTCTCAAGATGGCCTCCCTTCTCGGCGCGGACAAAGCCCCCGAAGATGAAGAAACACAGAAGCTCATGGTCAAATGCTTCTTCTATCTTCTCACGAGCGGTATCAGCCAGCTTAATAAGATGGGCCACCCCGAGATCCACGAGTGGGCTTCAAAATCGCCCGACAGAGTTTATGCTCTCGCGGTCAACGATCACCCCGAGGTTTCGGCTTATATCAGAGTCAAGGCGGGCAAAACAAGAGCCGGCAGAGGCGAATATAAGAGAGCCATGCCCTTCTTCACACTGCGTTTTGACTCCTTCAAGAGTGCGCTCGGCATTCTTCTCGGAACAGACGATATGCTTGAATCAACAAAGAACGGAAAGCTCATCATGGACGGTGCTCCGGAATTCGGCGCGCAGCTCGGCGGTTTCCTTCTGATGATCGGCGATCTCGCAAAATAAGCAATATTTTGTTAAAAGCGTTGTATCTCTGCGATACAGCGCTTTTTTTCTTTTCCGTTGCGTATTTTTTGATTTTTCCGTCCGTTTCGGTGATTTTAACTATTTAAAGCTTCCTACACGGCCATAATTTTTCTGTTTTTGAGGCTCGTTTTCGTTTAATTTTCTTGCATATTCATCTGTTTTCTGCTATAATAAAGTGTATGCTTTTATTGTGTGTTATTGTATTCATTTATATAAGGAGGAATAGCTTTGGACTCTTTTTCGGAATTGTGGGAGCTTGTCAGAGAGGATATGAAAGTTTCCGTTAAAGAAGCCGCTTATAATGTCTGGCTCGAGCCTCTTGAGTTTGTTAAATATGAAAATAATAAAATTACTCTGAGAATAAATGCCGATTTCAAAAGAAATGTTATTCTTGATAAATTTTCGACCGTTATAAGAGATTCTGTTGAAAATGTTTTCGGTTTTGCCGTTGACATTGAAATAATTCTTCCCGGCGAAGAAAAAATAGAAGAAGAAGGAAAAATTGATTCCGCAACGAAAAAGGCAATGAATAAATATAACTATTCTTTTGATAATTTCGTTATCGGTTCATCAAACAAATTTGCTCACGCCGCCGCTCTCAATGTTGCCAACAACCCCGGCGGTTCATATAATCCTCTTTTTATCTACGGTCATTCGGGACTGGGCAAAACCCATCTTCTCTGCGCAATTCAGAAGCAGATATTAAAAAACAATCCCAAGGCCAACATAATTTATACAAGCGGCGAGCTTTTCACAAATGAGCTCGTTCACTATATCAGTCTGAGAGACACCCACACCTTCCACGAAAAATACAGAAATGTCGATGTTCTTCTGATAGACGATATTCAGTTCATATCAAAAACCGTCAGCACTCAGGAGGAATTTTTCCACACCTTCGACTATCTCATTCAGAAGGGAAAACAGGTCGTTCTCACCTCGGACAGGCCCCCGAAAGAAATGGTCACTCTTGAGGAAAGACTGAGAAACCGCTTCGAGTGGGGACTCATGGCCGACATTCAGCCGCCCTCGGTCGAAACGAGAATGGCAATCGTCAAGCTGAAAAGCGACGAGCTTGGAATCACACTTTCAGACGATATCATCAAATACATAGCGGAACACATCAAAAAGAATGTCCGTCAGCTTGAGGGAATCGTTAAAAAGATGGAGGCCTATTATAACCTTTATATGGTAAGCCCGACTCTCGAGGATGTCAGAAACATGATCTCGGACCTCATAAACGACGATCAGCCGTATCCCGTCACGGTCGACAACATTATCAAAGAGGTCGGCCGGATATTCGATGTTTCACCCGTTGAAATAAAATCTGAAAAAAGAAACGCCAATATTGTTCTCGCAAGGCAGGTCGCTATGTATATCGTTCACGAAACCACAAATTTGTCTCTTCAGAATATCGGCAACGAATTCGGAAAAAAGCATTACACAACTGTTATGCACTCACTGAGTGAAATAGAAAGCAAGATGGCAAAAAATGTCACGCTGAGAGCGACGGTGGACGATGTTCTTAAAAATCTGATGGAAGATTACAACATTGATAACGGCTTTCACGATTGAAACAAAAGAGTTTTCCACACTTTTCCATGTGGAAAAGTAAAAAGTTATTCATGTTTTTAATAATTTCTTGAAAGCAAATATAATAACTTAAAATTTTCCTTTTCTTTTCAACATGGTCTGAATTGCTTTCAGACGCCCTAAAATATAGCCCCGAAGAGAGTTATCCACATTTTCTCATGTACTACTAATACTACTAAATAAATTATTTCATTCTTATGTTTTTTGAGTGAAAAAATCGGACGAAAAAATAATCTTCATATTTTAAAACACGATCGGAGGTCAAAAAAATGAAAATCGTTTGTGAGACAGCAGTTTTATATAAGGCGTGTCAGAATATCCAGCGTTCCGTTTCAACAAAGGGTACGCTTCCGGCTCTCGAGTGTATTTTGCTCGACGCTCTCGGGGACGGCGTCAATCTGACGGGATACGACCTTGAAATAGGCAGTGAAACATATATTCCGGCGTTTGTTGAAGAAAAGGGAAAA
Source organism: Oscillospiraceae bacterium (assembly GCA_029012445.1). Classification (GTDB taxonomy): domain Bacteria; phylum Bacillota; class Clostridia; order Oscillospirales; family Acutalibacteraceae; genus UBA6857. The sequence goes on from JAQXMC010000012.1 coordinate 59,185, forward strand.
ATAGCTCTTAACGCCAGACACCTTTGCGATATTCTCAGACTTCTGCCCGGAAACAAGGTGCTTCTCTCGACAGACGAAAAAAATGTCTGCACTATTTCAAGCGAGGACACTGAATATTCAATTATAGGAACAGACGCCGAGACATATCCGGACCTTCCGAGCGTCAACGGAGTTTTCCCGATAGTTGTCAATCAGGGCGTACTCAAGGATATGATAAGAAAGACTATTTATGCCGTTTCTATCGTTGACACAAAGCCCGTTCACACGGGAATAAAATTTGAAATAAGCAAAGGTCAGATAATTTTAGTCGCTCTCGACGGCTTCCGCCTCGCAATCAGAAGAGAGCATATTGACTATGACGGCGATTTTATGCAGTTCGTCGTTCCCGCCAAGACGCTCAACGAAATTCTGAAAATATCCGATGACGACGAGGGAGTTTTCACTATCAGCGTCGGAAAAAGACACATCGTTTTTCAGGTCGGCGAATACAAGATAATTTCAAGACTTCTCGAGGGAGAATTTCTTGACTATAAATCGGCAATCCCGACTTCCTACACAACAAAAATAACCGTTGACACAAAGGATCTCATCGAAAGCGTTGAAAGAGTTTCACTTCTTGTTTCTTCGGAAAAAATAAAAACGCCGATACGCTGTCTCGCCGAGGACAATATGATAAACCTTTCAAATATCACCTCTGTCGGCAGAGCAAAGGACCGCTGCATCGCCGACACAACGGGCAACAGCATTGAAATCGGCTTTAACGCAAGATATATGCTCGACGCTCTGAAGGTCTGCGACGAAGAAAGAGTCAATATTGAACTGAACAGCAGCGTCAGCCCGATAATAATAACACCGATTGAAAAAGATAATTTTCTGTTTCTGATATTACCGATGAGGCTTAAAAATGAGATTGAAAGTTAAGATAGCTGATAAAGAAGAAAAAATTCTTGAGATAACAACTGAATTTATCCGCCTTGACAGCGCAATGAAGCTTGCGGCCATAGCCGGAACCGGAGGAGAAGCAAAAATGCTCATTCAGGACGGTCTGGTTAAGGTCAACGGCGAAAAATGCGAGAGCAGAGGAAAAAAGCTACGGGACGGGGACAGCTTTGAATTCAAGAGAACCGTCTGGAAAATAAAAAACATTTGAGGAAAAGAGAATGAAGCTGACACAGCTCAATATAGAAAATTTCAGAAATATAGAAAAAATGAATATTGAGCCCTGCGATAAAGTCAATGTCATTTTCGGTGAAAACGCCCAGGGCAAGACAAATATTCTTGAGGCAATCTGGCTTTTCACAGGCTGCCGCTCATTCAGAGGAACAAAGGATAAAGAGCTTATCACCTTTGATAAAGACAGGGCGGAGCTTTCCGTCGGGTTTTTCTCAGAGGGCAGAGAGCAATATATGAATATCACCATAGACGAAAAGAGAAAAATATCCAAAAACGGAATAGCTTATCCCTCCTGCGCGAAAGCGGTCGGCGAGTTTATCTGCGTCGTTTTTTCTCCGGCGCATCTGTCTTTGATAAAGCAGGGACCGGCGGAAAGAAGAAAATTCGCCGATATAGCGATAAGTCAGCTCAAACCCAACTATGCGCTGCTTCTGACCGAATACAACAGAGCGGTCAGACAGAGAAACTTTCTTTTAAGAGACGCCGCTTTCCACAGCGAGATATATGACACTCTCGACATCTGGGAGGACAGAATTGCTCACTACGCGTCAAAAATAGCGAAATACAGACTCAGCTATATTGATAAGCTGAGAGAAGAAGTTACCGGGATTTACCGGGGAATATCATCAAACAAAGAAGAAATAGAGCTTGAATATGTTCAGTCGGAGGATAAGAAAAATTTCACCTCAAAGGAAGAATACAGAGAAAGGCTGAAAAAAGCGAGAAAAGAAGATATGGCTTCAGGCAGCACCTCGGTCGGAATTCACAGGGACGATATCGAGATAAAAATAAACGGAGTTTCGGTGAGAAAATTCGGCTCGCAGGGGCAGCAGAGATCGGTGGCTCTTGCGCTCAAGCTCGGCGAAGCGGGCGTTATAAAAAGCGTGACCGGCGAACAGCCCGTTGCCCTTCTTGATGATGTTATGAGTGAGCTTGATATTTCAAGACAAGACTATATACTGAACCGGATCAGAGACTGGCAGGTATTCATAACCTGCTGCGACCCGAACACGATAAAGCACCTCAAAGAAGGAAAAAGCTTTGAAATAGAAAAGGGCAGAATAAAAGACTGCGGGTGAAAATATGTTTTTACATTTAGGCAACGCAACCGTCGTTCATCAGGACGATATAATCGGAATTTTTGACCTTGATAACACAACCGTTTCAAAGGCGACAAGAGATTATCTGGCGAAAGCCGAAAAGGCCGGCAGAGTGGTCAATGTTTCGGCGGAGCTGCCGAAATCGTTTATTGTCTGCGAAAACGAAAAGAAAGAAATAACCGTCTATATCTGTCAGCTGTCGACTGCGACGCTGTTAAAAAGAATAGACAGCTTAGTTGATATAAAATAAAAAACGAAACCGAATTCAAACGGAGGAAAATAAATGGACGCTAAAGAGATGAAAGATCAGCAGCAGGAAGAAGTGTTTGAAATAGCTCAAGAGGAGACCGAACAGGAAGAGGTCGAGCTCATGGATACCGCTGTTACCGAAGAATACACGGCGGACGCAATTCAGGTTCTTGAGGGGCTTGAGGCTGTCAGAAAAAGACCGGGTATGTATATCGGCTCGACGGGACCGAGAGGACTTCATCATCTGGTCTATGAGATAGTCGATAACTCAATAGACGAGGCTCTCGCCGGCTTCTGCACTCATATTGAAGTGAATATTCTGCCCGGCAATGTTGTCGAGGTCAAGGATAACGGACGAGGAATCCCCGTTGACATCAACGAGCAGCAGGGACTGCCCGCTGTCACGGTCGTTCTGACTGTTCTTCACGCAGGCGGCAAATTCGGCGGCAGCGGCTATAAGGTATCGGGCGGTCTGCACGGCGTCGGTTCCTCTGTCGTCAATGCGCTGAGCGAATGGATGGAGGTCGAGATAAGCCGCGACGGTCACATCTATCATCAGAGGTTTGTCCGCGGCAAGATAGACACGGACCTCACCGTTATCGGCGACACGCAGGAAACGGGAACTCTCGTTCGCTTCAAGGCCGACCCCGAAATATTCACCGAAACAACGGAATATGACTATGAGACGCTTCAGAGACATCTGAGAGAGTCGGCGTTTCTCAATGCCGGACTGAAAATAACCCTCACCGACACAAGAGACAAAGAAAATGTTCAGCAGGATGTTTTCTGCTATGAGGGAGGAATCGGCTCTTTCGTCGAATATATCAACAAGTCGAGAGGGCTCACACCGATACACGAAAAGCCGATACATTTTTCGACCGTCAGCGGCGACAGGAGCGCCGAGGTCGCTTTGATGTATAACGACGGCTATAACGAAACTCTGCTTTCTTTCGCAAACAATGTTCACACGGTCGACGGCGGTACGCATGAAACCGGCTTCAAGAACGCACTGACAAAGGTCTTTAACGAATACGGCAAAAAATATAACTATATCAAAGACGCAGACAAAAAGCTCTCCGGCGACGATTGCCGCGAGGGCCTGACGGCCGTTATCTCCGTTAAGCTGACGGAGGCTCAGTTTGAGGGCCAGACAAAGGGCAAGCTCGGCAACACCGAGATGACAAAGATAGTCTCAAATGTTGTTTATGAAAAGCTTTCAACCTATTTTGAAGAAAATCCCCAGGTCGCCAAGGCTATTCTCAAAAAAGCTCTCGACGCTTCAAGAGCGAGGGAGGCGGCGAGAAAGGCGAGGGACGCCGCAAGAAGAAAAAGCCCGCTTGAAAGCAATTCTCTTCCGGGAAAGCTCGCCGACTGCATTGATAAAAACCCGGAAAACACAGAAATTTATATCGTCGAGGGCGATTCGGCGGGCGGCTCCGCAAAGGGCGGCCGGGACAGAATGATCCAGGCGATACTTCCCCTTTGGGGCAAAATGCTCAATGTTGAAAAGAGCAGACTTGATAAGATAATCGGCAACGACAAGCTTCAGCCCGTTGTCACGGCTCTCGGCGCCGGAATAGGCGACGATTTCGATATCAACAAGCTGAGATATCACAAGGTCGTTATCATGGCCGATGCCGATGTTGACGGCGCTCACATCAGAACTCTGCTTCTGACCTTCTTTTTCAGATATATGCGTCCGCTGATTGATAACGGCTATGTCTATATCGCCCAGCCGCCTCTTTACAGGCTGACGAAGGGCAAGAAGCATGAATATGCGTATTCCGACGAAGAAAGAGACGCTATAATGGCTCAGATGCCCGGCTGCGACATTCAGAGATATAAGGGCTTGGGCGAAATGGATTCCGAACAGCTCTGGGACACGACGATGAACCCCGAAACGAGAATAATGCTCAGAGTTACCCTCGAAGACGCAATGCAGGCGGACGAAACATTTTCAATTCTGATGGGCGATCAGGTCGAGCCGAGAAGAGACTTCATTGAGAAAAATGCGAAGTACGTTCAGAATCTTGATATATAAGAGCTTTCTGCCCGAAAGGAAAAAAGAACAAACGGAAAGGGTAAGAAAATGAAAGAAACAACACTGATATATAAACAATCCCTGGATGAAAACATAAACGAAGAGCTGAAATATCAGAAGAAATACGGAGCGCTCACAAAAAAGAAGCTCCTGTCGCCGATTCTGTTTTATCTTGCGCTGTCGGCCGCAATATTTCTGCTTTCTTTGTTTGATAACAGCCGGGAGCTCGGCTCCGATCCCGTTATGATCGCCATGCTGGTGATAATCATAATTGCGGGCGCTGTCATTCAGCCAATATTATCAAAAAAATCCACCGAAAAAAATATAATTTCAAAAGCTGCCGTTTATTATGATTTCAGCCTTGACTCAAAAAAGCCGAATCAGATAACGCTCAGCGAAAACGGAATCGAGCTTCTCTCTCCCTACGGCAAAGCCCATGTTCCCTATGAGGAGGCGGAAAGAGTCATCAGCGACAAATTCTGCTTTGTGATAAAGCTCAAGGGAACAGATCAGATGCGGGTTATACCGAAAAGAGGGCAGGACCCCAAGACACTTTTCGATTTTGATAATATTTTCAGAGAAAAGCTCGCCGACCGGTTTGTTTATGAAATGTGAGGGTGAGAAAATGAGCGAAATAACACTAAGATACAGACTGACCCTTGAGGATCTGCTGAATTTCAACAAAATCGCGCTCAGCGGCAATTTCAGATCAATGAGAATAGCCTCAATGTTTCTCGCCGTTCTGACCGGCGGCCTGTTCATAGCAACGGGAATGAAGCTGACGGGCATTGGCTTCGCTGCGGCGTTTCTGCTTTCGGGGCTAATTTATCCGGCAATAGTCCGCAGAAAAACAAAAAAGGCTCTCGGCTCTTCGTTCTTTCTCAGCCACGATCTGCAGCTTGAATTTTATAACGATCACCTCGTTGAAAAAATGCTGCCGACTCAGGAAAGTGCGCTTGAAACGGAAAATCACATTCCGTTTGAAAAGATAATCCATATCACCGAAAGCGACGATCTGTTTCTTTTCCTAATTTCGCCGCTTGAAGCGATAGTTGCGCCGAAAAGAGCTTTCTCGGATGAGGACAGAAAAAAGCTTTTTTACCTGATTCAGAATCTGTTTTCTGATAAATTTGACAGGATAAATCTTGATAAAATCATGAAAGAAGATAAATCCAACAAAGGAAAAAGAGGTTAAAGAATATGGATAATATCACGAACCCATACGAAAACCAAAAAATTATAAATGTCGATCTCAACAAAGAGATGAGAAAATCCTTCCTTGACTACTCGATGTCGGTCATCACCTCCCGCGCTCTGCCCGATGTCAGAGACGGAATGAAGCCCGTTCACAGAAGGATACTCTACACGATGTTTGAAAATAACCTTTATCCCGATAAGCCGTACCGCAAGTGCGCGGACACGGTCGGCTCGGTGCTCGGCCGCTATCATCCCCACGGCGACGCCTCTGTCTATGACGCAATGGTCAGACTGGCGCAGGATTTTTCCACAAGATATATGCTCGTGGACGGTCACGGCAACTTCGGCTCGGTCGACGGCGATCCCCCGGCGGCTTACCGTTACACAGAAAGCAGAATGAGCAAGATATCGCTCGAAATGCTCACCGATATCGACAAGGATACCGTCGATTTCATGCCGAACTATGACGACAGACTGAAAGAGCCGACTGTTCTCCCGTCGAGATTCCCGAATATTCTTGTCAACGGCTCAACGGGCATTGCCGTCGGCATGGCGACAAATATCCCGCCGCACAACATGAGAGAAACGATAGACGGAATGTGTTATCTCATCGATAATCCGGACGCTTCTCTCGAAGAGCTGATGGAATATATCAAAGGCCCCGATTTTCCGACCGGAGGCATCGTTATGGGCAGAGCCGGAATAAGAGCGGCCTACGCCACCGGGCGGGGCAAGATCCTTGTCAGAGCAAAGACAGAGATAAAAGAGGGCAAAAACGGAAAATATCAGATAGTCGTTTCAGAGCTGCCATATCAGGTCAACAAAAAGCGACTGATCGAATCCATCGCCGACCTTGTCAAGGATAAAAGAATCGACGGAATTGCGGATATCAACGACTACACCGACAGAAAGGGAATGCACCTTGTTATCGATCTGAAAAGGGACGCAAACCCCCAGGTGCTTCTGAATCAGCTTTTCTCTCTGACTCAGCTCCAGGTCACCTACGGAATAATTATGCTCGCCCTTGTTGACGGCGTTCCGAAAATTCTTTCGCTGAAGGATATTCTGACGAACTACATAAAGTTCCAGGAAGAAGTCATCACAAGAAGAACAAGATATGACCTTAAAAAGGCGCAGGAGAGAGAACATATTCTTGAGGGACTCAAAAAGGCGCTCGACTTTATCGACGAGGTCATCGCAATTCTCAAAGCGTCGAAGGATCAGGCGTCTGGCAGAGCCGCCCTCATGGAGCGTTTTGATATCGACGAGGTCCAGGCTCAGGCGATAGTCCAGATGAGACTCGGCCAGCTGACCGGACTTGAAAGAGAAAAAATAGAGGCTGAGCTTCTTGAATTGAAAGAAAAGATAGCCGAATTTCAGGATATTCTTTCAAGCGAAACGAGAGTTCTTCAGATAGTCAAAAACGAGGCGAAGAAGATCGGCGACAAATTCGGCGACGACAGACGGACGGAGATAGTCAATGTCAGCGGCGAGGTCGATATAGAAGATCTCATTCCCGTTGAGGACTGTGTTTTCACGATGACGAACATGGGCTATATCAAGCGCCAGCCCGTTGACGCATATTCTATCCAGAACAGAGGCGGCAGAGGCATAAAGGGCATGAACCGCCGGGAAGAGGATATCGCAACAACGATGTTCACCTGCGGCTCACATGATTATATAATGTTCTTCACCTCAAAGGGCAAGGCTTACAGACTCAAGGGTTATGAAATCCCCGAGGGAAGCAGAACGAGCCGCGGAACGAATATAATAAATCTTCTGCCTATCGAGACTGACGAAAAGGTCAGCGCAATGATAAGAATACCGCATTATGAAGAGGGGCAGTATCTCGTTATGGTAACGAGAAAGGGCATTATCAAGAGAACAAGTCTCGACGCATATAAGAACCTGAGAAAGTCGGGCGTTATTGCGATAAATCTCGATGAGGACGACGAGCTTGCATGGGTAAAGCTGACAGACGGAGACAGCGATATCATCGTGGCAACGAGAAAAGGAATGAGCATACGCTTCAGAGAGACCGACGCCAGAGAGCTGGGCAGAACGGCGAGAGGCGTTAAGGCTATCACACTCAGAGATGACGACGAGGTCGTCGGCATGGGCATTGTCGAAGAGGGCAAGAAGATCCTCACTGTCACCGAGACGGGCTACGGCAGACTCAGCGATCCGGAGGATTACAGGCTTCAGTCAAGGGCCGGCAAGGGCGTCACCAACTACAAAACCGACAAATACGGCCTTGTTGCTTCGATAAATATAATTGATGATAAAAACGACTTGATTATTATTTCTTCAGATGGTATAATCATTCGTATTCCCGCTTCACAGATCAACACCGTTGCCAGAGGCGCAAAGGGTGTCCGGGTCATGAAGGTCAATGAAAATGAAAGAATAGTTTCTGTTGCGGCGGTGGAAACCGCGCAGGAGAGCGAAGAAGAGAAAGCCGCTGACGGCGAAGAAGCCGCCGGAAGCGAGAACAGCGGACCCGAGCAGGAATAAATCAAAATATCTTAGGGATGTGAAAAAATGAAAATTATCGAAAATGACGGTCATAGCCCTCAGCCCCGGGAACAGGAAAAGCAGTTTTCTTCACCCGAGGACGCGGAAAGGGAAAGAATGAAGACCGACGAGGGCGGCTCGGAATATTTCAAAAATTTCGGTGAAGCTGATACCGATTCGTACACGGACATTTCTTCAGACAGCGAGCCTGATGAAAAGACGGAAATCCACGCTGAAATCACACAGTACGAGGACATCAGCAGCAATTCAGAGCCTCCCGCTCCGGAGGAAGGCGCCGACGAGACGGAAGAAAAGAAAATGAACTTCTTCGTCAGCCTTTGGAAGAACAAGAGAAGAAGAGCAAAGCTCGGTTACGCTATCGTCTGCGTGGTGATGATCGTTGTCGGCGTGGCTTACGGCTTCGTTAACGCAATGCTTGACAAAATCGAAGATGAGCCGACGACAACCTCGGCGGACGCAGACGCCGATCCCGCCGCGTCAAAGGATGTTATCTATGATGAGGACGATTTTGAACTGTTCTCCGCTATCGGCTCCGCAAGCAGCATGAACGACTACCTCAAGCAGTGGTATAACGCCGGCGAGCCGATGCAGTCAAGAAATGTCATAAATGTGCTCCTTCTCGGTCTTGACTCAAAACACGGTCTTGAAGACGGCGGAAGAAGCGACACGATGATGCTCGTTTCGCTGAACACGAAAACGAAAAAGATCCACATGGTTTCTTTCTTCCGCGACAGCTGGGTTTATTTCAAAACGACCGACGGCGGCGAATATTATAACAAGATGAACTGCGCTTATTTTTACGGAAAGAGCGCCAAGTGCACGGTTGAAACCATTGAAAACATTTTCAAGATAAAGATCGACCATTATGTTGTGACGGATTTCAAATCTTTCCAGAATCTTGTTGACGCTGTCGGCGGAATCAGAGTCGATGTTCAGGAATATGAGTCGAAAAACATGATGCGCGAGTGGCAGCTTGAATGTCCCGTCGGCGAGAATGTGCTTCTCAACGGCAAGCAGGCGTTCTATTTCGCAAGACAGCGCCATTCCGACGCGGACGCCGATGTCAGCAGAACAAGAAGACAGCGCCAGGTCATCACGGCTTTCATCAACAGCTGCAAGGGTGCGTCAATGTCTCAGCTGACGGATATGCTCAACAAGGTGTTCAAATATTTCAGAACGGATATGACCAAAACGCAGATCCTCGGTTATGCCGCCAGAGCGCTCGCCAACGGCTGGCTGAACTACGATATCGAGCAGATCAAGATAACCGATCCTGATATCTTCAGAACGCCGACGATCAGAATACCCTCGGGACTCAAGCAGAGCATAGTCGTTCAGGATTATCCCAAGGTCGCTCAGATAGTGCAGAACGGAATATACGGCTCGACAAATGTCGTCCTTGAGGATAACAGAGTCATCATATTCAATCTGATACCCAAGCTTTAATAAGAAAACAGCAAAGCGGCAGGCGAAAAGCCTGCCGCTTTTAGCTTAATGTCTTTAGACAGTTTTGCTCAGAGAGCAAAACAAACAACCACCCGCTATGCGGGTGCGCATTGAAGGTTATACCAAAAAAATCTCCAGTCTGGTACAATAAGGTGTTCAAGTCTATTGTAGAAGGAAGGAGATTTTTTATGGCAAATCAATATAATAGTTTATCGCACACAAAATGGCTGTGCAAGTATCATATAGTAATAGTACCGAAGTACAGAAGAAAAGTGATATACAAAGAGTACCGAAAAGATTTACAAGAAATAATTAGAACATTGTGTAAATACAAGGGAGTAGAGATCATAGAAGGGCATATGATGCCTGACCATGTACATCTACTAGTAAGTATACCACCAAAAATAAGTGTGTCAAGCTTTATGGGATACTTAAAAGGCAAAAGTGCATTGATGATGTTTGATAAACATGCAAACTTAAAGTATAAGTTTGGGAATCGGCACTTTTGGGCAGAGGGATATTATGTATCAACAGTAGGCTTGAATGAATCGACAATTAAAAAGTATATTCAAGACCAAGAAAAAGCAGATATAGCTCTAGATAAATTAAGTGTAAAAGAATATACAGATCCGTTTGCAAAATAAACCCCTTTAGGGGTACGCCAAAGTGGCAAATACAATAAGGCTTGAACAAAGAGAAAGCCCGCGCCTTGAGACGCGGGTTAGTATCAGGGGCTTTTAGCCCTTGTGCAAACCACCCGTTTGACGGGTGGTTATGATT
>JAQXMC010000013.1 GCA_029012445.1 Oscillospiraceae bacterium
TTCCTGACGCAGAGAAACAAAGCACGCCCGTCACTTTGTGACGGGCGCAGACTGCTGAAATATTTATTATATGCCGATTATGCGCCGGCGATCTGATTCAGCACATTATTTCCTTCAGCTTGCTGAGGCGTTCGAGAGCCGCGTTGAGCGTCTCGTCCTTCTTTGCGAAATGAAGCCTGACTATATGATTGACATCTTCATCAAAGAATGAGCTTCCGGGAACGCAGGCAACACCGACCTTGCGAGCCATCTCAACGCAGAAATCAACATCCGACTGGCCTTTCTTCATATAGGGCGAAATGTCGGCGAGAACGAAATATGTTCCCTGCGGCTCGGTGAAGGGTATTCCGAGCGACTTCATTCCGCCGGTGAAAAGAGCCTTCATGTGAGCGTAATGATCGGCAAATTCCTTATAATAGCTGTCGGGCATATCAAGACCGACGACTGCCGCCTCCATGAGCGGAGACGCGGCTCCGACCGTGTTGAAATCGTGATATTGTTTGATTCTGTCCATAATCGGCTTGGGGGCTATTGCGTAGCCGAGTCTCCAGCCGGTGACCGAATATGTCTTTGAAAGGCTCGAGCAGCTGACGGTGCGCTCCCACATTCCGGGCAGCGAATTCATATAGACATGCTTGTGACCTTCAAATATAATGTGCTCATACACCTCGTCCATAATAGCGTAAACATCATATTTTATGCAAAGGTCGGCAATGAGCTTGAGCTCGTCATAGGTGAACACCTTTCCACTGGGGTTTGAGGGGTTGCAGATAAGAATTGCTTTCGGGTGCTGACGGAAAGCGTCCTCAAGGACCTCGGGATCAAAATTGAACTGCGGCGGAACAAGGGGAACGAACAGCGGCTCACAGTCCGCCATGATAGCCTGGGCGCGGTAGTTCTCGAAATAGGGCGAGAAAATGATGATCTTATCGCCGGGGTTTGTCAGAGCGAAGATAGTGTCAACCATAGCTTCGGTCGAGCCTATCGTGACGACGACCTCGGTTTCGGGGTCAAGAGTTCTGCCCATGAATCTGCCGCACTTGCGGCAAAGAGCCTGTCTGAAATTCGGCGCGCCCATAGTGATCGGGTATTGGTGGGGGCCTATCTTGCTGACCTCGGCGAGTCTGTCCGTCATTTCCTTGGGCGGGTCGAAGTCGGGGAAGCCCTGCGCCAGATTGATGGCTCCGCACTCAAGGCTGATTCTTGTCATGCGACGTATGACCGAGTCAGTGAATTTTTTGTTTTTTCTGCTCATTTCCTGCATAAAGCATTAACCTTCTTTCTGTTAATCTCATTCTAAACCGAGGTCTTCGCCGTCTGAGCAGTTCAGACCGCTTGACTCAACGGCGGCCTCAAAGGCGGCCTGATCGGCGACGCGGAAGACCATGGAAGCTCTGCCGTCTTTCCGGCCGAAGATAGAATACATATATAAAATATCAATGTCCGCGTCTGCGAGAGCCTTTAGCAGAACGCTGAGTCCGCCCGGCTTGTCGGGTACGCCGACTGTCTGCACATCGCTGATAGAATAAATGAAGCCGTTTTTGTTCAGAACCTCGCAGGCCGCGTTTTCATCGTCCGTGATGAGGCGGATAACGCCGTAGTCCGATGTTTCCGCAACATTGATAGCTCTGAGATCTATTCCGTTTTCGGCGAGCAGACCGGTTATTTCAGCGAGCTGACCGGTTCTGTTTTCCAAAAATACCGATATCTGATGAATTTTCATGTGAAAGCCTCCTGTTATATTTTTCTCTTGTCGATGACTCTGACTGCCTTGCCCTCGCTGCGGACGATGGACTTCGGGCTGACAAGATGAACATGGGCGTATATTCCGAGCATCGCCTTCAGCGCGGCGATGAGATCCTTCTCGCGGCTTGTGATATCAGCGAGAGAATCAGAGAAGTGATCCGCAGTCATTTCAACGAGAACATCGAGCGTGTCCGAATTGTTGACGCGGTCAACGATGATCTGATAGTTGGATGTGTAGCCCTGCTCAAGAAGAACGGTCTCTATCTGAGACGGGAACACATTAACGCCCTTGATGATAAGCATATCGTCGCTGCGGCCCATAGGCTTGCTCATCTTGATGTGCGTTCTGCCGCAGGCGCACTTTTCGCGAGTCAGAACGCAGATGTCGCGCGTACGGTAACGAAGAAGCGGAAAGGCCTGTTTTGTGATCGAGGTGAAAACAAGCTCGCCCTGAGATCCCTCGGGCAGAACCTCGCCCGTGTCGGGATCTATTATCTCGGCGATAAAGTGATCCTCGTTTATGTGCATTCCCGTTTGCTCACTGCATTCATAGGCAACGCCGGGGCCGCTGAGCTCTGTCAGACCGTAGATATCATAGGCCTTTATGCCGAGGCTTTTCTCGATATCTCTGCGCATCTCCTCGCTCCATGCCTCAGCGCCGAAAATGCCGGCCTTGAGGCGGATCTTATCCTGAATACCTCTCTCGTGGATGCTCTCGGCAAGATACGCCGCATAGGACGGTGTACAGCAAAGGATCGTTGAGCCGAGATCCTCCATGAACTGGAGCTGACGGTCGGTGTTGCCCGAAGACATCGGCAAAGTCAGACAGCCGAGCTTCTGGCTGCCGCCGTTGAGACCGAAGCCGCCCGTGAACAGGCCGTAGCCGTAGGCGACCTGGCAGATATCGTCGGGCGTTCCGCCGGCGGCAACGATGGCTCTCGCGCAGCAGTCGTTCCAAAGGTCGATATCCTCCTTGGTGTAGAAAGCAACGACTCTTTTGCCCGTTGTTCCCGATGTGGAGTGGATTCTGACGCAGTCCTTGAGCGGAACGGCGAGCAGACCGTAGGGGTAGGCGTCGCGAAGATCGGCCTTTGTCAGAAACGGAAGCTTATAAAGATCGTCTCGGCCCTTGATATCGTCGGGCGTCAATCCCTTTTCCTTCATTTTTTCTCTGTAATAGGGAACATTGTCCCAGACATGGCGGACTTGTTTGACAAGGCGTTCGTCCTGCCAGTCCTTGATTTGCTGCTGTGAAGCGCATTCGATTTCTTTCTGAAAATATTGTTGTTTCATGGGTGCCTCCTTATGTCTCGGCGCCCAGAAGGAACGCCCTTTTATTCATTTCAATAAATTTTTCCGGTACGCTCTTTTCGACAGCGTCAAGCCAGGTTTCTCTCGGGAAGTCGAAATACCGGCTCAGCCTGCCCAGAAGCACGAGATTGACCGTTTTCGGAGAGCCGGCCTTTTCGGCGAGGCTTAACGCGTCCATTGCGTCGAGCTTTATCGGCAGAGCTTTGAGCTTTTCTTCAAGTCCGGCGGGATATCCGGCCGCGCCGGTTATAACGGGCATCGGATTGATCTTCTGGGTGTTTGTCAGAAGAACGCCGCCCTCTTTGAGATATTCGGCCCAGCGAGCCGCCTCAAGCAGCTCAAAGGATAAGACTATATCGGCTTCGCCCTTATCAACTATGGGAGAATAGACCTTGTCGCCCCAGCGGACATAGGTCACGACGCTGCCGCCTCTCTGGCTCATGCCGTGAACCTCGCTGACCTTGACATCATAGCCCTGCTCAAGCAGTATTCTGCCGAGCAGCTTGCTTGCCAGAAGGGTTCCCTGACCGCCGACGCCGACGATCATAATATTTTTCGTTTCCATATTCAGTCTCCTCCTTTATCAGCCGAGCGCATTCTTGCGGCAAAGCTGTGAGCAGACGCCGCAGCCGACGCAAAGAGTGTCGTCTATTTTTGCTTTCCCGCCGTCAACGCTGATAGCCGGGCAGCCTATGCTCATGCAGGCGCGGCAACCGATGCACTTGTCGCTGTCGCAGGAAATGGGACCCGGGTGCCTGACATATTTCAGTAAAGCGCAGGGGCGCCTTGATATGATGACCGACGGCTCATCTGCCGCAAGCTCCTCGTCGATGGCTTTGTCGCAGGCCGCAAGATCATAAGGATCAACGACTCTGACGCGGCGTATGCCGACCGAGCGGCAAAGCGTTTCAAGGTCTATCTTTGTGCAGGGATCGCCTTTGAGATTGAAGCCGGTTGTCGGGTTCTGCTGGTGGCCCGTCATTCCCGTGATCGAGTTATCTAATATTATAACAGTCGAATTCGACTCGTTATAGGCTATGCTGACAAGGCCGGTTATTCCCGAATGCATGAATGTTGAGTCGCCGATAACGGCAACCGTTTTCTTTGAGGCTTCTTCACCCGAGGCCTTGATAAAGCCGTGAAGTCCGGAGACTGAGGCGCCCATGCAGACGGTCGAGTCCATTGCGTTTAGAGGAGCGGCGGCGCCGAGAGTGTAGCAGCCGATATCGCCCAGAACGGTCAGCTTCTTTTTCTTCAGCGTGAAGAAAAGTCCCCTGTGGGGGCAGCCGGCGCACATGACCGGCGGCCTTGCGGGCAGGTTTTCGGCCAGAGCCTTGCCGCTGTGGGGCGCAAGACCGAGTTTTTCGGCGACATAGTTCTGACTGAATTCGCCGATGCAGCCGAACAGCTCCTTGCCGACAGCGTTGAGACCGATTGAGCGGCAGTGAGCTTCTATGATTCCGTCGAGCTCCTCGACAACGATGAGTTTTTCAACAGTTGCGGCGAAGTCCTTCAGCTTTTTGACGGGCAGAGGGTTGACCATGCCGAGCTTTAAGACGGGGTGGCGGTCGCCGCAGACCTCCTTGACATATTGATAGCAGGTCGATGAGGTCACAAAGCCGACGGAACGGTCGGCGCCCTCCTCGATTCTGTTGATGTCAGCCGTTTCGGCCCATTCGCGCAAAGCGGCGAGCCTTGCCTCGACGACGGGGTGGCGGGCCTTTGCGCAGGCGGGCATCATGACATATTTTTTAATATCCTTTTCATAGGGTATCGGCTCGCGTTCCTCACGCTCCGAGGTTTCGACAACGCTCTGAGAGTGCGCAATCCGTGTGCACATTTTGATGAGCACGGGGGTGTCGAAGCGCTCCGAAAGCTCATAGCCGAGCTTGACGAAGCTCAGCGCCTCGGCGGCGTCGGCGGGCTCAAGCATCGGCAGCTTGGCAGCTATCGCATAGTGGCGAGAATCCTGTTCGTTCTGAGAGGAATGCATTCCGGGATCGTCAGCGACGCCGATCAGCATTCCCGCGCGCACGCCCGTATAGGCGGCTGTGAAAAGCGGATCCGCCGCAACATTAAGCCCGACATGCTTCATGCCGCAAAAGCTTCTGCGGCCGGCGAGGCTCGCGCCGAAAGCCGATTCCATGGCGACCTTTTCGTTGGGCGCCCACTCAGCGTATATTTCCGGATATTTTGCCGCGGCTTCGGTTATCTCGGTGCTTGGCGTTCCGGGATAGCTTGAAACAAAATCGCAGCCCGCCTCATATAGTCCTCTGGCGGCGGCAACATTGCCGAGCATCAGTGTTTTCATCTGTTTAATACCTCCTTGGCGGTCGTTTATTTCAATAATTGTCTTTTTCTTTTATGACAGGCGTTCATTTAAAAGTCCGGGTGTTTTCTCCGCTTCTTAGCGTTCGCCTTTTCAGCCGCTCTGAAGCCGAAGTCCGAATCAGCGGCGAGCAGACGCTCGAGCGTACCCGTCGGCGTTGATTTTTGTCGGATTCCGCCGAAATACAGATAAAATTATATCCTTTACACAATCGGGTGTCAAGGCGGACACGAAGATAAAGCGGGGCGGAAAAATCTGCCGCCGGCCGGACAAACCGAAGCGTATCAGTGCGTTGTCTGATCCTCAACGATATTGCTCGCGCGGTATTTTTTCCGAAGAGCGGGCTTTTCTATTTTGCCGGTCGGGTTGCGCGGCACCTTGTCGAATATTATCCGGCGCGGCCGCTTGTATCTCGGAAGCTCGCGGCAGAAGTCGCATATTTCCTCCTCGGTGCAGTGTACGCCGTCTTTAAGCTCGATTATCGCCGCGGCTATCTCGCCCAGACGCTTGTCCGGCAGTCCTATAACGGCAACATCCTTGACCTTGTCGAAGCGGCGGATAAAATCTTCGATCTGAACCGGATAAAGATTTTCGCCGCCGGATATTATAACATCCTTTTTGCGGTCGACGAGATATATGAAGCCGTCCTCATCGCTGCGGGCCATGTCTCCGGTGAGAAGCCAGTCGCCGTGAAGCACCTCTGCGGTCGCTTCGGGGTTTTTATAATAGCAGCGCATAACTCCCGGTCCCCTGACCGCGAGCTCGCCGACCTCGCCCTGAGCGACCTCGTTGTCGTTTTCGTCAACAATGCGCGCCTCCCAAAGGTAGCCCGCTTTGCCGATAGCGCCTATCTTATCCGTGTTTTCAATGCCGAGATGAACGCAGCCGGGGCCTATCGACTCGCTAAGACCGTAGTTGGTGTCATACTGATGATGAGGAAAATACTTTTTCCATCTGAGAATGAGACTCGGCGGCACGGGCTGGGCGCCGATATGCATAAGTCTCCACTGGTCAAGAAGATAGTGCTCAAGCTGAATCCTGCCGGATTCGACAGCGTCGAGAATATCCTGAGCCCAGGGGACGAGAAGCCAGACTATGGTGCATTTTTCTTCGGTGATCGTTCTGAGGATCCACTCCGGCTTGACTCCGCGCAGCAGAACAGCCTTTCCGCCTGAGGCGAGAGAGCCGAACCAGTGCATTTTAGCTCCCGTGTGATAAAGCGGCGGAATGCAGAGGAAAACATCGTCCTTTGTTTGACCGTGATGCTTTTGCTCCGTCAGAGCCGAGCAATAGAGAGCCTTGTGACTGTGAAGAATAGCTTTCGGGAAACCGGTCGTTCCCGAAGAAAAATATATGGCTGCGTCGTCCTCGGGGGAGAGAGCTATCGGCGGATTTGTCGAGGAGCAGAAATTCATCAGTCTGAGGCAATCCTCGGCGTATTCGGGAACATTCCGGCCGACAAACAGGCGGGTTTTAACCTTTGGAATATCCCGGCGGACGGCGTTGATCCTTGTGACAAATTCCGGACCGAAGATAAGGACCTCAACATCGGCGAGATCGAGACAGTATCTGATCTCATCGGAAGAAAACCTGAAGTTCAGCGGAACGGCAATGCAGCCCGCTTTCAGAATCCCGAAATAAAGCGGCAGCCATTCGAGACAGTTCATCAGCAGTATGCCGACCTTTGTTCCTCGCTTTATTCCCCGGCTTAGCAGCAAATTCGCAAAGCGGTTGGCTCTGCGGTCAAAATCTCTCCATGAAAGCTCCCTGCGATAAGGCGCGTCGGGCTGAGCCTGAGCGACGAGACTTGCCTCGCGCCAGGTGGAGGCGTTGTCTCTCTCTTCGGAGGGATTGATCTCGACAAGAGCTGTGTCCGAGCCGAAAAGTCTCGAATTGCGCTCCAAAAAATCTGTGATTACCATAATAATTATCCTTTCTGCACAGGCGAAAAAACGCCCTCCGCACCCATCGGTGCAGAGGGCGGAAGCTATCCGCGGTACCACCTCTGTTTACCGCGCGCCGAAGCGTTCGCGGCCTTATGAGGGCGCTCGCCCTCCCGCGCTGTATCGGGCGCACCCGTCTGCGCCTACAAGCGATCTTTCGCATTCGGGCAGCGGCTCGGAAAGGTATTCGGCTCTGACCTTGCCGCTGTCTTGCACCGGCCGACAGTTCTCTGCTGGTTCAGTCAAAGTCTACTTGTTTTCGTCATTGCCTTGAATTTTTAATTACTTTAACACTTTTTAGCGATGAAGTCAATCGTTTTTGCGACAATTTAAGAAATAATTTTCACCTTTTCCCGGGTGCGCCGCCTGCGCCGCAGGCCCGGGAACGCAGCAATAAAACACAATGCCGTTCGGGACTGTGATTTTGTAACAAAATAACCAAACAACTGCAATTTTTTTCATGAAAAATTAAATAAAATATGCAAAATCCATTGAAATTTGCTTGTTTTCTGTGGTAAACTAAAGCAGAGTAGATATACATATGCTTTTCTAATGATTTTCAAAGAAAAGGAGTGCTTTCATGAAAGAAAAAATGCTTAAGGACGATGTTGCATTGTATCTCTTTCATCAGGGGAACAGCATAAAGGCCTATGAATACCTGGGCTCGCACCGGATAAGCGAAAACGAGGTCGTGTTCAGAGTCTGGGCTCCGAATGCGCTCAAGGTCAGCGTGGTCGGCGATTTCAACGGCTGGGACGGAGACAAAAACAGGCTGAACAAGATCAACGAAGCCGGCGTCTGGGAGGGCGTCGCCGAAAATGTCAAAGCTTTCGACAACTATAAATACGCAATTACGACACGCAACGGTGATATAATCAATAAGTGCGACCCTTATGCCTTCCACTGTGAAACGAGGCCGAACAACGCCTCCAAGTTCTATGAGCTCGGCGGCTATGAGTGGAGCGACGGGAAGTGGTGCGCAGAGAGAAAAAAGAAAAACATCTATTCTTCTCCCGTCAACATATATGAGGTTCACGCCGGCTCATGGAAAATGCATGAGGACGGCAGCTTTTACAACTACCGCGAGCTTGCAGACGAGCTTGCGCCCTATGTCAAGGAGATGGGGTACACTCATGTTGAGTTCATGCCGCTGTCGGAATATCCGTTCGACGGCTCGTGGGGCTATCAGGTGACGGGCTATTTCGCCGCAACCTCACGCTACGGAACGCCCGACGATCTGATGTATCTCGTTGACACAATGCACAAAAACGGAATCGGCGTTATTCTCGACTGGGTGCCGGCGCATTTTCCGCGCGACGCTCACGGTCTGGCCGAATTTGACGGAACCTGCCTTTATGAATATTCCGACCCGATGAAGGGCGAACACAAGGAATGGGGTACGAAGGTGTTTGACTTCGGCAGGACGGAGGTTATCTCCTTCCTGATGAGCAGCGCGAATTTCTGGTTTGACAAATATCACATTGACGGTCTTCGGGTTGACGCTGTCGCCTCGATGCTTTATCTTGACTACGGCAGGAGGGACGGCGAATGGGCGCCGAATGTCAACGGCGGAAAGGAAAACCTTGAAGCGATAGCGTTTCTGAGAAAGCTCAACGAGCATATTTTCAGCGAGCACCCCTACGCTATGATGATAGCCGAGGAAAGCACGGCATGGCCGCTTGTTTCAAAGCCGACGAATATCGGCGGTCTCGGCTTCAATTTTAAATGGAATATGGGCTGGATGAACGATGTTCTCCATTATTTCTCACTGGACGGAATTTTCAGAAAATATAACCATGACCTGCTGACATTCTCGTTTTTCTATGCGTTCTCGGAGAACTTCATTCTCCCGATATCGCATGACGAGGTCGTTCACGGAAAATGCTCTCTTATCAATAAGATGCCCGGAACATATGAAGAAAAGTTCGCCGGAGTCAGAGCGTTCATTGGCTATATGATGGCTCACCCCGGCAAAAAGCTGATGTTCATGGGCCAGGAATTCGGTCAGTTCATCGAGTGGAAATACGATCAGGGCCTTGATTGGCTGCTGCTTGACTATGATAAGCACAGACAGCTCAGGGAATACTCAAAAGCTATCAACAAAATCTATCTGAAAAATCCCGCTCTCTGGGAGATAGATTACAGCTGGGAGGGCTTTTCATGGCTTGTCAGCGACGACAAGGATAATTCCTGTCTCGCTTTCGTCAGAAAAGACAGCAAGGGGGACGAGATAGTCGCGGTCTGCAATCTGACCAATGTGTACCGCGAAACATATTCCTTCGGCGTCGAGCTGCCCGGCACATATGAGGTTCTGCTCAATTCGGACGACAAAAAATTCGGCGGCGAGGGCAGAGGCCCCAAAACAAGAGTTTCAACCAAAAAAGTGAAAATGCACGGCAAGGATCAGAGCCTGACGCTTTCACTGCCGCCCAACAGCGCAATATATCTCAGGCGCAGGGCAACGGCAAAGAAACAGATAAAAAAGGTAACGAAAAAATGAAGAAAAAGCTGATAATCGTTCTTTGCGTGATCGGTGCGGCGATAGGAATGCTCTCCGTTCGCGCGGGCGTTTCGCAGATCCGGAACAAAAGGGCAATCGAAGAATATTTCACCGAGGGCGCAAGGCTGATAGCCTATGAAATAAGGGAATATATCGAAACAGGCGACAAAACGAGCTTTCACAAGGCGGCGATAGATGTTCGCTATCTCAGCTCGGAAGCCGGAAACGCTATGGGAAGCGAATACAACAAAAAGGCGTTTGAGGGCATATCCGAGGCTTTCGCTCAAAGCGAAGACAAGCTGAGGGATCACGCCGAAAGGCTCGCCGAGGCCTTTGAAAAAATAGCCGAAGCGCCGCAGGACGAATATCCGTATTCACAGTTCAATGTAGTTTTAAACAGCATTTAACAATAAAAGGAGGAATTATTATGGCCCGTAAAACAGAGTGTCTTGCCATGCTTCTCGCAGGCGGACAGGGCAGCCGTCTTGGCGTGCTCACAAAAAAGATAGCAAAGCCCGCAGTACCCTACGGAGGAAAATACAGAATTATTGATTTCCCGCTTTCAAACTGCGCTAATTCCGGTATTGACACCGTCGGCGTTCTCACGCAGTATCAGCCGCTTGAGCTTAACGACTACATCGGCAACGGCGCGGCATGGGATCTCGACAGAAATTTCGGCGGTGTTCATGTTCTCTCCCCCTATCAGCAGATAAAGGGGACGGAATGGTATAAGGGTACGGCAAACGCTATCTATCAGAACATAAACTTTATAGACAGATACAATCCCGAATATGTTGCCGTTCTTTCGGGCGACCACATATATAAAATGGATTATTCAAAAATGCTCACTTTCCACAAGGAACACGACGCAGCCTGCACTATCGCAATGCTCGAGGTCCCGTGGGAGGAGGCGAGCCGCTTCGGACTGATGTTCGTCAACGACGACGGTGAAATCACCGACTTTGAAGAAAAGCCGAAGCATCCGCAGTCGAACAAGGCGTCGATGGGCGTTTATATTTTCACATGGCAGAAGCTCAGAAAGTACCTGATAGACGACGAGGCCAACCCGAACTCATCAAACGATTTCGGCAAAGATGTTATTCCCGCAATGCACAAGGCGGGCGAAAGGCTCTTCGCATTTAAGTTCGACGGCTATTGGAAGGATGTCGGCACGATCGACAGTCTGTGGGAGGCCAACCTTGATCTGCTCAACCCCAAGGTCGATCTCGATCTCAGCGACGACAGCTGGAAGATCTATTCAAACGACTCCGCAACCCCGCCGCACTATATCGGTCTCAACGCTCATGTTGAAAATTCAATGATAGCCGAGGGCTGCGACATTGAGGGTGATATTGATTATTCGGTCGTCTTCTCAAATGTCGAGGTCGCCGAGGGCGCAAAGGTGCATTATTCAATAGTGATGCCCGGCGCCAAGATTAAGAAGGGCGCAGTCGTCCAATACGCAATTATTGCCGAAAACACGGTCGTTGACGAAAACGCCGTTGTCGGCAGATCGCCCGAGGACATGGAAAATCTCGACGACTGGGGAGTTGCCGTTGTCGGCTCCGACCTTGAGATAGGCAAGGGAGCAGTTGTTGCGCCGAAGGAAATGATCGAGAAAAATGTGAAGGGGGCTAAAAAATGAATTCCAAGAATGTGTTAGGCATAGTTTTCAGTAGCGCCTATGACGATAACATCAGGGAAATGACCAACATCAGAACTATGGGCTCCATTCCCTTTGCCGGCCGGTACCGCCTGATAGACTTTGTTCTCAGCAACATGGTCAACTGCGGAATAGGCAAGGTTGGCGTCATCACCAAGAGCAACTATCAGTCTCTCATGGATCACCTCGGCTCAGGCAAGGCGTGGGATCTTTCGAGAAAAAGAGAGGGAATGACGATCCTGCCGCCCTTCAATCTCGGCACGGGCGGAATGTATTCCTCAAGAATAGAGGCTCTGGCAAACATAATGAACTATATTTCAAAGAGCAACAAGGACTATGTTGTTTTGTCGGACTGCAATGTTGTCTGCAACATAGACTATAACGATATTTTCAGATTCCACAAAGAAAACAAGGCGGATATAACCATCGCCTATAAAAGGGGCTTTGTTCCAAAAACGGACGGAAGAATGGTCCTGAGCACCGACAAGGACGGCAGAGTCAAGGAAGTTTCCATCTGCCCCTCAACAGACAAGGTCGAGCCTTATTCGCTGAATATCATCGTTATGTCGAGACTGCTTCTCGAAAGGCTCATCAACGGAGCCGTCAGCTCAAACGCGACTGTTTTTGAAAAGGATATAATTCAGAAAAATGTCAAAACTCTGAAGATATACGGCTATGAGGTAAAGGAATACGCCAAAACGATCGACTCTCTTCAGAGCTACTACGATATCAGTCTCGCTCTTGTCGCCGGCGACTACAAGCTGCTGTTCAACAATGAAAGACCTGTCTACACCAAGGTCAGAGACAATATGCCCACAACCTACGGTCTGAACTCAGATGTCAGGGGCTCTCTTATTGCCGACGGCTGCATTATCAAGGGCAAGGTCGAAAACTCGATACTGTTCAGAGGCGTCACGATAGACGAGGGCGCAACGGTCAGAAATTCAATAGTAATGCAGGGCACTTACATCGGGCAGAACGCTCAGGTGAATTATGCGATTCTCGATAAAGATGTGTTCGTTAAGCCGGCGAACGATCTTTCGGGTGCGAAAACATATCCGCTTTACATCGGAAAAAATATAACGGTTTAAGAGGGTGAAAGAATGAAAGTTTTATATGTTGCCAGCGAAGCTCTTCCCTTCATGGCCAGCGGCGGACTCGGCGATGTTGCCGGCTCGCTTCCGCAGGCTCTCAGGAGACGCCTCATCGGCTGCCGCGTTGTCATGCCGCTTTACAGCACGATAAGTCAGGAGCTTAAGGATAAGATGACTTTTCTGACGAGCATTTCCGTTCCCGTTGCGTGGCGGCGGCAATACTGCGGCATTTTCGAGGCCAAGGCGAACGGAGTTATATATTATCTTCTCGATAATCAATATTATTTCAAGCGCGACACGATATACGGCCACTATGACGACGCAGAGCGGTTTGCGTTTTTCTCAAGAGCGGTGCTCGAAATGCTGCCGCACATTGACTTCAGACCCGATATCATTCACTGCAATGACTGGCAGTGCGCTCTGACTCCCGTCTATTATACCACCATGTACGCCAAAGATCCTTGGTATCAGGGAATCAAGATGGTTTTCACGATCCATAATATTCAGTATCAGGGCGTTTACGGCAAGGAGATCGTCAGCGATGTTATCGGTCTTGAGGGCAGCGCCAACATTCTCGAATATGACGGCGACATCAATTTCATGAAGGGCGCCATCGAATGCGCCGACAAGGTGACGACCGTTTCTCCGTCATACGCTCAGGAGATACTCGATCCGTGGTACAGTCACGGTCTCGACACCATTCTGAAAGCCAGACGCTGGAAGCTTCAGGGAATACTCAACGGAATAGACACCGTGAGCTATGACCCCGAAACCGATGAGAATATTTTCGCCAATTACAGCGCCGCCGACCGGTCAAACAAAAAGCTCAACAAGGCCGGACTTCAGGAAAATATGGGCCTGCCCGTCAGACCTGATGTACCTATAATTGGCGTTGTTTCAAGGCTCGTTGATCACAAGGGCCTCGATCTCGTCAAGGCGGTGCTCGAGGAGCTTCTCAACACGACCGATGTTCAGTTTGTTGTTCTCGGATCGGGCGACTGGCAATATGAGAACTTCTTCAAGGGCGTTGCCGACAGGCATCATGACAAGATGGCGATAAGGCTCGGCTTCGTGCCGTCGCTGGCGAGAAAAATATATGCGGGCGCCGATCTGTTCCTGATGCCGTCCAAGAGCGAGCCCTGCGGTCTTTCGCAGATGGTCGCCCTGAGATACGGAACAGTCCCCATCGTCAGAGAGACGGGCGGACTGAGAGACTCGATAACCGATTCGGGCGACGGACACGGCAACGGCTTCACCTTCAAGAGCTACAACGCTCATGATATGCTTGACGCTATCAGAAGAGCCATAACAGCTTATTACAACAGAGAATACTGGCCGACTCTCGTTCAGAGAGCGCTCGACTGCGATTTCAGCTGGGGCAAGTCGGCAAACGAATATATAAAAATGTATAATCAGCTGCTTAAAGACTGAAAATAAAACAGGCTGCCGCTTTTGAGACTCTCATCTGCGGCAGCTGTTTTATCTCTGCGCTTTCGTATGTTAAATCCGGCGCAGATGCGATAAATAAAGGTTTAGCGAAAATATAAAGCCGAGGCCGATTTTCCGCTTGGTGAAAACGGTCTTTTGCAGACTTCAAAGCGGCGGCAAAAAGAGCGAAAAGATAAATTTTCCGAAAAAGTTAAAATTTTCCTTGTTCTAATGTTCTTCTAATCTTTGTGCTTTATACTGCAATCACAGAAACAAAACACCAACAAAGAAAGGAAGACCAATTATGAAATCAATGAAAAAAATCTTATCAGTCATTCTCGCCTGCCTTCTTTGCGTAGGCATTGTTTCAACCGCAGCCTTTGCCGCTACAGCCTATATAGGCGAAGAAAAAGCTAAGGAAATCGCGCTTTCTGCCGCCGGCATTCCGGCTCAGGACGCAAAGTTCATCATCTGCGAATTCGATTATGAGAACGGCACAGCCGTATATGATGTCGAGTTCTATTATGGAAGAACCGAATACAGCTACGATATCGACGCAGTCACCGGCGAGATTCTCAAGGTTGAACAGGATCGCCCGGATACGAATGTTTCCGATCCCGACGCAGCTTATATCGGAAAAGCCAAGGCTAAGGAAATAGCTTTCGCAGCCGCCGGCGTTAAGGAAGAGGACGCAAAGAGAGTCAAGGTTGTTTTCGATTTCGACGATGGCAGAGCCGAATACGAGGTCGAGTTCCACTCAGGCAAATACGAATACGACTATGAGATCGACGCAGTTTCCGGCGAGATCCTCAGAGCCGAGAAGGACAGAGAATTTTCCTTGTCAGGCTTCAGCTTCTTCGACCTGTTCGCAAGATTCATAGCATTATTAAAGTCCTATTTCGGAAAGTAATTTAACCCCTGACAAAGAAAGCTGACCGACGCTTGAAAAGCGGCGGTCAGCCCCGGACTGTCGATAAAGGCGACCGAACGCATAAAGCAAAAAGACGAAAGAAAATGTCTGATTATTTCAAACATAACGCAAACTGTTTCAGCGACACAGTGCCGAACTGTGTCGCCGAAAGCTTATATGCTTGGCATTTTCCGGGCAGCCTGATACCGCTTTACATCAGGAAGCGGTGCTGATATAATAAAGAAGAAAAATATAAAAGCGGAGTCAGTCCGCTTTTGATCGGAGAATTAAAATGAGAATACTTGTTGTTGAAGACGAAAAAGATCTTAACAAAATAATATCCAACAAGCTGCGCTCGGACGGTTACAGCGTCGATAGCTGCTTTGACGGAGAAGAGGCCGGAGACTATATCCGTGCAGCCGAATATGACGGTGTGATACTCGACATAATGATGCCCAAAAAGGACGGGCTTACCCTTTTGAAGGAGCTTCGGGAAAAAGGAAACAATGTCCCCGTTCTGCTTCTGACGGCGAAGGACGCAGTCAGCGACAGAGTGAAAGGTCTTGACAGCGGCGCAAACGATTATCTTGTCAAGCCTTTCTCCTTTGAAGAGCTTTCGGCAAGAATAAGAGCCATGCTGAGAAAAAACAGCGGCGCCGGCTCGAATGTGTTCACGGTTGCGGATCTCAGCGTTGACACCGCCTCGAAAAAGGTCACAAGGGCGGGGAAGGAGATTTCCCTTTCGGCCAAGGAATATGCGCTTC
Organism: Oscillospiraceae bacterium; assembly: GCA_029012445.1. Lineage (GTDB taxonomy): Bacteria > Bacillota > Clostridia > Oscillospirales > Acutalibacteraceae > UBA6857. Next base: position 15,689 of record JAQXMC010000013.1, read on the forward strand.
TTGAATATATGATAAGAAATAAGGGCGCAGTTCTCTCCCGCGAAAAGATAGAAAATCATGTCTGGAATTTTGACTATGAGGGCGGAACGAATGTCATTGATGTCTATATAAGCTATCTTCGCAGAAAAATAGATTCCGGTTTTGAAAAGAAGCTTATCCACACCGTCAGGGGTAGCGGATATGTTATCAGGGAGGAAAAATGAAAAGGAAATCGCTGATTTTTAAAATTACAATCTGGTTTTCCGCCGCTGTGATAATAATTTCCGGCGCCGCAGTTTTCGTGACTCTTGCAATCAGCCGAGCCGTACTTCAAAGAGGTATTCGCGAAGAGCTTGTCAAGACGGTCGAAAACAACTTCGACGAGATCGAATTTTATAACGAATACGACCGCCTTGAGTTCGACGATCCCTATGATCTCTATATTGAATATAAAAACGGATTTCTTGAGATAGACGACGATTTCGTGCGTTCGGTCAACGGCATTTCAACTGCGCTTTATGATGAGAGCGGGCTTATCTACGGCGACGATTCGTATTTCACCGAGGAGCAAAGGCCCGATTTCAGAAACAAGACCGTCAGCTCTGTGAAAACGCAACAGGGCCGATATTATGTTTATGACCTTGAGATGAATGTCAGATTACTTGATTCTCCGCTCTGGCTTCGGGGAACTGTCAGCGCAGATTACAGCATTTCTCAGGTGAACATGATGACAAAAGCCGTTCTGCTGATGATCCCGCTGCTTGTTCTTCTGGCTATCGTCGGCGGTCGGGGCATAGCCAAGCGCGCGCTTTCGCCGATAATAGATATCAAAAATGCGGCTGAGGATATCCGAAGCGGAACGGACCTTTCCAAGCGCATTGAGATTGGCGAGGGCTGCGACGAGGTGCACTCGATGGCAGACGCCTTTAACGGGATGTTCGAGCGGCTTGAGGATTCATTCAACAAAGAACAGCAGCTCACCTCGGATATTTCCCACGAGCTTCGCACCCCCGTTTCCGTTATCAGCGCGCAGTGCCAATACAGTCTCGAAAACGATAACACCAAGGAGGAATACACCGAGGCTCTCGAGCTTATCGAGCGCCAGAGCAAAAAGATGTCGCGCGTGATCAACGATATGCTCGCTTTTTCGAGAATTGAAAGAGGCGCGGGCGGAATACCCAAGGAAAGGCTCGACCTTTCTGAATGTGTTTCGGCGGTATGCGGCGACATGGAGCTTATAAATGAAAAAGGGATAACGCTCGGATACAGCATCGAGCCGGACATTTTTATAAACGGCAACTATGAGCTGATAACCAGAATGGCGGTCAACCTTATCTCAAACGCTTACCGCTACGGAAAAGAGAACGGAAAAACACAAGTCAGCCTTAAAAGCGAGAATGAAAACGCCGTTCTGACCGTCAGGGATAACGGCATCGGAATGGACGAAGAAACCGTTTCAAAGATATGGGACCGTTTTTACAGGGCGGATTCATCGAGAAGCGACGGCGGAACGGGGCTGGGGCTCTCCTTTGTCAGGGAGATAGCGGAAATACATGGGGCGAAGGCCTCTGTTGAAAGTCAAAAAGGCGTTGGCAGCGAATTTAAAATAATTTTCAAAAAAATCTGATTTCTAATGTTCCTTTAACGATTGTGGGTTAATCTGAATATGCAATAAGAAATTGCAAATAAATTTTAAGGAGACAGGAACATGAAAAGAACTGCTATTATTATTTGCTCACTGATAATTGCCGCGGTTATCGCAGGCACTGCGCTGACGCTGGCTTCACCGTCTGATAAAAAGGATCTGATAAGCTCTGAAAAAGCTCTTTCGATCGCTTTGGCGGATGCGGGCATTGCCGCTGAGAATGCGGCCGATGTGAAGTCGGTTTTATCCGAAGACGACAGCGAACATTTTTTTGAAGTCGAGTTCGACAGCGGAGAAAACGAATACGATTATAAGATCAGCGCTGAGGACGGCTCGATAATCAGCCGCAAGGTCGAGGCAGACAAAGAAGACGATGTCAACGACACTTCGGTTCAGGCCGATAACAAACAGACCGCTTCTTCCGGAACGGAGAGCACCTCGGCTTTCATCGGTGTTGACAAGGCTAAGTCTATCGCACTTTCGGACGCTAAGGTCAAAGCGTCGGAAGCGACTTTCACAAAAGCAAAGCTTGATAAGGACGACGGCGGTTATGAATATGAGATAGACTTCAGATCGGGCGGCACCGAATATGAATATTCGATCAACGCAAAGACGGGCAAGATCATTGAAAAAGATGTTGAAAAGCTCAGCTCTGGCAACAAAACGACGACCACAACGAAAGCTCAAGAGAGCACCTCGGCTTTCATCGGCGTTGACAAGGCTAAGTCAATCGCACTTTCGGACGCCAATGTCAAGTCCTCGGAAGCGACTTTCATCAAAGCAAAGCTTGACAAGGACGACGGCGTTTATGAATATGAGATAGACTTCAGATCGGGCGGCACCGAATATGAATACTCGATCAACGCAAAGACGGGCAAGATCATTGAAAAAGATGTTGAAAAGCTCAGCTCTGGCAACAAAACGACGACCACAACGAAAGCTCAAGAGAGCAC
>JAQXMC010000014.1 GCA_029012445.1 Oscillospiraceae bacterium
ACCGAGTTTTTTTGCCTGACCACTCGCAGGGCACCTTGCCGCTTTTGAGCAAATGCAATGCCGTAGATTTGCTGATATGGCAAAGGCGATAAAACTGATCCTTGTTCATCACATCGGGCACGCTGTTCCAATCAATCGGTAAATTCTTCATATGATACACCTCAAAAATAGATTTCGTCGGTTTGAAGTCCTTTCTGCGGTGTATGTAATTTTGTATTGCCTTCTCTCGCGATTTCTCTCCTGTATCCCCTGATTTCTCTCCAAAATCGGCAAAAATGCCGATTTGAACCCACTTTGAAAAAATGCAGTCATAACAAGGCTTTAAGGGCGAAAAAGCCTTATTTTATGCGGTTTTCGGCGCAGACGAGACGACCTGAAACCGACACGAAACAACCGGAAGTTGACACACTGACTAAAAGACTCGAAAGTGAAAATCTTATAACCACTTGGTCGTTTCGTGTCACCTTAGGCTTTTTCGTGTCAAGTTCTGGTCGTTTCGTCCGCAGGATTCCTCTCCAAATTACCGAAATTTTCAATTATGTAATCTACAACACATACTTTTGGAATCTTGAAAGAATTACCGATTCTTAAAGAATGTATTTTTTGTGTGGTAACCAAATCGTATGCCAAATGCCTGCTGATACCAAGCATTTTGCGCAACTGATTTATTGAAACAACATCCGGATATTCCGGAAACATATGCTTATAAAGTGTCTCTTTTTTATCATTATTCATATTAAAATCTCCTTTGTTTTTCTCTCCTTACTTCTCTCCAAAACGCAAAAACAGGCAAAAATCAGGCTTTTTTGCGCGTTTAATTCGCATACGAAATGACCTGAAATTGCCTGAAAATACCCGATCCTGACACGCAGATTCGAACTCTCGAAATCAGTTTTCCGGCTATTTTCGTTTATTAGCTTTATACATTCGCAAAACGGAATCGTTTTCAGCGAAATTCATTGACAATATCGCTCAGTCGGGATAAAATATTACTGTGATATCTCATGATCGGCGGGATAAACTCCGCTGATTTTTTGCCGCCTTGACGGCAAATATAAACACGGAGGAAGCTATGCTTAAACTTATCAAAAAAGACGGCGATGCCCGCCGATGCGAATTTGTGACCGTTCACGGAACTGTGCAGACGCCGGCATTTATGAATGTCGCCACCTGCGGAGCGATAAAGGGAGCGGTTTCGGCTCTTGATCTGAAAGAAATTCACTGCCAGGTGCAGCTTTGCAACACTTATCATCTTCACCTGAGACCGGGCGATGAGAATGTGAAGGCTCTCGGCGGACTGCATAAGTTCACTCGCTGGGACGGCCCCATTCTGACCGACAGCGGCGGATTTCAGGTTTTTTCGCTCGCCAAGCTGAGAAATATAAAAGAGGAGGGTGTTTATTTCTCATCGCATATTGACGGCAGGAAAATTTTCATGGGTCCGGAGGAAAGTATGCGTATCCAGTCAAATCTCGGTTCGACTATCGCCATGGCTTTCGACGAATGTGTTAAAAATCCGGCTGAATATGAATACGCAAAGCAATCGTGTGAGAGAACAACGCGCTGGCTTTATCGCTGCAAGCAGGAGCATGACAGGCTTAATTCGGCTCCGGGAGCCGTCAATCCGCACCAGCTGCTTTTCGGAATAAACCAGGGCTGCACATTTGACGATCTGCGTATCGCTCACATGATGGAAATTGTGAAGCTCGGTCTTGACGGCTACGCAATAGGAGGTCTTGCTGTCGGAGAGCCGAAAGAGGATATGTACAGAATAATATCTGCCGTTCAGGAATATATGCCGGTTGACAAGCCCAGATATCTCATGGGAGTCGGGACACCGGGAAATATCATCGAGGCTGTCAGCCGCGGAGTCGACCTTTTCGACTGTGTTATGCCAAGCCGCAACGCAAGACACGGTCATCTTTTCACATGGAACGGAATAATCAACCTAAATAACGCGAAATACGCTCTTGATGATTCTCCGATAGATGATGAGTGCGACTGCCCGACCTGCCGGAATTTTTCAAGAGCTTATGTCAAGCATCTTCTCAAAAGCAAGGAAATGCTCGGAATGAGACTGGCAGTTCTTCATAATCTGCATTTTTATAACACGCTTATGCAGCGAATCCGGGAAGCGATAGACGAAAACAGATTTGATGAATTCAGAAATAAATATGTTGATTTGCTCGACACAAGAATATAATCAGGCTGATATCTCGGCGCAGTTTATCGGTTTTTTCGATATTTTTAATGGATTATTCATATATAAATTCCGATTTCTATTGAATATCCGAACGCTTTTCTGTATAATATTCTCATTATGTTTAACTAATCGGAGGTAACAAATATGTTTTTTAATTTTTTAGCGGAAACAACCGGCTCAAGCACCGGAGGAAGCAGCTACACAATGCTCATAATGCTTGTTGTCATGTTCGTTCTTATGTATTTTCTTATGCTCAGACCTCAGAAGAAGAGACAGAAGGAAGAGCAGGAGATGAGAGACAATGTTGAAGTCGGCGATGAGATAATCACCATCGGCGGAATCTGCGGCAGAGTTGTTATCGTTAAGGATGACACTATTATTATTGAGACCGGCGCCGACAGAAACAAGCTCAAGTTCAAAAAGTGGTCGATTCAGCAGAATGTCACGGCCACCGAAAAGCTCGCGGCTGAGAGAGCGGCAGCCAGAGAAGCAGCCGAAAAAGCCAAAGCCGAAAAGAAAGCATCAAAGAAGTCAAAAAAAGACAAGGAATAAGAAAATTAACAATGAAAGAACGCTCCGCCGGCGCCAGACCGACGGAGCGCTTTTGCGACCGCGCGCATAAATTCGGGGCGGCCGGAAGACCGTAACGCGTACGGGGCAAAAGAAGCGGCATATTCACAGAAGCTAAAAAATAATTATTTATTGATAAACAGTTGACCTGATTGAAAAAATATTATAAAATATAGTTCTAAATGTTTGCGGTGATGTTATGTTATCATTACGGCGCTGTTATGCCGTTGCGAGGTGAATTTATTTGAAAAACAGTAAGGAAGCGACATTATTCAAAGCTATGAGTATCGCCTCGGCGGCTTGCTTCTTGATAGCGGTATTGCTGGTGGTGCTGCTGCAGTTGCTGAAAATTGACAGCATTTCCCAGTGGTACGGTAAATACACCGACACTCTGATAAGATTTGAAAAAAATATCGAAACAATGGATAACCGCTGGCTTGCGGTTATTGTCATTGAGCTGAATTTTATCATAAAGGCTATCATTCCGTGGCTTCCTATATCTTTTCTCTGCGTCATCTCCGGCGCCATGTTCAAGTGGTATTTTGCAATTCTCATAAATCTTGTCGGCCTTTCAATGCTGTTCACAATAAGATATTTCTGGGGCCGGCATTTCGGCGGCGGCAACGCGCATAAATTTATCGCTAAGTACGAAAAGGTTGATGATATTATCCGCAATGATAAGGTCGGCAGACCGCTTGTGCTTTTCGGTGCAAGGCTTATACCGTGCATACCGATAAACACCATAAGCCAGATTTACGGCGCAATCAACTATAAATACTGGAAATATATGCTGATATCGCTGACCGGCTTTGCCTATAAGCTGTTTTCTTACACAGTCATCGGCCGCAATGTCTATGACCCGCTGTCAGCGAAATTCATTTTGCCTATAATACCGCTATTCCTGATATCGGGCCTGGCTTTGCTCATTCTCAACGGAGCAATAACGGTCACCGTCACAGCAAGAAAGCGGATAAAATTATCAAAAGCTAAAAAATAATGTGAGGGATTGATATGAAGTTATCAACGGCTAAAAATGATATTGAAAGCGGAAAGCTTCTTGAATCATTCAAGAGAGCATATGTTACCGAAGAATTCGCAAAGGCTCAATATGAAAGATACGCTAAGGTACTCGACGATTTTGTTGAGATTTACGGCGGCAAAGACAGAGAGATCCATCTTTTCTCCGCTCCGGGCAGAAGCGAGATCTGCGGAAATCACACCGACCACAACCATGGCTGTGTTCTGGCTGCGGCAATCAGCCTTGACGCAATAGCGGCGGCTTCGCTCAATGACACGAACACCGTCAATATAAAATCAGCCGGATACAGAATGGACAGCGTTAAGTGCGACGATCTGACCGTGAACGACGCCGATGTCGGAAAGAGCAGAGCGCTCGTCAGAGGAGTTATGGCAAGATTCAAGCAGCTTGGCTACAAGATAGGCGGCTTTGACGCGACTACCTCGTCAAAGGTTCTCTCGGGATCCGGACTGTCGTCATCGGCGGCTTTTGAGGTTCTTGTCGGAACAATGCTGAACTATCTTTTCAACGACGGAAAGATATCTCCCGTTGAGATCGCCCAGATCGCTCAGTTTGCGGAAAATGTCCATTTCGGAAAGCCCTGCGGACTTCTCGATCAGATGGCCTGCTCGGTCGGCGGATTTGTTGAGATTGACTTCAAGGATCCCGCCGAGCCTGTTATAAACAAGATCGACTTTGACTTTTCCTCCTGCGGTCATTCGCTCGTCATTGTCGATTCAAAGGGCAATCACTCAGATCTCACCGATGAATATGCGGCAGTCAGAAAAGAAATGGAGGACGCCGCTTCGGTATTCGGAAAGAAAGTCCTCAGAGATGTTAACGAAAGCGAGTTTATGAAAAATATTTCCCTTGTCCGCAAGAAAGTCAACGACAGAGCCGTTTTAAGAGCCATGCATTTCTTTGCCGACAGCGACAGAGTTGAAAAAGAAATTGATGCGCTGAAAAACAAGGACTTCGAGCTTTTCAAAAAGCTTATAATAGAAAGCGGCGACTCCTCATATAAATATAACCAGAATGTTTTTGCTCCGAGCATGGCGGAAAATCAGCCTGTTTCCGTTGCGCTTTGCCTTAGCGAGCATATTCTGAAGGGCAGGGGAGCATGGAGAGTTCACGGCGGCGGCTTTGCGGGAACGATTCAGGCCTTTGTTCCGAACGATCTTGTCGATACTTACACTTCTGCAATGGAATCTGTTTTCGGCGAAGATTGCTGCTACATACTGTCAATAAGGCCCATAGGAGGTATACAATTTGTCTGATTTGTCGAAAAAATTTAAAAATTTATTAGATTTTTATTTTTTCGTTGATTTATAATCAGACAAAGACTAATATAATTTTATAGAAATTATGGAGTAAAGGTGATAATATGAAGAAACTGCTTAAAACATTTATCTCAATCATGTTGTGCGTTTGCATGGTATTGCCCAATGCAGCTTATGTGTCGGCGGCAACACTCGGGCAGGTGAAAAGGCTCAAGGCTTCGAAAACGACGGCAACGACGATAACGCTCAAGTGGGATAAGGTCAAGGGCGCCGAATTATATCAGGTATACAGATACAATACTTCTTCAAAATCATGGACAAAGATAAAAACGACTTCAAAAACTTCATATAAAGTTGCCTCTCTCTCAACGGCCACTGTTTATCAGTTCAAGGTCAGAGCGAAAAAAGGCAGTCAGACAGGCAAATATTCGTCCGTTCTCACAGCTGCGACCGATCCCGATAAGGTCAAGGATCTCAAGATCAAATCCGTGACGAGCAATTCGCTGACGCTTTCATGGTCCTCGGTCAAGAGGGCTGACGGCTATCAGATCTATGCTTTGAATTCTTCAACAAACAAGTGGTCGAAGATAAAGACAACCTCGTCAAAATCCTATAAGGTGTCGTCGCTTTCGTCCGGCACTTACTATGCGTATAAGGTAAGAGCGTATTTAAAGCTGGACGATGAAAAAATATGCGGCTCTTTCTCGTCATCGGTCGGAACGATAACCAAACCCGGCAAGGTAACGGGGCTTAAATGCACTGATGTAACCGAAAACGGCTACACGCTTGAGTGGAACAAGGTCAGGGGCGCCGACAAATATTATATCTATAAGCTCTCCGGCAACTCGTGGAAATATGCTTACAGCACGACAAAGACCGACTATATCATCAGCGATATCTCGGCTAAGAAAACATGGTATAAGGTCAGAGCGGTAGCATTTCTCGGCGATCAGAAAATTTACGGCTCGTATTCCGACACTGTATCGGCTCAGTCGAAAAAGACGACCAAAACCGATACCGAAACTCCAAAGACGAAATATGATCCGGACACTCCGAAAAATCTGAAAGCGGTAGCCAATCCCGACTCGAAGTATATAAAAGTATCATGGGACGAGGTTAAAGGAGCAGACGGATATCAGGTATACAGATACGACCCGACTAACGGAAGCTGGGCGAGAATAATCACCACTACTTCAACTTCCTGCAAATATTCGGTCGACGAAACCGGCGTTTATACTTTCAAGGTCAGAAGCTATGTCACCAAAAATTCCAAGAAGTATTACAGCTCCTTTACTCCTCAGACTGAGGTGTATTATAAATCCAACAATCAGAGCAGCAACGAAACGATAAGTAACCTTGAAAAGAGCGGAATTCTCGGATATTTATATGATCCCAAGGCAAAATGCTTCTACACGGCAAGCGACCCGTGGCAGAGAAATTTCGGATTTTCTCCCATCTATGACGCCTGCGCGCCCTTTGCAATCATGTTCTATAACACGAAACGAATGAAGTTTTATTACGGCGGACTTGACTGGATGATTCAGATATGGAAGGGCCAGTACGGCTGGGTATTTATCGGCGCTGAAATAGGCGTCTACACAAAGGATCCCGACTTCAATGTTGCCGGCTTCTACGCTTGCGCAAGCGATGAGAATATGCTTCATATGTCCATGGTGCTTTATCATAACGATAAGGTCATTGTAACCCGTCCATACGGTGAATACTGGTGGTGCACCGGCTTTGTTCCGGGCGTTCTCCCGTCGGCTATTCTCGGTGCGCCTGTCGGTAACATCAGAACCGATTCGCTCACTCTGGTCGGCAGAATAACACTCAAAAACGAAACGATGGCCGCCGCTTTCGTCAAGGCTCTTGAAAAGAACGGCTTCACTTACGGAAAGACCTATATCAAGAGCGGTGCGGATGTTATTTTCACATGGCAGTAAAGAATTGAATATAAATAAAAATTGCGGTTAAAATATCAGCGAAGCCTGTTTTGGCTTCGCTGTATTTTTATTTTGGAGGACATCATAATGTCATTTGGCAAAAACGCAAACAGGTGCATCGGCTGCACGGTCGCGTCATGCAGACATCACTGCGGCGACGAGGATTATTGCACTCTTGAAAAGGTTTCTATCGGAACTCACGAGCCTCATCCGACGGTATGCGAATGTGTTGACTGTGAATCTTTCGAGAAGAAATAAGCAGCTGTTGTTAAGGTGAATTTTCACTGAACAACAAATCGACCGCCGTCGGCATTTGGCGTGAATTTCCGCCGTCAAGCGCAAACGGCGGGAAATTTGCGTTTTAGGGGCTTCAGCATATTGAAAAATATTTCTTTATGTTGTAAAATACACCTGATTGGAGGAGTGGTTATGTATCTGTTTTTGTTTTGGCTGACCGTGGCGTTGCAAGCGGTCTGCCTGCCTTTATACATAGATTTCCGGTTTGACAAAATACCCTTTAAGCTTCAGAAAATGATATGTTCAACGCTGTTTTTGCTCGCCGCCCTTTTCGCTTTTTTGTATGCGGGCAGGGCGACTGCTTATCCGGCGCTTGTCGGCGCGGCGCTGATTTTGTCGTGGATAGGGGATCTCGTTTTGTCAAGCTCGTCAGAGAGCGCGCAGTTTGCTGCGGGACTCGGCGGCTTTCTTGCGGCTCATATACTGTTTATCGCAGCTTTCTGCGTATCGGGAAACCGTTTATACGGCGCAGAATATATAACTGTCAGCGAGATTGCGGCTGCGGCAGTTATAGCGGCGGCTTTCTTTTTGCTCAGCCGGAAGCTGAAGATAGTTTTCGGCAAAATGCTTCTTCCCGTTTTGCTCTATGCGGCGGCGATATCTCTTATGCTTGTCAAGGCGGCGGGCGTCGGAGCGTCGGCAATTTCTGCGGGAGCGCAAAACGCATACGCAATATTGCCAATTATGACCGCGGCTGCACTGCTTTTTATCACTTCGGACGCAACGCTCGTTTTGATAATCTTCAAAAATATGCGCAGTCAGAAGACAGAGCTTGTGAACATCGGAACATATTATATTGCCCAGATGATTTTCGCCGGGAGCATAATGCTCCTTTCATAACCCTGAAATTACACGATTTGAACAAATTTTTTAAAATTTCGGCAATAGTATTGAAAAAATCACACATAAATTTTTCTCAACCGTATTGTAAAAAATATTTTGATATGTTAAAATAGTCAAGGTAACTTGGATTATTGTGTCCATAGAACTACTTTTGCAATCGAAAGGAATTGTTTAAGATGGTAAATGACAGGAGAATTTATACCGTGGCCACGGCGCATCTTGACACGGTATGGAATTGGGATCTTGAACACACTATCAGCGAGTGCCTGTTCAACACCCTTGCGGAAAATTTCAAGCTTTTTGAAAAGTACCCCGACTATAAGTTCAGTTTTGAGGGCGCTTATCGTTATGAATTGATGGAGGAGTATTATCCCGAGTTGTTCGAGCAGCTCAAGGGCTATGTCGAGAAAGGAAAGTGGAATGTTGCCGGCAGCAGCTATGAAAACGGCGATGTCAATATTCCGTCTCCCGAGCAACTGTTCAGAAACATTCTTTACGGTAACGAGTATTTTGATAAAAAATTCGGAAAGAGGAGCAAGGATATTTATCTTCCGGATTGCTTCGGTTTCGGCTGGGCGCTTCCCGCTGTCGCTGAACACGCCAATCTTCTCGGCTTCACAACCCAGAAGCTTTCATGGGGCAGTGTAAACGGAATTCCTTTTGATTTAGGCAGATGGTACGGTTCTAACGGCAAGTGGGTATTTGCCAACCTTAACGGTTTATCCTACTGTAATACATATAAAAATATCAGAAAAAACCCGCAGCTTGTCAAGAAGCTGCGCCGCAACGAGAAAGAGGGCAAGATTCCGTGGACGCTTGCGCTTTACGGCGTCGGCGATGTCGGCGGTGCGCCGAATGAGGAGGGCGTCAAGGTCATTTCTGATGAAATGGTCGCAAATCCGAACGAGCCTATCCAGGTCATTTCATCAAGCACTGATAAGATCTTCAACGATCTCAGCCAGCTTTCAAACGACGATATATATAACCTCCCCGAGTTCAAAGACGAACTTCTCATGACGACTCACGGCACCGGCTCTTACACGGCAAGAGGCTTCAGCAAGAGAATGAACAGGCGCAACGAGGAGCTGGCGGATATGGCCGAAAGAAGCGCTGTCATGGCCTCCTTCCTCACAGGCACTCCTTATCCTCAGACAGAGCTTGAAAAAGCATGGAAAAGAACGATCGCTCACACTTTCCACGATGATATCACCGGAACGGCTCTTCAGAGAGTCTATGAGCGCAGCTGGAACGATCTCATTGTCAGCGCCAACCAGTTCAGAAATGTCTATGAGGGCGCAGGCCAGCAGATTATAAAGAACATTGACACCTCATGGGTCAAGGGCACGGCTGTTGTTGTTTCCAACACTCTCGAAAGAGAAAGAATCGGCGCAGTCGATGTTGAGCTCATCGGTGAGGATATTGAATTTGCGAGAGTATATGATTCTGAGGGTAACGAGTATCCCTGCCAGCTTTCGGATAAAACGAGATCAAGCGCAAAGTGCGTTTTTAGCGCCAAGGTTCCCTCGATGGGTGTGAAAGCGTTCGACATCAGACTCTCAAGTGAAAAGTATCCCGCTGAATCAACGCTCAGAATCAGCGATCATTCTCTTGAAAACGAAAAGTATTTCGTTATGATCGACGAAAGAGGAAATATCTCGTCAATTATTGATAAGACGCTCGCCAACAAGGAACTGCTTGAAAAGCCTATCGGATATCATGTTATGCTCAGCGAGGGCGGCAAGGAGTATCCTGCATGGGAGATCAAATACAGCGACGAAAAGGGCATTCCCTGGGAATTTGCCGGAAACGGCGAGACCGAGATATATGAGAGAGGCCCAGCCCGAGTCACGCTGAAGGTCACACAGTCCACCGACCACGCGCAGTATGTTTATTATGTTTCGCTCACTGCCGGCGGTCAGTATGTTGAGGTTCAGAACGAGATTGAATGGAACACGACCAGAGCTCTCCTCAAAAACAGATTTTCATTTACCGCTTCTTCAAAAACGGCCAGCTTCGACCTTGGTCTCGGCGTTATCGGCAGAGGCAAGAGAACGAAGGAATGTTATGAAGTTCCCGCTCAGAGATGGGCCGATATAAGCGACACAAAGCATTATTACGGCGTTTCGGTGTTCAGCGACAGCAAATACGGCTGGGATATGCCGGATAAGAACACACTCAGACTGACCGCAATTCACACGCCGATGCGCAACTATAAAGATGGAAGCATGCAGAGCATGATGGACCTCGGTCTTAACCGCTACGGTTATGCCGTTTATTCTCACCACGGCGGATATGAGAACGGCACGCAGTTCTATGCCCGCTGCTTCTGCTGCCCGATGGGCGTTTTCGTCACCGATAAGCATGTCGGAATGCTCGGCAGCAGCTACAGCTTCGGCAGCATTTCGGAAAACGGCGTAATTATCCGCGCGCTTAAAAAAGCCGAGAACACCGATGAGATCATTCTTCGAGTCAACGAGGGCAACAACCGCATCACGAGAAACATCAAGGTCACTCTTGGCGACGGCATTGAAAGCGCCCGTGAGATGTACGCTTCGGAGGAGTACAAGGGAGAGGCTGAAGTGGTCGACGGCAGACTCACCTTTGACCTTGAGCCGTTTGAGGTCAAGACCTTTGCGCTCAGGCTCAAGTCCGGCAAGGTTTCCGACAAGGCAAAGCAGAAGCCCGTTGAGCTTCCGTTTAATGTCGATGTAGTGACATTCAATTCCAACAGAGAACACACCATTATTCCAACAAAGGGAGTTTCAATACCGGCGGAGATCCTGCCCGAAGAAATCACCTGCGGCGGCGTGACATTCAAAACGAGCGGCGCTATGAACACGATGAACAATGCGCTTATCTGCGACGGACAGGAGATCGATGTTGACTGCGATACCTTCTCAATCATTGCTGCGTCGCTTATCGGAGACGCTGATTTCGTATTCGAGATCGACGGCGAAGAGGCTGTCGTTCCTATTCAGGCGATAGAGGAAAGAGTCGGCTGCTGGGATCTTTACGATCTGGGAGAAACAGCCTATATCAAGAGAGACAAGGTCGCGTGGGAGTGCACGCACACACATTCGGCCGAGGGCGACAATGTTGCCAATCAGCTGTTCTTCTTCAGATATGATCTTCATGTTAAGGGCGCAAGAAAGGTCAAGCTGCCTGTCGGCAACGAGATAATCGTTCTTTGCGCAACTCAGGTCAACGACACCGCCAACACTGTTCTCGTTTCAGAGCTTTATGATTCGGTTGAGCGCAGACCGTTTGAGCTTAAATTCTCAGAATTCCAGACTGAAAGCTATGAGAAGCAGCTCAAGAGAGTAATGGATAAAAACGAATATAAGGCGAGAAAGCTTGAGAAAAAAGAGGAGCTCAAGGCTGAAAAGATCGCTCAAAAGGAGCAGCGGATAGCTGCCGAGCATCAGCAGCGCGAGCAGGAGCTCATTGAAAAGGCGGCCGAAAAGGAAGAAAAGGAAGCCGCTAAGAAGCAGAAGCCGAGCAGAAAAGAAAAGAAAGCCGCCAAGAAAGAAGCCAAAAAAGCCGCAAAATATGCAAAGGCTCAGGCCAAACAGGCTAAAAAGGGCGGTCCGAAGGCTGAAGCGGACGATGAGCCGGGCGAGCTCGAACGCCGGTTTGAGGATATGAATTCCAAATAAAGCTTAAAAGCAGCCGTATTTACGGCTGCTTTTTATATAGCAAAATTCCGGGATATTAAAGCTTTCGGGAATTTTTGCGGTGAGGAGAATGAGAGCGGGCGCGGTTCAGTGCCCGCGAAAAACTTTCAGCGAGCCGCATTTCAAGGCTCGCAACAGGTGAAGTTGAGATAAAATATAAGTCCGACAATCCGGAAGCCATAGCTTCAAAAACTGTCGGACTTATTTATTTTATGAGAATTTCAGAAAGCTGTTATTTCGTGACAAGCGGTGCCTTATCGGTCAGGCTCATGAAGTCGATCTTATCCATCTTTGTTCTCGGGAGAGCGTCTAAAATCTCAATCTTTCTCGGAACTGAGAAGTGATCAAGATTCTTCTCGCAGAAGTCAAGAAGCTCTTTCTTAACCTTTTCATGATCAAGAGTGTTATCCTTGAGCGAAACGCAAAGCTTGACGCAAATCTTGCCGTTTTCGTCATAGCCCTGAACTGCGCAGGCTTCGTTGATGTAATCAAGCTTGAGAATCTTCTGTTCAATCGTTGCGGGATAGACATTATAACCCGAAATGATGATAATTTTCTTTATTCTGCCGGAAAGGAAGAGATAGCCCTCTTCATCGAGGTAACCTGCGTCGCCGGTGCAGACCCAGCCGACTCCGTTCTCGTCCTTCCAGATACCGTCATCCTTAACATATCCGTCGTCGAGATATCCGTTCATCATGACTTCGCCGCGAACAAGGATCTCGCCAATGGTACCTGCGGGAACTTCTTTCTTGTTCTCGTCAACAACGATGACCTCAACGCCATCAACCGGAACACCGACTGAGCCGATCTTATCATATGAAAGGCTGTTGGTTGTTGCTATTGCGCATGTTTCCGTCAGACCGTAGCCTGAAAGCAGGTGAGCGTTGCCGCCGTTCTTTTTGACTCTTGCAGTGAATTCGTCTCTGAATTCCTTTGTGACTATATCGCCGCCGCAGGATATGTAGTCAAGATTTTTAACGCCCGGATTGTCAAAGTTGTCGGCTTCCATCATCTTCTTGAACATATTGGGAACGCCGAGAATTTCCTGAACATTATATCTGCTGATATAGTCATTCGCTTTCACCGGATCAAATTTCGGCATAAGAATACAGCTGTAAGCGTTGCAGACAGCGTAATGCATCGAGCTGCCGAGACCGAAAGCGTGGAAGCAGGGAAGAACGCAAAGGTTATAGGACTTACCGTAGGGATGCACGCAGTCGTTATCAAGAAGATAGCAAAGATATGCAAGGTAGTTGAACGCATAAGATGAATGCTGGATTATCTTGCTTCTGCCGGTCGTACCGCCGCCGCCGAGATAAATCATGGTCTGCTTGCCGAGGTGTCTGACTGTTTCGGCCTTTTCATAGTTTGCTTCCATGATATCTCTGAACAGATGAATAGTGTCAAAGTCGGGAATATTTGAATTTTTAGCGTCATCGGCAACAACATAGGGCTTGATCGGTCCGAAAGTGTAATCCGAAGTTGAGCAGACGATCGTGAAAATGTTTTTCAGCACCTTGGCGTATGCGCCGGCTGCTCTGTCAAGGATAAATATTGCCTTTGACTTTGTGATATCGAGTATCTCCTGAAGAGCATCGGGCGGAAGAAGCGGATGCGCCATATTGCAGATAATACCGAGCTTGTTCAAAGCGTAAAAAGCAATAAATGCGTGGGCTGAGGTGGGAAGAAAGACGGTGATAACATCGCCCTTTTTGAAGCCGTTAGCGTGAAGAAAAGCCGCAAGCTTTTCAACATCTTCAATCATTTTTGAAACCTTTATTTCACAGTCAAGGTTGACGAACGCCGTGTAATCGCCGATGTCCTTTGATACCTTTGCATAACATTCGAGAAGATATTCATAGCATGACTGATCGCCGGGCTTTTCAAGATAGCGCTTTTCCGGCATGGGATAGTAAGGTGCTTTCATAGCAATTTTCCTTTCGTTTTCCTAATATTTTCAGCTAAACGCTTTAATTACTATATATTAAGCAGGTCAGAATGTCAACCCATATAAATGAATGATCTATATATTAAAAAAAAGACCCTTTTTCAATTGAAATTCAGACATAATTGTGATAAAATATTCATAAAAGGGGATGATAATATGCTGGAAACAATTGAAAAATTTTGTATCGATGCACTTGAATCATATTATAATTACGGCAAGACTGATTTCTTTGACAATATTGACGATAATGTTTTATGGTACGGCCCCATGGAGGATCAGGTGGTTATCGGAAAAGAAAATCTGATCGACTTTTTTAACCGCGAAAAAAGAACTTTAAAATTCAATATCGAGGATCTTTCAGTCAAGCTGTTTCCACTGAAAGCCGACGCGTTCGTCTTCCTTGCGGAATACAGTCTTTATGCCTATCATTCTGACGGCGTTGTTTCAAGATACGGCAGACACATGATAGTTGTGTCAAAGCGAAAAAAAGACGCCGACGGAAAATATGTCTGGAAAAGCCCGCTGATACACATATCCGATGTTATGAGAAAGCGCAACGGAAAATATTCCGGGCTCGAGTATCTGGGGCGGGAGGAAAAAAGCCTGGTCGATACGCTGATGCAGCAGAGAAAATCCGTCAAAAAAATTCCGCTGTCGGGAACAGCAAATTCAAATTACTATATTGCGGAGGACTCGATCGTCTATGTCGAGGGCGGAAAGGGGATTCAGTGCTATGTTCACACTGAAGACGGAACACTGCTCGTCAAGCATCTTATGAAAGATATGGAAGAAAAGCTGCCGGATTATTACTATCGATGCCACGCAAGCTATATCGTCAATCTCCGCCATGTCAAAAAGCTCTGCAGCTGCAAGCTGCTTCTTGACACGGGTGAGGAGATACCGGTGCCAAAGAGAAAATACGCTAAGGTCAAAGAGGATATAAACTCCTGGATGGAGAAAAACTAAGCCACGATATTTAGTAATGCTTTGAACGATTTACACAAAATATGCAGTGGGTTACATATAAATCTTTATAAACAAATCTCTAAAATGATTGACTTGTCTGACAGCAAGTAATATAATATACAGGTAATTTAAATTGGGTGACTTCGGCCACCCGCCAAATTCAGGAGGTAAAGAATATGGTAAGAGCTATTGTCGGTGCGAACTGGGGCGACGAAGGTAAGGGAAAAATTACCGATATGTTCGCTGAAAATTCAGATATCGTTATCCGATTTCAGGGCGGTGCAAACGCGGGGCATACTATAATAAATAATTACGGCCGTTTTGCGCTTCACCAGCTTCCGTCAGGCGTTTGCTATCAGCACACGACAAATATTATCGGAAACGGCGTTGCGCTTGACATTCCGAGGTTCATAAAAGAGATCAAGTCAGTCACGGACGGCGGCGTTCCCGCGCCGAAGATTCTTGTCAGCGAAAGATGTCAGATAATGATGCCTTATCATGTCCTTCTCGACACCTATGAGGAGGAGAGACTCGCAGCAAACGCATTCGGCTCGACCAAAAGCGGCATAGCTCCGTTCTATTCGGATAAATACGCAAAAATCGGTTTCCAGATATGCGAGCTGTTTGATGAGAAGACGCTTCGCGAAAAACTTGAAAGAGTTCTTGAGGTCAAAAACCTTCTGCTCGAAAATATATATCATAAACCCAAGCTTGATGTCGACGAGGTATTCAACACACTCATTGAATACAGAGAGCTCATAAAGCCATATGTTGCCAACACGACGAAATTCATTCACGACGCAATAAAATCTGGCAAGAACATTCTTCTTGAGGGCCAGCTCGGCTCTCTCAAGGATCCCGACCACGGTATTTATCCGATGGTCACTTCATCATCAACTCTTGCGGGCTACGGCGCTGTCGGCGCCGATATTCCGCCCTATGAGATAAAGGATATCGTCGCAGTTACCAAAGCGTACTCATCAGCTGTCGGAGCGGGCGAATTTGTCAGCGAGATTTTCGGCGACGAAGCACAGGAGATGAGAATAAGAGGCGGCGACAAGGGCGAGTTCGGCGCAACGACGGGCAGACCGAGAAGAATGGGCTGGTTTGACTGTGTCGCAACGCGTTACGGCTGCGAGGTTCAGGGCGCAACACAGGTCGCTCTGACGGCTATCGACTGTCTTTCATACCTTGACGAGATCAAGGTTTGCGTTGGCTATGATATCGACGGAACGGTCACCGGAGACTTCCCGACGACTCCGCTGCTCAAAAAGGCAAAGCCTGTCTACAAGACGCTCAAGGGCTGGAAAACGGATATCAGAGGAATCAAAGAGTTTGACAAGCTCCCCAAGGAAGCTCAGGATTATGTCAATTTCATTGAAAATGAGATCGGTGTGAAGATCACACTCGTTTCCAACGGCCCAAAGAGAGAAGAAGTTATTTTCAGATAAACCAACGCATAATTAACGGAGGAAAAAATGACTAACGAGAAGATCCTTGTACTTGATTTCGGCGGTCAATATAATCAGCTCATCGCAAGGCGCGTCCGTGATAATAATGTGTACGCCGAGCTTCTGCCTTACACGACACCGCTTGACGAAATAAAAAGCAGAGGCTATAAGGGAATTATTTTCACCGGCGGTCCGAACAGCGTTTATGACGAAAGCTCGCCGCACTACACCAAAGATATTTTAAGCCTCGGAATACCGGTTCTCGGTATTTGCTACGGCTGCCAGCTGATTTGCTGGATGTGCGGCGGAATAGTCAGCACCGCTCCTGTTTCGGAATACGGCAAAATTATGCTTGACGCTGACACCGAAAGCGTACTTTTCAAAGGAATAAACGAAAAAAGCACTGTCTGGATGAGCCACACTGACTATATTTCAAAAGCTCCCGACGGCTTTAAGGTTACCGCGCGCACAGACGACTGCCCCTGCGCAGCAATGGAAGACGGCAAAAGAAATATATATGCCGTTCAGTTTCACCCTGAGGTCACCCACACGGAATTCGGCAAGCAGATACTTCATAACTTCCTTTATGATGTCTGCGGCTGCAGCGGCGACTGGATCATGGATGATTTCATTGACAGAAGCGTTAACGAACTTCGCGAGAAGATAGGCGACAGAAAGGTAATTCTCGGCCTTTCGGGCGGCGTCGATTCTTCTGTTGCCGCCGGACTTCTGTCAAAAGCGGTCGGCAAACAGCTGACATGTGTTTTTGTCGATCAGGGACTTATGAGAAAAGACGAGGGCGATTTTGTCGAAAAGACCTTCACAACGCTTTTTGATATGAATTTCGTTAGAGTCAATGCGCAGAAAGAGTTTTATGCAAAACTCAAAGGCGTGACGGATCCCGAACAAAAGAGAAAAATAATCGGAACAGAGTTTTTCAATGTTTTCTGGAACAGGATAAGAACCGAAAGCCGGGACGACAAAGAGCCGTTTTTTGCTCAGGGAACGATATATCCGGACTGCATCGAATCTGGAAAGGGTAACGCTGATGTTA
>JAQXMC010000015.1 GCA_029012445.1 Oscillospiraceae bacterium
TGCCATGAGCGGCAGAGCGATTGAAGCCGCAGGCGATGTGGATATTCTGATGCTTGACAAAACCGGCACCATTACGCTCGGCAACCGCAAGGCTTCCGCATTTATTCCGATAGACGGTGTAAGTGAGCAGGAATTAGCCGACGCGGCGCAGCTGTCGTCTCTTGCCGATGAAACGCCGGAGGGCAGAAGCGTCGTCATTCTCGCCAAGGAAAAATACGGGCTGCGGGAACGGGAGCTTTCCGATAAAAACATGACCTTCATCCCCTTTACGGCGAAAACCCGCATGAGCGGCGTTGATTACGACGGCAGCGAAATCCGCAAAGGCGCCGCCGATACCATGCAGCAGTATGTCACCGAAAATGGCGGCGTTTATCCGGAAGAATGCGACCGGATCGTGAAAGAAATCGCACAGCAGGGCGGCACACCGCTTGTTGTAACGAAAAACCATAAGATTTTAGGCGTCATTCACCTGAAAGACATCATCAAGCAGGGCGTTAAAGAGAAGTTTGCCGATCTTCGTAAAATGGGCATCAAAACCATCATGATTACCGGCGACAACCCAATGACCGCCGCCGCAATCGCAGCAGAAGCCGGTGTGGATGATTTTCTGGCCGAAGCGACACCGGAGGGCAAGCTTCAGATGATTCGTGATTTTCAGAGCAAGGGACACCTTGTCGCCATGACAGGTGACGGCACCAATGATGCGCCTGCTCTTGCACAGGCTGATGTGGCGGTTGCGATGAACACCGGCACGCAGGCGGCCAAGGAAGCCGGCAACATGGTTGACCTCGATTCCTCGCCGACAAAGCTGATTGATATCGTCCGCATCGGAAAACAGCTTCTGATGACAAGAGGCAGCCTGACCACTTTCTCGATCGCCAACGATGTCGCCAAGTACTTTGCGATCATTCCCGCCTTGTTCATGGGACTGTATCCGGGTCTTTCGGCACTTAACATTATGGGACTTCATTCCCCGCAAAGCGCGGTTTTATCGGCAATTATTTACAATGCGCTGATTATTATTGCATTAATTCCGCTGGCACTTAAGGGCGTAAAATACCGTGAGGTTCCGGCAGGAAAGCTCTTATCACGCAACCTGTTGATTTACGGTCTCGGCGGACTTGCGGCGCCGTTTATCTTCATCAAGCTGATTGATTTACTGCTTGTTCTGTTCGGAGTGGCATAAGGAGGTTTTACCATGAAAACATTAAAAAATGTACTGCCGAGAGCGGCAATAATCTTTCTTATTTTTACATTGCTCTGTGGCGTGGTTTATACGGGTGTAGTTACAGGGTTTGCACAGCTTATTTTTCCTGATAAAGCAAACGGAAGCATCATTGAGGTGGACGGAAAGAAGTACGGCTGTGAGCTTCTTGGACAGCAATACACCGACGACGGTCATATGTGGGGACGCATTATGAACATTGATGTTTCAACCTACAAGGATAAAAACGGCAAAACGCTGATGTACGCTTCTCCCTCCAATCTTTCCCCGGTGAGTGAAGAATACAAGGCTTTGGTGAAAGAGCGTGTGGAAAAGCTTCGGGCAGCCGATCCCGACATGGATGAAACGGCAATTCCCGTTGATCTTGTAACCTGCTCGGGCAGCGGACTTGACCCGCATATTTCACCTGCCGCCGCCGAATATCAGGTGGCGAGAATCGCAAAAGCAGATAACATGACGGAAGACGAGGTCAGAACCATTATTGACAAATGCACCGACGGCAGATTTTTAGGCGTTTTCGGAGAGAAAACCGTCAATGTGCTGAAGGTTAATCTGATGCTGGATGGAATTCTGAAATAGTATGAAGATGGAAAAGCGGTTAAATCATTTCGCTTTCCCATCTTTTTCATTATGAAATCTTTATACGACATCATTCTTGCTAACGCTGATTTAACAGATGATAAGATATAATTAAAATAGTATTATTGTATCATCTGAAGGAGATGTTCGTATGCAGTATCAGCTCAATGAGCAGGACAAAAGTCTGCGTCCTGTGCAGAATATCAATTCTCAGGAGCCGTTTTTCAGCGTAATCAGCGCCGAACAGTTCCGGGAGGAAAAAGAACACCACCCATATCATAAGGAACTGCTCCACAGTCTCGGTTCGATTCGTTACTGCAAGGCCGAAGCATTCAAGGATACGATCATCGGCACCCTGCGTCTGCCGCGGAAAAGCGAACAGCGTCTGCCACAGATTTCCTTTGCTTTCTGCCTGACACGGCAGTCTCTTGTCTTTATTGAAGATACCGGAGATGTCAGAAAATGGGCAGAAAAGCAGATCGGGCTGTTCCGGGAAGTAAGAAGTCCGGCGCAGCTTCTTTTGCGGTTTATGGAGCAGATGATTGAGGATGACGCTCTGTATCTGACACACATCGAGACGGCAGCGGAGAAAATGGAGGAAAGCGTCCTGAACGGCGATACTAAGGACTTCTTCCCCTTACTCACCGGATACCGACAAAAGCTATCCGAGCTCAATGCCTATTATGAACAGATGACGGATATCGGCGAGCTGTTTCAGTCTCATGTCTGCTCTTCCCTTATCGGGGACACACAGGAATGGGAGCAATATACCCATCGAGCCGAACGGCTGCAGAATCATGTGCGGCTGCTTCGTGAAAATATGCTGCAGCTTCGTGAGCTGTATCAGTCAAAGCAGGACGCAAGACAGAATAAAATCATGGGGATTCTCACGATCGTCACCACCATTTTTCTCCCGCTTACCCTGATTACGGGTTGGTACGGAATGAACTTTGCCTATATGCCCGAACTCAAGTGGCGGTTCGGATATCCGGCGGTCATTCTGGTCGCTCTGATCATTGCCATTGGTGAAATCATATACTTCAAAAAGAAAAAATTTTTTTAAGCTTTCTTTATATTTTTTTGCTTTTATTATTATTGGAGAGAACCCGGAGGTGTTTGTATGGACGATGCAAGACAAAGTCCGGAACAGTTTCTGAAAGAAATCGAAAAGGAAGAACAAAGTAAAAAAAGAGGACATCTGAAAATATTCTTCGGATATGCCGCCGGCGTCGGCAAAACCTATGCTATGCTGAAAGCCGCTCATTCAGCAAGACGGCGCGGCGTTGATGTCGTGGCCGGTTATATTGAACCGCATGCCAGACCGAAAACCGCCGCTTTGCTGAACGGATTGGAATGTCTCCCGACCTTGACGATGGAACATAACGGCATTACGCTTGCGGAATTCAATCTTGACGCTGCACTCAAAAGAAAGCCGTCTTTGCTTCTTGTTGATGAGCTTGCGCACACCAATGCGCCGTGCTGCCGCCACGCAAAACGGTATCAGGATGTTGAGGAATTACTGAATGCCGGAATCGATGTGTATACCACAGTCAATGTTCAGCATATTGAAAGCCTGAATGATACGGTCGCTTCCGTAACCGGCATTATGGTCAATGAACGGATCCCTGATTCCGTATTTGATAACGCAAGTCAGGTCGAGCTTGTGGACATTGAGCCTCAGGAACTGATTGAACGAATGAACGCAGGTGAGGTTTACCGGCCCGCTCAGACCCGGCAAGCGGTTGACCATTTCTTTACGGAAGAGAATCTGACGGCGCTTCGTGAAATTGCACTTCGCCGTTGCGCCGACCGTGTGAATATGCTGACGGAAACAGCTCGGCTCAGAAATCACAGCGATTATCATACGGACGAGCATATTCTTGTCTGTCTTTCATCGTCTCCGTCCAATCCGAAAATTATCCGTACCGCCGCACGCATGGCCAACGCCTTCCGCGGTGCTTTTACGGCCCTGTTTGTCGAGACTCCCGATTTTCAGACAATGGACGAAGAGAATCTGAAGAGACTGAGAAGCAATATGCGTCTTGCCGAACAGCTAGGCGCAAAAATCGAAACGGTATACGGCGAAGATGTTTCGTATCAGATTGCCGAATTTGCAAGGCTTTCCGGTGTCTCGAAAATTGTGATCGGAAGAAGCGCAGCCACACGGAAAAGCATTTTCGGCAAGCCGACGCTGACGGAAAAGCTGATCACAACCGCACCGAATCTTGAGGTACATATTATCCCGGATGCGGCAAGGAAAGACGCCGGCTTTCGGACGAAACAGCCGAAAAAGAAAAGCAGGCTCGTCTTTTCCGTTTCCGACTTTCTGAAAAGTGCGGCGATTCTGATTGCGGCAAGCTGTATCGGGCTTCTGTTCCGTCATCTCGGCTTTGCCGAAGCAAATATCATTACGGTCTATGT
The DNA here is from genome assembly GCA_029012445.1 of Oscillospiraceae bacterium. Classification (GTDB taxonomy): domain Bacteria; phylum Bacillota; class Clostridia; order Oscillospirales; family Acutalibacteraceae; genus UBA6857. The sequence continues at coordinate 4,226 of JAQXMC010000015.1, forward strand.
GCTCGGCGTTCTGATCATCTCCGTCGTCACAAGGCATCGGATTACCTGTCTGACTTCCTCGGTTGTCAGTGTTCTGGTCTTCAATTTTCTTTTCACGGACCCGCGGTTCACCTTCCGGGCCTACGGACAGGGGTACCCGGTCACCTTCCTAATCATGTTTCTGGCGGCGCTTCTGACAAGCAGTCTTGCCGTCAAGCTCAAAAATCACGCAAAGCAGGCTGCACAGGCCGCTTACCGGACTAAGGTGCTTTTTGACACCAATCAGCTTTTACAGCAGGCAAAGGGCAAAAACGAAATCGTTTCTGCGACGGCGAATCAACTGATAAAATTACTGGGAAAGGACATTGTGTTCTATCCGACGGAAAATGAAACGCTCGGAGAACCGCACATTTTTACGGTTTCCGGCAACGAAACAGACGAGAACATCGCCGGGACAAACGAAAAAGCCGTAGCCGAATGGGTGCGGCAGAACAACAAGCACGCCGGCGCAACCACCGAAACGCTTTCCAATGCAAAATGCCTTTATCTGGCAATCCGGGTCAACAGCAATGTTTACGGCGTTGTCGGCATTCATATCGACAAAACGCCGCTTGATTCCTTTGAAAAAAGCATTCTGCTGTCCATACTCGGCGAATGCGCTTTATCGCTTGAAAATGAAAAAAACGCAAGAGAAAAAGAGGAAGCCGCCGTGCTTGCCCGGAACGAACAGCTTCGTGCCAATCTTCTTCGTGCTATTTCGCACGATCTGCGCACACCGCTGACCTCCATTTCAGGCAATGCCAGCAATCTTTTGTCTAACGGAAGCTCCTTTGATGAAGAAACCAAGAAACAGCTTTATGGAGATATTTACGATGATGCGATGTGGCTGATCAATCTGGTCGAGAACCTGCTGTCGGTTACCCGGATCGAGGAAGGCCGTCTGAATCTTCATATCACGGAAGACTTGATTGATGATGTGATATCCGAAGCACTGCATTATGTTGACCGAAAAAGCGCAGAGCACCATATTCGTGTTCAAAACAAAGAGGATTATCTGCTCGCAAAAATGGACGCAAAGCTTATGGTTCAAGTCATCATCAACATCGTTGACAATGCCATCAAATATACGCCGAAAGGCTCCAATATCACCATTCAGACCTATAAGCAGGGAGACAAAGCGGTGATTACTATCGCTGACGACGGAGACGGCATACCGGACGACAAAAAAGAACGCGTATTCGATATGTTTTACAGCGGAGCCAACAAGATTGCCGACTGCCGCAGAAGTCTGGGACTGGGTCTTTCGCTGTGCCGGTCAATTGTGAATGCGCACGGCGGCACGATTACCGTCTCGGACAATACACCGCACGGAACGGTATTTACGATCTTATTACCCGCAGGGGAGGTACAAATTCATGAATAAAGCTTTGATATTGGTTGTTGAGGACGACAACTCAGTAAAAAACCTGATTACCACAACGCTTAAAGCGCACAATTACAGATACTTGACTGCGCAAAACGGAGCTTCTGCTATTCTGGAAGCCTCGTCCCATAATCCCGATATTGTGTTGCTTGACTTGGGCTTGCCGGATATGGACGGCGTGGAGGTCATAAAAAAAATCCGCACCTGGTCGAATATGCCGATCATTGTCATCAGCGCAAGAAGTGAAGATACGGACAAAATCGAGGCACTTGACGCAGGCGCAGACGATTATCTGACCAAACCGTTTTCCGTTGAAGAGCTTCTGGCAAGGCTCAGAGTGACGCAAAGACGACTGAATATGCTTCGGGACGAGACCACCGCCGAATCGTCCGTTTTCACAAACGGCAAGCTCCGCATAGACTATGCCGCAGGCTGCGCCTATCTCGCAGACAAAGAACTCCACCTGACGCCGATTGAGTACAAGCTGTTATGCCTGCTTTCAAGAAATGTCGGCAAGGTGCTGACACACACATTTATCACGCAGAGCATCTGGGGTAGCAGTTGGGAAAACGACGTCGCTTCTCTGCGTGTCTTTATGGCGACGCTTCGCAAGAAGATTGAAAACAATCCGGATTCTCCGCAATACATTCAGACGCATATTGGCGTCGGGTACCGAATGCTGAAAGTGGAATAAGCCAATTTTATAAGCAAGTCTTCTTTGTCAGATGTCATCTTTTAGTGCTAAAAAAAGGCTTTCTTAATACGGTCAATAATTCCCGGCATTTTTCAAGGCTTGCCGGGAATTTTATTGTCAGTAGTGTATCAAAAAACTACGCGCAACCATATATCAATTGTTCGAATACAATCTCATTTGCCTGATTCTGTATACAATTCATCTTCTGCACCCAAAGCATTTGGCTATCCTCTTTGAGCTGTTCGGTAACACCATCACGCTCTTTCATCTGCTCAACAAGCAAGTCGAACATCTCTCGTGCCTGAGAATCAATCTTCGCAAGATACTGCCACAGCTTGCCTTGAGCGATGAGAGTTGCAAAAACAACGGGCTTATGATTTCGAAGATAATCTTTATGCAACATTCCCCATTTGCTGAGTTGAATGTTTGCTTCTTCGGTCGGCAAAGTGAGATTCGGTATAAGATAGTCGCCAACTTGTCTGAAGTGAGTTCATTTCTGTTCTGCATAGTATCTGTCCTTTCTTTTGCTCTGTTTCAGCAGTCGGATATGGATACAGAATACTATGCCTGAAGCCGGATTTGCTTGCAATATTAGTAAATTCCTTATGAACACTCGCACCAGTCGAGAGCCTCGACACGCAGATGCGTTGTTGAGGTTCTTTTTTGCAGTTTTTTCTCGCATTTCAATTATATAATGGGATATCAACGCCTGATGAAAACCCGCGAAGCCTTGAAAAATAAGGGCTCGCGGGTATTTTTTGTCTTCTCCGAAAAGTGCTGATTTTCAAAAAGTGTTAGCAACGTGTTAGCAACGATAAAAAACCAGGCAGAAAAATTAAACTATCCCGAATGGATGCTTTGTTCATCTCCAAAAGGAGCAGAAATATATAATTTAAATATGAAAATAAAGCGCTTTGCATTTTGCAGGGCGCTTTTTATACTAGAGAATACAAACAAATAGATGTCCGTATAGTGAAACGACAGCAACCGGCGAACGCCCGAACGGCTGTGGCAATATGGAGGGGAACACAGCAACCAGCGGATAGGCGACCAGTCATCGCTATATAGATGGGGAGCAATAGCAAAGGCCAAGGAGCGACCGACCACCCTCGAAACAATGCTTTACAAAGGGAGGAGGCAAGGAACCACAACAAAACACTTTAAAAGGGAGGCGAAAGCAAGCAGACGCCGCAGAAAGTCTTAAAAATCCGGACTTTATCGACTTAATCCCAAAGGCTTGTGGCCTTGAAGTCAAAGAAAAAACGGAAGCTCTGACCGGATTTTCAGAGCTGTCGGTTAAGCCGCGACAATTAACTGCGCGGCGGCTGATAAAATCAAAGCAAAATTATTCGAAGCATTAAAAAGGAATTTATTTAATTTAAAGGAGCGTTCTGTTATGTCAGATTTTAAAGAAGATTTTGAAAAAGAATTTGAAGAAGATACCGAAGATGATGAAGTTAATGATGAATTTTTCATAAAATTGTATGCGCTTTTACAAAAATATGTATACTCGAGAAACGATGAGGATTTTGTTCTCAATCCGCCGCAGATGATTAAACTGATAAAGGTTATCGATTTCTTTACGAGAATGGCCGAAGAATGCAGAGGCGAGGTCGAACCCGTGGTTTTATTACCCCGGGAGAGGTGCGGAGGCGTTACCGCAACATACTCAGTGCTGGATATATACGGGAAGGATATCAGGGAGTTTTCTCAAATTATCAGCTACACCTCGGCAATCACGGTCGACTGCACACAAGACAGAGTCTGCATTTCAGCAAATGTACCGGATGTTTTCGTCGAAAAGAATCCTGTCGACTGACCGCTGAAGTGACAGTGCCCGAAAGGAGACTGCCGGGAAAGGATGACCGATGGCATTTTCTTCGGTCGACAGGCGTACAAAGGTACTCCGAGACTGAAAAAATGCCAAGCATATAAGCTTTCGGCTACATGGTATATACCATGTAGCCGAAACTGTTTGCGGATTGTGATTGAAATAATCAGACATTATATTTAGCTTTTTAATTTTTATGCGTTCGGGCGCCTTTATCGACAGTTTGAGCCAACGCTTCTGAAAGCGTTGGCTCTCTGCTGTGTGTCAGGTTTGCAATGGAGAGGCGCTTTTTAAAGCGCCGGAATATTTTACTTTAATATATGTCCGCTTTTTGATTATTCGCCGCTCGCACCGTAGTTTGAAAGAACTCTCGCCGAGGGATCGTTTACATCGCAGCCCTTCCATGACTTGTTCGGCATCCAGAAGTCAACTATCATTTCGGACTGACCGGGATAATACTTCTCGAATATCTCGCGATAAAGCAGAGACTCCTTTGTGAAGGGAGCAGCGTGGGTATATTTTGCTTTCTTTTCCTCGAATTCTTCATCGGTGTAGAAGCCTTCCGCGTACTCCTTGAGATAATCGACCATTGAGTGACCGACTGCGTCGGAAAACGCGGCTTTTTCACGATAAAGTATATCGTGCGGCAGATAATCGCCCTCGAATGCGTGGCGAAGAAGATATTTGCCCTTGCCGTAGGTGTTGAGCTTTTTCTCGGGATCTATCGACATAACATATTTCACAAAGTCGAGATCGCCGAACGGAACACGGGCTTCAAGAGAGTTGACCGAAATGCAGCGGTCTGCGCGAAGAACATCATACATATGAAGCTCTCTGATTCGTTTTTGCGATTCTTTCTGGAACTCCTCGGCCGAAGGCGCAAAGTCAGTATATTTATAGCCGAAAAGCTCATCGGATATCTCACCTGTGAGAAGAACACGGATATCGGTGTTCTCGTGTATCCATTTGCAAAGCAGATACATGCCCATGCTGGCTCTTATAGTCGTTATGTCAAAGGTTCCGAGGAGCTTTATAACGCCCTCAAGAGAATCGAGCACCTGCTGCTTTGTCATGATGACCTCTGTGTGATCGCTGCCGATATAATCGGCGACCTGTTTTGCGTATTTGAGATCAATAGCGTCCTCGCTCATGCCGATAGCGAAAGTGCGGATAGGCTCCTTGCTCTTTCTCGCCGCAATAGCGCAGACGAGAGAGGAATCAAGACCTCCGGAAAGCAGGAAACCGACCTTAGCGTCGGAAACGAGTCTTTTTTCAACGCCGGCAACGAGCTTGTCGTGAATGTTCCTGCAAACGGTTTCAAGATCGTCGTAACATACGGCGTCGACCTTGGCTATGTCGCAGTAACGGATGAATTTTCCGCCTTTGTAATAATGTCCGGGCGGGAAAGGCATGATCTTGTCGCAGAGGTCGACGAGGTTTTTCGCTTCGCTTGCGAAAACGATGGCGCCGGTTTTTGAATAGCCGTAATACAGCGGGCGGATTCCGATGGGATCTCTTGCCGCTATATATTCTTTCTCTTTCCCGTCATATATAATGAGTGCAAATTCAGCGTCGAGCATTGAGAACATATCCGTGCCGTATTCGCGGTACATGGGGAGAAGTATCTCGCAGTCGGAGCCGCTTTTGAATGTATATTTGGATGAAAGCTCTTTTTTGAGCGTTTCGTAGCCGGAGATCTCGCCGTTTCAAACGACATAGCTTCCGTCAAGCTCAAACGGCTGCATTCCGTCGGGAGTCAACCCCATTATAGCCAGTCTGTGAAAGCCGAGAAGTCCTTTGCCGGTGTCAACAATCCGGCTTTCGTCCGGACCTCTCGAGACTGTTTTTGCAAATCCTTTCTCAAAATCTGAAAAGGCGACACCCAAGTCGCAGTAACCCATAATTGAACACATAAATAAAACCTCCAAATGATTTCAGCATGTGATAGGGCAAGTGCTGTAGCTCGCGGTGCCACCTATCTTTGTTCTTTTTTAGCTTCCATAAAAGCCTTGCCGTGATAACGGTCGGCTGCCGGCTTGCCTACTCGTTTCCTTTCAGCTTGCAGCTCATCGGGTGTTATTCACGCAATTTCCGCCGTATGGCTCGCACCGTCCCATACTCGCTGAAGGTGAACTTTTGCGCTGTTTGTCCCGATTCAAACGCTTTTGAAAAGAGCAACAGTGTTTTGATCTTTATTTTTTGTACGGGCGGCTTTGTTCTTTCCGTCGCCCGAAAACGGTTATTGAAAATTTTATCTGACTCCGAAGAGCAGCTTCTCATAGGTCGGGACCGGCCAGTATTTTTCAGCTACTAACGGTTCGGCCTCATCGCAGACGGCGCGGAGACTTTCCATTTTGCCGAGAATCGAGTCTCTGATGAAGAAGGACGCCTTTGTGACATCGTCTATCGCGGCGTATTCCTCAGCGCTTGCTTTCAGCTCGTCGGTTGCGGCGTCAATACCGTCGGCAAGCTCCGAAAGCTTGGAAATAAGACCTGTCTCATATTTGCAGGAAATTCCGGGAACAGCTGATTTCTTAGCCGAAACCGTATCGGAAAGATCCTTTATATAAGCTTCAACGGCGGGGAGAATTTCTCTTCTTGCCATTTCAACCATAGTCAGAGCCTCAATGTTGACGGCTTTGCAGTAATTCTCAAGCGTTGCCTCATAGCGAGACTGAATCTCAGCGAGAGAGAATATCTTGTGAGAAGTGAGCATATCCACATTCTTCTTCTCAAGAAGAGTCGGGAGAGCGTCGGGCGTTGTGCGAAGATTGAGAAGTCCTCTCTTTTCGGTTGCTTCCTTGAGCCATGCGTCGTCATAGCCGTTTCCGTTGAATATGATGCGCTTGTGATCCTTGATGGTCTTTCTGATCATCTCATGAAGAGTCGTCTCAAAGTCGTCGGCCTTTTCAAGTCTGTCGGCGTATATTTTAAGCGATTCGGCAACGGCAGCGTTTATCATAATGTTCGTGCAGGCTATGCTGTTAGCCGAGCCGAGCATACGAAACTCAAATTTGTTGCCGGTGAAAGCGAACGGTGAAGTGCGGTTGCGGTCAGTCGTGTCACGGGTGAATTTCGGCAGAGTGTGGACTCCGAGCTTCATGACGGTCTTTTCAGCCGCATTATAGGGCTCTTCCTTTTCGATAGCGTCGAGAACAGCTGTCAGCTCGTCGCCCAGGAACATTGAAACTACCGCCGGAGGAGCTTCGTTTGCTCCGAGACGGTGATCGTTGCCGGCCGTAGCGACCGAAACACGAAGAAGATCCTGATAATCGTCAACAGCCTTTATGACCGCGCAAAGGAAGAGAAGAAACTGAGCGTTTTCATAGGGCGTTTCACCGGGTGTGAGAAGGTTCACGCCTGTGTCGGTCGTCATAGACCAGTTGTTGTGCTTGCCCGAGCCGTTGACTCCGGCGAAAGGCTTCTCATGAAGCAGGCAGACGAGATTGTGACGGGAAGCGACCTTTTGCATTATCTCCATAGTCAGCTGGTTGTGATCGGTCGCGATATTCGTTGTCGTGTATATCGGAGCCAGCTCGTGCTGAGCGGGAGCGACCTCGTTGTGCTCGGTTTTTGCCAGGATTCCGAGCTTCCAGAGCTCCTCGTTCAGGTCGGCCATATATGCCGCAACTCTCGGCTTTATAACGCCGAAATAGTGGTCGTCAAGCTCCTGACCTTTGGGAGGCTTCGCTCCGAAAAGAGTGCGTCCTGTGAACATAAGATCCTTGCGCTTTTCGTACATATCCTTATCAACAAGGAAGTATTCCTGTTCGGGACCGACGGAGGTGCGCACGCACTTAACATCTTTGTTGCCGAACAGACGGAGAATACGAAGCGCCTGTTTGTTGAGAGCCTCCATTGAGCGAAGCAGGGGAGTTTTCTTATCGAGAGCCTCGCCGCCGTAGGAACAGAATGCTGTGGGAATACAAAGAGTTTTATCTTTTATAAAAGCGTAGGAAGTCGGATCCCATGCTGTGTAGCCTCTGGCTTCAAATGTTGCTCTGAGTCCGCCCGACGGGAACGAAGAAGCGTCCGGCTCGCCTTTTATGAGCTCTTTACCGGAAAATTCCATGATAACGCGGCCGTCCGGAGCGGGGGAAATGAAGCTGTCGTGCTTTTCCGCCGTGATACCGGTGAGGGGCTGGAACCAGTGAGTGAAATGAGTTGCGCCATGCTCGACCGCCCAGTCTTTCATTGCGTCGGCAACCGCATTGGCAACATCTGTATTGAGGCTGGCTCCCTCGTCGATCGTCTTTTTGAGAGATGAATAGACTTCGGCGGAAAGAGTCGCTTTCATGACTCTGTCGTCAAAAACAAGACTGCCGAAATAATCCGATACTGTGTTCATAAAATACACTCCTTTTCTGAAATAAAAAAAGAGGCGGTGGGGTCGCTGAATCGCCCAAGACCCCATTGCCTCGATAATTGCGTTATAAAGATAAAAAAGCGTCAAAGAGTGCAAACTCAAAGACGCCTTTGCCTTTATGTTGAGCATTATACTCAATATTTTCGATTTGTCAACCGATTTTTCAAAAATTTTTGAAACAGTTCTCCGAAATTTATGTTTTATATTCAGAGAGATTTCAGAAGTTTATAACGCCCAGATGGTTGAGCAGAATTTTCAATCCTATCAGTATAAGTATTGCTCCTCCGGCAATTTCCGCTTTACTTTTATATTTAAGGCCGAAAACATTTCCGACTTTAAGGCCGACAGCCGAAAGAATGAATGTGACAGCGCCTATGAGACTGACCGCCGCCGCAATGCTGACATCAGGCAGAAGAGCGAAAGTTATCCCGACTGCGAGGGCGTCGATACTCGTTGCGACCGCCATAACAAACATTGTTTTAAAAGAGAACGAAGAATTGTATTTGTTTTCCTCTTTTGAGAAAGCCTCCCGAATCATATTTGCGCCGATAAGCGCCAGAAGGATAAACGCTATCCAGTGATCTACCGCAGTTATATATTTTTCAAACGCTGAGCCGAGAAAATAGCCTATCAAAGGCATGAGAGCCTGAAATCCGCCGAACCAGGCGCCCGTTATGATATAATGCCTGAGCTGCAGCTTTTGCGTGGAAAGTCCCTTGCAGACCGAAACGGCGAAGGCGTCCATAGAAAGGCCGACTGCCAACAGCAATAATTCAAAAAATCCCATTTTAAACTTCCTCCTAAAAAAATATCAGGTACACGCCGTACCTGACAAAAAAAGACCAAGCACAGCTAAGCTATACTTGAGTCTCGTTATTTAAGACAAGCCAGATGAAATATCATCAGTTTGTTGACTTGTCACTTGATGAACAAGCTATCTACCCCCTCAAAGCTAAGATAGATTATCATATTTATCGCCGGTTGTCAAGATAAAAACAGATATTATATAAATTTTCCTCGTCAGGCGGAAAGCTGACTGCTTTATTTGAGATTTTTTTATCCGGTACAAATCAGGCTTCCGGAAAGCGGCGGCTTTGCGGTCATCATTATAATTTTATTGACATAAAATCCGTTATGTAGTAAAATATAAACGGCTTATCAGCCAATAACGCAAAGGAGAGATATTATGCAGTATAAAATTGAAGGAACTCCGCTTCCGGTCGTTATCTGTGAGCTTGAAAACGGCGAAAGAATGATAACCGAAAGAGGCAGCATGAGCTGGATGAGTCCGAATATGAAAATGGATACATCGAGCAACGGCGGCGTCAGAAAGGCTTTGGGCAGAATGTTTGCCGGCGAAGCTATTTTCCAGAATATATATACATCTGAGGGCGGACCGGGCCTGATCGCTTTCGCTTCAAGCTTTCCGGGATCTATCCGCGCGTTCAATATCACTCCGGACAGACCGCTGATAGTTCAGAAAAGAGCGTTTCTCGCCAGTGAAACCGGAGTTGAGCTGTCCGTGTTCTTCCAGAAGCGCCTGAAAACCGGTATCTTCGGCGGAGAGGGCTTTATCATGCAGAAGCTTTCGGGTAACGGGACGGTTTTCGTTGAGATCGACGGCAATGCGGTCGAATATGAGCTTGCAGCAGGGCAGCAGCTCGTTGTTGACACCGGCTATCTCGCCGCAATGGACACGACCTGCCGCATTGATGTTGTGTCTGTTCCGGGAGTCAAAAATATGATCCTGGGCGGAGAAGGTCTGTTCAATACCGTGATCACCGGCCCCGGCAGGGTTATTCTCCAGACCATGCCCATAAGCTCTGTTGCCGGCTCACTCAGTCCCTATATGGTCACTTCAAACTGAAAGACGGATAATATAAACGCAACAAATAAAAGCGGCTGCGGACGCTTTCTGGCCCGCTGCCGCTTTTATTTTTAAACATTGACCTGAGCTTTTACTCCAAGCTCGTCCCGATATTTTTCTGTTATCGGCTTCACAAATTCATTTATGAATTCTTCTGTCTGCTGCGGCGCTCTGCCGATAAAGTTTTCAGCTTTCATTGCCGAAAGTATTTCTTCTTTAGTCAGACAGAAGGCTTCGTCTGCGGCTATTCTGTCAACCAGATCATTCTCTTTGCCATAGACTTTGACCTGTGTTCCGGCGTCCATGGAGTGAACTCTGATTTTTTCGTGAAGATCCTGCCTGTCTCCGCCTTTTTTGACGGCCTCCATGAGAATGTTCTCAGTCGCCATGAACGGAAGCTCAGAATTCAGATGTTTCTCGATCATTTTCGGATAGACTACAAGGCCTTCCGCCACATTCATATATATCTCTAAGACTGCGTCCGTCGCAAGGAACGCTTCCGATACTGCTATCCTCTTATTAGCCGAATCGTCGAGCGTGCGTTCAAGCCATTGCGTGGCCGCTGTTATCTGCGGATTCAGGCTGTCTGTCATGATATAGCGGGAGAGCGCCGCAATTCTTTCGCAGCGCATCGGATTGCGCTTATAAGCCATTGCCGAGGAGCCTATCTGACTTTTGCCGAAAGGCTCCTCGATCTCCTTGAGGTGCTGCAAAAGCCTGAGATCGTTAGAAAACTTGGTCGCCGACTGCGCAATGCCGCTGAGCACTGACAGCACCTGGGAATCGAGCTTTCTCGAATAGGTCTGGCCCGACACAGCGAAGCAGGAGCCGAACCCCATCTTTTCGGCTATCTTCCGATCGAGCTGTTTGCATTTTTCGCTGTCTCCCTCAAAAAGATCCATAAAGCTTGCCTGTGTTCCGGTCGTTCCCTTGGAGCCTAACAGCTTCATCTGTGAAAGCTGAAATTCGAGCTGCTCAAAGTCCATAACGAGATCCTGAAGCCAGAGTGAAGCTCTCTTGCCGACGGTGGTCGGCTGAGCCGCCTGAAAATGAGTGAAGCCGAGACACGGTATATCTTTATATTTCATCGCAAAATCCGAAAGAATCTTCAAAAGATTAACGAGCTTTTTTCTGATAAGCTTCAGACCCTCCGTCATAGTTATAATATCGGTGTTGTCGCCGACATAGCAGCTTGTTGCGCCGAGGTGGATTATCGGCTTTGCGGTCGGGCACTGAACACCGTAAGCGTAGACATGGCTCATGACATCGTGGCGGCATTCACGCTCTCTCTTTTCGGCGACATCGTAATTTATATCGTCTTGATGGCTTTTCATTTCCGTGATCTGCTCGTCGGTGATATTGAGCCCCAGCTCCTTTTCGCTTTCGGCGAGAGCTATCCAGAGCTTGCGCCATGTTCTGAATTTGAAATCGGGCGAAAAGATATATTGCATTTCCTTGCTGGCGTATCTTGAATTAAGCGGGGTTTCATAGGTGTCTTTCATATCTTGGTTTCCTTTCGGATAATTATTGCTTTTTTCTGAGCGCAGGCCGCTGCGCAGCGGAAAAATTATACAATATTTTTTACTTTTTTTCAATGTACATTTCAAAAAAATGTGATAAAATAACTTAATAAAATACAAGGAGTGAAATATATGATATGCAAAAACTGCGGCGCTGAAAACGACGACCGCGCATTTGTCTGCGTACACTGCGGAGCGAGTCTGAACCAAAGCGGCGGCGAAAATCATAGCTATAACTACGGTCAGAATGGCGAAAATCATAACTATAACTACGGTCAGCCCGGCGGAAATTATTATAACTACGGTCAGAACGGATACGATCCGGGCTATAACGGTCAAGGCTTTAATCAGAGCGCCGGCGGAAGCTACACCTATAACTACAATCAGAACTATAACTATGAGCCCGTTCAGCCGAAATTTGTTAAAAAGGGCAGCACTATTGCCGCCTTGATAGTTGCGGTTTTAACGAGAAATATTATTGCGATAATCCTTTCTGTTATTGCAATAGTCCAATGCAACGAATTTGAAACGGCGGTCAGAACAGGGAATTATCCGCTTGCGGATCAGAAGAGAAGCAGCGCCCGCACGCTTCGCATATGGGCATGGGTGCTCAACGGTCTGTCAATAGCGTTTTCGATAGCGGTAATCGTTCTGTCGTTCCTCGGCATGGGACTCGGATTGTTCGATGAGTTTATGTTCCCATTCGGAAGCGAGCTTTATGATGAATTTAACGAATTTTCTCAGATGATGATAAATCTTATGTGACAGAAATAAAAATCAGCATTTTATCTAACATATGACAGCTGCCCCAGCCTCACGGCCGGAGCGGCTTGAAAACGAAAAAGAACACGGCCGCCGGTTTTAACAGCGGTCGTGTTTTTATCGCATAATATAAGTCAAGTTTTGACCTTATATTGTATTTAATCTTCGTCCTCGTCTTCGGGCTTCGCTTTGTCTATATCTATCCAGAACTCAACACCGTCCGGGCGGTTGATAACGCCGTAGCCGTTTTTGTGAAGCTCCTGAATGGATTTGACAAAGGAAAGGCCGAGACCGAAGCGCCCTTCCGCTCTGCTGTGAGCCTTGTCTGCGCGGTAGAAGCTATCCCAGATGCGGTCGATATCCTCGTCTGATATGTTCTGACCGCTGTTATAAACGCTGAATCTGAATTTGTCGCCTATATCCTTGCAGCAGATCAGAATCAGTTTCTTTCCGCTCGCGTGGCTGACCGCGTTTGAAACATAGTTGTTAATTATTGTGTCAATGCTCGAAACATCGGCGCAGCCCTCATAGCCGGCGTTTATATTTATGCAAAGAGTGATGCCGTCATCCTTGAGAAGCTTTATTCTCGGTCTTAACAGACTTTCGGTGACATAAAGAATATTGAAATTTTCCTTTTTGAACTTGTGAACGCCGCTTTCGTATTGGCATATCTCAAGCAGATTGATAACGAGAGCATTCATCTTCTGCGCTTCTTCCATGATGATGTCGCAGTATTCTTCGGCGTCTTCGCCGTCGGTTATTCCTATCTTGAGACCTTCGGCGTACCCCTGAATGATTGAAATCGGAGTTTTAAGCTCGTGAGAGGCGTTGGATATGAATTCGTTTTTGGCCTTGTCGATCTGCTGCTCTTTATATATATCCATTTCGAGCTGCTTATTCTTTTCGCGAAGATCCACGAGCGACATATCAAGAGCCGAAGAAAGTTGATTCAGGCTTTTTCCAAGCTCGTTTATCTCTCTGATCTTCGACTTGGGACATCGCTGTGTGAAATCAAGCTGAGCCATCTTTTTGGCAACATTGTTGACGGTCAGAATTGGCTTTGTGTATAGATTTTCATAGACTATAAGCAGCGATGTTATGACTATGAAAAGAGCCGCGCAGAATATATTGATAAAGTCTCTGGCCAGTTTTGAGGTGCTTTCAACGACATCAAGCGATTCATATATCCGCACGGCGAAAAAATCCCCTATAACCGAATTATAGACTATATATTTTGCTGTGCCCTTGATTTCCTGTTTTGTGTCGAAAAAAGAACCGTCGGAATTAAGCTCCGGCATTTTTATTGTTCTGAGCAGCTTTTCCTTTGTGTCGCTCGTGTTGAGCTGACCGCCGTAAAGATAGTCGTTGTTTTTCGTCGCGTAGATTATGGTCTCCGTCACGAGAGAGTATATCTCAATATAAGCGTTTGTGAGCGATTCAAGCTCCGATATGTCCTTATAATAACTCGTGCTGAGAAGATCATAGGTCTTAATCTTTTCCGCTATTGAGCACATTTCTTTTTTCGTCCGGTTTATAAATATCTTTTCGGTGAACGAACTGTTGAAACATAATACGAGCAGTGTGAAGATTAATGTAATAGCAATCGTCTCTGTGAAAAGACGATTGCGTATTCCGGTTGAGTTTCCGGCGAACTTTTTAAATTTACTCATTGGTTGAATCCTCTATTTTGTATCCTATACCGTATACAGTCTTGAGGTGCTCGTTTCCCCATGCGCCGAGCTTTGTGCGAAGCCGAGCAACATGTGAGTCGACTGTTCTGACATCGCCGACATAGTCGTAGCCCCAGATGCTGTCGAGAAGCTGTTCTCTGCTGTAAACACGGCCGGGATTTTCCATCAGCTTCTGCAATATGTTATATTCTTTGAGCGTCAGCTCAAGCTCAACGCCGTTGAGATGCACTTCGTGGGCTTCTTCGTTTATAACGAGATTACAAATGGATTTTCCGTTTTTCGGTTTCATTTTGCCCTCTGTTCTTCTCAGAAGGGCCTCGACTCTTTTCATGAGAACAGACGGACTGAACGGCTTTGTGACATAATCGTCCGCGCCCGCCTCATAGCCTGTCAGCTCATCGAATTCCTCGCTTCTCGCCGTCAGGAGAATGATGGGCACATCCGAAGTCTCGCGGATCTTGCGGCAGACCTCCCAGCCGTTGTATTCGGGCATCATTATGTCAAGAATCAGAAGAGATACGCTGTCCTGATACTTATCAAAAAGATCAAGAGCCTGCTGACCGTCCTCGGCCTCAATGGGCTCATAGCCCTCCTTTTTAAGAAAATCGCCAACGAGCTTTCTGATACGCATTTCATCGTCGGCAACTATAATTTTTTTCATATAGATCACCACCCGATAAAATATTAACATATATAAAAAATATAGACAAGAGTTTTCACAATGATTTTACAAAAGCGGCAATCTAATGCAAAAAAATCCAAAGCTTTCCGACCTTATATTTTAGAAAAACGGGGATATGGACCTGATTTTTTCGAAGCGTTGCTGCCGATAACAAAAAAGCGGCGCGCATAAATTGCGTGCCGCAGAACAGTAATCAGCCGTTTTGAAAAATATGCTTTTGCGATTCAGCTATTGCTTTATTTTTCGGATTGGGCTATGATTACTTGTGGCGCAGAGAGTTTGTCGTCCGCTCCCTGCTTTGTCATGACGGACCGATGTGAACGCCCGTCTGTCGCATTTATCCGGAGCTTTTCCGCATAAACACTTGCAGAAAAAGCTCGGCAAACGCTTTTATTTATCGACCTTTGACTGCCGGTAATATTATGGACGCAAAAATCGGCTTTAATCACGGAAAAAAACGGAAAGAGTGATATCATGGATTATAATTTTGAAAAACAGGCGATGGCGCGGGGCTTCGGAACGGTCTGCGGAGTTGACGAAGCGGGCAGAGGACCGCTTGCGGGGCCGGTTTGCGCGGCGGCGGTCATATTGCCGCTTGATTGCGATATAGAAGGACTGAACGACTCAAAAAAGCTGACCGAAAAAAAGAGGGAGGCGCTTTTCGATGTCATAAGAGAAAAGGCTGTTGCCTATTCGATAGCCATGGTCGACGAAAAAACAATAGATGAGATAAATATTCTTCAGGCTACCTTTCAGGCCATGCGTCAGGCAATCGGCTCTCTTTCGGTCAGGCCCGACGCCGCTCTTATCGACGGCAACGGAAAGCCGGGCTCCGGCGTTGAGGAGATAACGATAGTCAAAGGTGACGGTCAGTCAATGTCCATAGCCGCCGCCTCTGTTCTTGCGAAGGTAACGAGGGACAGATACATGCTGGAGCTTGACAAAAAATATCCCGAATATCAATTCAAAAAGCATAAGGGCTACGGAACCCGGCTTCATTATGAGTGCCTTGAAAAATACGGTATTTCACCGGTACACAGACTTTCGTTTTTAAAGAAATTTCTTGAAAAGCAGTGATAATATGATCGGGAACGAAAAGGGGAATATGGGCGAAGCCTTTGCCTGCGAACTTCTGAAAAGCAAGGGCTACAATATAGTTTGCCGGAATTACACAAGCCGATACGGCGAAATAGACATTATCGCCGAGAAGGACGGCTACATAGTTTTTGTTGAGGTCAAGGCGAGAAAAACCAGGTTTGTTGTCAGCCCCACGGAGGCCGTGACGCCCGAAAAGCAAAAAAAGATCGTTAAAACGTCGCTTATGTATCTTCAAAGCTCCGCCTGCGGACTTCAGCCGAGATATGATGTTATAGCCGTTGAGCTTGCGGGAAACAGAGTCTGCGGCGCAAAGCACTATATATCGGCGTTCGACGCTCAGGAAATGTTCTGAATACCGGAAAAACGGCGCCGCACTGCGCATAGACTCTAATATCGGGCAGTTTATGCCCAAACGCAAAACGGAGGTGCGCCATGAAATATTTTGATCTTCACTGCGACAGCCTGACGAAGTGCTTCAACTCCGGAGACGAGCTGCATTCAAACGCCAATCATGTTTCTGCCAAAAAGGCGGAGTGCTTCGAAAAGTGGTCGCAGTTTTTCGCTGTTTTTATTCCCGACGGTTTTTCCGACGGGTACGCCAGGACTTACTTCAAAAAATGCGCCGTGTTCTTTGAAGAACAGACGGCCGACGAAAAAGTCGACGCATACCTGACGGTTGAAAACTGCGGATTTATCGAAAATCCCGACGATATAATGCTTCTGAAAAGCAAAAATACGGTTGCCGCGTCTCTCACATGGAACGGCGACAACAAGCTTGCCTGCGGAAGCGGAACGGAAAACGATACGGGACTGACGGCACTCGGAGCGGAAACCGTCAGGCGCCTTGAAAAGGAAAACATACTGATAGATGTTTCTCACGCAAGCCGGAAGACATTCCGGGATATTGCAAAGCTTGCCGAAAGACCGATAATCGCCTCACATTCAAATTCGGACGAGATAAGGCGGTCAAAGCGAAATCTGAAGGACGACCAGATAAAATATATAATAGAAAACGGCGGACTGATAGGCTTGAATTTTTCAAGAAATTTTCTGCCGCTGGACAGACCTCTTTTTGAGGGAATATATGAAAATGTGAAACACATCGTTTCAATGGGCGGCGAAAACAATATCTGCTTCGGCGGCGATTTTGACGGCTGCTTTATACCACCGTGTCTTGACGGAATAGAAAAAGTGCCCGAGCTGTTCGCTTATCTGAGACACAGAGGCTTGAAAAACGGACTTCTGGACAAAATTTTCTATGATAACGCTCAAAATTTTGCCGATAAGTATTTGCAACGGGCTTAATTTATGCTAATATATCTTTGATTTTATTAAAACGGAGGAATGTTTTATGCTTTATACAAGCACAAGGGACAAGAGCGTCAGAGTCCCGTCGGCTCAGGCTATCGTTCAGGGAATTTCAAAGGACGGCGGTCTGTTCGTGCCAACCGAGATCCCGAAAATTGACGCCGGCTTCATCGAAGCTCTTGTGCCTCTCGATTATATTTCAAGGGCAAAGAAGGTGCTGTCTCTTTATCTGACCGACTTCACCGAAGAAGAAATCGAGATGTGCGTTAACGGAGCATATAAAGACGGAAAGTTCAGCAGCAAGTCGGTCGTACCTCTTGTCAGATATAACGAGAATGCGGATATTCTCGAGCTGTGGCGAGGACCGACCTGCGCCTTTAAGGATGTTGCTCTTCAGCTTCTTCCCTATCTTCTCACGGTTTCCGTCAAAAAGACGGTTGACGGAAAAACTATTGTCATTCTCGTTGCGACCTCCGGCGACACCGGAAAGGCGGCTCTTGAGGGCTTCAAGAATGTCCCCGGAACGAAAATAATGGTGTTCTATCCGAACGACGGAGTCAGCCCGATGCAGAAGCTTCAGATGGCCACTCAGGAGGGCGACAATGTCTGCGTTTGCGCTATAAACGGCAATTTTGACGACGCTCAGAACGGAGTTAAGGCTATCTTCACGGATAAAGCCGTTGCTGAAAGGCTCGATAAAAACAACATGATGTTCTCCTCGGCCAACTCAATAAACTGGGGCAGACTTGTCCCTCAGATCGTCTATTATATTTCGGCCTACTGCGATCTTGTCGCAAAGGGCAGGATCAAAAATTCTGATGAGATCAATATTGTTGTCCCGACCGGCAACTTCGGGAATATCCTCGCCGCTTATTACGCAAAGAGAATGGGACTTCCCGTCAGAAAGCTCGTCTGCGCGTCAAATTCAAACAATGTTCTGACAGATTTCATAAAGACCGGAACCTACGACAAGAACCGCCGTTTCTATCTGACGACCTCTCCGTCGATGGATATTCTCATTTCCAGCAACCTCGAAAGGCTTCTGTTCCATCTGACCGGCGAAGACGACGAGACTGTCCGGAGACTTATGTCGGCTTTGTCAGAGGATGGGAAATACACCGTTGATGAAAGCGTGCTGAGTCAGCTCAGCGAAATATTTGACGCCGGCTTCTGCGACGATAAAGCCGCCGCCGACACGATAAACAAGACTTTCAAAAACGGCTATCTTCTCGACACTCATACCGCCGTTGCGGTCAATGTTTATGACGCATATGTTCAGCGAACGGGCGACCGCACCCCGACGGTCATAGCTTCAACAGCTAACCCGTATAAATTTTCAGCCGCAGTCCTCAAAGCTGTTGCGGGCGACAAGGCCGCCGAGGGACTTGATGAGTTTGAACAGGTCAGCCGGCTCATTGAGCTGACAAAAGTGCCGTGTCCGCCGCAGCTTGCGGATCTCAAGTCAAAAAAGAAAAGATTTGAAAAATGCTGCGATAAGCGGGATATGGCCGACGCCGTTTATGAAATGTTAGGTATATGAGGTGATCGTTTGTCAATTTTTGCAATAGCCGACACTCACCTTTCGCTCGGAACAGATAAGCCTATGGATATTTTCAACGGCTGGCAGGACTATGTCACAAGGCTTGAAAGCAACTGGCGAAAGCTCGTCTGCGAAAAAGACACCGTTGTTATATCTGGAGATGTGTCGTGGGCGATGACTCTTGAAACCGCCCTTGACGATTTCAGATTTCTTGACTCGCTGCCGGGCCAAAAGCTCATTATCAAGGGAAACCACGACTTCTGGTGGACGACGATGAGAAAGATGGAGAACTGGCTGAGCGAAAACGGAATGACAAGCATCAGAATAATTCACAATAACGCTTTTCAGGCCGGTTCATTTGCCGTCTGCGGCAGCAGAGGGTGGTTTTTCGACGCTGAAAACGATCCCGATAACAAGGTGCTTCTGCGCGAGGCGGGGAGGCTCAGGCGCTCGATCGAGGCGGCCAGAAGCCTCGGAAAGGAGCCGATAGTGTTTTTGCATTATCCGCCGCTGACAACGGGAATGGACTGCATGGAGATACTCAATGTCTTGCGCGATGAGAAAATAAAACGCTGCTATTACGGGCATCTGCACGGCGCTTCAACAAAAAATGCCTTTATCGGTGAGCGATACGGAGTGAAATTTGACCTTATATCGGCTGATTTTCTGAAATTTTGTCCTAAACTTATTGAATTAGAGTGAATTTTTTAAAAAAGTATAGATTTTTTGTATTTATGCTGATATAATATATCGGATAAAAATGGGATCAAGGAGTTTTAAAGAAATGAGTTTAAAATCAACAAACCAGAAAGAAACAAATGTTTATGAGCTTGAAATAGCTATCGACAGCGAAACCTTTGCCGCAGCGATCAAAAAAGCTTACGCAAAGGCGAAAAAGAAGATTGCTGTTCCCGGCTTCCGCAAGGGCAAGGTTCCCCAGAGCATAATCGAAAAGATGTATGGCGAGAGCTTTTTCTATGAGGACGCGCTTGAGATATGCTATCCCGATGCTGCTGAAGAAGCGATCAAGGAATCCGGCCTTGAATTTATCGCAACGAACAATGTCGATGTCAAGAAGATGAGCGTCGAGGACGGTGTTGAGCTTGTTCTCACTATCACCGTTAAGCCGCAGGTCGAGATAGAGGAATATAAACTTCTCAAGGCGACTCAGAAAAAGGTCGAGGCCACTGACGAGGAGATAGACGCAAAGATCGACGAGCTTCGCGAAAGAAACGCAAGAATAGAAGCCGTTACCGACAGAAAGATTGAAAACGGCGATATTGTCACGATTGATTTCGAGGGCTTTGTTGACGGCGAGGCTTTCCCCGGCGGCAAGGCTGAAGAATACGATCTCACGATCGGCGCCGGTCAGTTTATTCCCGGCTTTGAGGATCAGCTTATCGGTCACGAGATGAACGAGGAGTTTGATATCAATGTCAAGTTTCCCGAGGAATACACACCCGAGCTTGCCGGAAAGGACGCTGTTTTCAAGATCAAGGTTCATGAGATCAAGGTTAAGCAGCTCCCCGAGGTTGACGACGATTTCGCTCAGGAGGTATCTGAGTTTGACACGGTCGAGCTTCTCAGAAAAGATATCGCAAAGCAGATCAAAGAGGAGAAGACCAAGGAGAACGAGACCGAGATCCAGAATCAGCTTTTCGACAAGCTTGCTGAGAATTTAAAGGGCGAGATCCCCGCAGTCATGGTTGACCAGGAGCTTGACAGCGAGATCAGAGATATTGATTACAGGCTCTCGATGCAGGGACTGAATTTTGAGACTTATCTCAAATACACGGGCATGACGCTTGAAAATTACCGCGAGCAGGCAAGAGGCAACGCCGAGAAGTCGGTCAAGATCCGCCTTGCGCTTGAAAAGATCGCTCAGCTTGAGAGCCTTGAGGCGACGGAAGACGACCTCAACGAGCTTTATGAGAAATACGCAAAGCAATACGGAATGGAGCTTGACGCAGTCAAGGCCGCTATTCCCGAGGATACGATCAAGAAGGATATCGCAGTTGACAAGGCGGTCAAGTTCGTCCGTGAGAACGCAAAGGTGACAACGGCGAGAAAGAAGAAAGCAGTCGCCAAGACCGAAAGTTCAGAGGAAGAGAAGGCAGACGCCAAGACAGAGAGCTCCGAGGAAGAGAAGGCAGCCGAATAATTGATTAGCTTTCAGAAAGAATGACAATAATTTGATAGCGTGGTACGCTTCGGCGTCCTGCGCTATCAAAATTATGATTTTATCGGCAATTTCCGCATTTTTGCGGTACGCATTAAGCTGTCTGCGCTCACAGGGCAGTTGCCCGGGGCGGGAAGCAAAACTAAAAAATAGAGAAGAATGTGTGCGCTCGCAGCCCGCCGGCGCATACCAAAAACATTGCGGGCGGAAAGGCAGAAAAATTATGAGTTTAGTACCTTATGTAGTTGAACAGACAAACAGGGGAGAGAGACAATATGATATTTTCTCCCGCTTACTTAACGACAGAATAGTGGTCCTCTCAGACGAGGTCAACGACGCGACAGCTTCTCTTGTTGTCGCTCAGCTTCTTTACCTTGAAAGTCAGGATTCCGAAAAGGATATCAGCTTTTATATCAACAGCCCGGGCGGATCAGTGACTTCCGGCCTTGCTATCTATGACACGATGCAGTATATCAAGTGCGATGTTTCAACAATTTGCATGGGACTTGCCGCAAGCATGGGCGCATTTCTGCTCTCATCAGGCGCAAAGGGCAAGAGATTTGCTCTGCCGAACAGCGAAATAATGATCCATCAGCCGTCAGGCGGAGCGCAAGGTCAGGCGACAGATATCAAGATAGTTGCCGATCACATTCTCAGAACCAAGGAAAAGCTGAACAAAATACTCGCTGAAAACACGGGCAAGCCCATTGAAGTTATAGCTGAGGACACCGAGAGAGATAATTTCATGTCGGCCGAAGAAGCGCTTGATTACGGCTTGGTAGACAAAATACTTTATAAGAGATAATATAAGAGGATAGATCATGGCAGATAACAGAGATAAGCCGGTTCGCTGCTCTTTTTGCAATAAAACGCAGGACCAGGTCAACACGCTGATCGCAGGCCCCGGCGTTTATATCTGCGACGAGTGCATAGAGCTTTGCCGCTCAATAATGCTCGATTCGCCGGAAAAAAACTCAGGCAGAAAAAAGGGAGAGCGCGATCTCAGCACCCTCCCCAAGCCGAACGAGATAAAGGCGAAGCTTGACGAATATGTCATCGGTCAGGATGAAGCCAAAAAAGTGCTGAGCGTGGCGGTATACAATCACTATAAGAGAATATTCACTTCGTCAGCCGACGGAGTCGAAATATCAAAAAGCAATATTCTCATGCTCGGCCCGACCGGCGTCGGAAAGACTCTTCTCGCCCAGACGCTCGCCCGGATATTGGATGTTCCGTTCGCCATTGCCGACGCAACGACTCTCACAGAGGCCGGATATGTCGGCGAGGATGTTGAGAATATACTTCTCAGACTCATTCAGGCGGCGGATTATGATGTCGAAAAAGCCGAAAAGGGCATAATCTATGTCGATGAGATCGACAAGATAGCAAGAAAGAGCGAAAACGCTTCCATCACAAGAGATGTCAGCGGTGAAGGCGTTCAGCAGGCTCTTTTGAAAATTCTTGAAGGAACAGTGTCCAATGTACCTCCGACAGGCGGAAGAAAACACCCGCAGCAGGAATTTATACAGATAGACACAACGAATATCCTTTTCATCTGCGCCGGCGCATTTGACGGAATCGAAAAGATAATCGAAAAGAGACAGGGCAAATCAGGTCTTGGCTTCGGCGCCGAGATCAAAAGCAAAAAAGAGCTTGAAGCGAGCGCACTTCTTCAGCAGACAGTGCATCACGATCTTGTGAAATACGGTATTATTCCCGAGCTTGCCGGCCGTTTGCCGATAATTGCAACGCTCAAGCCGCTTGATGAAGACGCTCTTGTCAGCATAATGACTAAGCCGAAAAACGCTCTTGTCAAGCAATATAAATATCTTTTCTCGCTTGACGGCGTGGAGCTTGATTTTGATGACGGCGCTCTCAGGGCGATAGCCAAGAAGACGCTTGAAAACAACACCGGAGCGAGAGGCCTCAGATCGGTCATGGAGGGACTTTTGCTGAAATATATGTATGATGTTCCGTCAGACATGACAATAAGCAGGCTCACGGTGACCGAAGACGCAGTGAACGGAGTCGGGGAGCCGATAATCGAACATTCGGTCAAAAAGCAGCTGAAAGAAAAGGCTCAGTTCAATGTGAAAGCGAGCAATCAATAAAACTCAAAAGCAGCTTGTCGGAATATCGGCAGGCTGCTTTTTATATCTGATATCATAGATACGATATTTATTCATCGTCAGACACGGCGCAGCATGAAATCCGCCGTGAGCAGCGAAGAGCGCCGCAGGTCACATCGGCCTGCGGCGCTGAGAATATCAAATTCCGAATAGCTTCTATACTTCTTGGTGTCTGGCTTTAATACCGGAACAAAGCTTAGCCTGTCGGTTAATCTTCCTCTCTGTTTTTGGTTACCTGATCGGTTATTGACTGCATAAATTCACCGTGAAGCTTGAATTTCGTTGAAAAGATTATGAGCGACGCAATGAAGAACAGCGCGGGAAGAACGAGCATCATGATATTTATTGTTCCCTTAACGCTCGAAGCGTCGACCTCACCGGAGACGACCTTTGAGTAATTGCTGCCGAGACCGGCAAAGAGAATGATGACCTGGATTGTGTAGGCCATTTTCTGGAGAAAGCCCTTCATTGAGAATGTGATTGACTCTGCTCTGTAACCGAGCTTTACCTCGCCGTAGTCAACGATATCGGCCAGGAAAACGGTCTGAGAAACAAACATTGAGCCTGTTCCTATCGAGCTTATGAGATAGAATATGTCGAGAACGATGACATTATGAAGTACCATTCCGCTGAAGAACATTCCGATATAGCTGACAATGGTGATTATCAGCGACGCCTGATAAGTTCTTCTTCTCGAAGTGTATTTCATCATAATAGGCAGGAACAGCAAACCGAGAATCGCACCGACCGAGCCCATAGCGCTGAAAAGCGACTGCTTGGTCGTGTCCTCAACAACATATTTGAAATAATAAGCCGCAACGCCCGATATCATGTAATAGCCTGCGTTTGAGAGCATGGCGAAGAGCATGAACACGAGAAGCTGGTCATTGTTTCTGGCTATTGTGAAGACCTTTTTGAAAGTGAACTTTTCGGCGGGCTTGATAACATGGTTTTCTTTGACATGAGTCATTGATAGAACAGCGAAGAAAATCAGACACAAGCCGCAGATTAAAGCGAGACGGCTGAAGCCCTGAGCGTCATAGCTGTTGCCGTCGCTTTCCTTGCTCAGGAGCGGAAGAAGAATCGGGGCGCCGATAAGGATTATGCCCTGGCCGAGACCTGAAAACGCTCTGGCGACAGTCGAAATGATGCTTCGCTTGGTGGGATCGCTCGTGAAAGAGGGAACCATTGACCAATATGGGATATCGGCCATGGTGTTTGTCATTCCCCAGCCTATATAGAGTATTGTAATGAGAATATAAAGCGGAATTCCTCTGATCCCGAGATCGGTGAACAGGAAGAACAGAACGACTGCATTGGCAACGGCGCCGATGATAACCCACGGGCGGTATTTGCCGAATTTTGTTTTGGTGTTATCGACGATTGAGCCCATCATCGGGTCGTTTATACCGTCCCAGATTCTTGCCAGGGGCGCAAGAACGAGAAGAAAGACTATATTCAGCTGAAGAATATCGGTCAGATAAATCGAAAGCCAGGTGTAAAACATACCGTAGCTGAGGTCGAGTCCGACGGCGCCGAGACCGTACCAGATGCTTGAGCCTAATTCTTTAAGTTTTTCTTTCATCAGAATACCACCTTTAACAAAGTAATAAAAAATCCGCATCTATAATACTAAAACTTTAAAAATCAGTCAAGACTCTTGATAATTCCGTGCTTCTCGACCGCTTTTTCAAGAGGTATGCCCAAAGCGAATACGGAAATCAGCTCGCCTGCGGCTATCAGAAGAGCCTGCAGAAGAAAAGCCTTGAAGGTGACGCCGCTTTCGGACGGCATGAAGAAAGTGAGCTCCAGTCCGACAATAACGGCGTTGAAAACGACCGGCATGAAAAGCGACAAAAGCGGCAACGACTTAACGCGGATATTTCGAAATTTATACATAAGTATTCCGGAAATCAGCGTTGCCGCAGAGCCGAAAACAATGTCGAGAGGCATTGTGCCGGCTGAGGTGAGGTTGGCTATGACGCAGCCGACCGTCACACCGGGAACAGCGGCGGGCGTTATCACGCATAATGCGCACAGCGCCTCGGAAAGTCTGACCTGAACGGAAGCGGAAGCGCTCCCCGGCAGGATCAGATTCTGCGCGACGGTGAGTCCGGCGTACATAGCGGCAATGACGGCCGCAACTGTCAGATAATAGGTGCTTTTTTTCTTGTTCATTTTTAATTCCTCCGTAGTTTTGATTTAGGTAACTCGCTTATTGCAGTTACACAAGTCAGGATGGTCACGAACTGACTTTTTTGATTTATTTATATATGAAAGAGCTTTGCGCTCTCATATTCGGCGTCGCTCGTCAGATTTATTCCGAGCTTTTTGAGCGTTTTTTCATCCTCGTTTGAGAGAATAGCCGTTGAGTGCATTTCGCATCCTCTCAGCTTTCCGACCTGATGAAGAGCGTGCTGCGCCATGGGGTTTGTCGCCGCGCAGATTGAAAGCGCCATAAGCACTTCGGTCACGGTGAGGCTCGGATTTTCCCGGCCGAGAAGCTCGGTCTTGAGCTTTTGAATCGGCTCTATGATGACGGGCGAAATCAGCATGATATCGTCATGTATCGAGCCGAGAGCTTTTATTGAGTTGAGTATTGCGGCCGAAGCGCAGTTGAGATGCTCCGAGGTTTTTCCCGTGATTATTTTGCCGTCCTCAAGCTCAACGGCTGCGGCGACTGTGTCTGAGCTCTCGCTTTTTTCTTTTGCCGCGACCGCAACGGCTCTGTCGGTTATATCGGTTCCGGCTTTTTCCATCAGAACTTCTATCTTGGAAATTTCTTCGTCGTTATCCGCGCCCTTGCGCTTTTTGCAAAGCGCTGCATAATATCTGCGGATGATTTCGGCTTTCGCCGCTTTTCTGACGCTTTCATCGTCCGTTATGCAGTAGCCTGCCATGTTGACTCCCATATCCGTCGGCGATTTATAAGGCGATTCGCCGAGTATCTGGGTGAAAATTGCCTTGAGCACGGGAAATATTTCAACATCTCTGTTGTAATTTACCGTTTGCTCGCTGTACGCCTCAAAATGGTATGGATCTATCATATTTATATCGTTGAGGTCGGCGGTCGCCGCCTCATAAGCCAGATTGACGGGGTGATTGAGAGGCAAATTCCATATCGGAAATGTTTCATACTTCGCGTAGCCGGCGCTGACGCCTCTTTTGTGTTCATGATAAAGCTGAGAAAGGCAGACGGCCATTTTTCCGCTGCCGGGGCCGGGCGCCGTAACAACAACGAGAGAGCGTTTCGTCTGAACATATTCGTTTTTGCCGAAGCCCTCGTCGCTGACTATGTAGGAGACCTTCGACGGATAACCCTCTATCCGGTAATGCTTATATGTCTTTATTCCCATTGACTCAAGCTTTTTGATGAAATTCACCGCCGAGGGCTGACCTGCAAACTGAGTGAGAACGACCGAGCCGACAAAAAAACCGTAGCCTCTGAAAATGTCGATAAGTCTCAGAACATCCATGTCATATGTTATGCCAAGGTCGCCTCTGAGCTTGTTCTTTTCGATATCTCCGGCGTTTATCGCGAAAACTATCTCGGCCTGATCCTTGAGCTGAGTCAACATTCTCAGCTTGCTGTCAGGCTCAAATCCCGGCAGAACTCTTGAAGCGTGAAGATCGTCGAATAGCTTTCCGCCGAACTCAAGATAGAGCTTTCCGCCGAATTTTGCTATCCTTTCCTTTATCTTTTCCGACTGCATTTTCAGATATTTCTCGTTGTCAAATCCCGTTTTCACCATATTTTCACCTTTATTTTAGTTTAGCTCGTCAATTCTAACATATAGCTTTGCCTTTTTCAATCCTAAAAATCCAAAATTCGACTTTTCTTTGTTTCTTAAAGCTTCTCGATTATTTCAAATCCGTTTTTTTCAAGATATGTTTCCGCCTGCCTGATGAACCTTGCGTCAGTGATATGCTTTGGGCTGTGAGCGTCAATTCCGATTATCACCTTGTTGCCGACATTTTTAGCTATCTTCCAGAATTCGCTGTGCGGATAAAGCTCCCTGCCGGCTTTAGCGCTTTTTCTCAGTCCGAGAACATTATATTCAAGAGGCAGACCTTTTTCTTTAGCCGCAACGCATATCTTTTCGCTGATTTCTCTTGCGGTGTCGTCAAAGACCTCATATTCCCTCATAAACAGATCGGGGTGGGCGACATATGTGAAAGCGCCGCTGTTTATTGCGTCAGTCATGTTGCCGCAGTATCTCACAAGCCCCTGCGGGGTGTGTATTCTTCCGGTGTATTCTCCGCCTATCTCATAGGGAACATAGTGGTGACCGAGAATAATATAGTCGAGCTTGTTGTCTTCGCTGAATTTTTTCAGCCATTCAAGGTGCTGCGGGAAATATTCCCATTCAAAGCCGAGCCTGATTTCTATTTTGTCTTTATATTTTTCTCTGAGCTTCCGGACGCTGTCAATATAGTCCTGCGCTTCGTCAACGGTCATTCTTATCGTTGAAGCGAAATCTTCATATGGCCAGGGCCCGTGATCTGAAAATCCGATGATTTCAAGCCCGGCTTTTATTGCCGCTCTTACATATTGCTCGTCCTCACCCTTGGCGTGGTGGCAGCGTTTTGTGTGAGTGTGATAGTTTGCGATCATATTTGCACCTTCCGGGATAATTTCGTTAACCGACCGCAATTTCTTCGGCGGTCAAGCATTATTTTACCACACAAATCGGCTCAATAAAACAGGCGCATGAATAAAATTGCCGAAATATTGAAAAAAGTATAATTAACACTTTAATTTTTCCGCCGTTTATGTTATACTGTTTCAGTTAATGAAAGAAACTGACTTGAAAGGACGAATACGAATGGATAAAGGCAAATTCTATATTACTACCGCCATCGCCTACACCTCGCGAAAGCCCCATATCGGCAACAGCTATGAGATAGTTCTGACCGACGCTATCGCAAGATACAAGCGGCTTCAGGGCTACGATGTGTTTTTCCTGACCGGCACCGATGAGCACGGGCAGAAGATCGAGGAATACGCAAGAGCGGCCGGCGTAACGCCCAAGGAATATGTTGATAAGGTGTCCGGCGAGATCAAGGGAATCTGTGATCTGCTGAACACGACATACGATAAATTTATCAGAACGACGGACGAGTACCACGAAAAAACCGTTCAGAAGATATTCAACAAGCTCTATGAGCAGGGAGATATCTATAAGGGCGAATACGAGGGCTTATACTGCACCCCCTGCGAGTCGTTCTGGACGGAATCCCAGCTTGTCGACGGCAAATGCCCGACCTGCGGCGGCGAAGTCAAAAAAGCCAAGGAGGAGGCATATTTCCTCAGGCTTTCAAAATATCAGAAGCAGCTTGAGGAATACATCGAGAAAAACGACAATTTCATATATCCCGAGAGCAGAAAGAAAGAGATGCTCAACAATTTCATCAAGCCGGGACTTCAGGATCTCTGCGTTTCGAGATCGTCGTTCAAATGGGGAATTCCCGTCACTTTCGACACCAAGCATGTTATCTATGTCTGGATTGACGCCCTTTCAAACTATATCACCGCCCTTGGCTATGATCCCGACGGCTCAAGCGAGCTTTATAAGAAATACTGGCCCGCAGATGTTCACATCATCGGCAAGGACATAGTCAGATTTCACACGATCTATTGGCCGATCATGCTGATGGCGCTCGGCGAGGAGCTTCCGAAGCAGGTCTACGGTCATCCGTGGCTTCTTTTCGGCAACGATAAGATGAGCAAATCAAAGGGCAATGTCATCTACGCCGACGACCTTGTTTCGCTTCTTGGCGTTGACGCCACAAGATACTATCTTCTTTCCGAAATGCCCCACGCAAACGACGGCTCGATTTCCTATGAAACTATAATTGAAAGGTACAATTCGGACCTTGCTAACAACCTTGGCAACCTTGTCAACAGGACGGTTGCGATGACTAACAAGTATTTCGCCGGTGAGATCAAAGAGCCGGGTGAGGAAACCGGAACCGACAAAGAGCTGAAGCAGTTTGCGCTCGACACGGTCAAAAAGGTCGACGACAACATCAACACCTATCATATTGCGGACGCCGTTGAGAGCGTTATGAGCCTTGCTAAGCGCTGCAATAAATATATAGATGAAACAACGCCGTGGGCTCTGGCGAAGAATGAGGAATATGACCGTCTCGGCACTGTTCTTTATAATCTTCTTGAAGCTATCAGATTTATTGCCGTTCTTATGACGCCGTTCCTGCCGGACACTGCTGAAGCAATATTCGGCCAGCTCGGGACGGACATCAAATCCTATGAGAGCCTTGAAAGCTTCGGCGCGCTGAAGTGCGGCGGCAAGGTCGGCGAGGCAAAGCCGTTATTCTGCCGCATTGACTCGGAAAAAATGTTAGCTGAGATCAACGAAAAGGTCGAGAAAGAGATGGCGAAGGCTAAGATACAAAACGAGCTTAAAAATGTCGCTCAGATCGGCATAGACGACTTTTCAAAAACGGAGCTTCGGGTTGCGCAAGTCGTTGACTGCGTACCTGTCAAGAGAGCCAAGAAGCTTCTGAAGCTGACGCTTGACGACGGTTCAGGCCAGCCGAGGACCGTCGCTTCGGGAATAGCTCAGTGGTATAAGCCCGAGGATCTCATCGGACGCAAGGTGATCGTTGTCGCAAACCTCAAGCCAGCAATGCTCTGCGGTGTTGAAAGCTGCGGAATGATACTTGCGGGCGACTGCGGTGAAAACGAGGTCAAGGTCGTTTTCGTTGACGGAATGCCGAACGGCGCAAAAATAAGATAATGGAAAATATCTTCGACACCCACGCCCATTATGACGACGAAAGCTTCGACGGTGACAGGGACATTCTTCTGCCCAAGCTTAAAAGCAGGGGAGTCAGTCTCGTTATAAACTGCGGCTGCGATCTTAAGTCGGATAAAAGCACGATAGAGCTTTGCAAAAAATATGATTTTATATATGCCGCAGTCGGTATACATCCACATGAAGCCGAGGCCGCAGGCGAGCACGATCTTGACGAAGTAAGAGAGCTGCTGAAATATGAAAAAGCAGTCGCGATAGGTGAGATAGGCCTTGATTATCACTATGATTTTTCACCGAGAGAGCTGCAAAAAGAATATTTTGAAAAGCAGATAATTCTTTCAAAAGAGCTTGATATTCCGATAATCGTCCACGACAGAGAGGCCCATGAGGACACAATGGAGCTTTTGAGAAAATACAGACCTAAAGGCGTTCTGCATTGCTTTTCGGGCAGCGTTGAGACGGCGAAAGAGATAATTTCTCTCGGAATGTATATCGGCTTAGGCGGAGCGGTGACATTTAAAAACGCAAGAAAGCCTCTTGAAGTCGCCGGATATGTTCCGATCGACAGGCTTCTTCTTGAAACCGATGCGCCCTATATGACTCCCGTTCCGTTCAGAGGAAAGAGAAACGACTCGGCCATGATAAGCTATTCGGCGATAAAGATAGCCGAGGTCCGTGGAACGGACGTGCAGACCGTTATAAACGCAGCCAACGAAAACGGGAAAAGGCTTTTCGGAATAAAATAAAAATAACGGATGACCGTATCTGCGGTCATCCGTTATTTTTATCTGAAAAGAAAATGTGCGGGCTTGCGGCCGGCAATTCTGCCCGAAATCGAAAATTCCCGCCGGGCCGATGGCGCAGCGTTTATAATCTGCTGAATAGCAGGTGGGTGAATGCCTTCGGGTTCACGCTCCCTTCGTCCGGCGTGAGCCGGGAGGTCTGCAATCCGCCGACTGAGCTTATTCTCCCTTTAAAATGGTGTTAGGTTATAGTAACTGCGCCTGTCGCACACGGCAGGAATTATTAACTTTTATTTCCGGATATTATTCTTCCTCTTCGGACTCGTCATATTCAAAAAGCTCGTCAAGTCTTTCCTGAAAGAAATCTCTGACTTCATTGTATTCTTTTTCGTCATCGATCTCAACGAGATAGGTCTCTCCGTTTTCCTCAAGAACCTTAAGAATAATGGCCTCTCCGTCATCCTCAAGAAGCTCCTCACCGCTCTCGAATATAGGCAGCATCGCAACATATCTGTTGCCGTCGTCGGTTTCTATTCTGTCTATTTCCTCAAACTGATGTTCAACTCCGTCATCGTCCGTGACGGTGATTATATCAAAATCGTAATTTTCCTCTTGCATTTTAAAGCGTCCTTTCGTTTGTCTGTCTTTATTTTAATATTTTTCAGCCGTTAAGTCAATATGTAAGCGACTATTTCAAAGAATATAAAAAATATTTCAAAAACTGTTCGCATTTGAAGCGTAACTATGATATACTATAATTATTATATGCAGATTATAACAGAAAATTCCGTTTAATTATACAGAAGAAAAATGAAAGGAAGATAAAAGTGCAGACAACAACTGTTTTCGGAACATGGCAGATATCAAGACCGCTCGGCACCGGAACATACGGAAAAACCTATGAGATAACGAATTTCACCGGTGAAGAGGGAGTATATAAACTCATTAAAATTCCCATAGAGCTTAAAAAAGATCCCGCTGAATTTCCGGTCAGAACATATCTCGACCGTATGAAGGAAATAAAAAACGATATTTTAAGCTCGGTTAAATATATACAGCTGAGAGATAACGGAAAGTATTTCGTCAGATATGAGGATTGCGCCTTTGCGTCGTCCGAGGACGGCAAAACGCTGACAATGTCGGTCAGAATGGAAAAGCTTCTGAGCCTTTCAACTGTTCTTGAGCGTCAGTCCCTATCGCAGGATGAGGTGCTCAGGCTTGGCGTTAATGTGTGCCGCTGCCTCGAAAAATGCCGTGAGATGGACTATGTTTACACAAATCTTAAGCCAAATAATATTTTTATCACCGACACCGGCTGCAAGCTGGGCGATTTCGGCACTTTCGGACTTTATGAGCCGAAGAAGATGAATGTCGCAATGAGAAAGTCGCAGGACTACATGGCGCCCGAGATGATTAAATTCGGAGAGATAAATGCAACATCCGACACATATGCGCTCGGACTTATAATGTATGCTTTGCTGAACGGAAACAAGCTGCCGTTTATTCCGAGATATGAAGATCAGGTCGGAATAAACGACGCAAGCCTCGCCATTGAGAAGCGCTGCGCCAACTATGTCTTTTCCGATCCCGACAATGCGTCGCCCGAGGTGCGCGACATAATTTTCAAGGCGTGTTCCTCGGCTGTCGGAAACAGATATGAAAGTCCGACTCAGATGAAAAACGATCTGCTTTCGGCTCTCGGCGAGCATGAGGAGAAAAATCCGTTTGAGCAGCAGGTCGAGATCCCGCTTGACAAGGGCGAGGAGGAAAGCCAAACGCCGCAGCAGTCCATGGAGAAGATAACGACCTATGAATATGAAGACGGCGGAAAGAAGCGGTCTGAGCCCAACAGAAAGAAGCTGATACTTCTGATCGCAATAGCCGTTGCGTTCCTTGCGCTGATTGTCGTTGTGGCGGCGATCGTGCTTCGGGATACGCCCGAAACAGCCGATATTCAGCCTATATCGAATATTTTGGCGGCGTACGCGTCGGAGCTTTCGTATGGAGGGTGACAGACTGCTTTCGGCGTCGTTTGACGATAAGCTGGCGCAATGCAAAAACGACTGCGTGATAACCTTCACGAAATTTCTCGATATCAGGCAGCAGGGCATATTCCTTTCTCGCCCGAAGGATAAAGATGCGGTTGCGCTTCTTTTCGGCGGGTACGCTTCGGCTGAGCGGAAGATCGGAGTTTTTGTTCCGAAGCTTTATAACATAGGCACCGAGGAGGAATATTTTGAATATGACGGGGGAGAGCCTCTAAGAGCCGTCAGAATAGTCAAGGATAAATTTTCCGTTCTGAGCCACAGGGACTATCTCGGAGCCCTGATGAGTCTCGGAATAAAGCGCGAGACCGTCGGCGATATAATTCCGGATAAAGACGGCGCGAGCGTCGTTGTTTTCCGAGAGACAGCGCCGCATATAATAAGAGATCTTGACAGAATAGGCAGAGGCTCCTGCGTTTGCCGGGAGCTTGCGCTGACGGATATTGAAAAAACTCAGATCGAAACCAGGGAAATTTTTGCCACCGTGCCGTCGCTTCGCCTTGATAATATAGTGTCGGCGGCATTCGGTATTTCACGAAAGCTCGCCGCCGAAGCGATAGAGCAGAAAAAAGTGTTCGTTGACGGCGTACCTTGTGAAAAGGCGGACAGAAAAATAAGCGCCGGCTCAAAAATAGTTCTTCACGGAATGGGAAAAGCCGTTTTTCAGGAGCAGAACGGCGTCAGCCGCAAGGACAGGCAGAAAATAGTCATAAAAAGATATGTTTAATATTTTTAATTAAAACTCTGATTTTTTTAATTGACAATTATTGCAAACAATGATAAAATACATTTGTTGAATAACCTCGTTAGAGGGGAGTAGCTTTTTAACCGCAGATCAACAACCGCTGTTTCAGCTGGTTTGCGGTGCATATATGATATGTGAGCGAGACCTTTAACATAGCAATGCTATGTTAGAGGTTTTTTAATAATAAAAATAAGCGCAGCAACCCGAAAAAGTGCTGAAAAGGATAGTATATCCGTCACTCCGGACTTTCAGAGGGAAGAAGCGCGTTTATGAAAGGAAAAAGACATGAAGTATTATCTTGAATCCGCAGAGTCCGTGATGACAAGTCTGAAAACGACGGAAAACGGACTCAGCCCGGACGAAGCCGAAAAGAGACTTGAGCAAAACGGCAAAAATAAGCTCAAGGAAGCCAAAAAGATTTCCCTCTTTGCCAGGTTTATGTCGCAGTTGAAGGACCCGATGATAATTATTCTTATCGTCGCCGCCGTTATCTCGGCGTTCACGGGCTTCTTTGAAGCGAAGCAAGCCGGAACACCGTTCTTCCCGACAGACACCATCATCATTCTTGTCGTCGTTCTTGTCAATGCAATCCTCGGCGTTGTTCAGGAGAGCAAGGCCGAAGCCGC
>JAQXMC010000016.1 GCA_029012445.1 Oscillospiraceae bacterium
ATAATGTCTGATTATTTCAAGCGCAATCCGCAAACAGTTTCGGCTACATGGTTATATACCATGTAGCCGAAAGCTTATATGCTTGGCATTTTTTCGGTCTCGGAGTACCTTTGTACGCCTGTCGACCGAAGAAAATGCCATAGGTCATCCTTTCTCGGCAGTCTCGCCCCTTCTTCGCTTTGCGAAGAAGGCTTTTGCCCCCGCTGACCGCAAGCACACGGTCCGTTATTTTGTCGAAAGCTGCGGCAACTGGCCTGGAACAATCTGCAAATTATACACACTCGCCCTCGCGTTTTAAAGTCTCTGCCTCTGAATTGAAAAAATATCCGGAACAGGCAGCTTATTTGCAATATCGCATAATTTCAGGCGGATAAGCCTAAATCAGCCCAAAAACAGAAAAAATCCCGCAAAAACTGCGGGAAAAATAAAAAAAGTCAGTATTATCCCTTGACAAGCATTGAAAAAAGGAGTATACTACAAAACTGATTTAAAATGTGATAATGGGCTTTTATCACCTGTTGATAAAAACACCATACCACAAACTACACAAAAATGTCAATACTTTTTCTGAAAAATTTCTCAGCTGTCAACGGTCAGACAGCAAAGTTTTGACGCCGATAAATATCAAAGATTGGAGCAGTGGTAAGCCTATGGTTAATGTAACCCCGGTGAATCTCGGAAAGAATACCCGAATGAGCTTCGGCAAGATCAAAGAAGTCATGCAGATGCCGAACCTTATCGAGGTTCAGAAGAATTCCTACAAATGGTTTTTGGAGGTCGGCCTCAAGGAGGTACTTAAAGACATCGGCGAGATAACCGAACAGACGGGCAATCTCGTTCTCAGCTTTATCGACTATCGGATGGACGATAAGCCGAAATACAGCGTAAAGGAATGCAAGGAGCGCGACGCGACATATGCCGCACCGATGCGTGTGACTGCGAGACTCGTCAACAATGAAACGAACGAGGTCAAGATCAGCGAGATATATATGGGCGACTTCCCGCTCATGACTGACAGCGGCACATTCGTCATAAACGGCGCGGAGAGAGCCATAGTTTCTCAGCTCGTCCGTTCGCCCGGCGTATATTACGGTATGACTCACAATGTGACCGGCAAGAAGCTGTTCACAACGACTGTCATTCCCAACAGAGGCGCCTGGCTTGAGTATGAAACCGATCAGAACGACCTGTTCTATGTCCGTATAGATAAAAACAGAAAGATACCTATCACGACATTTATCAGAGCTTTAGGCTTGAGCTCCAACGCGGATATAGTCGACTTCTTCGGCGCTGATGACAGAATACTTGCTTCTCTTGAAAAGGATAACACCAAGAACACGGAGGAAGCTCTTATCGAGGTCTATAAAAAGCTTCGCCCCGGAGAGCCGCCCACACTTGACAGCGCGCAGTCGCATCTCTTCGGCCTCTTCTTCGACGAGCATCGCTATGACCTTTCGAGAGTCGGCCGCTATAAATACAATAAAAAGCTCGGCATTTCAGACAGAATCAGAGGTACGCGCGCCGCTGAGCCCATTGTCAGCGAGCTGACGGGCGAGGTGCTTGCCGAAAAGGGCGAACTGATAACCAAAGAGAAGGCGCACGAGATCGAGCAGAACGGCGTTAAGGTAGCCTTTGTCACGGTCGAAGGCTCGGAGACTCCCGTTAAGGTCATCTCCAACCACATGGTCGATATAAAGCCGTTCTTCCCGCAGTTCACAAAGGAGCAGCTTTATGAAGTCGGCATAAACGAGAATGTCCGTTTTCCGGTGCTTCGCGATCTGCTTGACACCTGCGAGGCTCTTGACGATGATGAGATTCTCAAGCTTCTTAGCGACAAGAGCGACGAGCTTGTTCCCAAGCATATCATTCTTGACGATATATTCGCTTCCATCAACTATCTCAACTGCCTTGCCTGCGGAGTCGGCAGCGCAGACGATATCGACCATCTCGGCAACAGGCGTATCCGCTGCGTCGGCGAGCTTCTTCAGAATCAGTTCAGAATAGGCTTCACAAGAATGGAAAGAGTCGTCAAAGAGAGAATGATGCTCCAGGCTCAGGAGGCGGATAAGGTCACGCCGCAGGCTCTTATAAACACAAGGCCGGTCATAGCCGCCGTCAGAGAATTTTTCGGTTCATCGCCGCTTTCACAGTTCATGGATCAGAACAACCCCCTGGCCGAGCTCACTCATAAGAGGCGTCTTTCGGCGTTGGGCCCCGGCGGTCTTTCAAGAGACCGCGCAGGCTTCGAAGTCCGTGATGTCCATTACAGCCACTACGGCAGAATGTGCCCCATTGAGACTCCCGAAGGTCCGAACATCGGTCTTATTTCCTACCTTGCGACATTCGCGAGAATCAACGAATACGGCTTCATTGAAGCTCCGTTCAGACCGATTGACAAAAAGACAGGTCAGGTTCTTGAAACCTATGAATATATGACCGCCGATGTTGAAGATGAATACATTGTTGTTCAGGGCAACGAAAAGCTCGATGAAAACAACCGCTTCGTCAGAAACAAGGTCAACGCAAGACACAGAGACGAATTCCTCGAAATAGATCCGTCCTATGCCGATTACATGGATGTTTCGCCGAGAATGGTCGTTTCGGTCGCTACCTCTCTTATTCCGTTCCTTGAAAACGATGACGCTAACCGTGCTCTGATGGGCTCTAACATGCAGCGCCAGGCAGTGCCGCTTCTCAAGTGCGAATCTCCCATAGTCGGTACCGGAATGGAATACAAGGCGGCAACGGATTCGGGCGTATGCGTGCTTGCAAAGCGTCCCGGCAAGGTAATACATGTCAGCGCCGACAAGGTCGAGGTTCAGTGCGACGACGGAACGGTCGATGTTTATAATCTCATAAAATTCATGCGTTCCAACCAGGGTACCTGCATAAATCAGAAGCCTGTGGTTGAGATAGGCGAAAGAATAACCGAAAATCAGGTCATAGCGGACGGTCCCGCAACGAGCAACGGCGAGCTTAGCTTAGGCAAAAACGCTCTCATCGGTTTCATGACATGGGAGGGCTACAACTACGAGGACGCCGTTCTTATAAACGAAAGACTTGTCCGTGAGGATGTTTACACATCAATCCACATCGAGGAATATGAGCTTGAAGCAAGAGACACCAAGCTCGGCCCCGAAGAAATAACAAACGATATTCCCAATGTCGGCGACGCGCTCAAGGATCTCGACGAGCGAGGCATTATCCGCGTCGGCGCAGAGGTACGCTCGGGCGATATTCTTGTCGGTAAGGTCACGCCCAAGGGTGAGACGGAGCTGACGCCTGAGGAGAGACTTCTCAGAGCCATTTTCGGCGAAAAGGCGAGAGAGTTCAGAGACACCTCGCTTCGTGTCCCTCACGGCGAATACGGAATCGTTGTCAAGGTTGAGGAATTCACGAGAGCCAACAGCGATGAGCTCAATCCCGGCGTTAACAAGGTCGTCAGAGTCTATGTTGCTCAGAAGAGAAAGATTCAGGTCGGCGATAAGATGGCGGGCCGCCACGGCAACAAGGGCGTTGTTTCCCGCGTTCTTCCTCAGGAGGATATGCCTTTCCTTGAGGACGGCACTCCGCTCGATATCGTTCTTAACCCCCTCGGCGTTCCCTCCCGTATGAATATCGGACAGGTTCTTGAAGTTCATCTCGGCTTTGCCTGCAGAAAGCTCGGCTGGAAGATAATGACGCCGGTCTTTGACGGCGCACATGAGGAGGATATCAGAGAAGCCCTCAAACAGGCGGGACTTCGCGAGGACGGCAAGGCGATCCTCACCGACGGCAGAACGGGCGAAAAATTCGATAATCCCGTAACGGTCGGCGTAATGTACTTCCTTAAGCTGCACCATCTTGTCGACGATAAGATGCACGCCCGTTCAACAGGCCCCTATTCACTCGTTACTCAGCAGCCTCTCGGCGGTAAAGCTCAGTTCGGCGGCCAGCGTTTCGGTGAAATGGAAGTCTGGGCGCTCGAAGCTTACGGCGCAGCTTATACTCTTCAGGAAATACTCACCGTTAAGTCGGACGATATAGTCGGCCGTGTCAAGACATATGAAGCTATCGCAAGAGGTAATAATGTTCCTAAGCCCGGCGTTCCCGAATCCTTCAAGGTCCTCATCAAGGAGCTGCAGTCTCTCGCTCTTGATGTCAAGGTGCTTGACGCTCAGGGAGAGGAGATAGATCTCAAGCAGAACTTTGATGAAGATATCAGCTTCGGTCAGGTTTACAGAGACAAGGAAAGAAAGCCGGAGGAAGACATCGACATGAATGAAGACGACGATGACAGCGAGGATCTTTCGGATGAAGAGATCGACAAGGAGCTCGGCGATATTCTCGATGATATCGACTTTGAATCGGACGGCGGAGACGACGAGGATGAGGACGATGACAGCGATGAAGACGACTTTGAGGCTTTCTTCAACGAAATGAACCCGACGGTCAACGACGCGTCATATTCAAGCGGTTTTGTTGATGATAGTGAAGATAAATAATTTTCAGAAGTAACACTATTCATATAGATATTTACGGAAGGGACGGCTTACATGGAAAATATTACCTTTGAATCAATTAAAATCGGTCTTGCTTCTCCCGAAAAGATCAGAGAGTGGTCTCACGGAGAGGTAACAAAGCCCGAAACTATAAACTATCGCACTCTCAAGCCGGAGCCGTCCGGTCTTTTCTGCGAAAGAATTTTCGGACCCATGAAAGACTGGGAATGTCATTGCGGAAAATATAAGAGAGTCAGCAACAAAGGCAGGATCTGCGAACGCTGCGGCGTTGAGATCACCAAAGCAAAGGTCAGAAGAGAGAGAATGGGCCACATTGAGCTTGCAACGCCCGTCTCCCACATCTGGTATTTCAAGGGCATACCCTCAAGAATGGGACTTATGCTCGATATATCACCCAGAGATCTTGAGAGAGTCCTCTATTTCTCAGCTAATGTCGTTATCAACCCCGGCTCTATTCCCAACATCAAAAAGGGCCAGGTAATAACCGAAAGACAGTATGATGAGCTCAAGGAATATTATTTCGACGATGAGGAATTCAAGGTCGGAATGGGCGCAGAGGCGATCAAGGAGCTTCTTGCAGAGATCGATGTTGACGAGCTTGACAGGGAGCTTCGCGAAGAACTTGAAAAAGCCAGCGGTCAGAAGAGAGCGAGAATACTCAAGAGACTTGATGTCGTTGAGGCGTTCAAGCAGTCGGGCAACAGACCGGAATGGATGATCCTCGATGTTATTCCGGTAATTCCGCCGGATATTCGTCCTATGGTTCAGCTCGACGGCGGCAGATTCGCAACAAGCGATCTCAACGATCTTTATCGCCGCGTTATCAACAGAAACAACCGACTCAAGAGACTTCTTGAGCTTGACGCTCCGTCTATAATCATAAGAAACGAAAAGAGAATGCTTCAGGAGGCCGTTGACGCTCTTATTGACAACGGCAGAAGAGGCAGACCGGTCACAGGCCCGAACAACAGACCTCTCAAGTCGCTTTCGGATATGCTCAAGGGCAAGCAGGGCCGTTTCAGACAGAACCTTCTCGGCAAGCGTGTCGACTATTCCGGCCGTTCTGTTATTGTTGTCGGTCCGGAGCTCAAGATATATCAGTGCGGTCTGCCTAAGGAAATGGCGCTCGAGCTGTTCAAGCCCTTCGTTATGAAGAGACTTGTCGATACCGGCGCCGCAGGCCATATAAAGATCGCAAGAAAAATGGTCGAAAGACAGGATAAATGCGTCTGGGACGCTCTTGAGATCGTTATCAAGGATCATCCCGTAATGCTCAACCGCGCGCCCACGCTTCACAGACTCGGTATTCAGGCGTTTGAGCCGATACTCGTTGAGGGCAAGGCTATAAAGCTTCATCCGCTCGTTTGCACTGCGTTCAACGCCGACTTCGACGGCGACCAGATGGCGGTTCATGTTCCTCTTTCGGCTGAGGCTCAGGCTGAAGCGAGATTCCTTATGCTCGCCGCCAACAACCTTCTCAAGCCGTCGGACGGAAAGCCGGTCACCGTTCCCACACAGGATATGGTTCTCGGCTCATATTATCTGACGCTTGAAAAACCGGGCGAGATAGGCGAGGGCAAGGTATTCAGAGATGTCAACGAGGCTCAGATGGCCTATGACGAAGGAGTTATCGGACTCCACGCCAAGATAAAGGTCAGAATGACCAAGGAGATCAACGGCGAGAAGGTCACAAAGCTCGTTGAGACCACTCTCGGCAAGATCATCTTCAACAATCCCATTCCTCAGGATCTCGGATTTATTGACAGAAGCGATCCCGAAAACGCCTTCAGGCTTGAGGTCGAATTCCTTGTCAGCAAGAAGATGCTCGGCAAGATCATTGACAGATGCATCAGAAAGCACGGCACCTCTGTTACTGCCGAAGTGCTTGACCAGATAAAGAATCAGGGCTATAAATATTCAACGCGAAGCGGTATCACCGTTGCTGTCTGCGACGCCACGATCCCGCCGAGAAAGAAAGAAATACTCGATAACACAGAAGCCATTGTTGATGAGATCAACCGCAAATATAACAGGGGTCTTCTCAGCAATCAGGACAGATCCAGCCAGGTCATCAAGGCTTGGGACGCCTGCACGACCGAGGTTGCAAACGAGCTGACTCAGAACTTCAGAGAGCATGAAAAGTTCAACCCCATCTATATGATGCTTGACTCGGGCGCCCGCGGTTCCGAATCTCAGCTTCGTCAGCTCGCCGGTATGCGTGGTCTTATCGCTAACACGGCCGGTAAAACGATCGAGGTACCCATCAGAGCAAACTACCGTGAAGGCCTGACCGTTCAGGAATACTTCATTTCCGCCCGAGGCGCAAGAAAGGGCCTTGCAGATACGGCTCTGCGTACGGCTGACTCCGGTTATCTGACGCGCCGCCTTGTCGATGTTTCACAGGATGTTATAATCCGTGAAGAGGACTGCGGCTGCACGGATGGCATTGAAGTTTATGATATCATGGACGGCAACGGAGTTATCGAGCCTCTGTCAGAGCGCCTGACAGGCAGATATCTCTTTGCTCCGCTCGTGAGCGACGACGGCGAGCTCATCATGGATAACGATCACATGATGACCGAAGCCGACGCAAAGAAGGTCGACGATTACCTCAACACCAAGTACGAGGCAGCTCTTGCCGCCGGACTTGACAAAGAGGAAGCAAGAAAGACAAGAAGAATAAAGATAAGATCGCTTCTCACCTGCAAGACCGATCACGGCGCCTGCATCAAGTGCTACGGCTCCAACCTTGCGACCGGTCAGCCCGTGACCGTCGGCGAGGCTGTCGGCATCATTGCCGCTCAGTCTATCGGCGAGCCCGGCACACAGCTGACGATGAGAACATTCCACACGGGCGGCGTTGCTTCAGGCTCGGATATCACACAGGGTCTTCCCCGTGTCGAGGAGCTGTTTGAAGCGAGAAAGCCCAAGAGCCTGGCTATTCTCAGTGAGATAGACGGCGTCGTCTCATTCCAGGAGATCAAAAAGAACACCCATATCGTTGTCACAAACGAGGAAACGGGCGAAGAAAAGACCTACTTCCTTTCATTCGGAGCCCGTCCGAGAGTCAGCGAGGGGCAGCATGTCGTCAAGGGCGAGACTCTGACAGAGGGCTCGATATATCCCAAGGATCTTCTCGAGGTCATGGGCGTTGACGCTGTTCACGATTACCTTATCCGTGAGGTTCAGCGCACTTACCGTATGCAGGGCGTTGACATCAACGATAAGCATATTGAAGTCATAGTCCATCAGATGATGAGAAAGATCAGAGTCGAAGATCCCGGCGACACCGGAATGCTCCCGAATGCGGTCATTGACAAAAACGAGTTTGAGAAGAAGAACGCCGAGCTTGAGGCGAGAGCCGCAGAGACCGGCGAGGAGCTCAGACCGGCAACATCGTCGCCCATAATTATGGGTATCACTAAGGCTTCGCTCGCAACGGAATCCTTCCTTTCGGCTGCGTCGTTCCAGGAAACGACAAGAGTTCTGACGGACGCGGCTATCAGAGGCAAGAGCGATCCGCTTCTCGGACTGAAGGAAAATGTCATCATCGGCAAGCTCCTTCCGTCGGGCACGGGTATGAAGTGTTACAGCGATGTTGAGATAGTCAAGCAGAACGACGACGATGAGGACGACGGCAAAAATGCCGATTATTTGGGCAGAATTTTATAA
Source organism: Oscillospiraceae bacterium (assembly GCA_029012445.1). GTDB lineage: Bacteria > Bacillota > Clostridia > Oscillospirales > Acutalibacteraceae > UBA6857. Next base: position 8,175 of record JAQXMC010000016.1, read on the forward strand.
AAACTGTTGACAGAATTTTGCCTTTATGTTACAATGCAAAAATGTGCGATGATATGTTGGGTCTTTATGCGGACCTGACATATCGTCATGTCAAAAAGTTGCTTGGAGGTATAGCGCTCAAGGGCGCATATATCCTGCGCATATATATTTTCAAAGAAAGGAGATGCCATAATTGCCAACCTTTAACCAGTTAGTCAGAAACGGCAGAGAAACCGTTGAGAAGAAGGCTAAGGCTCCCGCTCTTTTGAAGGGCCTCAACTCGAAAAAGAACATTATGACGAATAATGATTCGCCCCAGAAGCGCGGCGTATGCACAGCAGTTAAGACGGCTACACCGAAGAAGCCGAACTCAGCTCTGAGAAAGATCGCCAGAGTCCGACTGACAAACGGAATAGAAGTTTCAGCTTATATTCCCGGCGTCGGCCATAATCTTCAGGAGCATAGCGTTGTTCTCATCAGAGGCGGTCGTGTCAAGGACCTCCCCGGTGTTCGTTACCACATTATCCGCGGTACGCTCGATACTCAGGGCGTAACGGGCAGAATGCAGGGCCGTTCAAAGTACGGCGCTAAGCGTCCGAAAGCAGCAAAGAAGTAAGCTTTGCAAAGCCCTTTAGGTCAGAAGGGTAGATTTATTTGAATTGACAAATCTTCTTGCAGGCGCAGCGAAAGCTGTTAATGCGGAGTGTATATATTATTTTTTGTAATAGTTATGCCTCCCATTGGCGCCGACGGGGAATTTGTCACTCGAGTACCTATGATATCATTATTATTGTGAAGGAGGGAAGCGAAGTGCCAAGAAGAGGCCAGATCGCAAAACGAGATGTTTTGCCGGATCCGCTTTACAATTCAAAGCTTGTGACGCGCCTTATCAATTCCGTTATGTATGACGGCAAAAAGGGCGTCGCGCAAAAAATCGTTTACGATGCTTTTGACATCGTGAGAGAAAAGACAGGTAAGGACCCCCTTGAAGTTTTCGAGGCGGCAATGGAAAATGTAATGCCCTTACTCGAGGTTAAGGCTCGCCGAGTCGGCGGTTCCACCTATCAGGTACCCATGGAGGTCCGTCCCGAAAGACGCCAGACTCTGGGACTGAGATGGATCACACTTTACAGCCGCCAGCGTTCGGAAAGAACGATGAAGGAAAGACTCGCCAACGAGATCATGGACGCCGTCAATCAGACGGGTTCAGCGTACAAGAAGCGTGAAGACACCCACAGAATGGCTGAAGCCAACAAGGCTTTTGCTCACTTCAGATGGTAATTCACCTGAAAGTACGGTAATATTGACTGTTTGGTCAAATTTGTGCAAATTCATGTGCATTAAGCGCACATTTTGGAGGTAACTATGCCAAGGCAGGTTTCACTTGAAAAAACCAGAAATATCGGCATCATGGCTCATATCGACGCCGGTAAAACAACGACGACCGAGCGTATACTGTTCTATACGGGTAAGACTCACAAAATAGGCGAAACGCACGACGGCGACGCAACGATGGACTGGATGGAGCAGGAGCAGGAGCGCGGCATCACTATCACTTCCGCCGCAACGACCTGCTTCTGGAAGCAGCACAGAATCAACATCATCGACACTCCGGGTCATGTTGACTTCACTGTTGAGGTCGAGCGTTCACTCAGAGTTCTTGACGGTTCTGTTACCGTTCTTTGCGCTAAAGGCGGCGTTGAGCCTCAGTCGGAAACTGTCTGGAGACAGGCAGATAAATACAATGTACCGAGAATGATCTATGTCAACAAGATGGATATTATGGGCGCTGATTTCTATAATGTTCTCGATATGATAAAGGATCGTCTCAAGTGCAATGCAGTGCCGATACAGCTCCCAATCGGCGCAGAAGCAGGTTTCAGGGGTATTATTGACCTTGTTAAAATGAGAGCAGAGGTTTACTATGACGACAAGGGCCTCGATGTCCGCGACGAGGATATTCCGGCGGACATGATGGAGCTTGCTCAGAAATATCACAGCGAGCTTATCGAATCGGTTGCCGAGCAGGATGAAGTTCTTATGGAAAAGTACTTTGATGGTCAGGAGCTGACTCAGGAGGAAATCAAAACCTGCATTCGCAAGGCAACTATCGCAAACGAGATGGTTCCCGTCACCTGCGGAACATCATACCGCAACAAGGGCGTTCAGCTTCTGCTCGACGCTATCGTTGATTATATGCCCGCCCCGACGGATATCAAAGCTATCAGAGGCACCAATCCCGACACGGGCGAGGAGGAGGACCGTCACTCATCGGACGATGAGCCGTTCTCAGCTCTTGCGTTCAAGATCGCGACCGACCCCTATGTCGGAAAGCTTTGCTTCTTCCGCGTCTATTCGGGCACGGTGGACGCAGGCGCTTCGGTCTACAACTCAGTCAAGTGCAAAAACGAGAGAATGGGCCGTATCCTTCTCATGCACGCTAACCACAGAGAAGATATTGACCGCGCTTACGCGGGCGATATAGCTGCCTGCATAGGCGTTAAGAACACGACAACGGGCGACACTCTCTGCGACCCGAAATATCCGATCGTTCTGGAGTCTATGGACTTCCCCGAGCCGGTTATCCGCGTTGCAATCGAGCCCAAGACCAAGGCCGGTCAGGAAAAAATGAGCATCGGTCTTGCCAAGCTCGCCGAAGAGGATCCGACCTTCCGCTGCTACACGGACGAAGAGACAGGTCAGACCATTATCGCCGGTATGGGCGAGCTTCATCTTGAGATCATCGTTGACAGACTTCTTCGTGAGTTCAAGGTCGAAGCTAATGTCGGCAAGCCGCAGGTTGCTTACAGAGAGACGATCACCAAGCCCGCTGACGAGGATTGCAAATATAAGCGTCAGTCAGGCGGCAGCGGTCAGTACGGTCATGTTAAGATCAGAATCGAACCGAATCCGGGCAAGGGATATGAGTTCGTCAACGCAGTTGTCGGCGGCGCTATTCCGAAGGAGTTTATCGCTCCCACCGAAGCCGGTATCAAGAGCGCTATGCTTTCGGGTACCCTTGCGGGCTACAATGTTGTTGATGTTAAGGTAACGCTTTACGACGGATCTTATCACGAGGTCGACTCTTCTGAAATGGCGTTCAAGATCGCAGGTTCAATGGCGTTCAAGAATGCTATGAGAAAGGCTGATCCCGTTCTTATGGAGCCTATCATGAAGGTTTCCGTCACCACTCCCGATGAATTCACGGGCGTAGTCGTCGGCGACATCAACGCAAGACGCGGTATCATGCAGGGTATGGAAGCGAGAATCGGCGCCACTCAGATCAACGCCAACATTCCTCTTGCCAATATGTTCGGCTATGCGACAGACCTTCGTTCAAAGACGCAGGGCCGCGCTCAGTATGTCATGGAGCCCAGCCATTACGCTGAAGTTCCCAAGTCACTCGCTGAGGAGATCGTATCCAAGAGGGCAAAGAAAGACTAATTTTCATAAAACACTTGCTTTTTAGTCGAGTTGTTGATACAATATTAATCACAGTATAACTGTGGAAATTTAACCAAAGAAATAATTTCTAATCATAAAGGAGGAAATTTCCAATGGCAAAGCAGAAATTTGAAAGAACCAAGCCGCATGTAAACATCGGTACTATCGGTCACGTTGACCATGGCAAGACGACTCTTACTGCTGCTATCACAAAGACCCTCGCTATGAAGGGCTACGCGCAGTTCGAAGCATACGACATGATTGATAAGGCTCCCGAAGAGAGAGAGCGTGGTATCACGATCAACACGGCTCATGTTGAGTACGAGACCGACAAGCGCCATTATGCTCACGTTGACTGCCCGGGTCACGCTGACTATATCAAGAACATGATCACAGGTGCTGCTCAGATGGACGGCGCTATCATCGTTATCGCTGCAACAGACGGTCCTATGGCTCAGACGAAGGAGCATCTTCTTCTCGCCCGTCAGGTTGGCGTTCCGGCAATCATCGTTTTCATGAACAAGGTCGACCAGGTTGACGATCCCGAGCTTCTTGAGCTTGTTGAAATGGAAATTCGTGAGACTCTCGCTGAGTATGAATTCGACGAGAACTGCCCGATCATTCAGGGCTCGGCTCTCAAGGCTCTTGAGTATAGCGGCAACGACATCAATGCTCCCGAGCTCAAGTGCATCTGGGAACTCCTCGACGCTGTTGATAATTACATTCCCACACCGGATCGTAAGGCTGACCAGCCGTTCCTTATGCCTGTTGAAGACGTATTCACGATCACAGGCCGTGGCACGGTTGCAACCGGTAGAGTTGAAAGAGGTCAGTTAAAGCTTTCTGAGGAAGTTGAGATCGTCGGTCTCACCGATGAAAAGAGAAAGACCGTTGTTACCGGTATCGAAATGTTCCACAAGCTCCTTGACTACGCTGAGGCAGGCGACAACATCGGCGCACTTCTTCGTGGTATCCAGAGAAACGAGGTTGAAAGAGGTCAGGTTCTCGCAAAGCCGGGCTCAATCCATCCTCACACCAAGTTCAAGGGTCAGGTTTATGTCCTTACAAAGGATGAAGGCGGCCGTCACACTCCGTTCTTCAACAATTACAGACCTCAGTTCTATTTCAGAACAACTGATGTTACCGGCGTTATCACTCTTCCCGAAGGCACTGAGATGTGCATGCCCGGCGATAATGTTGAGATGAGCGTTGAGCTTATTACTCCTATCGCTATTGAAGAGGGACTTCGTTTCGCTATCCGTGAGGGTGGCAGAACGGTCGGTTCAGGCGTTGTTACTGCTATCGACGAATAATTTATACTTCAAATGAGGCTTGTTCAAAGCTTCACCAAAAGATAAAATAACCCTTTGAGGTGCAAATGGCCCACAGCTTCTTCACGAGCTGTGGGCCGAATGTTTGCGCTCAGGTCAGAAAACCGCTTGAATTTTATCGGTGAAATAAAGCTCAACGCTGATTTAAGTCTGAATTTCCCGCAAATATTGCGCTGCGCTGCGGCCGATTCCGCTACGGGCGCGCTTTTCTTGCACGGCATAGTATTTTCCGGAAGTCCAACTTTAATCAGCGATCTGTATAACAGTGAAAATCTCACGATGAAAAGATAAAATAAACCCTTTTAGGCGCAAATGGCCCACAGCTTCTTCTCAAGTTGTGGGCCGAATGTTTGCCTGCAGATTAGAAAGCATTTGGAAAACCCGGGCTTTGTTGTCGGTGGGAGCGTAAGGATAATAAGTGCGCTCGGTGGAAACATAATCGTGAATGTTAAAGAGTCGCGGGTTGCGATAAGCGAGGAGATGGCTCGGAAAATTATGGTATGAAGGCATACAGCCGACACATATAGTGATATTGATAACGCAATCATATAAAGGAGGATTTGTTTATGAAAAGTCTCAGAGATGCAAAGATAGGTCAGACTGTCAGAGTGGTCAGGATCCGCGGCGAGGGCGCTGTCAAACGCCGCATTATGGATATGGGGCTGACAAAGGGCGTTGAGGTCTATGTCCGCAAGGTTGCGCCTCTCGGCGATCCGATTGAGATAACGGTCAGAGGATATGAGCTTTCGCTGAGAAAGGCGGACGCCGAAATGATTGAAGTCGAATTATAAAACTGCGGGGAGCTGCTCCCCTTAATTTAATACCGGCAATTAGCTAATGCTAATCAGAAAAGATCAGAAAAGAGAGGATTTGTTATGAACATAAGAATTGCCCTTGCGGGTAACCCGAACAGCGGCAAAACGACTCTGTTTAATGCGCTGACAGGTTCAAATCAGTTTGTCGGCAACTGGCCTGGAGTTACTGTTGAAAATAACGAAAGGAGTCTGTCTGAATGTTCACATTTTTAGCGGAAAACGCCGCAACGATAATAATAAGCATATTTCTCATTATGGCGGTGGCGGCAATAATAGTGAAAATGGTCAGAGACAGGAAAAAAGGCAGAGCCTCATGCTGCAGCGACTGCGCGCAATGCTCAATGGCGGGTTCCTGCCACAGAAAGTGAAATATATCCCATAAAAATTCGGCGGCAGGCTTTTGCCTGCCGCCTCAGACTGTCGATAAAGGCGCCCGAACGCATATAAGCTGAAAAGACGAAAGAAAAAGTCTGATTCTTTCAAACAAAATCGCAAACTGTTTCGGCGGCACGGTATTGAACCGCACCGCCGAAAGCTTATATGCTTGGCATTTTTTCGGTCTCGGAGTACCTTTGTACGACTGTCGACCGAAGAAAATACCATCGGTCATCCTTTCTCGGCAGTCTCGCAGCTTGTCGAAAATTACTTTTTCGACAAGCTGCGGCGGCAGACTTTTGTCTGCCGCCGTTAACACTGTGTGGTCATACGCTCTTTTCGTCAAAATTGATAACGATCTTTTTATCGGAGAGATCAAGCTGGGTGTACCTGACGCCCGCCGAATCAAACATTCTTTTTGAAGCCTTTGTCGAAGCCGATTCGGCATATTTGTCGCTGAGATATATGACCTCTTTTATTCCGCTCTGAATGATCGCCTTTGCGCATTCGTTGCAGGGAAAGAGCGCGACATAGATCCGGCATCCGTCAAGAGAAGCGCCGCTGTTGTTGAGGATCGCGTTAAGCTCGGCGTGACAGACATAGGGGTATTTTGTGTCAAGGCTGTCGCCCTCCCGTCCCCAGGGATATTCGTCGTCGCTGCAGCCCATCGGCAGACCGTTGTAGCCGACCGACATGATGTGATTTTTGCTGTTGACGATGCAGGCGCCGACCTGTGTGTTCGGGTCCTTGCTGCGGTAAGCGGACAGTAACGCTATGCCCATGAAATATTCGTCCCAGGATAAATAATCTTTTCTTTTAGTCATCATTGCGATTCCTCCCTTTCCGGCTTTATAACGACATTTTACCACACTTTTCGGCCCGGGACAATACCTTAATTGATTTAGTAATAATAAGCTAAAACAATATATCCCGGCAGAAAGATCGAATTGGTGTCAGCATTTCGCTGAAGCTCTCCGAAGCCCGAGGAATAGACTGTGAAATCCGAGCTTTGTTCAAAAAGATCGACAATTTCGGAAAATCGGCCGAGCAGCTCCGAGGGGTCAAGCTTTTCGGCCTTATGAATGTTGATACCCATTTTGAATTTGGCGAGATTGCTGCTTGAAACGCCCTCTTTTTCGATCTTTTCAACCTGAAGCTCAAGGGGCTTTACGACCGTGTATAAGCTTTTGAGTGGGCTTGGAACAATGCCGGTGCTGAAGCCGGTCACTATTTTATTGCCGGCAGTCACGGTTTCGCTGCCCGATATGAGGGCTTTAGCCTTGTTCATTTCTGTCAGAAGGTTGACCATATATTCTCCTTTCAGCTGTTGTCGGCAACGGTCGGGTGAATTATGGCCCAGTGATAAATAACAGTGTCCCCGATATAGTGCTTTTCCGTTCTGTCGACCACATAAGATACTCCCGCAACGGTGAGCGTTCTGGCGGCCGCGTCAACGCAGCTTATGTCAACATCACCCGGTCCGATATAAAGGTAGTAGTCCTGCTGATTTCTTCCGAGCTCTGTGTAGGTGCCTCTGAGATATAGCTTGTTTTTATATCTCAGAGCCTGAACAAACGCTTTGAAGCGGATAGTTTTGTTCTCGGCGGCGTCTGTCAGAGCTGCGTCCTGACCGTATTTTTCAATAATATATTTTGCCGTCATACATTCCACGCTCCGAACTGTGTGTCAGTGAAGATATCGCTGACCTCGGCGAGCCTTGAAGCTTTTAGCTTTTCGGCAACGAGAAGATCCTCCCTGATGTCCTTTTTAACAGAGACATCGCCGGCCTTAAAATTTCTCGGATCGTTTGAGTCTGTCAGACGGCTCAGCGCATAATTATAATAGGCGACGGCCGCCGCGGCGTACGGAATACGGGAGTCGTCGTCTGATATCTCGGGCAGCTTTTTCCTCATTACCCAGTCGAGGGCGCTGTCGCAAAGGGACAGAATTTTATCTGTCCCTTCGCTTTCTTCGGGGGTAACGATGAGCAAAAGCTGACTGTAAACGTCTGATGATGTCATGTCCCGTTCACCCTTTCGGTTTATTCGGCGAGAACGAGAGCCGCATCGGAATGGATCTTCGCAAATCCCGTTATCGAGGTGACTGAAGCCCTTTCGAGCTGACGGTCGATAAGCTTATCAAAGTCGGTGACAATTTCACCCGCCTGCACTCTTTCAAGAGCGCAGTTTTTGTCAAGAGCGATTATCTGATCGCCCGGCACTGCGTCGCAGCGAATGAGCTCGGCGCCGAGGGGAGTGATGCTCTTGCCTGTTGCGTGAAAGGTGAGTCCCGCCTCTGCGTCCTTGAATTCCGACATATTCAGAAGCTTTGACATCATCGCGGGGCCGGCTATAAGCGTTGTCATCTCATAGGGATCGAGCTTGCTCCAGAGATTGACGATGTCGCTGTAAGCGAGAGAGTCTGCCGATGAGGTTGAAATCACCGCCGCAGCGTTTGAGTTGCCGTCGCCGTTGATAAGAACATCGACAGCGTCCTTGAGCTGTGATCTTGCAATATATGCGCCTATCTGCCTGAGCGTGACCGTGAACAGGTCAAGGCGGTGAAATCTTATAGCCTCATATGAAGCGATGAGCATTCGGCCTCTCTTGTTGAGCTTTATGAGATTCGGCTGAGTTTTGATCGTTGTTGAGGGAATGATGGCGCTTTCGGCGACAACGCTTGCCTCCTTGTCGCCGTCGGAGACCGAGGTTATCGGGCGATAGTCAAGACCGTCTATGACAGTGGTCGTCGCAACGACGCTTTCAAGCTTGTCGGCGCCCATGATGCCCTGCTTAACGGCTCTGTTGACATATTCGGGGAAAAGAGCGGCGCTGTCGGCTGTTTTGAAAAACTTTTCGACCGTGTCGCTGTTTCTTCCGTTGACATGGATATCAAAGCGCTTGAGCTGTCTCTGATAGGCGTCGAGTCCCTCAAGAGAGGTGCCTTTGTAGTTTTCGGACGGATCTATGCTTTCAAGAGCCTGAGTGAAGCTCTTTCCTGTTGTGTAAAGTCCCTTGTCGAGCTTAATGTTTTCATAGGTTGCCATTCTTTTAATACCTCCTTATAATATGAAACCGACCTTGCCGGTTGCGCTGTCGTATTCGACGATGAGAATTTTTCTTGCGCCTGTGACCGCCGCGAGCTTGCCCGATGCGTCAACGCCGAATTCGCCGTAGCCTCTTGCGACCGTTTCGCCGCTCGCCGCAGTCGCCGTCATATAGCCTGCGATCTGAACGGTGACGAAGTCGTTTCGGATATTAACGCACTTGCCGATGATGTCGCCCTTTTCCGATAAAGCGCCGACCTCGCCGTTGCCTGTGATATTAACGAAATCGCCGACGCTTATCGAATCGCCCGATTTCTTTTTCAGTGTAATGCACTGTTCGTTTATTCCGTCAAAATTGATGTTTGCCATGTTTTTCCTCCTTAGATTTTGTATTCGTTATAGTTGATCCGTCTGCCTTCGCCTGAAGAAGCGAGCTGCACCTGCGGCGGCATGATGCTGTTCTTTTTCTTTGAAAGTCCGTCTCTGAAATCTCTGAGATCGTCGGTGCTCATAGCCTTGCACAGTGAATCGAGCGTCTTTTCACCGATTTCCGGCATGGTTATGAGAGCGAGAGATCTGACCTGTTTAACAAGGTCGTTTCTGTAATTTTTGCCGTCCTCGCAGAGCTTTTCGAGCGACTCTATATAGCTGACGATGCTTTCAGCCTGGCTTTTCGTGACGCTCACGCTGCCGGACTGCGATTTAAAAAAGTCCTTCACATTTTCCACTTTTGTTTCCTCCTTTGCTTTGAAGGCTTTTGTGACTCCGGCCTCTCTCTGAGCCGGGACCGCAACGAACGACCATTCATATGCGTCCGTCGGATCGGTGAGGGTGTGATAGCATATTTTCCCGTCATAGGTCCTGCCCTTGCGGTGAGAGCAGCCCTCCCTCATAGCGTCCCTGCCGCAGACCGAGCAAATGCTTTTTGCCACGCTGCAGCCGACGCTGACCTCTTTCTTGATGCCTGCGTCGATCTCCTTGATGAGATCCTCGTTGCGTTTTGTTTTCACCATGTACGCTCCGGCTTTCAGCGCAGCGTAAGGCTCGCCGTATGAGGTCAGCTTTCCGGGAGTCTTTTCGATCCATGTTGAGTATATTCTGGCTGTCTGATCGCTGCTTCTCATGCTGTGATCGGATATGCCGGTCTTGCCGATAAAGAGTCCGGCGAGTTCTGTCAGCGATTTTTCGCTGAAAACATCGAAATCGCGGTCTATCTCGTTATCGCAAAGAGTTATGTTAAAAATATATACCTCGTCCTTTTCAAGCTTTTTTCTTGAAAGGCGGTTTATCTGCGCCATGACCTTATCGTCGGTCAGGGCGGCTTCAGTTGTCTGATCTGCCTTCAATATTTTCACCTGCGCTTTCGTTTGTGAGCTTTTCTCTTTGTGCGTTATAGTATTCTGCCTGAGCTATCTGGAGCTGATCCTGGAGGGTGATATCGTTCCAGTTGATATCGAAGCCGCAGCCGTAGCCGTTTGTTCTCAGAAACAGCGAGCAGATTTTTCTTATCACGGGATTCAGAACTTCTCTGTAATATTCAAGCTCGCTTGTGAGAACATCCGCCTGCTGAGACGACATTCTTTCCGTTGACGACCAGCTGAGCCCGAGCAGGAACGGCGGGATACCGAGCTTTGAAACGATCTGTTCGAGCATCTGCCTGACCGGAACATTGCTGTCGAGTATCTGGTTATCTGCTCCTATGACTTTGATATTCACATCTCCGACAGCGACGAAGTCCTTGACGGGACCTGACGGCTGCATGGTTTTGCCCCACTGGGCGGCGACCTGTTCGGCTCTCTGCTTTGCGTAAGCCCTGTCGGTGGGATCGTTCTGCGGCTTATAGGTGACCGCATATCGTACATTGCCGATTCTTTCCCAGTTGACGCCGATTGTGTTGTATATTTTCAGCAGAATGTCGCTGACAAAGGGCAGCCCTTTCAGAATCGACCTGCCGTAAACGCTGCCGGGCTCGGGGTTTATTGCGCTGACGAGAACAAGCTCCGGGTATTTCACGGGAACGGGGCCTTTGTCGGTGTTGACACTCACTGCGTATTCAAGAGGAGATCTGCCGTGAGTCAGTTCCACACTTTCCAGTGAGGCGGGATAGAGAGCGCAAATGCCGCCGTCCGCTCCGAGAACGATCTCGCCGACCGCCGTTCCATAGGTCAGCAGGTAGTCAAAATAGCAGGAGATGAAAGCGTTGATGCCGCGCGAGAATGTGCCGACGGGAACATTTTTGAGAAAGTCCGACAGCTCTCTTTGCGCCTTTTCGTTTGTGCAGCTGACCTCAAATGTTCCGAGCAGTCTGACAAGCTTCGATATAGCCGCGTCAACAATGGGAATAGCTTCACGAAGCGTTGAATACAGTCTGACATCGGCTTTACCGGCGGGAGCCGGATCGGTCAGACCGCCGTAAGGGTGAGAGTGCGGATATGTCTGCGGAACGCAGAACGCCCCGCAAGGCTCTTTCACTTCTGTTTTTCTTTTGAAAGCCAATATTTTCTCCTTTCTCTTACGGAGCATGGCCCGTAAGGCTTCTGTCCGCTGCCATGACGAAGAAATCCTCCTCATATCCGTAAACTACCGTTGATACGAAGTAGCGTATATCGTCCATGGCGTGGTCGTTTTCTTTTCTCGGAGAGTCCTTTGAGACTGAAGAATCCCAGCGGTAAAGACCAAATTCCCGCAGGGCGTCCCTGCAGACCGGAGCAATGCGTATTTTTCCGTTTTTGAATGCGTCTGAAACTTTTCTTATTCCGTCGAGAACATCATTCTGCGCCTTGACGACGCTGTGTTTTCCGTGCCGTCTTATACATTCGATGAACGACGCCGCCGAGGGATCGACGATGACAGCGCTCACGCAGTATTCCCCGCAAAGCGCGCAAAGATCGGCGTAATATTCCTCGTCGGTTTTCTGAAACCCCTGAGTTCTTGAAGAAAAGTAGTATTCTCTGATTCTGTACCAGGTGTCTGCGTACCTGCCCCAAAGACCCATCGAAGTCGGGTTGACCGTGCCGTAGTCACACGAAACGAAGATCTCTTCGGGCTCACCCGGCGGCAGCTTTGCCGTGTAAGCGCCGTTTGCCGCTTCGGGATAAACGAGACCGTCAGCGGCGACCCATTTTCCGCAGACGAACCTTTCATAAAAGGCGCCGCTGTAAAGGCTTTCGTAGCGGGCGATGACCTTAGGCGACAGCGACGGGTTGTCTTTCATAAGAAAATGAAGATAGAGGCAGTTCTTTTCATCGGCCTTCATTATCCATTCCTTATAGAACCAGTGCTGCGGATTTTCCGGGTTGCAGTTGAACCAGAATTTTGCGCCGTCGAGCGAGCATCTTGCCAGAGCCTGCTCAACGAAGGAGCGCGGCATCAGAGCGACCTCGTCGAGCAGAACGCCGCCGAGAGTCATGCCCTGAATGAGCGAAGCGGAGCTTTCGTCCCTGCCGCCGAAAATGTAATATCTGTTTTTCCTCCCGCCGTAGCCTATTTCAACGAGGTTTTTCGTCAGCTTTTCTTCACATTCAAATCCAAGCTCACGCAGTGCGGGCAGAAGAGAAACCAGAACATTTCTTCTGAACGATGTCATGGTTTTTCCGCAGAGAGCGAAATTGGAGTCGCTGAAGCTGAAAAGACTCCATGCAACGAAACCTATTGACATGCAGGTCGTTTTTCCGCTTCGGACAGCTCCGTCGCAGATAATAGCGTCGCAGCCGTGAAAGGGCGAATCGGGGTGCCACCATGTCAGGGCTGTCAGCTGTTTCCGGCTGAACGGTGAAAATCCTTTCTTTTTATTCATCGCTGTTCACGCGCTGCAAAGCCGAAGCGCCGTTTTCAATGGCTTTGAAAAAGTCGTTTTCGCTTTCCTCGTCGCCCTGACCGATGAGCGACGAGAGCTTTTCGAGCGCCTTAATCCTGTCGAAAAATTTGATCTCAACGCCTTTGCCCCTGTTCACTTTTATTTCCGATACGCTGAAAAGGTCAAGTCCTTCGAGCATTCCGGGATCAAAATTTTCGTTTAAGGCGAGCTTGACCGCGTCGTTGACGCAGCCGAATGCGAGACGCCTGAGCCCCGCCGATACCTCGCTGCGAGTGCTTTTGTTCTTCATCGTCAGCGCAGCGATATAGGCGTTTACGCTTTCCTTTCTCAGAAGTCTGACTGCCGTTTTTTCGGGCGCCGTTTTGTACCCCGCCTTGACTGCGGCTTCAAAAGCGTTCTGCTTAACGCTGTAATATGTGCAGAACAGCTTTTCCTTTTCACTCAGTTTTTTGCTTTTCATAAAAACGCTCCTTTTTGCATTGCTTTCGGAACAGACCTTTCTCAAAGGTCTCTCCGTAATTACTCTTAACAACGCATTTTGTTGCGCGGAAAACGCAACCGGAACAGAAAAAACACCTTATATTAACAAAAAGTTCATATTTTATGAGATTTAGACACTGATTTTAGCAACATTTTATAAATAGTTGAGGAAATACATATTGATATTGACAGCATTGAATAGGATAATATTTACTGTAGCAATATAAAACGAACAGTTATCAGGAGGAATGAAAATGAAAGTATTTATGATTGGCGGAACAGGACTTTTAGGCAGCGCAGCGGCTGCTGAATTTATCAGGAGAGGGCACAGCGTCAAAACGATCGCGCTTCCCGATCTTCCGAAGGGTGCGGAGCTCCCGAAAGAGATGGAGCTGACTATGGGCAGCTTTTTCGACATGAGCGACGACGAGATCCTCAAGGCTATGGAGGGCTGCGACTGCTTCGTGTTCGCTGCGGGCGTTGACGAGCGCGTTGACTTCCCGAAGCCGGTATATCCGTCATATATCAAATATAACATTGAGCCGGTCAGAAGATTTCTCACCCTTTCAAAGCAGGCCGGAATCACAAAGGCCGTTATCTTAGGCTCATATTTTGCTCATTTTGCTAAGGTACGCCCCGAGATGGAGCTGACAAAGATACACCCGTATATCAGAAGCAGAATAGAGCAGGAGGAGGTTGCTCTCTCGTTCGCCGAAGACGGAACGATGGATGTTTCGGTCATGGAGCTTCCCTATATATTCGGCACTCAGAAAGGCAGAAAGCCCGTCTGGACGATATTCATTGAGCAGATAGCAAAGATGGGCCCCGTAACCATGTATCCCAAGGGAGGCACGGCTATGGTCACCGTCAGACAGGTCGCTGAGTCTATCGTCGGCGCAGCTGAGCTCAACAAGGGCGGCAACGCATACCCGATAGGAATGTATAACTACACATGGGATCAGTACCTCAAGATAGTCCACAAAGCGATGGGCCAGCCGAACAGACCGATAATCCATGTTCCGAAGTGCCTTTATAAAGCGTTTGCGGTCTTTCTCAGAAGGGCGAAGGAGAAAGAGGGCATTGAAACAGGCCTTGACTATGTTGAGCTTGCCGAGATACTCTATTCAAAGTTCTATATCGATCCCAAAACAGCCAAGAAGCTCGGCGTTCAGGAGGACAATATTGACGCTAACATCTATGAGTCAATGAAGCTCTCGGTCGACGCTTATTATAACCACCTCGATCTGCTTGAAATGAAAGCCGAATAAGAGAAAACACAGCAAACATCAAAAAGAAAGAGCCGCCTGCAAGATAACGCAAGGCGGCTCTGTCAATATATCCGGTTACCGGGGCAATTTTTAAGCCGATATAATTAAAGTCGGTCTGAAATGGAATCAACACTTCAGCGCCGGAAAGAAATGATAAAAAACAATAAATATTATGGCAAATTGCCAGAATCCATGTTATAATACAAAAAAAGCGGGGGATTGATTGTTATGAATTTATTGATTAAGATCATCAGTGCGGTTCTGTCGCTGATAATCGGGTTTGGCTCGTCTGCTTTGCCCGAAAGAAAATGCGAGCCAAAAGTCACCGGAACATTTATGCAGCCGTGGCTTTGCAGATTCTGGGATGACGGAGAATGGGACAAACAGATAACGGAAATGAAAAACGACGGTCTTGATTATCTCATTCTGCAAGATGTTGCCGAAAAAGAAAAAGGCAAATGGACAGTCTATTATGACAGTGAGATCAAAGAATTTCAAAATGCCGATCATAGTGACAACGACATAATCGAAAAGTGCCTGAAAGTGTGCCGCAAGCACTCAGTCAAGGTGATAATCGGTCTGGCAATTTATGATAATTGGTGGTTTCAGGGCGGATACAACAGAGATTTTAAAAATGTCTGTTCTCTGACTGCGGATATGATCAAAGAAATTTACGGCCGGTTCGGCAATGATTACGGGGATACTTTTTACGGGTGGTATTTCACGCCGGAAATAAGCAGCAGTATTCTCTGCACCTCCTCAATATACGGAATTTCCTCCGGGATCAACACCGTTATCGGCGCAATAAATGATGTGTGCCCCGAAAAGCCGTTTATGCTAAGTCCGTATATGTTTGAAAACTCGAATCTTTATATGGCTTCGTCCGTTCTTCCGATGTGGATAAAATTCTTTGAAAAGACAAATTTAAGAGACGGCGACATTTTCTGCCCTCAGGACAGCATTGGCTCAAACACCGGAAAGCTTGAAAATGCGGACAAAATGTGGCAGATGTATGCGCAGGCCGTGAAATCCGCCGACAAAGATATCAGGCTTTGGGCAAACTGTGAAAACTTTACGCTGGCCAAAATGAATCAAAAGGGCTCGGGTATTTTCAAGGAAGAAAACAGCAAGATGGTGACCTCAACGCTTGACAGATTCGTTGAGCAGCTTGATGTTGCTTCGCGGTACGCCGAAAACATTATAACATTTTCATATAATCACTATTACAGCAGATATCAGTGCAGCAGCGTTTTTGCCGATACATACAGCGATTATGTGAAAAACGGATATAATCTTGAGAAAATTTCTCCGACCGCAGTCTCCGATCTGAAAGCCGGGGCAGACGGAAACAAGATCCTCCTGACCTGGACACCGGCAGAGGACAACATCGGTATTGCATACTACCGGATAACAGTCAACGGAAGGTTTCTGGCGAGAGTTGAGGCGAATGTCGGCGGAATTGATTCAAGCTTCGTCGATTCCGTTAAAAGACCGAGCAAAACGGTCTATACCGTGACGGCGTTTGACGGCGCCGGGAACGCTTCGGAAACTGTCAGTGCGATTTATACAAAGTGAAGCAAAACAGACGGCAGTGCTTCATTATTAGACTTTCCTTTTCAGGCTGAAGGTCCGGCTCAAGTATTTATCGCCTGCTAAAAGCAATGATTTAAGTTTATTGTTTCGTGTGAAATCCGTTATTTTAAAATAATAACAAACAGCGGACTATGAAAATTATAATAAAAAACGACAGGCTCTCTGAGAAGCTGAGAAGCCTGTCGTTTTTGTGGGTTTCTTTTACTGAAAGAAAAATATATTGAGCTTTTAATGTACCATTGACCGCCTGTAATGCACATATACGATATATTTCACTCGCAGCCGGCAATTCCATTGAAAAAAGCACTTGCCGAAGCAAGTGCTTTTCTGGAGCTGCTAACCAGACTTGAACTGGTGACCTCTTCCTTACCAAGGAAGTGCTCTACCGCCTGAGCCATAGCAGCGCGCAATTTCAACGCTTAGTTATTATACATATGTTTAAATGAACTGTCAAGAGAAAATTAAAAAATTATTGGGGAATTTGCTTTCAATGCTCATTATCGGTTTATAGCACTGAAAAAACTTTCGATAAATTATTGACAACACACTTTCTGAATGATAAAATTTATTAGAAATCGGGGGTGTGTAATAATGAGTAAAAAAATACTGTCCGTTATACTTGCGATCGTTCTGTGCTTTTCGGCGTCTGTCGGAGTTTATGCCGCGTCTGTTTCAACAGACGACGGAGATCTTGTTTCTTCGATAAAATCAGATGTTCGCTCGCTGAAAAAAGCAATATATCAGATCAAGGCTCTCTCAAAATCACTGTCTAATGATATCGAGCCTTACCTGATGAATGTTGTTCTGACATCTGAGAACATTGACATGGCGATAGATATAGGCGCAAAGGCTATGATAAAGATCATCGAAAAGATCAAGGATAGCAGCTCGCCTGCCGAGCCGACAAAGCCGACAGAGCCGACAGAGCCTACCGATCCGACCGATCCGACAGATCCAACCGAGCCGACCGAGCCCCAGCCGAGCAAGATCGACCTGACGATTGCCGAGCTCAAGAAGATACTTCAAAACTATATTTTCGTCAAAGTCGATGATGTTGACGCTTCAACACTCAAGGTCCTGAAAGATGTCAGGTATTATCCAGTTGAGCTTGAAAACGGGGAAACCACCGTCTATATCGCTGTGGATATAAAGAATAATCCCGATATATTCAATTACGCGGTTTTCAGAGAAACTGTTGAAAAGCTCTATGAGGAACAGGGCAAGGAACTGATTAAGAAGTCCAACGGAGAAACGGATTATCTGATGAGCTATGAGCATATCGCCGGTGAGCTCGCTCTTCACGCTATCGTTTATGCGGCCGTGAACGAGCTTATTGATGTCACCGGAACAAAGAACGAGACTATCCTCAAGCTTTATGAGAAAGCCCAGCAAGCCGATCTCAATATTGATGAAGCGAGAGTTCCGTGGCAGGTAATTTCGATTTTCGGAATAATCCTTGTCGATCTTCTTTCCTTCAATGTTCTGAAGCTGTTCAATCTGATATGATAATGAAACGAATAAGGCGGGCGGAGTTATCCGTCCGCCTCAAATTGTCGATAAAGGCGCCCGAACGCATATAAGCTAAAAATACGAAAGAAAAAATCCGGTTATTTCAAACACAAACCGCAAGCTGCTTCGGCGACACAGTATCAAACTGTGTCGCCGAAATCTTATATGCTTGGCATTTTTTCGGCCTCTGAGCACCTTTGTGTGCCTGTCGACCGAAGAAAATGTCATCGGTCGTCCCTTCCCGATATTCTTACCTTTCGCACCGGCTTTGTGCGTACCAAAAAATATTTTTTGAAAACTATTTATTATTCGGCGTTTGTGTTGTATAATTATAATGATATTTTATGCGTAGATGTTAAGTCTGCCGAAAGGAGACGGCTATGTTCGTTGATAAGGCAAAAATCAGTATAAAGGCCGGAAACGGCGGCGACGGAGCGGTTGCTTTCCACAGAGAAAAGTTTGTCGCTTCAGGCGGCCCGGACGGCGGCGACGGCGGCCAGGGCGGCGATGTTGTTTTCAAGGTCGACGACAATCTTTCAACGCTCGCCGACTTTAAATATAAAAGAAAATACAAGGCAGAGAACGGCAGCAATGGCCAGGGCGGCAGACGCAACGGAAAAAAGGGCGCCGATCTTGTGATATCCGTTCCGCGGGGTACGATAATAAGAGAGTGCGAGAGCGGAGCCGTTTTATCGGATATGTCTTCAGACGAGCCTTTTGTCGCCGCAAAGGGCGGCAGAGGCGGCTGGGGCAACACGCATTTCGCCACCCCGACGAGACAGGCTCCGAGATTTGCCAAAAGCGGAGCGCCGGGCGAGGAGTGGGAAGTCGTTCTTGAGCTGAAGCTCCTGGCCGATGTCGGTCTGCTGGGATTTCCGAATGTCGGAAAATCGAGTTTCATTTCGGTCGTCAGTCAGGCGAAGCCCATAATCGCCGACTATCATTTCACAACGCTCACACCTGTCCTCGGCGTTGTCTCGCTCGACGAGGGAGCGTCGTTCGTGATTGCGGATATTCCCGGACTTATCGAGGGCGCCAGCGAGGGAGTCGGACTTGGCCATGAGTTCCTGCGCCATGTTGAAAGATGCAGAATGCTTATCCATATAGTCGATGTGTCGGGCAGCGAGGGCAGGAATCCAGTCGATGACTTCGAAAAGATCAACGAGGAGCTCAGAAAGTTTGATCCGGAGCTTGCCGAAAGGCCGCAGATAGTCGTCGGCAACAAGATAGATCTTGCGGACGACGGACAGCTTGAGCGTTTCAGAAGCTATATTGCCGGAAAGGGATATGAATATCATGAAATGTGCGCCCCGATAAGCGAGGGCACCAAAGAGGTCATCAACGCCGCGGCGAAGATGCTTGCGACTCTTCCTCCGATCAAAAGATACGAGGCGGAAGAAGTGCCGATGGAGACTATTCTCAGAAAGTCGGACACGGGCTTTAATATCACGGTCGAGGACGGAGTATATATCGTCGAGGCGGACTGGCTCGGCAGAATACTTTGCAAAACCGACCTTGATGACTACGAGTCGCTTCAGTATTTCCAGAGAGTCCTTCAGTCGAGCGGAATAATCGACGCTTTGAGAGAAAAGGGAATACAGGAGGGCGACACGGTCAGCATTTATGATTTTGAATTTGATTTTGTTAACTGACGGAGGCTGAAAAGTGGAAAGATTTCTTGATTTTGACTGCGATCCGAATCAGTTAAGCCCGCTTGCTCTTGCGTTTGTCGGGGACTCTGTCTATGACCTGCTTGTCAGGGAAAAACTGGTTTGTCAGGCCAACAGAAGCGCCAATAAGCTTCACAGATCCGCTGTGGACAGCGTCAGAGCTTCGGCTCAGGCCGAGGCCTGCGAGAGGGTGATGCCCTTGCTGACCGAAAAGGAGCTGGCGGTGTTCAGAAGAGGAAGAAACGCTCACACCAACCATCTGCCGAAAAACGGCAATCCGAGAGATTACCATTATGCGACAGCAATGGAGACGCTGTTCGGATATCTCTATCTGAACGGAGAAATAGAAAGACTGCGCGAATTATTCGCCGTTATAAGTGAGGAGAGTGAAGAAAATGACAAAGTCTGATTCAGCCGTTCCGGCATCGAAAAAGTCGTCGGTAGTGACATGGATAGTCGATATTCTGTTTTTCGTTGTCGGCTCTTCGATATTTGCGCTCGGAATAAATATGTTTTCCGTTCCGAACAACATAGCCTGCGGCGGAGTGACCGGTATTGCGACCATGGTCAATCACTTTTTCCCAAGGATTCCGATAGGCGTTGTGATGCTTGCGCTGAACATACCGCTTTTCATTCTCGCCTTTATTTTCCTCGGGCGCAAGCTGTTTATCAAATCGTTCATAGCGACCGTTATACTTTCCGTTGTCACGGATATTTTCGCCAGAATAATACCCGCCGGTACGAACGACCGACTGCTTGCCGCAATTTTTTACGGCGTATGCAGTGGTGTGGGGCTTGCGATAATTTTCATGAGAAACGCCACGAGCGGCGGCAGCGATATCGTAGTCAAGCTCATAAACAAGAAGTATCCCCATCTTTCCATGGGCAGAATGTTGCTGTTAGTTGATTCGATCGTGGTTCTTGCTTCGGGCATAGCTTATAAAAACATTGAAAGCGCGCTTTATTCGGCGATAGTCGTTTTCGTATCCGGAGAGGTCATAGACCTGATTCTCTACGGAACGGGGCACGGCAGAGTGATGATGATAGTCACTTCCATGCCGCAGGAGGTCTCAAAGGCAATTATGACCTCCCTGCACAGAGGAGTTACGATAATTCCGGCCAAAGGCGCTTACACAGACAGCGATAAAGGAATGTTGGTCTGCGCCGCAAGGGCGGCGGAGGTCAGCCGGATAAACAAGATAGTCCGCAGTGTGGACGAACACGCATTCACCATAATTTCGGAGGCAGGCGAGGTCCTCGGCGAGGGCTTTAAGAGCTACGACGAAGAGGAGGAAAAATAATGAACTTCATTGAACAGAGAAACGGTATGGTTGACGGCTTCGGCCTTATTAAGACCGTTGAGAAAAAGACGAATGTCAAGGGCGTTCCATATCTTGATCTGACGCTCTGCGACAGGGACGGCGAAATGTCGGCTAAGCTCTGGGATTACAAGGAGGAGATTCACGGAGAATATGAGGTCAACGATCTTATTAAATTCAGAGGTCAGCTTCAGCAGTATAACGGCGCAAATCAGCTGAGAATTGACCGCATACGCAAAACCATCGAGGCGGACGGAGTCAATATCTGCGATTTTGTTCCGTCGGCTGAGTATTCGGGTGAGATGATGCTCGGTGAAATACTCAACACGCTTGACACCTTCAGGGATCAGAATCTCAAAAGGCTGACAAAGGCTATAATTGAAAACCACAAGGAAAAGCTTCTTTATTGGCCGGCGGCATTCAAGCTTCACCACGCAATGAGGGGCGGCCTTTTATATCACACCCTGTCAATACTGAAAATGGCGGAGTGCGCCTGCAAAATATATGCCTCAATCGACAGGGAGCTTCTGCTTTCCGGCGTTATATTGCACGATATAGCCAAGCTCTATGAATACGATGTCAGCGAGACGACGGGGGTTGCCGCGAGTTATTCCGTCAAGGGCAATCTGCTCGGTCATCTCGTCATGGGCGCCATGGAGGTCGAGGAGCAGGCGAAAAAGCTCGGAATACCCGAAGAAACGACTGTTCTTCTCGAGCATATGATAATTTCTCACCACGGCGAGCCCGATTTCGGCGCGGCGGTCAGACCGCTGTTTATCGAAGCTGAGGTGCTCTGTCAGCTTGACACTCTCGACGCCACCGTTTATGAAATGGCGCAGAGCATAAGCGAGGTCAAAAAGGGCGATTTCACACAGAGACAGTGGGCGCTTGACAACAGAAAGCTTTATAATCACGGCAGAACAGAAATCAAACCGAAAGCCAATCTTGAATAAAACGGATAGAACAGAGTGAGTTCACACCGGCGCTCAGTGCTGAACATCCGCATATTTTCCGCTGAAGGCGTTGCCGGTCTGTGAAAAACGCAAAGCATTTGCTCGCCTGTCGCCCTATTCTGCGAAAAATCTGCGTGTTTCGGGTAGTGTGAACAAGCTCAAATTGTAAATATTGTTGCAAAAGGTTGAAATTTTCCGAATAAAGTGTGATAATAGAAAGGAAGAACATGAGAGTTATAACAGGTACAGCAAGGGGCAGAAAGCTCGTTACCCTTGACGGCGAGGATGTCAGACCGACGACCGACAGAGTCAAGGAAGCTCTTTTCAGCATAATCCAGTTTGAAATCGAAGGCAGAAAGGTCCTCGATCTTTTCGCCGGCTCCGGCCAGCTCGGAATAGAGGCTCTTTCAAGAGGAGCCCGAAGCGCAGTGTTTGTCGATATTTCAAAAGGGCCGATCGAGGTCATAAAGCAGAATCTTGAAACGACGGGACTTGGCAAAAACGCAATAGTTCTCAACACCGACAGCATTGCTTTCGCCGCATCGAGAGCCGACAGATATGATATTGCGTTTCTCGATCCGCCTTACAGAACGGGGCTTTTGCAAAAAGCGCTTCCGCTGACGGCGAACATTATGAATGAAAGCGGCGTTATTATATGTGAAGCGCCGTTTGACGAGGAGCTTCCCGAAAGGGTGGGGAGCTTCAAAAAGATAAAGGAATATAAATACGGCAAGATAAAACTCGTAACCTACCGATTTGAGGAGAATTAAGAGGAGAAATAAAATGGAAAGAAAAATAGCCGTCTGTCCGGGCTCGTTTGATCCCGTGACTATCGGGCATCTGGACATAATAAAAAGAGCGTCAAAGCTGTTTGACACCGTTATAGTCGTCGTAATGTCAAACTATAAAAAAATGGGCAACTACTCCTTTTCACAGGAGGAGCGGGTTGAAATGCTGATTCGCTGCACCCGCAATATGCCCAATGTTGTGGTGGATTCGCACTGCGGGCTTCTTGCCGAATACGCAAAAGAAAAAAATGCGGTTGCGATCATCAAGGGACTCAGAGCCGTTTCCGACTTTGAGGACGAGTTTCAGCAGGCGCTCATCAATAAAAAGCTCAACGGCGATGTGGAAACTCTGTTTTTATCCGCCGATTCGGATAATATGTTCTTATCTTCCAGCGTGATAAAACAGGTCTGCTCTTTCGGCGGGGACATATCGGCGTTTGTGCCTAAAGAGATATTAAGCGATATAGTCGAAAGATTAAGATAAAAATAATAAGGATGGATGAAAGATATGCATATCGAAGAATTATTGGACGAAATAGTTGAAACTGTCGACTCAGGCTTTAATCTGAAGCTTTTTCACAAAAGAATAGTCAACGGCGACAAGGTCATAGAGCTCTCCGATGAGATCAGAACCAGCCTTCCGCCTGAATTTGAAAGCGCAAAGAAGATCACGGCCAACAGGAATAAGATAATCGACTCCGCAGAGCAGTTTGCTCAGAGCAAAAAAGCCGCAGCCGAAAAGGAAGGAGCAGCAATGCTTGAAAGCGCAAGACTGAAGGCTCAGGAGATGTTGGGCGACGCCAAGGCCAAGGCCGAAAGGATAGTCGAGAACGCTCAGCTTCACGCCGAGCAGCTCGTCAGCGACAGCAGCATAACAAAGACCGCAAACGAGAGAGCGTCACAGCTTCTTGCCGAGACGAACAACGACTGCGAGGCAATGATGAAAGCGACCAAGGCCGACTGCGACGAAATGACCGCCAAAGCCAAGCAGTGGTCCGACGATGTCAGAAACGCCGCATACGAATACGCAATGAGAATGGTCGGAGAGGTCGACAACTTCCTTTCGGCTTCTTCATCTGATCTCAGACAGACCAAGGGCAAGCTTGAGAGTATGCAATAATCCTTCTGAATGACAGTGAGGTGCCAATGAAAAAGGAACGACTGCCAAAAATCGGAATGAGAAACATAAAAACGGGAATTGCGGTTTTTATCTGTATGTTCAGCTATTCCCTTGCCCGTTTTATTCTGAATCAGACTGCCTCAAACGCAGGCGCTGTCCACAGGCTTTTTGATTTTCTCGTCAACGAGCATACGCCTATTTATGCCTGTCTCGCCGCCGTTATCGTTATGCGCAGCAGTGTTTCGCAATCGTTCAGATCGGGAATATCAAGAATAATCGGTACTGTCATCGGCGGTTTATTCGGTATTCTGGTGCTTTATATCGAGCGCATTTCAATAGTTGAAACGCTCGACTTTATATTCGTGCCGTTGGGCGTCGTTCTTCTGATTTATTTTCTGACGCTCACAAAAGAAACGGACGCCACTTCGATTGCGGCCGCAACTTTCCTGATAATAGTGATAACCGTCGGCAGCAACAGCCCTCACCTTTATGCGTTTAACCGTATACTCAGCACCGCCTACGGCGTTACGGTTTCGCTTCTTGTGAACCGCTTCGTCGGGAAATCACCGGCGGAAACACAAACGAACACTGATGGGAGTAAGAATAATGAAAAGAAAAACTAAAATAATATCGGTCATTGCCGCACTTATAGTTATAATAAGTGCAGTTGCCGCCGCGGCTTATTATGAGCTTTCCGGACTCAAGCCGATCGAGCCCAAGGAGACGGTTTCAATATCCGCTTCTTCCGTCAAGGATCTTACCAAAATTAAAATGATAGCTCACCGAGGCCTTTCTGCGACTGCGCCTGAAAATACGCTTGCGGCTTTCAAGGCGGCCTGCGACGCCGGATATTACGGCGTAGAATATGATATTCAGCTGACGGGCGACGGCGTCTGGGTTGTGTCGCATGATCCGTCGCTTAAAAGAATGACGGGCGAAAATATAAAGATCGCCGAAACGGAGCTTTCCGACCTGAAGAAGATAAGCTATAATAACGGCGCAAACATAGACAAATATGACGGAATAACTATACCGACGCTTGAGGAGACTCTCGCTCTCGTTTCACAATACGGCATAGTTTCCGTTATCGAGATAAAGACCGGGACTGCCGACAAGATAGATGAGCTTATGGCTCTGCTCGAAAAATATAAGGTCCTCGATAAGGTACGCATAATTTCCTTCAACGAGGAGCCTTTGAAAAAGGTCAAGGAGCTCAGCGGTCAGACTCCGGTTTCCTATCTGACGGATAAGGTTGATGAAAGCGTTATAGAGCTTTGCAAAAACGACGGTTTTGAGGCTGTCAGCTTCAATAAGTCAAAATGCGGTGAGGATTCGGTCAGAATGATAATTGACGCCGGCCTTATTCCGCAATGCTGGACTGTCGATAAAATAAGCGACTTTGAAAAATTCGCAGGCTTCGGAGTCGAATATTTCACCAGCAACTGCCTGCTTCCCGCTGAAAAATAAGCCGAAGAATAATACTGAACATAAAAGCGCGCCGCACAAACGGATACCGTTCACAGCTCTCATTTGCCGTGAAAACAGGATGCCGCTTGTGCGCGTTCTGCATTGACGGATATCAGGCGGCATTGTGCGTGAGCGTCATAATAGATATTATTATCGTTTAAATTCTCATTTTCATTGAGCAACGGAGGAACAGAACATGACGGCAGAAGAAATGTGGAACAGATTTTGCTCAGAAAGCGGCACCGATAAGAGCCTGCCCCATGAAGCGTGGGCTTTTTGCGGCGGCGGACCTTTTGCGGATGAGCTGGCTTCTCTTGTCCTGAAGGGAGTCAAAACCGCTACGGCGAGCGCCCTGATAGCGTATGAAACAGAGGGCGAGAAAATACCTGAGCCCGGCTGCTTAAGCGTCATTTTATACTCAAGCGGTGAAGCGGCGGGAATCATCAGAGACACCAAGGTCTCTCTTGTTCCCTTCAATGAAGTCTCTCGGGAACACGCCTATAAAGAGGGTGAGGGAGAAAGAACTCTCGAAGAGTGACGGGAGGTCCACAAAAGAGCGTTCACGCCCAACTATAAGGCCGCAGGCAAAGAGTTTGACGAAAAAGGGATCTGCGTATTGGAAGAGTTCGAGCTTGTTTATCCTTGTAATCCGGATAGATAATTTTTCGCGGTTTATCCGCAGGATAAAATCATTAAATATAAGAAAATCGGCGACCGCATGACAATGCTCATGCGGCCGCTTTGCTTTCCTTATAATCCGATAGTTTTCCCACACCGTTTCTGCCAGATATTAACAGCTCGATAAGCTGAAGCTTCGGTGCATACTAAAAAAGAAAAACATATCGGGAGATGTAATTATGCTAAAATTTGCAGTTTTTGATTCAAGGGAATACGACAGACCGGGCTTTGATAAATTTTCCGAGGGCAAGGATATCGAGCTGAAACATTACGAGACAAAGCTCAACGCCGATACCGTCATACTCGCTAAAGGCTACGACGGCGTTATAGTGTTCGTCAACGATACCGTTGACAGCTTCGTTATCGACAAGCTTTGCCAATACGGCGTTAAGCTTATCGCGCTTCGCTGCGCAGGCTTCAACAATGTTGATCTGAACGCCGCCAAGGGCAGAATACCGGTTGTCAGAGTTCCGGCCTATTCGCCGAGAACGGTCGCCGAACACACCATGGCAATGCTTCTGACCTCTATCAGAAGAATACACAAGGCGTATATCAGAACGAGAAACTTCAATTTCAGCGTCAATGATTTCACGGGCTTTGAGTTCTACGGAAAGACGGTGGGCGTCATAGGAACGGGCAAGATCGGCAGAGCGTTTATCGACATCTGCAACGGCTTCGGAATGAATGTCGTCGCCTATGACATTTATCCAGATGAGAGCGTTAAGGCGGAATATGTCACTCTTGACGAGCTTTTCGCCCGCAGCGATATAATTTCTCTTCACTGCCCGCTGACAAAGGAAAACCGGCATATCATCAACAGCGAGTCAATCGCAAAAATGAAAAAGGGAGTCGTTATAGCCAACACCTCAAGAGGCCTGCTTATAGACACGCAGGCGCTGATAAACGGAATAAAGGAGAAAAAGGTCGGAGCGGCCTGTCTCGATGTTTATGAAGAAGAGTCGGATATATTCTTCGAGGACTTTTCCGGCCACATTGTTCAGGATGACACTCTGACCAGACTTATTGCAATGCCGAATGTTATAGTCACCTCTCACCAGGCCTTTCTGACAAAAGAAGCGCTTGAAAATATAGCCGAAACGACCATAAACAACATTGAAAGCTTTTTCAAAGGCAACATTTGCAATGAGGTAACGGCGTAAGCGCCGCCAAGGCTGCCTGTGAATGCTTTGCGCCGAAGACGGAAACTTATGATAAGCGAAGCCCGCAAGCGGCCTTTTTTCAGATTTTATTCCGACTGAAACTGTCTGCTGAAAATCAAGTATCGAAAAAGATCGAAAACAGAGTTTTTAAATAAACGAATAAAATTTTGCCGCTATCGCTTGACAAAAAGATATTTTGCTCCTATAATTAAATCATAAACGAACATTTGTTCGATAGATTGAAAATAAAGGAGCGAAGAAAATGTATTCGAACATAAAATATCCGCAGAGGGGCCGCCGTGAAAACGGCGAAATTCAATATGATGAAGCCTGTCGGGCTTTTTTTAACTGGAAAGACGCAGTGGCTGAGAGCGCAGAGGAATATTCTGAAAGAATAAGAAAGCTGAAGCTTCTCGGGATCGTCCGCTCAATAATCGAAAACGAGCTGACAAAGGAACAGCGGGATATGCTCAGGCTTCATTATCTTGAAAATAAAAACGGGGAGGAGATAGCCGCAATGTACGGTGTGAGCCGCTCGACCGTTTGCCGGAATCTGACAAAAATAACCGATGTTTTCAGGCTGAGGATGAAATATGTTTTTGAATATGCAGACTCCGACATCAGAGACGAAGCTGTTCCGGCTTATATCGAGCAGGCTCTGTCCGTGATGTCCTTTCATTCGGCAAAGCCTGAAAGCATGGGAGACAGGCTGCGGAAAGCAAGACAGAAAAAACTGCTGACGACCTCGCTCGTGTCGGAGCTTACGGGCGTTGCGCAAAAAAGAATAGAGAGCTTTGAGCAGGGCGGCGTGTTGAATACGGACGAGTTCGTCAAGCTCATTTCATTTTATAAGATAAGTGCGGATCAGGCGGTTTTCGGTGTTTGAGGAGGATGAAATATGGGAAATATATATGAACTGAGAGAAACCTATGAAAATTGCATATGCGTTCAGAAAAATGTTATAGCAAAGACTCGGCTGAAGCTTAAAAAAGCGGAAAAGGAGCTGGATTTTGCCGAAATAAGGCGGCTGAGGTACTTGCTGAATATTCTTTATGACGAAAAAAGCGAGCTTGAGGAGAGGTGCAACGGGCTGAAGGAATACGCATAAAATAAATTTGCGCTAAATAGTGACAAAACGGATAATATGTGTTACAATATATAAGTATATATAATTAAGGAGTGTAACAAATGGCAGATATACAGGAGAGATTATCGTCCGTTATAAAGGGAATGGAGGAAACGCTCGGCAGCAACGGCTTCAGACCTGTTGACACTCAGGATGATAAAAGCTTCGCATATGAGAATGACAAGGGAACGGTCAAAATCGTCTATAACGACAACAAGATTTTTTTGTACGCTTCGGATCTTTCTTATGCCGAAGCCACTGACGACGATTATAAGCGCATATCTCTGTCCCTTTTCGATGATAACAGCACCGACGGCGATATAAAATATATCGCAAGCGATTTCAGTGAGAGCATAAACGAAAAATTTGCGGCGAAGAAAGCGGTCAGAAAAAATAATTTCAAGGCTCCGCCGACGGTTTCAAAAACGGCGGTCAGAAGCGGCGGAATGTCATATGACGCAAACACGCTCGCCAGCAGAATGTGCCTTGTCTTTCCGGAGCTCAAGCCATACTATAAGGAGAACATAGCGACCTACGGCGAGCTTCTGGCCGAGGACTTTTTCACAAACCACGCCAACGCTCTTATCGTGGACGCAATAAAGAAAAACGAGCCGGCAACGATGAAGAAAATGTTCAATATTCTGAATGATATCTACGCCGACGGCTCAAACGATGTTCAGGATATCGTCGCAGTCACTATCCTCGGCTCGCTTGATAACGATCAGATTCTTCTGGCCAACTGCGTTGATTATATGAGTCCCAATCTTGCTCCGGTCGTTATCGGAGTCAATCAATATCTCGCTTCTCACAGCGGAAAGAGAGCCAAGAAGAAACTGCTTGATCCGCCTGCTTATAAGCCTAAAAAAGAGAAAAAAAGCAGCATGATGAGCCAGCTCGGAAACAACTGATATAAACAGAACAGCATTTTGAAAAGCACCGCAGTCAAAAGCGGTGCTTTGATAATTTCCCGATTCCGATATATCTTTTCGGCTGCGGCTTTGATTTCTGCCCCACCCTTGCCTTTTTATCCGATATAGTATATAATATTGCGGAATATAACCGAAACGGAATGATATTTATGTATGAAAATCCCGAATACGGAACGCTTTATATAGTGGCGACGCCCATCGGCAACTCGCGGGATATGTCGCCAAGGGGAATAGACATCCTGACAAGCTGCGACATGATAGCCGCCGAGGATACCCGCCGCTCGATGATACTTCTCAACAAGCTCGGAATAAAGAACAAGCTTGTCTCAAACCACAAATTCAACGAATACGGCAAATCGTCTTATTTCATATCGGAGCTGAAATCGGGCAAAAGCGTCGCTGTCATAACCGACGCCGGCACGCCCTGCATATCCGATCCGGGGAATGAGCTGATAAGATCGGCGGTTGAAAACGGAGTGAGAGTCATCGGGATTCCGGGCTGCTGCGCCGCTGTCACCGCGCTGTCGATCTCGGGCTTTGATCTGAGTTCATTTTTGTTTTACGGCTTCTTCCCGAGGGAAAATTCAGACAGGCGAAAGCTTCTTGAGGAGATGAGAAAGGGCGTCGGGACGAGAACATACGCTTTCTATGAGTCCCCGAAGCGCATTATGAGCACCGTTGAATTTTTTATTGAAAGCGCAGCTGAGTGCAGAATGTGCCTTTGCAACGACCTGACAAAGCTTCACGAGATGACATTCAGAGGAACGCCCGCCGAGGTCAGGGAGCAGCTTCTGGCAAAGGGAAACTACGACAAGGGCGAATTTGCGCTTATTGTTGAAATAGACAAAGACTATATTTTCAACAAGGTCGAGCATACGGTGTCAGCGGAAGCAATGCTCGTTGACGCAATCGTTCAGAAAAACTGCACGGTTAAGGAGGCAATAAAAGCCGTTCTTGCCGACGAAAACAATTCTTACAGCAAAAATGAATTATACGCGGCGAGTCTTAATCTGAAAAATATGTTTTCAAGATAAGGGGAATTTTCGTGAGCAATATCAGCGGGGAAATAGCCGGGCTTCTGGAAAAAACAGTGAAAATAGTTCTTTCCGAGCCGACAGACAGTGAGAAGTTTGATAAAATTATCGTCAAGCCGGTTGAGATAAAAGGCGAGAGACGATATCAGTCCGAAAGATTCAGAGATAAAAAGGTCTTTCATCTGAATCTGAAGCGGGAGGATTTTCTGAAATATTTTTCCGCCGAGCTTGACGGAAATTACAGACAGATACTCGTTGTAACCGAGGAGCAAAGCCTGCATTATCATCTTAAATCAGGCGGCTATAAAAAGAAAACGAGCGAAAACGCGGCAAGAAAAACCGCCGATCTCAGCCACAACAGAACAAAGGAATATATTCTCAGCGAGGGCGAGAATATCCCCGCTCTGGTCGAGCTTGGGGTTTTCACTCCCGATTTTCGCATAGTCAAAGCGAAATATGATAAATATAAACAGATAAACCGCTTTATCGAGCTTGTTGACGATGAGTTTTCCAAATGCGAAAAGAGCGAGCTGACAATACTCGATTTCGGCTGCGGAAAGTCATATCTGACATTTATTCTTTATTACTATTTCACCGTCAAGAGAAAAATAAAAACGAAAATAATCGGCTACGATCTCAAAAGAGATGTTGTCGAAAACTGCAACGCCATTGCCCGGAAATACGGCTATGACGGCCTGAAATTTGTTGTCAGCGATGTGACAAAGGATAAGCTTTATGATGAAAAGATCGACATGATAGTCACTCTCCACGCCTGCGACATTGCGACGGATTACGCTCTCGAATATGCTATCAGAAAAAATGTCGGCTATATCTTCTCGGTCCCCTGCTGCCAGCATGAGATAAACAGTCAGATAAAGCCGGGCGGCGACATGGATATAATGCTGAAACACGGAATAATCAAGGAGAGGCTTTCGGCTCTGCTGACGGATTCGATAAGAGCCGCGGTTCTCGAGGATATGGGGTACGCGGTCGATATGATCGAATTTATAGATTTCGCTCACTCACCGAAAAACATCATGATAAGAGCGAGAAAATGCAAAGGCAGAGGAAGCGGCAGAAATATAGAAAACGCGCGGAAGCTATGCGAGAAATATCATTTCAGGCAAAGCCTTCTCGAAGCGGTGTCCGGACCGGAGGGTGAAAAGCCTGTTATATCTTGATTTACTGCGTAAAAAATGATATTATATTAAATTGGTAGAATTTGCGGCTTATATATAAAACAGCCGCGCAAAAGAAGGGCGAAACTTGGAAGAAAAAGAAAAGCTTATTAAGATAGTCACAAAGCAGTGCACACAGGGCGAGACCGAAAAAACGGTCATGCATACCGCCGCAAAAATAACGGGAACCGGCGACGACTATTCCATAACATATTTTGACGAAGACGGCGATCTCGAGGGCTGCGAAACGACGCTCCACATATCGCGGGGCAGGCGGATATCCATTAACCGCAGAGGTCCTTTCAGCTCGCATATGGTAATAGAAAAGAGCGTCCGGCACCTGTCTCACCATGAAACGCCGGCGGGCTCATTTATCATGGGCATGTCCTGCAAAGAGATTGATTCCGATTTCGACAACGGAAGGCTTCATTTCAGCTATGCGACCGATGTGGAGATGGTACCGATAAGCGATATCGAGTTCGATTTTGAGTTTTAATAACCGAAAAGCGCAAACAAAGGGGTTTGAATATGTCAAAAGTAGTTTCACAAGCAAAATCACAGATAAGAAATATGATAATCGAGGCAATAGGCAGAGCTGTCGCCGACGGAAAGCTTCCGGCGGAGCCGATGAATGATTTTATAATCGAGGTACCCGGCGACAGAGCGAACGGAGACTATTCGGCAAACGCCGCAATGGTCAATGCGAGAGCGTTCCGCTGTGCGCCGAGAAAGATAGCCGATATCATACTTGCATATATGGACAGAACGGACACATATTTTGACCGTGTGGAGGTCGCAGGCCCGGGCTTTATCAATTTTTATCTTAACGACGCTTATTACGCCGATGTTCTGCTCGATATAAGAGCCTGCGGCGACGATTACGGAAGATCCGATTACGGCAAAGGCAAAAAGGTCAATGTCGAATTTGTTTCGGCTAACCCGACAGGCCCTATGCATATGGGCAACGCAAGAGGCGGAGCTCTCGGCGACTGCCTGGCCGCCGTTCTTGACTACGCCGGCTATGATGTTTCAAGAGAGTTTTATGTGAATGACGCCGGCAACCAGATCGATAAATTTGCCCTTTCTCTCGATATCAGATATCAGCAGCTTTATAAGGGCAAAGATGCGCCCGAGCTCCCGGAGGACAGCTATCACGGAGAGGACATCAAGGTCAGAGCCGAGGAGTTCGCCGGGGTTTACGGCGACAGCTATCTCGAAAAGAGCGAAAAGGAGAGAAGAAAGGCTCTCGTTGACTTTGCGCTGCCGAAAAATATTGAGAACATGAAAAAGGCAATGGCTAAATACAGGATCAATTATGACCTGTGGTTCAGCGAGCTGTCTCTGCATAACGGGCCGGAGCTTCAGGAAACGCTCGATATACTGAAAAATAACGGCTATACCTATGAAAAAGACGGTGCGCTCTGGTATAAGAACATTCTCGTTCAGACAAAAATATTAAAAGCGCAGGGCAAAACCGACGAGGAGATAGAAAAGCTTGAGCTGAAGGACGATGTTCTGATAAGAGCTAACGGAAATCCGACATATTTCCTTGCGGATATTGCATATCACAGAAATAAATTCAACCGCGGCTTCGACAAGGCGATAGATGTCTGGGGTGCTGACCACCACGGCCATGTTGCGAGAATGAAGGGCGCGATGGCGGCTATCGGAATAGATCCGCGCAGGCTCGATGTCGTTCTTATGCAGCTTGTCAGACTCGTCAAGGACGGCGAGCCCGTCAAGATGAGCAAGAGAACAGGCAAGGCGATAACGCTTGTCGATCTTCTCGACGAGGTACCCATTGACGCTGTCCGCTTTCTGTTCAATATGCGTGAAGCCGGCTCAACGATGGATTTTGACCTCGACCTTGCCGTTGAGCAAAGCTCTCAGAATCCCGTCTACTATTGCCAATACGCTCACGCGAGAATATGCAGCATATTGAGAAAGCTCGAAGAAAAGGGCGTGAAGCCTGAAAAATGCACAAGAGAGCAGCTGGAGCTTCTCAGAACGAGCGAGGAAAGAGAGCTTATCCGTCATCTTTCGTCTCTGACCGATGTCATCATAAGCGCAGCCGGAAATTATGATCCGGCGAAAGTTACGCACTATGTCATAGACCTTGCGACCTGCTTCCATAAATTCTATAATTCATGCAGAGTCGGCGTCGATGACCGTGATCTTATGCAGGCGAGACTGTTCCTTTGCGTCTGCGTTAAAGACACAATAAGAAATGTTTTGAGAATGCTCAAGATAGAAGCACCCGAAAAGATGTGAAAATTTTTAAAAATTTAATATCTGCGGGAAAAATACTTTATATAATATGGATATAATCAGTAATCATGGATCGAAATATAAGGAGGAATAAATATGAGTTCAGCTAAAATTCTCGTTGTGGACGACGACCTTAACATTTGCGAGCTGCTGAGACTTTATCTTGAAAAAGAGGGCTACACGGTCGTTATAGCTAACGACGGTGTCACGGCGGTAACGACTTTTCAGGAGGAGTCGCCGGACCTTGTTCTTCTTGATATAATGCTTCCCAGACTTGACGGCTGGCAGGTTTGCAGAGAGATAAGAAAATTCTCCGATAATCCGATAATTATGCTCACGGCGAAGGGCGAAGTCTTTGATAAGGTACTAGGACTTGAGCTGGGCGCCGACGATTATGTCGTCAAGCCGTTTGACACCAAGGAGATAATTGCCAGAGTCAAAGCGGTTCTGCGCCGCGCGGCAAAGAATCCCGTTGATGAGATAAAAGAAGTGCATTATGATAAGCTTTCGATAAATCTCACAAACTATGAGCTGAAGGTCAACGGAAAGCAGATCGACACGCCACCCAAAGAAATGGAGCTTATATTCCATCTCGCCAAGAATCCCAACAGGGTGTTCACAAGAGATCAGCTTCTCGATGAGGTCTGGGGCTTCGACTATTACGGAGACTCGAGAACAGTCGATGTTCATGTCAAGAGACTTCGCGAAAAGCTCGAGGGCGTGTCCGACAAGTGGGAGCTTCGCACCGTCTGGGGCGTCGGCTACAAGTTTGAAACCAAGGATTGATAATTAACGAAACCTCGGCTGTGGCGTGGAGTTGTCTCTCTGCGTCATAGCCTTGTGTTACTGCCGTTAAAACAGAGGAAACGAATATGGAAAAACGACATAAAGAGAAAAAGAATCTCTTTTTTCTGAGATTCTATCTTATCAGCGCTCTTGTTATCGCGGTGGCATTTATCCTATTTGGAATAATGATACTTGTCATGATAACCATGCACTGGTGGAACGAAAAAATGGATATGCTCAATGTCAACAGCGTGAGCATTTCCGCCGACTATGTCAACGCCGTGTATAAAGAACGGGACACCATGAGCACCTTGCTTCTCGGAAACGATATCAGAACAATATCGGAGGCGACAGAGGCGGATTATTTCATCTGCGACATGGACGGAAAGGTGCTTGTCTGCCGCGAATTTCTTGAGACCGGCGGCAGAGTCTGCCAGCAGCACGCCAACATGAATATCAGCACAGATCTTGTCGAAAGGGCAAAAAAAGAAAAGTTTTCGAGCTTCACGAGCATAGACGAAAATATACGCGACAGTTTTATAGTCGCAATGCCTATTGTGTATAACGGAACTGTCGTCGCCGAGATGTTTGCCGTCGAGGACGCCGTCAAAGGGCTTTTGCCCTATGTCGGATCTATGTGCAAGCTGATATTCTTTGCGCTTATTATCACTCTTCTGATTGCGTATATAATAATATATTTCTATTCGCGCAGAATAACGAAGCCGATAGGCGATATGATAGAGGCGACCTCTCACTATGCAAAGGGCGATTTCTCATATCATGTCAACGCCGAAGGTTCAAGCCCCGAAATGGTCAGCATGGCGGAGGCTATGAATAAGATGGTCGATGAGCTTGCGATTGACGATAAGGCGAAAAAGAGCTTTGTTGCCAATGTCTCACATGAGCTTAAAACTCCGATGACAACGATAGGCGGCTTTGTTGACGGAATACTTGACGGTACTATCCCGAAAGAGAAAGAAGACGAATATCTGCGCACCGTTTCAAATGAGGTCAAGAGACTTTCAAGGCTCGTTGTCGCAATGCTCAATCTTTCAAAGATCGAATCGGGCGAGATAAGCATAAAGCCCACAAGATACAATGTTTCGTCTCAGATAGTCGAAGTGCTTCTTTCCATGGAGCAGCGCATCGACGAGAAGAAGATCAGCGTTGAGGGGCTCGAAAACATGGGCGATCTCAAGATATACGCCGACAGAGATCTTCTTCATCAGGTCATATATAATCTTCTTGATAACGCCGTCAAATTCACTCCCGAAAACGGAACGATATATTTCTTCGGAAAATATGAAAACGACGCCACAACAGTCACTGTAAGAAACAGCGGCCAGGGCGTCTCCGATGAGGAGATATCAAGAATATTCGAGCGCTTTTATAAGGTCGATCAGTCGAGAAGCTTCGATGTCAAGGGCGTCGGTCTCGGACTTTATATCGTCAAGACGATAATAAATATGCATGACGGTGTAATAAAAGCCAGCAGCAAGCAGGGCGAATACACAGAATTTAAATTCACTATTCCCGATTATAAATCATAAGCTCAACAAAGATGCGCAATAAATTTATTGATTTAGCGCGCCAATGCAAAAAATAAAATTTTTCATAAAAAAATTGACAAATTTTGCGAAAAAGAGCTTTTTAAAGTTTAAAAAAACTTAATTAGAGTGATTTACAATTGTGAAATAAGAGATTTATCATATTGAATACAGAAAACGAAAGGAACGATATTTATGGACGAATTCAATAACGAAAATCCTTATGAAAAGGAAAATGAAAACAGCGTTCAGGATGAGTATTCTCAGTATTCTGAGAACGAGCAGAAT
This sequence comes from Oscillospiraceae bacterium, assembly GCA_029012445.1. Lineage (GTDB taxonomy): Bacteria > Bacillota > Clostridia > Oscillospirales > Acutalibacteraceae > UBA6857. The sequence continues at coordinate 44,143 of JAQXMC010000016.1, forward strand.
AACGGCTCAGACGCGTCCGGGAACGGCTATATGAACAGCGGAGATACTGCCGGCGATAATGTTAAGCAGCCTGAATATACCAACGGATATGATTACAGTCAGCAGAATACTCAGGATTACAGCCAGAATCCCTATCAGAGCAGCGGCTCGGGAAGCTATCAGAACAATCCCTATACTCAGAACGGCGCATATAACGGCAACGGCGGCTACAACGGCTACAATAATAACAATTACAGCTATAACAGTGCGCCGCCCAAGTCACCCAAGAGCGGCAGAGGCAAAAAGGTCCTTGCGGTCCTGCTTGCGGTGTTCATCGTCGCTGCATCTGTCGGAATCGGAACAGCTATCGGAAGAAAGACATCTAAGTCCGGCAATTCGGGAGACAGCAGCACTCCGGCCACCTCAGACAGCGCCACGGTCGAGCTTGACACAACAAAAAGCTCAGCTGTCGCAAAAACCGATCTTGACGCCGTTAAACAGGCGAGAGACAGCGTTGTTGGCATAGTTACCTACAACTCAAAGGGCGCGCTTTCGGGTGAAGGCTCGGGCGTTGTTATGGGCACAAACGACGCCGGAAATCTGACATATATCATCACCTGCGCTCATGTTATATCAGACAGCAGCATAGCTTCCTGCGGCATTCTCATGTCGGACGGAACGGTATATGACGCAAAGATCGTCGGCTATGACGAGAGAACAGATATCGGCGTTCTGAGCATAAAGCAGACAGGCCTTAAAAAGGCTACCTTCGGCGATTCGACCGCTCTTCAGGTCACCGAGCCTGTCTATGCTATCGGCAATCCCGGCGGCTCGGAATACTACGGCTCTGTCACCAACGGCATAGTTTCCGCTCTTGACCGCTCGATCTCATCAAAATATACAATGCAGGTCATTCAGCATACGGCCGCAATCAGCCCCGGCAACTCAGGCGGTGCGCTCGTTAATGCGGCGGGACAGGTTGTCGGCATCAACTCATCTAAGATCGCCGCAACGGACTATGAGGGAATCGGTTTTGCCGTTCCGATCGCGATAGCAAAGCCCGTTGTCGACAATATTATAGCGTACGGCTATGTTCCCAACAGACCGAAGCTTGGCATCTCATACGCTCCTGTCACAAATTATCAGGCTTACAGCATGGTAGTGCAGATAAAGGGACTTCCCAGCGGCTCGCTGATTATCGCTTCTATATCCGACGACAGCTCGCTTAAAGACAGCGATGTTCAGGTCGGCGATATGATAACCTCGGTCAACGGGAAGAAAATGAAGACATCAGACATATTGCTTGACGCTGTCGATAATTCAAAGGTCGGCGATAAGCTGAAGCTCGGAATCTGCCGGATAAATTCAAAGACCTATGAGGTCACCGAATTTGAGGTGACGGTCCAGCTTGTTGAGGATAAAGGCTCAAGCACCAAGACTGATGAGACGACAAGCTCCGGCAATCTCAATCCGTTTGACGGCTCAAGCTCAGATCCATACAGCGGCAACGATGACTGGGATGAATTTTTCAAGCAGTTCTTCGGACAGTAAAATTAAAGCCACATAATATCCGGCGCGCGGTGATCGGTTCACCGCGCGCCGGTTTGTTATATTTTAGATCTGCTGTATTTCCAGCAAAGCTCATTGAATATCTCAACTATAAACGGAAGAAAAGAAATAATGCCGAAAGCGGCGTAGGCAGCCGCTGCCGCCGGCGAAAGACCGGCTCCTGACAGGCTCGGATAGAAGAAAAAATCAAGCTTGTGAAATCCTCCGGCAATAATTACCGTGCTTAATGATGCAACTGATATCAACAGCAGAACAAGGTCTTGTACGCCGAAACGAAACTCATGATAAAATGTGCGCTTCTTTTCGCCGTAGCCCTGCGCTTTCATAAACCTGCTTGTTTCAACTGCGCTTTCAAGGGATTGACTTATCAGCGAAGAAAACACTCTGAGCGACGATCTGACGCGGTCGAAGCGTCCGGCGGAAGAATAAAGACCTATCGCTTTCTGACTTCGCTTTATCTCCCGCGCCCGCCTTTTGAGCATCGGAACATATCTTAGCGCAGCCGACAACACAAGCGATATCTTGGGAGCGGCTCTCCCGAAGATGAAAACGAATTTATCCTCGGTCATAACAAAGCTGTAAGCCTTGCACCAAAGCATGACCGATATCATCATCAGAGCTATCTGAGCGCCGCAGAACACAGCCTCGAGCGTGACGGCGCTGCCGTTTATGAAGAAAAGGGGCGTTGCGCCGCTATGTGAAAACAGCGGGTTTGTGACTGTGATGAGAAAAAACAGCAGGATATAGAAGCGAATATCGCGTTTTTTCTCCTGCCGGTCAGTCAGCGTCAGGCAGAACAGCGAGGCGCCGGCGAGGGCAAGGAGCGATATTATCGGGTTTGAGACGAACATTGCGACAATGAGCACCGACAGAAAATAGGTCAACAGGGCTGCCGGATGAAATTCAGAAAAAGCCTTCAAAAATCTTCACCTCCGGGTCTTCGAATCATGCCTCAATTTTGCCAACACAATATAGCATACAAATTATATATAAGTCAATCTTCTCAAGAGCGTCAAGCCGGATTTTTTGCGGTACAAGGTGTGTGCGGGACCTAATTTTTTGCGAAAGTCCGGATTTTGTGATAAAGGGTTTTGTCAATTTTTGTCATTACCTCAACATTTAGTGGTAAAAAGAGAGCGAGATACATACAACGCCCGGAGGAATGTACACAAGGGGGATAAAAAAGGAAAAAAAGGGCGAAAAGCGGTTGACAAGGCAGGATAGCAGGTGATAGAATTACAGGGCTGAAGCGGAAGAGGCAGCGAGCCTGAGGAAACGCGAAAGAAAGCCGAAAAGTCAATCTAAAAACTAAAAAAAGTTTAAAAAAGG
>JAQXMC010000017.1 GCA_029012445.1 Oscillospiraceae bacterium
GCTGACAGCTCTAACAATGGATACCGAGCTGACAGAGTACGCACCGGAAATTGCCGGCTATGATGTTGACGAATCGGCAAAGACTATCACCGTCAAGGCCGAAAACAATGTTATCGGGTTTGTCTATACGCCGAGAAACGACACAAAATACACGGTCAGACACATTCTTCAGGATCTCAGCGGAGAATATACCATTATACCCAAGACCGATGAAATGACCGGCACGACCGACGAGATGACAAAGGCCGTTCCCGAAAGCTATGAAGGCTTCAGCAATCAGGCTGTTACCAACGAGCCAATAAAGGGAGACGGAACGACAGTCGTTGATATCAGATACGACAGACTTTCCTACACAGTCGCGTTTTACGATTACAAAGGCGAGCCGATTGAAGCCGTGAAAACGCTTTATTTCGGCGCAGAGATAACTGCTCCCGCCGTCGTTCCCGACTATCTGACAGAGGAAAGCGGCTTCACCTTCAGACATGTTTTCACCTCGTGGAACATCACCGTTCCGACAACCATCCCCGTCGGCGGCGTAGCGGCGTTTGCGAAATACACCATGCCCTGCGCATATGCGGGCTTTGATGATGCCGTCAAGGCTCTGCATGATCTTGTTGACGGCGAAGAGCTCAACGACGCCGCCGAAAAGAAGCTCGATGAACTTCTCAAGCTCATTGACGGGATAAACGGCGGAAAGAGCACCAGAGACGCCTCGGAGCAGAAGACGGTTGACGATGCAGAGAAAAAGATAAGAGATTTCATACTTGAAATATCAGAGGACGGCAATATTGATCCCGACATTCTTGTTCACTACGATGTTTCGTTCTTTGTCAAGAAGAACTTCGGCGAGACAGAACAGCTCGGAAAGACGCAGTCGGTTGCCTCGGGCAGAGCGGCTGAAGTGCCGACGGATATCGAAGATTATTACGATGCTGCGAACCACTATTCCTTCAGCGGAAAATGGTCGCTCACTTCGTCGGACGGCAGCCTTGAGAGCGTCAGAAGCAATATCAACGCCTACGCCGTCTATGACGCTCAGGCTCACACTCTGATCGACACCGTTATAGTCCGCCCCGAGCTGATGAGCGGAAAATGGTCGTCAGGCAAGGTCAGAAGCGCCTGCAAGTGCGGATATTTCTTTGACACGGATTATGAAAGAGCCGACTATACAAAGTACGACAAAGCGGTTTCTGATCTCAGATCGCTGCTCGAAAAGGATATCAGATCGGATATCAGACTTGAGATAGAAAGCGTCCTCGCGGCTAACGAGATAGAAAACAATCTCATCGGAACAAATCCGTCGCCGAGAAACGCAGCCCTCATAGGCGAGCAGTGGATAGTTGACGAGGCGGCAAAGAGCCTCGCTCTGACTCTTGAAAAATATCTTGACGACGACGGAAATATCAAGAATGATATCTTCAATAAATACACGGTCAGCTTTGTGAACTATGACGGTTTCATTCTTGAGCAGATAGAAAATGTCGTTTCCGGCAATACTGTCAGATACACGGGCAAAACTCCCGAAAGACCTTTTGATGAGTCTTTCCATTATGTATTTGCAGGCTGGGATAAGGACGCTTCTTCAACTCAGATAACGGCCGATACAGTTTTCACGGCTCAGTTTGAATCGGTTTCTCACTCAAAAACAAAGCTTGTTTGTGAGCCGACCTGCACCGAAGAGGGCTACACTGTCTATAAATGCTTAGACTGCGCTTATCTTTCGGAAAAATCGGATTTCGTTCCCGCCAAGGGGCACTCCTTTAACAGGGATCCGGCAACGGCAACGCTTGTTGAAGCCGGTATTGCGGGACTTGACGAGACCTTCACCTACGACAGATATAAGTGCGACGACTGCGACGCAATGGCAATCGTTCTGCATATAGTGACTGTTGACCCTGAAAGCGATAACTCACCCGTTGTCGGAGCCGATGTTACTATAATCAACGGCAGCGGCCAGAAGGTCGACGGCGGAAAGACCGACGAAAACGGCAGATTTGATTCAAAATATCTGCCAGCCGAGGACTCATATCGGATCAGAATTGAAGATCCCGAGACCGGCAGAGTCGCAAAAGGCGACATTGCCGTTGACGGCGACGCTTATATAATCGACGGCAGCTTCTCAGGCAGACTCGGAGACTGCGGCGAATGTATCTGCCACACCAACACCAAGTTCGGAATAATTATCCGCTTTATCTGCACGATTCTTTCCGGTGTTTTCGGAACCGAGATCAAGTGCTGCAAGGATATGAAATGGTGCTTTAAAATATAACCGCACCGCTTAAACGGATAAAAAGGTAGGACGCGCATCTTGTGCGCCCTCCTTTTCCGCCTGTCGACAAAGGCGCCCGAACGCATATAAGTTAAATAAAAAATGAAAGAAAATATCTGATTCTTTCAAGCGCAATCCGCAAACAGTTTCGGCTACATGGTTATATACCATGGAGCCGAAAGCTTATATGCTTGGCATTTTTTCGGTCTCGGAGTACTTTGTACGCCTATCGCCCGAAGAAAATGCCATCGGTCATCCTTTCTCGGCAGTCTCACAGCTTGTCGAAAATTACTTTTTCGACAAGCTGCGGGGGATGCGCTTAGGCGCGTCCCCCCTTTTTTTGTAATTTTTTGGTTTTTCGGTTGATTTAGTTTGCATAATTTATTATAATAGATATACTATGCGATATTATGTTTTACTTTGAGTCATATGCATAGGCGATCGTTTTATCCGGTCGCTTTTATAAAGGAGGACTGTTTGATGGCAACGGAAAACAGCGCAAACAGCTCGGGCGCAAAGAATAAGCGCCTGGAGAAAAAGGAAAAAAGAATAGCTCAAAAAGCCGAAAAGAAAAGATTAAAGCTCGAAAAGAAAGCGAACAAAGAACCGATGAATCCCGGCGTCAAAGCGGCGCTTGTTGTTCTCCTCGGCTTTATAACAGCCTGTTTCCTGACGGTATGCATAGTCGGAATAAATATGTTCAACTATGTCGTCTCATATAAAAACGGTGCGCTGGCAATAAATCTTGATTCTTATAAGAGTCAGCAATATCAGACATCTATTCTTTACTATTTTAACGATGAGGGCAAAAAGAAAGAGCTTATCAGACTTCACGGCGAAGAAAACAGAATGTGGGTTGATAAGAAGGATATACCCGAAAATCTGAAGTGGGCGTTCGTCTGCCTTGAAGACAAGCGTTTTTATTCCCACAACGGCGTCGACTGGTTCAGAACGATCAAGGTCGCTGTCTCGAACAATTCACAGGGCGGCTCGACAATAACTCAGCAGCTCATCAAGAACCTCACCAAGCAGAATGAGGTCACATATGTCAGAAAATTCAGCGAGATAACAAAAGCGCTGAACCTTGAGCAGAACTATGAAAAGGACGATATCCTTGAAGCTTATCTCAACACGGTCTATCTCGGCTCAGGCTGCTACGGCGTCAAAACAGCGGCCGAAACCTATTTCGGGAAGAGCCTTGATCAGCTCACCCTCGCTGAATGTGCGCTTCTCGCGGCAATTACTCAGAATCCGTATAAATTCAATCCGTACACCAACATGGAAAAAGCGAAGGTCAGACAGAATTACTGCCTCGACTGTATGCTTGAGGAGGGCAAGATCACCCAGAAACAGCACGATAAGGCCGTTGACAAAACAATAAAGCTTGCGAACAGAACATCGTCAAATAACGACAACGACGAAAGCGAAACCGAATATCAGAGCTACTATGTCGATTATGTTATAGACGAGGTAATGGCGGATCTCATGTCGGAATATGACTATGACAAATCCGAAGCGTGGCAGCTTGTTTACTGCGGCGGCTTGAGAATAGAAACGGCCTGCGATGTCAATGTTCAGAACAAGCTTGAAAACATATATGAAAACAGAAAGGGCTTTCCCTATGCCGTCAAGGATAAATACGGTCAGCTGCCGGATTCTGCCTGCACCATAATGGATTATCAGGGCAGAATAGTCGCTCTTGTCGGCGGAACCGGAAAGAAAAAGGGCAACCGGGTTAAAAACAGAGCCACGACATCCTTCAGACAGCCCGGCTCATCAATAAAGCCGCTTTCTGTCTATGCGCCGGCGGTCGATATGGGCTATATCAAATCAGGCTCAACAACTGTTCTCGATAAGTGTATTACTCTCCCGAACGGTCAGCAGTGGCCTAAAAACTACGGCGGCGACTACGGCTCCGGCGCGAATGTCACTGTTGCCAGCGCTATTTACAGATCCCTGAACACCGTTCCTGCGAGAATTCTCCACGAAACGCTCGGCATTGCCACTTCATATAAATATGTGACTGAGAATTTCAAGCTCAAACACCTGACCGCCAGCGACAAGGACCTCAGCCCGCTTGCTGTCGGCGGTACAAACGGCGGCGTATCTACTCTTGAAATGGCCAGCGCATATGCGGCCTTCGGCAACGGCGGCAGAGTATATGATTCTTACAGCTATTACAGAGTCCTCGACAGAAACGGAAAGGTGCTCCTTGATAACACCAAGCCCAATTATACACAGGCAATAAAGGAATCCACAGCCGATATCATGCTTCAGCTTCTGACTGGAGTTACGACAAATTCAAGCGGTACAGCCTACGGCTGCGCGGTCAGCGGACTTCAGACATTTGCAAAGACCGGTACTACGACCGATAACTACGACAAATGGATCTGCTCCGGTACACCTTATTATGTCTGCTCCATTTGGTACGGCTACAATTACCCGTCCAACCTCAGCGGTACATCGCTTCAGATAAGAACGATACTCAAGCAGGTTTTCAGTGAGATACATCAGGGACTGTCGAGAAAGAGAACTTTCAACACGGTCAAGAGCGAATTGCAGGTTGACTGATATGATAATCTTGTCAGTGGATTACGGCGACGCGAGAACGGGAATAGCCGTTTGCGACAAGCTTGAATTTCTGGCTTCGCCCGTTTGCGTCATTGCCGAGGGATATATGCCTAAGGTTGCAAAAAGGATAGTTCAGCTCGCCGAAGAAAGGAAAGCGGAGCTTATAGTCGTCGGAAAGCCGAAAAATATGGATGGTTCCGAGGGCTTTCGCGCGGAAAAATGCAAAGAGCTCGCTTATGCGGTCAGCGAGCTTTGCGAAATCCCCGTCACCATGTGGGATGAACGGCTGACCACCGTTTCGGCTCACAGAGTGCTGAATGCAACAAACACCAGGGGAAAAGACAGAAAAGCTGTTATTGATGCGGTTTCCGCAGTGATGATACTTGAAGATTTTCTTAAATACAGAAAAAATACGGCTGAGAAATAACAGCCGTGACATTTTATGCGGAGGATATTAACATGAATAAGCTGAAAAAAACACTTTCGGTTTTAATTGCGGCCGTTCTGCTGTTTTCATTGTGCCTGCCGGTATTCGCCGCCGGTCAGACAGAAGAAAAGCCGTTCGAAAACAGCGAATATTTCGACTACAACGGTCTGACCGTTCATTACAGAGTTTTCAAGGCGGAAAACGAAAAGGCAAAGATTTTTATGATACACGGCTTCGCTCTTTCATCATATTGCTGGGAGGAGCTTGCCGGTAGGCTGACTGCTGAGGGATACACCTGTGTTGCCGCCGATCTGCCGGATTTTGGCTATTCCTACCGTGAAAACAGTGAAACGCCCCTTTATCCGAGAGAGGATATAATGCACGCACTGATGACAAGCTTAAGCGACGGCAGATGGTATGTTGCCGGTCACTCCATGGGCGGCTATATTGCTTTGGCTATTGCTGAAAAATATCCCGAAAGTGTTGAAAATCTCCTGCTTTACGGCACCGCATGCAACACGGGAACACCTGACGCACTGAAATATCTGATGACGGATAAAACCTTTATACCTGTTATGGGCAGGTTTATGGAGCGTTTAGCCGGTATTGACTGCGTTGTCAGAGCGCTACTTTCGGTCGGACTTTGCGACAAGACATATGCTGAAAATTATGATCTTTCAAAGATAACGGCCCCGTTAAGAATAAAAGGAACGGGGGCGGGAGCAATATATTCGTTTTCAATGCTTCCGGTGACTCATCTTGACAAGGTCGAAAATATGCCCCCGATACTCTATGTCAACGGCAGCAGGGACGCGGTTATTCCCGATTACAGCAGAAGGCTTCTGAGAAAACATCTTCCATCGGGCAGCGTTGATGTTACCGTCAAAAACGGCGGGCATATGTTTATTGAAAATCTTGCCGATGAAACAGCAAAAATCTCATTGGATTTTATTGAGAAAACAGCATGACAGAAGCCACCCGATTTACGGGTGGCTTCAATAGACTGCCATAAAGGCGCCGAACGCATATAAGCAAAAAACGAAAGAAAAATGTCTGATTCTTTCAAGCACAACCGTGTCGCTGAAAGCTTATATGCTTGGCATTTTTTCGGTCTCGGAGTACCTTTGTACGCCTATTGCCCGAAGAAAATGCCATCGGTCATCCTTTATCGGCAGTCTTTCAATTTTATATATTCTTTTTATTCAACAGTAACGGACTTTGCGAGATTTCTCGGTTTGTCAATGTCGCAGCCTCTGTGCTTTGCAACATAATAACCGAGAAGCTGCATCGGAATTACTTCAAGCGAGCCTATCAGAAGATTATCCGTGTCGGGCACAATCAGCGTATAGTCAATATCCTTGAGTTCCTCGGAGTGCTTAGCCGTCGTCACGCAGAGAACCCTGGCGCCTCTTGCCTTGACCTCCTTGATATTGCTCATCGTTTTCGGAAAAAGCTCGTCAACGCAGGCGAGAGCGACGACCATTGTTCCGGGCTCGATAAGAGATATGGTGCCGTGTTTTAATTCGCCCGCACCGTAAGCCTCGGAATGAATATAGCTTATTTCTTTCAGCTTGAGCGAGGCTTCAAGAGCAATTGCGTAGTCAATGTTTCGGCCGATAAAATATGCGTGTTCAAGATCTTTGAAAAGCTTTGCCGTTTCCTCAATATCGGCCGACAGCCGTAGAATATCCTCTATTTTTTCGGGGATAGCCATGAGCGACGAAAGAAGACGCCTTGTCTCGTCATGGGCAATTCTGCCCATTTCTTCAGCCATATGAATTGCGAGAATATACATCATGCAAAGCTGCGTTGAATAAGCTTTGGTCGTTGCGACGGCGATCTCAGGACCCGCCCAGGTATAAAGCACATCGTCGCTTTCGCTTGCGATGCTGCTTCCGACGACATTGACAACGGAAAGCACTCTTGCATTTTTAGCTTTGGCCATTCTGAGGGCGGCGAGCGTGTCGGCTGTTTCACCGCTTTGCGAAATAATGATAACGAGCGTGTTGCCGTCAACTATCGGGTCGCGGTATCTGAATTCTGACGCTATATCGACCTCAACGGGGATCCTTGTCAGCTTTTCGATAACATATTTTCCGACTACTCCGACATGATATGCCGAACCGCAGGCGACAATATATATCCTGTTCAAAGCCAAAAGCTCTTTTTTGGTCAGGCTGACTCCGTCGAGAGCTATCGTTCCGTCGTCCCTGATTCTCGGCGATATTGTTGCTCTGACGGCCTCGGGCTGCTCCATGATCTCTTTTATCATGAAATGCTCATATCCGCACTTTTCGGCTGCCGAGATATCCCAGTCGATGTGAGTGATCGACTTCTCCAGAGGCTGAAGATATTTGTCATAAAATTTGACGCCGCTTTTTGAAAGCAGAGCGATTTCGCCGTCGTTGAGCTTATATATATTGTTTGTGTAGCTCAATATGGCCGTGATGTCCGAAGCGATGAAATTCCCTTTTTCGCTGATGCCGACTATCAGCGGGCTTGAGCGGCGAACGCAGACGAATTCATCAGGGTAATCTCTGCATAAAATTCCGAGCGCATATGAGCCTTCGAGAGCGTCGGCGGTTTTTTTGACTGCTTTAAGCAGGTCGCCGTCATAGTTTTTTTCAAGAAGGTGAGCGACTACCTCGGTGTCCGTCTCCGATTTGAATTCATAGCCTTGTGAAATCAGCTTTTCTTTCAGAAAAGAAAAATTCTCTATAATACCGTTGTGGACAACGGCGAACAGCCCGCTTTTGCTCAGATGTGGGTGTGAATTTGCATCTGAGGGCTCTCCGTGTGTTGCCCAGCGTGTGTGACCTATTCCGACAGTACCGGATGCAAAACCGCTTTGAGCCTGTATTTTTTCTTCAAGAGCCTTTAATCTGCCCTTTGATTTTATGACATCTATTTTACCGTTTTCGATTACTGCTATACCCGCCGAGTCATAGCCTCTGTATTCAAGCTTTTCCAGACCTGAAACGAGATATCCGGTTGCATTGTCGTCACCGACATAGCCGATTATTCCGCACATAATATAACCTCCGTGTAATTAGTTCTGTGTCACAGCTAATAAAGTATACATTAAAATTTTTTCTTTTATGTTAATGTACTGTGTACTCTTTATATATAAAATTTTGTGCGCGCCCTTCGATAATAATACGAAAGGCGCGCACTTTTTTATAAGCTTGTCAGTCAAAATCAAATTCGTCCTCATTTTTCATTTTGAAGATTTCAAAAACCGCTTCAAGAATACTGTCATCTCTTACTCTCTCATATTCTTCCTCGCGGCCGGATGAAACGATTCGGAAAATATCAACGAAGCCGTCGCTGTCCGCGGCGCAGAGCACGGCGTATTCGGTATTATCAAGGTTGACGATATCGAGAAATTCATATTCAGCGGTCACTCCGTCGGTGTCGGTGACGGTGACAGTCGCTTCAGGCTCGTCGTCGTTAAGTTTATCTAAAAGGTCTGACATAGTGTTCCTCCCATTCTGGCGTCAAGGTACGGGAAAGCGGGTGCTTATCCCGGTCACGGGCCGAAATTAAGCCTTAAAAAACGCCGAAATGCTGAACGGCATATCGGCGTTTTATGCTTCTGAAAAGCCCGATTACTTTCCGATAGCGCTGAGTTTTCTCATGGGCTTTTTTCTTTTGTATTCTTTCTTGTGCTTTTTGCCGGTCTTTTTGGGTTGATCGTCGTTATAAAGAAAGGCGAATATGAGACTCATGATAAATATGACGGCAAATATTGCCATGACGATATAAAATCCGTATGAAAGCTGAGCAACCTGAACCTTTGACAGGGCAGTGCCGAGAGTCGAGAGTGCGTTATCCTTAGTCAGCTCACCCGAAGCCGCCGTTGCAATAGACGAAAGAGCGACCTTGGGCTCGTCGCCTGTGAGGCAGCCGAGAGCCGATGAGCCGCAGCCCGCCGCAATGACTAGAAGGATAAAGCCGACGCCCGAAAGAACAGCCTGCGGAACATGAAGATTTGAGCCGGCGGAAAGAACGGATATCGCGAGAGCGAAAAGACAGGCTATCGCAACGAGCACAAAGAATGTGACGGCGGGCTTTATCATCGGGTCGAGTATCTGCATGATTTCGGATTTATCGCCGCCCGCCGAGGCGCCCTTTTCAGCCATTTGCTTTATAGCTTCGAATATAGAGTAGCTATAAGTTTTCTTGATAATGACAGCTGTTATCGTGAATGTGAAGAACTTTAAAAAGAAAGCGCAAAGTATAGAGCCAAAGCCAAGTATGGCTGTTGAGATTCTGTATGTTAAATTCATAACTTTTACCTGCCTTTATAATTATTTTGCCTTAAACGATGAGTTAAGGGCAACTGTTCTGTTGAATACGAGCTTATCGTCCGAGCTTGTTGTGTCAACGCAGAAATAGCCTTGTCTCATAAACTGGAAGACATCGCCGGGGCGGGTGTTTCTCAGAGAGCCTTCAACGAGGCAGTCATTCAGAATGACAAGGGAATTCGGGTTGAGGTTATCCTTGAAGCTGCCCTTGCTTTCGTCGGAGGGATTTTCAACATTGAACAGCCTGTCATAGAGCCTGACCTCGCATCTGACGCTGTCCGCCGCGCTGACCCAGTGAAGGGTACCCTTGACCTTTCTGCCGTCGGGGGAGTCGCCGCCCTTGGTGAGAGGATCATATGTGCAGTGAACGACAGTTACATTTCCGTCTTCATCGGTTTCATAGCCGACGCATTTAACGAAATAGGCGCTCTTGAGTCTGACCTCGTTGCCCGGGAAAAGCCTGAAATACTTTTTGACGGGCTCGACCATGAAGTCCTCCTGCTCGACATAAAGCTCCTTTGAGAATCTGACCGTTCTTGTTCCGAGTTCGGGCTTGTTGGGATTTATCTCGACTTCGATATCCTCAACCTTTCCGTCGGGATAATTGTCAATGATGACCTTGAGCGGGCGGAGAACAGCCATAGCTCTTTCTGCGTTAATATTCAGATTGTCTCTGACGCAAGCCTCAAGCAGTCCGAAGTCGACCACGCTGTAAGCCTTGGAAACGCCTATCCTCTCGCAGAAATCTCTGATAGCCGCCGCCGGATAGCCTCTGCGGCGCATACCGCATATAGTGACCATTCTCGGATCGTCCCAGCCGTCAACTATGCCCTCGTTGACAAGCTGAAGGCATTTTCTCTTGCTCGTCAGGCAATAGTTGAGGTTGAGTCTGGCAAATTCAATCTGCCTTGACGGATGCTCAAGCTCAAGCTCTCTCAGAAACCAGTCGTAAAGCGGTCTGTGATTTTCAAACTCGAGCGAGCAGAGAGAATGAGTGACGCCCTCCTTTGTGTCTGAAAGCGGGTGCGCGAAATCATACATGGGATAAACGCACCATTTGTCGCCGGTCTGATGATGTGAAACATGAGCTATTCTGTAAATAACGGGATCGCGCATATTCATGTTGGGCGACGCCATGTCGATTTTCGCTCTCAGAACTTTTGCTCCGTCGGGAAATTCACCGTCTGTCATTCTCTGAAACAGATCAAGATTTTCCTCGATCGAGCGGTTTTTATAGGGACTGTCCTTGCCGGGCTCGGTGAGAGTGCCTCTGTATTCTCTTATTTCGTCCGCGGAAAGGTCGTCAACATAGGCCTTGCCCATTTTGATGAGCTTGACTGCGCATTCATAGATAAAGTCAAAATAGCTCGAGGCGTATAGCACCTTGTTCCACTTAAAGCCGAGCCACTTGATATCCTCCTGAATTGAGTCGACATATTCGACATCTTCCTTGGTGGGGTTTGTGTCGTCAAGCCTGAGATTGCATACGCCGCCGTATTTCTCTGCGGTCATGAAGTCTATGCATATAGCCTTGGCGTGACCGATGTGAAGATATCCGTTCGGCTCAGGCGGGAAACGGGTCTGAACATGGTCATAGACTCCGTTTTTCAGATCCTCGTCTATAAAATCGTGTATAAAATTTGAAACCTTAGAGTCTTCCATAGCTGCTCCTTTCGTTATGCAGAAAATTTTTCTTTAGCTCTGTGAATTCTTTCAAAAACTCTGTCTTTTCCGAGAAGAGCCATAATTGAACAAAGATCGGGTGTGTTTTTTCTCGCCGTCACGGCGAGTCTGACTACGGTTGAAACATCGCCGACATGACCTTTATATGCGTCGGGATTCTTCTTATATTCCTTGACATTCGGCGTGTAACCGAGAGGCTCGCATATCTCTTTCATTTTTGCAAACCAAGCGTCCTTGTCGTCGTTCTCGTCATAGACCTTTTCATATGCGCCGAGAATTGCCACTGCGTCCTCTTTGCCGATGTTGTCCGGCAGAACAGGCTCCTCGTCAAACAGCTCGTCATAGAAATATTTGCAGTAATTTCTGACATCGGACCACTTTGCGATATCCTTTCTCGGCTTCGCGGTGCCTCTGTCGATCGAGAAGATAGCTTCGGCGTACTTTTTATCGCGGTCAAGAAGTCCGAACAGCTCCCTGTCATAGCTTTCGGCCCATGTCAGAACTCTGTCGAGAACGGTCTTTGCGTCCATGACGGAGATGACATTTTTGCTGACATCGGTGAGCTTAACAAGGTCGAACAGACAGCCGCTCGAGCTCATTTTTTTGAGGTTGAAATTGAAGGAGAACAGATCTTCTTTCGGATTTGCCCGTCTCCAGTCCTCAAAGTTTGAGTTGAGAAGCGTCAGCAGATATTCGAGAAGGCTTTCTTTCGGAAAACCAGCCTCAACAAAAAAGCTTACCGCAGCTTCCGGGTCCTTTCTCTTGCTGAGCTTTCTCTTTGTGCCGTCCTCCTCGTCAATCTTCATGACCTGCGGAGTGTGAGCATATTTCGGAACCTTAAAGCCGCAGGCCTTGAAAAGGGCTATATGCTTTGGAACCGAGGATATCCATTCCTCGCCTCTGATAACATGAGTTGTCCTCATAAAGTGATCGTCGCAGACATGAGCGAAGTGATAGGTCGGTATTCCGTCCGACTTGAGAAGCACCTCGTCGATTATGTTCTCGGGCATTTCGATCTTTCCTCTGATAACATCGTCGAAGAAGATGCGCCTGTCAAGGCTGCCGCTGCTCCTGAAGCGCAGAACATAGGGGATACCCGCTTCGATTTTTTCTTT
Organism: Oscillospiraceae bacterium; assembly: GCA_029012445.1. Lineage (GTDB taxonomy): Bacteria > Bacillota > Clostridia > Oscillospirales > Acutalibacteraceae > UBA6857. The sequence goes on from JAQXMC010000017.1 coordinate 12,373, forward strand.
TTGTTCCTCAAAGCTGAGATTTCTGCATTTTGCCCACTTGCCGAAATAGCCTCTGATATCTTCGCCCTCTTTTTCCTGCTTTTCTCTTATTTCGTTAAGCTCCTCGGCCGTGCAGAAGCAGGGGTAGGCGAGTCCCTGTTCGACAAGCCTTTTTGCGACGGCTCTGTATATATCGACTCTCTGACTTTGCGTGTATGGGCCGTATGCTCCGGATTCCGTTCCGAAGCCGGTAACGCCCTCGTCAAAGTGAACGCCGAAGGAGTCAAGGCCGGTTATTATGGCCGAAACGCCGTCGTCTATCTCTCTTTTTTTATCTGTGTCCTCAATTCTGAGATAAGAAACGCCGCCGCTTGCCTTCGCCGTGAGCACATCGACCAGAGCGCCGAAAAGACCGCCTATGTGAAGGTACCCGGTGGGTGAGGGGGCGAAACGCGTTACTCTTGCGCCCTCCTTCAGATTTCTTGGCGGAAAACGCTCCTCAAGCTCTTCCGGAGTCAGGGTGACATCGCCGAAAAGCAGCTGCGCGAGCCTGATATTATCGTTCAAAATTTACACTCCTTCTTTTTGCCCGGCATATGCCTGATAGCACCTGCCTGTATACTATAAAAATACAACTTACATTATCGCAAAAAAATCTCCGTTTATCAAGAGCAAACGGAGATTTTTTTCAGCTTTTTGCAGACATTTATATCCTTTATCACTTTGCGGAGCGCTTCTTCGGCTTCTGAAACAGTGTGACGAGCCCTATTGCGAAAATGAAAATTCCGAAAAGTCGGGATAAAAGCGAGGTGTCAATGTGTCTGACCGCGAAGAAGCCGACGATTATTCCGACCGCTCCGCCCAAGACGATGTACGCGCCGAGTCTGTACTTCACGAGCTTGTTTCTGATGTTTATAATGACCGAAACAACGGCGCAGGGGATAAAGAAAAGCAGATTGACGCCCTGAGCTTTGATCTGATCGGTTCCGGCGAAGAGAGTCAGATAAATTATCAGAACACTGCCGCCGCCGAAACCCATGGAGCCGAGAAGCCCGGAAAGAAAAGCCGCAACATATGTCATCATTTGAAAATCATTCTCCCTCCCGCCCAGAGCAAAAACAGCGCGAAAACCTTTTTCAAAATCCCGTCGGAAACCTTTCTGAGAGCGAACGAGCCGGCGAGCGCGCCGATAAAGCCGAGAGGAATATATTCCAGAGCGGTTTTGAAATCCAGATTTCCGTTAAGATAATATAAAACGCAGGTCACGGCTGTCAGTGGCAGAATAACCGAAACGGCAGTCGCCTGCGCCTCTTTCTGGCTAAGCCCCGCCCCGGTCAGAATCGGCACGACTATCATTCCGCCGCCCGCGCCGAAAAGCGCGTTTATCACTCCAACTGCGAAGCCGCTGAATATAAGCCCTGCTTTTTTCATATAAATCACCGTCAGTCTTTCGCTTTTTTGCCTGAAGAAAAGGCAGTTTTTATTACTATTCTCAGATTTTCCGATTTAATACACGGCTTTATCCGCCCCGCTCACGATAACGCTTTTTGTGAAAAAACTAACAAATTAAAATGTGGCATTTTACTTGAAAATCGGGTGCGGAAATGTTATAGTCTATAATGGTTTAATTTGGACTGGGAGATAGTTAAATGAAAAGAGAAAGAATGAAAAAGGCTCTTTTTCCCGTCGGAATAATGCTTCTGGCCGTTGCGGTGTTTGTTATGATAGTGCTTGATCTGACAAAGGAGCAGTTTAAGCAGTCAACAAAATCAACGGTCGCAATGGGAACTGTGGTTACCGAAAAGCTCTATGGGAAAAAGACTTATGAAAGTGTGTTCGACGATATTGAAAAAACAATAACAGAACTTGAAAACGAGATATCGTGGCGAATAAGCGGCAGTGCGGTTGACACGCTTAACAAAAGCGGAGCCGTTGTCTGCAGCGATAGGCTGAAGAATGCTCTGAGCCTTTGCGGCGAGGTTTATGCTTCCTCCGGCGGCGCATTTGATGTGACTGTGGGAAAGGTCACTTCTCTTTGGAAAATAGACGAAGAAGATGCGGCCGTGCCGGATGAAAAAGCGCTGAAAAAAGCTCTTTCATTCGTTGACGGAGGAAAGCTTAAAATCAACGGCAGCGCAGCAACGATTGCCGAAGGGCAGTTTGTCGATCTCGGCTCCGTCGGAAAGGGACTTGCGTGCGACGAGATAAGAAAAACACTTGAAGAAAAAGATATATACGGAGCAGTCGTTTCTGTCGGAGGAAGCGTTTTGCTTTACGGCAAAAATCCGACTTCCGACTCGTGGAGCGTTGCCGTCAGAGATCCGAGAGGCGACAGCAGCTCATATATGGGAACGCTCAGTCTCAAAAGCGGCGTGGTTTCAACATCGGGGGACTATGAGCGTGTGCTGACCGTCGGAGACAGAAAATATCATCATATACTCGATCCGAAAACCGGTTATCCCGCCGACAGCGGCCTTATCAGCGTGACGGTCGTCTGCGACAGCGGAATATTGAGCGACGCACTTTCGACTGCGGCTTTCGTCAAGGGGCTAAAGGGCGGCGCCGAGCTGCTTGAGAGCTTCGGCGCAGAGGGCGTTTTCATTGATAAAGACAAAAAAGTATATGTCACTGACGGGCTTTCCGATAAATTCACGCTGAACGGCGACGGCTATGAGCTTGCGGAGGCCTCGGAATGAGAGCGCCGTTTAAACGCGGCGACGCGGTCATAGTGCTTTCGGTGACTCTCGTCTGCCTTTGCCTTATCCTTCTTCGGCAGACTCCGTCAGGTCACAGAACGGCCAAGGTCTATGAAAACGGCAGCCTTACCCATGTTATCGACCTTGACGAAACGGCCGGAAAGCGGGAGATAAAGATAAACGGCGGAACGCTGACAGTTGAAAACGGGAGTATTTTCTATTCGGATTCTTCCTGCCCCGATAAGCTCTGCGAAAAATTCGGAAAGCTGACTTCACCCGGAGATACCGCTTCGTGCGTACCGAACAGAACAGTCGTAACGGTCTCGTCTGAAGAAAGCGGAAATGAGCCCGATGTGATAACTTATTAAGGAAAAAGATATGAAGAAAGTCTCAACAAAAAAAGTCGCGCTTCTGGGCATTCTCGGTGCGCTCGCTCTGGCTCTGTCTTTTGCCGAAAGCGCGCTTATGCCTCAGGTTGCGTTTCTGCCTCCGGGAGCGAAGCCCGGGCTTGCGAATATAATCACCATGTTCGCCGCGAGCGTTCCGGGCTTCGGCTCGGCGATATATATTGTGATTCTCAAGTCTCTGTTCGCTCTGATAACCAGAGGGGCAACGGCCTTTCTGATGAGCCTTGCCGGCGGGCTTCTGAGCCTTGCGGTGATGTTACTGCTTTTAAGAGTGAAATCAGTGAGTCTTATCGGCGTTGCAGTCGCTTCCTCCTGCGCTCACAATATAGGTCAGCTGATAGTTTCCTGCATACTGACGGGGACTAAAGCCGTCATGAATTACGCACCGTTTTTGCTTCTTTTCGGAGTTGCAGCCGGACTTGTCACGGGTACGGTGCTCAAGGCGGTCATGCCGAGACTTGAAAAGATATATTACAGATAGATCCGTGCCAAGTCACGATTATATAGAAAAACAGATTATTCAATAGATAGGGGTTGTAAATGAATGAGCAAAATCGTTGACGGTGTGCTCACAGCTGTTGGCAAAAGCAGGGGAGGAATCACCGTTCCGCACAACAAGAACACAGCCGAAAAAGCCGTGGTGAGAATGGAAGAGCCAAAAACGGTCGTGCTTCCGATGCAGCAGCATATCGGAGCGCCGTGCGAACCGACCGTCAAGGTCGGCGACAAGGTGGATGTCGGGCAGGTTATCGGTGACACGGATAAATTCGTGTCGGCGCCGATACACGCCACAGTTTCCGGAAAGGTCGTTTCTGTCGGCGAGGTCTATCTCGCCCACGGCATGATCTCAAAAGCGGTGACGATCGAATCCGACGGCGAAATGAGACTTTCACCCGATGTTAAGCCGCCCGTTATAAATTCAAAGGAGGACTTTATAAAGGCGGTCAGAGCTTCAGGTCTTGTCGGACTCGGCGGAGCAGGCTTCCCGACTCATGTCAAGCTGAATTATCCCGACGACAAGGGAGTTGACACGCTGATTATAAACGCTGCGGAATGTGAGCCTTATATAACCGTTGATTACCGCGAGTGCATTGAACACGGCGAGGATATTGTCAACGGCATATATTCTATTCAGAAATATTTCAAATTCAAGCAGATTATCATTGCCGCCGAAGATAACAAGCCCAAGGCATTCAGGGTGCTCAAGGATATTATTGATATGGAGGATAACAAGGATAAAGCCGTCAAGCTCATGACACTCAGATCAAGATATCCCCAGGGTGCGGAAAAGATGATGATACTTTCGGCAACGGGCCGGAAGGTTCCGCCCGGAAAGCTGCCGGCGGATGTCGGCTGCGTTGTTATGAATGTCGGCAGCATTGCGTTTATCGGCAGATATCTCAAAACCGGCAAGCCTCTCATAAGCCGCTCAATAACGGTTGACGGAACGGCGATAAAAGAGCCGAAAAATGTCAGAGTGCCTATCGGAACTCGCATATCCGATGTTATTGATTTTTGCGGTGGCTTCAGCGGAGAGCCGAAAAAGATCATTTTCGGCGGACCGATGATGGGCGTTGCTCTGTCAAGCATTGAAGCTCCCGTCTGCAAGCAGAATAATGCAATTCTGGCATTCACCGACAATAAATATCTGACAAAGAAGCGCCGGGACTGCATCAGATGCGGCAGATGCGTTGAGGTTTGCCCGATGAGTCTTATGCCTACTCTTATCGAAAGATACGCCAAGGCAAAGGATGTCGACAGGCTGAAAAAGATCGGCGTGAATGTCTGCATGGAGTGCGGCTCATGCGCCTATTCCTGCCCGTCAAGCAGACCTTTGGTGCAGTATATGAGACTTGCCAAGCAGGTCGTCAGAGAGGAGGAGCAAAAAAATGCAAAATAAACTGACAGTCAGTGCGTCGCCTCATATTCATTCAAGCGAAACCACAACGGGCATAATGCTCGATGTCATAATAGCGTTAACGCCGGCGGCCGTTGTCAGCGTGATATTCTTCGGGCTTCACGCTCTGGCGGTGCTTGCGACATCGATAATATCCGCCATGGTGTTTGAATATGTCAGCAGAAAAATAATGAAAAGAAGCAACACTCTGGGCGACCTGAGCGCTGTTGTTACGGGCATTATACTTGCCTTTAACCTGCCGTCGACTATTCCGCTGTGGATAGTGGTCATCGGAACATTTATAGCGATAGTCATAGTCAAGCAGATGTTCGGCGGTATCGGTCAGAACTTTGTTAATCCCGCTATAACGGCGAGAATAATCCTGATGACATCTTTCCCGTCGCTTATGTCGACATGGACTCAGCCGCTTGTCACCAAAACCGGCGCAGACGCTGTGACCTCGGCTTCGCCGCTGGCAATCATGGCCGACATAACAAAATCGGCCGACATCAAGGCGGCGATGGAAAGCGCAGGTCTTCCCTCTCTCAAGGATATGTTTCTTGGTCTGCGACCGGGCTCAATGGGTGAGGTTTGCGCCGCGGCATTGCTGATCGGCTTTGCGTATCTTCTCATCAGAAAAGTAATTTCACCGATAATACCGCTGACCTTTGTCGGAACGGTCGCTGTCTGCATGCTTATCGCAGGCAGGGGAAGCCTTGAATTTGTCGCTTATCAGATTCTGAGCGGCGGACTTCTGCTCGGTGCGATATTCATGGCGACGGACTACACGACATCGCCTATCAACAGAAAGGGCAAGGTCATTTTCGGAATCGGCTGCGGACTGATAACAAGTCTTATCAGACTGTTCGGAGTGCTTCCGGAGGGTGTTTCATTCTCGATAATTCTCATGAACATATTCGTTCCCCACATTGAAAATCTCACCACGCCGAAGCCGTTCGGTCTGGTCAAGGAGAAGAAAGAGAAAAATAAAGAGGAGGCGAAGGCATGAGCAAGCTTAAAGAAATACTTATTCCGACGGTTGCGCTGTTCGTGATATGCCTTATATCAACGGCTCTTCTGGGCGGTACGAATATGATGACTGCGGATAAGATAGAACAGGTCGCGTCGGAAACGGCGGAAAAGGCCAGAACGGCGGTTTGCAGCAGCGCTTCCTCGTTTGAAGAAAAGAAGCTGACGGTTGACGGCAGCGAATACACCTTCTATGTCGGAAAGGACGCGGGCGGAGAAACCGTCGGCTACACAGTCACGACTCAGGATAAAAGCTACGGCGGCACGATAGAGATCATGACCGGATTCGACAAGGACGGAAAGATAACAGGAATAGAAATACTGACAATAGACGACACTCCGGGCCTCGGAATGAACGCCAAGAGCGACAAATTCAAAAATGAATATGTCGGAAAATCAGGCGAACTTGTCGTCAGCAAGAACGCTTCGGCGGATAACGAGATTCAGGCGATAACGGGAGCAACCATCACTTCAAAAGCGGTCACCCGATGCGTCAATCTTGCGTCAAAGATAGTTAGCGAAGCCAAAGGAGGTGCTGACTGATGGCTGAAAAGAAAAGCTTAAGACATGAATTCACAAAGGGTATAGTTGAAGAAAATCCGGTTTTGAGACTTGTTCTCGGAACCTGCCCGACGCTGGCTGTTTCGACCTCGGTCTCAAGCGCCATAGGCATGGGGATTGCGGCAACGATAGTCCTTGTTTGTTCAAACATCGTAATATCGGCGCTCAGAAAGGTCATTCCGTCAAAGGTCAGAATACCGGCATACATAGTCATAATAGCTTCGTTTGTCACAATGATCCAGCTTTTGTTCAAGGCTTATGTTCCGGCTCTTGACTCCGCTCTCGGGGTTTATCTTCCTCTGATAGTCGTCAACTGCATCATTCTCGGCCGGGCGGAGGCTTTCGCTTCAAAGAACACGGTTATAGCTTCGGCTCTTGACGGAATCGGAATGGGCTTCGGCTTCACGGCGGCGCTCTTTCTTATCAGTACCGTCAGAGAGATCCTCGGCTCGGGAACTTTCCTTGCCGGAATAAAGGATCTTCTCGCAGTTTTCGGCGATTTCAGCTTTAACGGCTTTAAGATCCCGTTTATAAGTGAAAATCCGATGATAATTTTCGTTCTGGCTCCCGGCGGCTTCTTTGTTTTCGGAATAATGATAGCCCTTTCAAACAGAATAGCCGGCAAGAAGGGCAAAAAGAAGGCCGAGCTTCGCGGCTGCGAGGCCTGCCCGATGGCTAAGAGCTGCTCAATGGTCGGCTCATGCGATGAAAATAAAGAGGAGGCGCAGGCATAATGACTAAATTGTTACTTTCGGTGCTTATGACAGCCATTCTGACAAACAACTTTGTCCTTGCGAAATTTCTCGGAATATGCCCGTTCCTCGGAGTTTCAAAAAAGCTCAAAACTGCGGCGGGAATGTCCCTTGCGGTCATTTTTGTCATGGTTCTTGCAACAGCCGTAACATACCCGATAAACAAGTATCTGCTTGTTAACAACGGGCTCGAATATCTCCAGACGATAGTTTTCATTCTGGTTATTGCGGCACTCGTTCAGCTCGTTGAGATAGTTCTCAAAAAATATATGAAGCCTCTTTATAATGCGCTTGGCATTTATCTTCCTCTGATCACCACAAACTGCGCTGTTCTCGGTGTTGTTCTTCTCAATGTCGATAACGGCTATAACTTCGCCATGTCAATGGTCAACTCTCTCGGCGGCGGCCTCGGCTTTATGCTGGCCATGATAATGTTCGCCGGAGTCAGAGAGAGAATGGAAAGCTGCGATATTCCAAAGGCTCTTCAGGGACTGCCGATAACGCTGATTGCGGCGTCGCTGACATCGGTTTCGTTTCTCGGCTTCACAGGCGTCGTCGAGTCAATATTCGGTTAAGGAGGCGGCCTGATGAAAAGTATAGTTATTGCGATAATAATAGTTTCGGCTATCGGACTTATTGCGGGCCTCGGACTTGCGATAGCCTCGATAGTGATGGCTGTCACCGTTGATGAAAAGGCTGCAAAAATAAGAGAATGTCTGCCCGGAGCGAACTGCGGAGCCTGCGGCTTCAGCGGCTGCGACGGATATGCGTCGGCTCTCTCTCAGGGCAAGACCAAGGAAACGGGGCTTTGCTCGCCGGGCGGCAATGAAGCTGCCAGGGCGATAGCCGAAGTGCTCGGTGTTTCGGCGGGCGAGGTCAAGCCAAAGGTCGCTGTCGTGCTCTGCCAGGGCAACAAAAACAATGTCGGAACAAAACTTGATTACAGCGGCGTTGAAAGCTGCAAAATGGCGGCTCAGCTTTTCGGCGGTCCGAAAGACTGCGTTTACGGCTGCCTCGGCTTCGGGGACTGCATTAAGAAGTGCCCGTACGAAGCGATATTCCTCTGCGACGGAGTTGCGAGAATAAATCCGAATTTATGCAGAGCCTGCAAAATGTGTATAAACACATGCCCGAAAAATCTCATTGAGCTTCTGCCGATAGAAACGGCGCAGGCCGGTGTGTTCTGCAAGAACAGAGACAAAGGCGCAAAGACGCGAAAGCAGTGCAAGGTCGGCTGCATAGGCTGCATGAAATGCACAAAGGTATGTGAAACAGGAGCTGTCACAGTGTCAAACAATGTCGCTCATGTTGATTATCAGAAGTGCGTGGGCTGCGGAAAGTGCAGTGAAGCCTGCCCTGTCGGTGCTATTAACATTATTGATATCGAAAGAGAATAAAACAAGTCCCCGTTCAACGACGGGGACTTTTTATGCGATTTCGAAAATATTGAGATCATGCGCACATAACAGTTTTGTTTCTTTAAGCTTGAATCTTTATATGTTCGGGTTTTGATCTGAATCCTGAATAAAAATAAAATCAACCGTGTTGTTCAGCGAATTCTGAATAAGAATAGGCGGAACAATATTGACGAACAGTGAAAGAATAAGATTCAGCGTTGCCGTGTCGGAGGGCCTGCCGTTATTGCCGGAAAATGCATCGACGATCAATGATGTCTTATATGTCCAATAGATAAAATAGAATGGAACGAACATATAAAGCAGCAGTTTTGTCACAGGATCTCTCTGCTCGCTTCCGGGCACGGCGTTGAGGTTTGCAGTGGTTTTATACACCCAGATGAGCTGCCATATGCCGAAGGTCAGCAGCAAAAGAAGAACATGCTTCACGAGGTCGATTCTGAGCGCAAGGTAATTATTCCGTTTGTTCATGTAATCGTTGTTTTCCATATCTTTCATCCTTTCGGTATTTTCCCGGAGCCGAAGTGATCCTCCCTGATTGTTTGGGATACCGCCGAAGCAGAAGCCCCGACCGTTTCCGGGATTATAATAATTTTAACACAGCTAAGGCTGAAGGTCAACGGAATTTCATCAAATATTGCTGTTTTAAGATTTTTATTTACAAATAAACAGACATATGTAATTTCATAATATATATATTTTAAATCTGTCAGAAAAATCTCCCAAAACTAAAGACAAATTTGATTTAGTGTGATATAATACATTTTTGAAGAAACTAACCCGTACCCAAAATGAAAGGAAAAACAAGATGAAATTAGGTATAGTCGGCTTGCCGAATGTCGGCAAGAGCACTCTTTTTAACGCTATAACAAACGCAGGCGCGCAGTCTGCTAACTACGCTTTTTGCACCATTGAGCCGAATGTCGGAGTTGTTGCTGTTCCCGATAAGCGGCTTGACAAGCTCGCGCAGATGTATAATCCCGACAAAATAACGCCCGCGACGATTGAATTTGTCGATATAGCCGGACTTGTCAAGGGCGCGTCAAAGGGCGAGGGACTCGGCAACAAGTTCCTGTCTCATATCCGTGAGGTCGACGCTATTATCCATGTCGTCCGCTGCTTTGAAAACGACGATATTATCCATGTCGACGGCAGCGTCAACGCTCTGCGGGATATCGAAACCATCAATCTTGAGCTTATTTTTTCGGATATTGAGATAGTCGAAAGAAGAATTGACCGCTCGTCCAAGGCGATGAAAGGCGATAAGAGCCTCGCTAAGGAGGTCGATTTTCTCAAGCGTCTCAAGGCTTGGCTTGAGGACGGAAAACCGGCTCGCTCCATTGAGTGCGACGAGGACGAAAAGGCTGTTCTCGACACAACGGCTCTTCTGACGAGCAAGCCCGTTATCTATGCCTGCAACATGAGCGAGGAGGATTTCTCCGGCGGTCTTGACAAAAACGAGCACTTCAATAATGTCAAAAAGGTGGCGGCCGAAGAGGGCGCGCAGGTGCTGCCTATATGCGCCGAACTTGAAGCTGAAATATCCTCGCTTGACAAAGAGGAAAAAGAAATGTTCCTGTCAGACCTCGGAATCGAGCAAGGCGGCCTTGATCTTCTCATTCAGAAAAGCTATGACCTTCTCGGTCTTATGTCATATCTGACAGCCGGAAAGCCCGAGGTCAGAGCGTGGACGATAAAGAAAGGAACAAAGGCTCCGCAGGCGGCGGGCAAGATTCATTCCGATTTTGAGAGAGGCTTTATCAGAGCCGAGGTCATCTCGTTTGATGATCTTGTTGCCTGCGGCTCAATGGCGGCCGCCAAGGAAAAGGGCTTAGTCCGCTCTGAGGGCAAGGACTATGTCATGAGAGACGGCGATGTCGTTCTGTTCAGATTCAATGTCTGACCAAAGAAGCCTGTTTGATTAAAATACATAAATTTAATATGCCTGCCGGATGGTTTTCGGCGGTGATCAGCGCGCAGTCTCGGCTGTGCGCTTTTTCATATCTTAATTTATATAAAAATGAGCGTTTCCCTCTTTAAAATTTTTGCGAAATGTAGTAGAATTACCTTGAAATGCTATATACACGGAGGAATACATATGAAAAAAATACTGATTGTTGACGACGATCTCGATATTTCCCGTCTCGTCGCTGATGCGCTTGAGGATGACGGCTTTGAAACCGTTGTCAAAAACAGCGCCCATGAAGCTCTTGACTATATAAACACCGGCAAAAGCGAGATAGCGCTTATCATACTTGATGTTATGATGCCGGAAATGAGCGGACTTGAAATATGCCGCAGAATAAGAAACGACATTTCATGTCCCATAATAATCGTCAGCGCAAAGAGCAAGACCGTTGATAAGGTACTCGGACTTGAGATGGGGGCGGACGATTACATCGCGAAGCCTTTTGTCGTCGATGAGCTGGTCGCCAGGGTGAAGGCTCACCTGAGACGGGAGGACAGAAACGAGACAAAGGACAGCGAGGTCATAAAGATCGGCGAGATCGAGATCAGAACAGACAGCTTCGAGGTCATCAAAGCCGGGGAGCATATCCCGTTTTCGACAAGAGAGTTCCAGCTTCTTCAGTACCTTATGGAAAATGCCGGAAAGGTACTGACAAGAGAGCAGATTTTTTCAAGCGTCTGGGACACCGAATACGGCGACATAGGAACGGTCGCTGTCAATATCAAGAGCATCAGGGATAAGATCGACAGAAACAACGAATATATCAAGACCGTCTGGGGAGTAGGATATAAATTCGTCAAGTCTGTGGGTGATTAAAATGAAAAAAAGCAGAAAAAACGATATTTTCTTTTTGACCGCTTTATTTATTGCCCTGACCTTATTCAGCGTTTATTATTTTCATTCGGTCTCAGATATAATTCAGACATACGCCCAAAGGGACACAAATCTTTTGCAGCAATATAACGACGATATCGTGAACAGGCTGCAGACGGCAGACAGCGTGAACGAATGGCAGGATATAATCAACAGCTATGACGGCATAGTGACCGAAATAAAGGATGAAAACGACAGGATCGTTGCCCACACAAAGGAGAGAAACCGTTCTCTGCTTGACACAAAGGTGCAAAAAGCGTTTGTCTATAAAGATAACGCCTATATTATTAAAACGAGCATTTATTTCATGCGTGACTATCTGACGGATTCAGGCTATTTGTTCAAGCTGCTTCTGATAGTTTTCGGAATGGTGACGCTGTTCCTGCTGCTGTTGTCAATGATAATCTATGCTCTGATGCTAAGGCCGATGCATAAGTTTTATGTCAGCATAGAAAAATATGAAAAGGGCGAGCCTGTCAAAAGAATGAACAGCCGCTCCGAGGTCGGAAGACTGCAGAACCGCTTTGTCGATATGACCGAAACCATATCAAAGCAGCAGCAGAACCAAAGGAGAATAATCGCCTCTATTTCACATGATATAAAAACTCCGCTGACCTCAATAATGGGTTACGCCGAGATGATGAAAAAGGAAAATCTTTCAGAGGAGCGCAAGCAGAGATATCTGAACACGGTCTATGAAAAGGCGGTAGCCATAAGGGACATGGTGGATGATTTCGACGAATATCTCAGCTATAACATGGACAGCAGTCTGAGGAAAACAAAGATGACTGTCTCCGATATGCTTGAAAAGCTGACCGAGGGCTATGAGGATGAGCTTCAAAGCTTCGGCGTTGACCTGATATGCAATCTTGAGCAGAATGACGATATAGTTGATGTCGATATCCAGAAGATGAGACGCGTCATAGGCAATATTATCGGCAACTCGCTCAAGCATTTCAACTCTGAGAGAAAGCTGATTGAGATTGAGTGCAAAAAGAAACCGGGAATTGCTCAGATAATCGTTTCAGATAACGGCGAGGGCGTCGAGGAGGAAAAGCTCGAAGTCATTTTCGAGCCTCTTTACACATCGGACGAGGGCAGAAAGGTCGCAGGTCTCGGGCTTGCAATATGCAGGGAGATAGTCGAGAGCCACGGCGGAGAGATATATGCCGAGAAGTCCAAGTTCGGAGGACTGGCAGTAGTTATCGAGCTTAAAACAATACCGATAAAATAAGGGTGAAACAGTTGGCGCTTAAAAAAAATGAGGAGATCAGAGTGAAGATTCAATCAATATCTTCAGAGGGGAGCGGCGTTGCCCGCTTCGACGGTCAGGCTGTTTTTGTCGCGAACACAGCCGTCGGCGATGATATCATTGCTCATATAATAAAGGCTAAGCCTAAGTACGCAGTCGGTATCATCAAAAAGATAATAAAGCCGTCAAAGGACAGAATTGAATGTGACTGCGGAGTTTTCCCGCGCTGCGGAGGCTGCGCTTACAGGCACATAAGCTATGAAAGCGAGCTTGAAGAGAAAAAACGGCGCGTTCAGGATGCGTTTGACCGGATAGGAAAGCTGAATATCGGAATTGATGAGACGGTCGGCGCCGAAAAGACCGACCGTTACCGCAACAAAGCGCAGTATCCGGTCGGACTGTCGCAGAACGGCGATCTCGTCATAGGCTTTTATTCGCCCAGAAGTCACCGGATTTGCGACGGAACGGACTGCCGGCTTCAGCCCGAGGAATTCGGAAGCTTATTGAGGCGCATTAAAATGTGGGTGCTGACAAGCCGTGTCAGCATATATGACGAACAAAGCGGAAAAGGCCTTCTCAGACATATTTATATAAGAAAAGCCGAGGCTACGGGCGAGATAATGGTCTGCCTTGTTGTGACAAGTGCGGGCGTACCGAACAGGGAAAGGCTTGTTGAAGGACTGCTTGAGGAAAATAAAAATATAAAGACCGTGCTTTTGAATGTGAACGCAAAAAAGACTAACACGGTGCTCGGGGATGAGTGCGTGTGCCTTTACGGCGACGGATATATCACAGATGTGCTTTGCGGAAAGAAAATAAGGATATCGCCGCTGTCGTTTTATCAGGTCAACCGCAGCCAGGCGCAAAAGCTTTATGAAAAGGCGAGGAAATACGCGGACCTGACGGGCAGTGAAACCCTTCTCGATCTTTATTGCGGAGCGGGAACGATAGGACTTTCAATGTCGGACGGCGTCAGGAGGCTGATCGGCGTTGAGGTTGTTCCGCAGGCGATAGAAGATGCGAAGATTAACGCTGAGCTTAACGGCGTGAAGAATGTCAGATTTATCTGCGACGATGCGAAGGGCGCGGCAAAAACGCTTCTTCAGGAGGGAATAAGTCCCGATGTTATAGTGCTTGATCCGCCGAGAAAGGGCTGCGACAGAGAGGTTGTCGAAACGGTTGCCGGAATGAAGCCCGAAAGAGTGGTCTATGTTTCATGCGATCCGGCAACGCTTGCAAGAGACTGCGCTGTATTCTCTCAGCTTGGCTATGAGGTGAAAAAGGCCGCTGTGTTTGATCTGTTCCCGAGAACGGTCCACGTCGAGACGGTTGTCCTTTTGTCCCGTGCAGACATTTAAATCGTGAAAATCCCGTTTCTCTCTTTTTCAGAAGCCTTGAAACTCAAAGCCCCGTCAAACGCACGATTGCAAAAAACGAAAATTTTAATAATTACCCGCGTCTGACGGCGCGGGCTTTCATTTTGTTAAAGCATATTGATTTGCCGGTTTGGAATACTTCTATTGTCCTCATTTACCGTGACTGTTCATTCTTCTGCGGCTTTTATCCGGAACTTATGTTTTTTAATTAAGACTTGCCGTTTGCCTTGACTTAATTGACATCGGAGAGTAAAATGTGTATTATAGCTTTTTGTAGCTGCATATGCGGTTTGCAATAACTAATCTTAAAAAAAGGTGGTGAATTCGCTTGGATAACGGTGACGCTAATCCTCGAAGTTTAAACAAAATTATCAGCGATCACGGTCGGGCGGATTCGGCATCTGCCGTTCTTTTTCCGCGCCCGCTTGACCGCGAAGAAAGGAAGGCATTTTTATGGATGAAAATGTTGCTTTCGACCAGCTTTTCGAGCTGATCAGAAATAACGATCTCAAGGGTCTGAAAGCTCACCTGATTGAGATGAATTATGTCGATATAGCTGAATTTATAATGCTTATCGAAAACGAAAAAACAGCGGTCATGGTTTTCAGAATACTTCCGAAGGATAGGTCTGCGGATGTTTTTGCTTACCTTGACCCTGACAGGCAGCAAATGATAGTTCAGTCGATCACCGATAAGGAGATCGAAAGTCTGATGGATGACCTTTTTGTCGACGACGCAGTTGACTTTCTTGAGGAAGTCCCGGCGAATGTCGTCAGGAGAGTTCTCGCCAACACCGACAAGGAGACGAGAGAGACGATAAACCGTTTTCTCAAGTACCCCGACAACTCTGCGGGCAGCGTAATGACTATCGAAATGGTCGAGCTTCACGACAGATTGAATGTCAGAGAGGCGATAAATCACATCAGAGAAACAGGAATAGACAAGGAAACTATCTACACCTGCTATTGCATAGACGACAGCCGTCACCTTGTCGGCATTCTGCCGCTGAGACGACTTCTTCTCTGCGATGAAAACAAAAAGATACGCGATATAATGGATGACGACGAACAGATTATCAGCGTTCAGACGCTTGACGATCAGGAGACCGTTGCGGCTATCGCCAAGAAATACGACCTTCTGTCAGTTCCGGTCGTCGACAAAGAAAACCGCCTTGTCGGAATAATCACTATCGATGATATCGTTGATATTATCGATGAGGAGGCAACGGAGGACTTTGAAAAGATGGCTCTTCTTCATCCCTCTGAGGATGAGTATCTTAAAACCGGAGTTTTCACTCTTGCCAAAAACCGCATCATATGGCTTCTTGTCCTTATGGTGTCGGCAACTCTGACAGGTCAGATAATCGAGAATTTTGAAACGAAGCTTGCCATGATAGCCGGACTTACGGCGTGCATACCCATGCTTATGGACACGGGCGGCAATTCGGGCAATCAGGTCTCAACGCTTATAATCCGTGGTCTTGCGCTCGGCGAGATCGAGATCAGGGATTATTTCAAAGTTCTTTGGAAAGAAATAAGAGTTTCGCTTCTGTGCGGAGTGACGCTTGCCTGCGCTAATGCGCTGAGAATGATTATCCTTCGCTATGTTCTGCATAGTGAAGCGTCGAACAGCGTTATTTTTGTCGTTTGCATTTCGGTCATGTTCACCGTTATGGTTGCTAAGGTGATCGGCTGCACGCTTCCCATGTTGGCGAAAATGCTGAAGCTTGACCCCGCTCTTATGGCGGGTCCGATGATAACGACCATCGTTGACGCGGTCTCGCTTCTTATCTATTTCGGCTTTGCCAGAATGTTTATCAGCTTTGCCTGATCCGGCGCAGAGCGCCTGCGCCGGATCGGAGAAAGGGGAAATCCAGAAAAATATGAAAAAATACTTGAAATTTGTTAAAGGCAACTGGCTGTTCACGATACTGTCACCGGTGTTCGTGTTTCTCGATGTTTACTTTGAGCTTCAGCTGCCCAAGGTAATGGCTGCCATTATCGATAAATACATACCCGAATGCGCCGCGTCGGGCAATCTCGGGCCGCTGATGAGACAGATAGGAATAATGCTTCTTTATTCTTTCCTGATGCTTCTCTGCGGCTTTCTTGCCGCTCGGTGCACTGCGATAGCGAGCCTTGGCTTCACCGCTAATATGCGCTGCACGCTGTTTAATAAAATTCAGGATTTCTCCTTTGAAAATCTTGATAAATTCACTGAATCTTCGCTTATCACAAGAGTTATTACCGACACCAACATGATACAGATGGTGTTCCAGATGGTGCTCAACTACTTCATTCGGGCGCCGTTCACTCTTGTCTATGCTATGTGGTACGCAATAGGAATCAGCAGAAGCCTGTCGAAGGTGTTTATAGTCATAATTCCCGCAATAGTTATAGTTCTGACTGCAATGGGAGTTATGGTAATACCGAAGTTCAAGACCATGCTTGAGAAAAAGGACCTGTTAAACAAGGTGCTTCAGGAAAATCTGCTCGGAATAAGAGTTGTCAAATCATTTGTCCGCGAGGATAAGGAGAGAGAAAAATTCAACGAATCCAACAACGGACTTTATAAAGCCACAATGTCGGCGCAGAGAATACTCATGCTGAATCTCCCGATACTCATGATAATCATGTTCATCTGCATGATTATAACTCTCTGGAACGGAAGCATAACCATCTATGATTCGGCTGGGCAGGCGTTGCAGATAGGTCAGTTAAATTCATTCACGAGCTATATCTCGTCGGTCATCTCATCGCTTATGACAGTCACGATGATATTCATGACAATGATGATGGCCAGAGCGTCAATCAAGAGAGTCAACGAGGTCCTTGACGCAGTGCCGACTCTGACCGACAAAGACGCTGATAAGACTCTGACTGTCGAAAACGGTTCGGTTGAATTCAGAAGCGTTAATTTCAAATACAGCAAAAATGCCGAAAAGAATGTTCTCGAAAATATAAATCTCAGAATAAATTCAGGCGAAACGGTCGGCGTTATCGGCGCGACAGGCTCGGCGAAAACCACTCTCGTTTCGCTTATACCGAGGCTTTATGAGGCTACGGAGGGCGAAGTTCTGGTCGGAGGAAGAAATGTCAAGGATTATACTTTTGACAATCTTCGCGCCGGAGTTTCGATGGTGCTTCAGAACAATGTCCTTTTCTCCGGAACGATAAAGGAGAATCTTCTTTGGGGAAATCCCGACGCCGATGATGAAACTATAAGGGAAGCCTGCAGAATAGCTCAGATCGACGACTTTATCGAAAACTCCTCCGACGGGTACGACACAGTGCTCGGTCAGGGCGGAGTCAATGTCTCGGGAGGTCAGAAGCAGCGTATCTGTATAGCGAGAGCTCTTTTGCGCGAGCCGAAAGTGCTGATACTGGACGACAGCACGAGCGCTGTCGACACTGAGACCGACGCTAAAATCAGAGACGGTCTTTCATCTTTCCTGCCGGGCACGACCAAGATAATTATTGCCCAGCGGATAAGCTCAGTCAGACACGCAGACAAGATAGTCGTACTTGACGACGGAAAAATAAACGCCGTCGGAACGCACGAGGAGCTGCTTGAGAACAACGAGATATATAAAGAAATATATGCTTCGCAGCAGAAAGGAGTGTTGGCACAATGAGCGAAATCACTCCCGATATCCGTGAAGATAAATTAACGGAAAACGCCGAAGAAACCCGCGCGGAGGAAGCAAAAGAAAAAACAGAAGAAACCCAAGCGGAAGAAACAAAAGAAAAAACCGAAAAAGACGCTTCAAAGCCGAAAAATAAAGCGGCGGGCGCCAAAAAGAAAAACGACGATCCTGACAAGCCGAAGAACGCAAAAAAGACTGCCAGAAGACTTTTTGCTTATATGGCGAAAAGCAAGAAGGTGCTGATACTTGTTATCGTTCTCGTTCTTGTTTCGTCGCTGATAAGCGTTGCAACCTACGCTATAAACGAGCCCGTCGTCAACCTCTGCAAGGAGGTAATCACAGAAGCGGGCAGGGCAAGAATATCAAGATCGGAATTTATAAGGCAGCTTGGCTTGTGGCTCGGTCTGATGTTCGGTCTGAGCATTGTTTCCGCAGTAGCCAGCTACGCCTATCAGAGAATAATGCTTCAGGTGTCGCAGAAAACGATGCTTGTTATCAGAAAGGATTTATTCGATCATCTTCAGACTTTGCCGATCAGTTATTTTGACACAAACAAAAACGGCGATATAATGAGCCGTTTCAGCGCCGATGTCGAAACGGTCAGCGATATTATCCAGAACGGAATGACAAATATTCTTCAGTCCTTGACGAGTCTTGTCGGCACTGTCGCTCTGATGATAATTTACAGTCCCCTGATAACCCTGACTCTGTTTTTGTCGGTCATATTTATAGTGTTTATCGTTATGGTAATTGCGATGCTCAGCGCAAAGCAGTTTCAGAAATATCAGAAGGCAATGGGCGACTGCAACGGATATATCGAAGAATATATAAGAGGTCAAAGGGTTGTCAAGATATTCAGCTATGAGGAGAGAAGCAAGGCGGAGTTCAAAGGACTCGCAATGTATCTCAAAAAGGTCGGAATCGGAGCCAACACAATAACCGGACTTCTTTCACCTATAATGAGCTTCATTTCCAAGATAAACTATGCTGTTTGCGCGCTTCTCGGCGTTATTCTGCTTATAAAGAGCGGCGGAAGAAAGATGAATGTCGGCCGGCTTGTCGCTTTTTTAAGCTGCGCCAAGTCTTTCACAAGCCCCATAACTTCAATTGCGTCTCAGTTCACTTCACTTATGTCGGCACTGGCCGGAGCGGAGAGAATTTTTGAAGTCATTGATATGTCACCCGAGCTTGACGAGGGCAAGGTAACAATGGTCAAGGCTGTCAAAAATGCTGACGGCAAATACACCGAATGTGACGATAACGGTTGGATCTATGTCTGGAAGATGCCACTGCGTGAGGGTGAATATATCTACACTCCGGTTATGGGCGATGTTAAATTTGAAAATGTTACCTTCGGCTATAACGAGGATAAGGTTGTTCTTAATAACATCTCTCTTGAAGCGAAGCCCGGTGAAAAGATAGCCTTCGTCGGCTCGACAGGAGCGGGAAAAACCACGGTAACAAATCTCATAAACCGTTTCTATGATATTGATAAGGGCAGCATCACAATCGACGGTATTGACATAAAGGCGATCAAAAAAGACGACCTTCGCAGCTCAATGTCAATGGTCCTTCAGGATACGCACCTGTTCTCCGGAACGGTTGCCGACAATATCAGATACGGCAGGCTTGACGCCTCTGACGAGGAGGTAGTCGAGGCAGCGAAGATAGCCAGCGCCGATTCGTTTATAACAAGACTGCCGAACGGATATCAGACCGATATAAGCAGCGACGGCAAAAATCTCAGCCAGGGCCAGAGGCAGCTCATTTCAATAGCGAGAGCCGCTGTCGCAAATCCGACCATTCTTATTCTTGACGAGGCGACAAGCTCGATTGACACAAGAACCGAGCAGCTGATAGAAAAAGGAATGGATAAGCTCATGGAGGGCAGAACGGTGTTCGTTATAGCCCACAGGCTTTCGACCGTCAGAAATTCGGACGATATAAAGGTCCTTGAAAACGGCGAAATAATTGAAAGCGGAAACCACGATGAGCTTATTGCGCGCGAGGGCAAATATTACAAGCTCTATAACGGACTTTATGAGCTGACATAAGAATAAAAGCAACACAGCACCCGATGGAGATTTCTGCCGGGTGCTGACTATACAAAATTAAACCGGAGGTGCATAATGCTTTCGATTTTAGCGGTTATATATATTGTTTTTATTTCGCTCGGACTTCCCGATTCTTTGTTCGGCGTGGCGTGGCCGGTCGTTCATCTCGACTTCGGCATAGCGGAAAATTTTGCGTCGGCTTACAGCATTATAACGGGCGTCTGCACCGGAGGAGCGAGCTTTGTTGCGGGAAAGCTTCTGAGAAAATTCGGTACGCCGAATGTTACCTTTGTTTCAATTTTAATGACCGTTATAGGTCTTATCGGAACGAGCTTTTCCGGCAATATCTGGGTTATGATGCTCTTTTCGGTCGTTCTCGGCTACGGCGCTGGAGCTATCGACACGGGACTTAACAACTATGTTTCAAATCACTATGCAGCCAGACACATGAACTGGCTTCATTGCTTCTGGGGAATCGGCGTTACCGTGAGTCCCATGATAATGTCTCTGTTTTTGAAAGGGGAGACCGGCTCATGGAGAATGGGGTACCGTGTGATTGCGGCGATCCAGCTTTTCATAGCCTTAATCGTTCTTGTTTTTCTCAAAAAGTGGAAATCTCTTGACGACAGAAGCATATACGCCGAAACGGACGATTCCGACACGGAAAAAGTGAGAATATTCTCAATAAAGGGCGTGCCGACAAGCATATTGAGCTTAGGCTTTTACTGCGCGATGGAATTTACCGTCGGAACATGGGGCGCATCTTATATTGTGAATACCTGCGCTTTGCCGCCTGACGCCGCCGCCAAGTGGATATCCGCATATTACGGCGGAATAATGCTCGGCAGACTGGTTGCGGGCTTTGTTTCAATAAAGGCGTCCGACAACTTCCTGATAAGATGCGGGCTTGCAATATCCTGCGTCGGTTTCGTTTTGCTGGCGCTGCCCTTGGGAACATTTTCGCTTTGCGGCTTTGCGCTTATCGGCTTTGGCTTCGGCCCTGTTTTTCCGAGCGTTCTCCATTCGGTTCCGGAGCGGTTCGGCTCAAAGCTTTCGGCCGATATAACAGGTTATCATATGGGCGGAGCATATGCAGTCGGTTTCGCAGCTCAGCTCGTTTTCGGCTACACGGCGACAGCGACAACATTCAGAATAATGCCCTTTGTTCTGGCCGCTCTTTGCGTCTGCGCCTTTATGATGAACGAAATGACGCTTTCTAAGCTTAAAAGCAAAAAGATAGGATCATAATTTTAATGCGGATAAAAGCTTATGCTTTTATCCGCATTTTTCAGACTATATTCTTGACATTTTTTCGGGGATACGATTTGCTTTTAGAATTTAGATATTATTCCTTTGCGCTTTCCTTGCCGAGAGCCGCAATAGGATCTGTTATTTTTCCGTTTATGGTTATTTCAAGATGCAGATGAGTGTTATCTGCGCTTTCAATGGGAATATTACCTAAGGTGCCGATGACCTGATCCTTCTTCACCTCGTCGTTTTCCTTAACGCCGATCTCCTCGAATCCGCAATATTTGGCTTTCATGCCGTTTCCGTGGTCTATCTCAACAACCTTGCCCCACAGTCCGTCGTTATAGATTTTCGTGACGCTTCCGTCATAAACTGCGTGAACATCGTCTCCGACCTCGCCGGTGAAGTCAACTCCGTTGTGGAGTCTCCAGTCGTTCATCGTTTTGGATTTGACCATTGCTCCGTTTGAATAGTCTTTGAGGATCTGCGTTCCGACAGGCAGACAGCAACTGATGTTTTTTGAGGTTGTTTCATCGGTTTTAGATGTTGCTTTTTCTGTCGTTTCGCTTTTTTCACTCGTTTCTTCCTGCTCGGTTGAATCTTTTTCGTGTCTGGTATCCTCAACATCGTTTTTCGGTGTGTTGACATCTTCGGAGCCGACGGTGCTCGGATATGAGCTTTGTTCCGAGCTTGGAGCTGTGGTTTTTGGCGCAATTTTTGATTTTATTTTGCCCGATGTGTAGGTTATAACGACCGTTGCGGCGATAACGGCAACCAGAGCGATCGACAATATGATGTAAAAGCTCTTGTTGCCCGTCTTTTGAAATGAGCTTTTGTTATTCATTTTATTTCCACCAATCATAATTTTATATGACTATTTTTGCCGTACGCAGCGGGTTTTATACACCGGATAAATAATTCGCTTTTGGGCAGAAAAAATCTTCGAGCAATGGATACCCGAAGATTTTTTCCAAAAATATGAGGGGATTAGGCAATACAGCGGTCTGAACAAACCATAAAAAAACTAACAAAAAAATCCGTATTGCCTGAGGAGGAGTGTACAACAAAGGTTGCGGTCCCTTTCTTGTACAATTGCATGATACCCTAATACTTTGTTTTTGCAGTGAATAAAAAGTTAAAACACTTTGTCAAAATTATAATAAAGCTGTCACAAAATCCGGAAATTGCAAAAGCGGAAAATTATGCCAGAAATTTTTGAAAAATTCACAATTTTTGACAAACAAATGTTTGCTTTTTTCAAAACGATGTGTTATAATAGCGATATGAAAATGAGAAAGCATACCGTAATAAGGATAACGGAGGGAAATATATGCAGGATCTTAGCGATAATCAGATAAGGATATTGGACTTTTTGAAAGAAAGACTTTCGGTCACGAATGTTCCGCCTTCAGTCAGAGAAATAGGCTCTGCGGTCGGCTTAAAATCAACATCGTCTGTTCAGAACAACCTTGATGTTCTTGAAGAAAAGGGCTATATTCAGCGTGATCCGATGTTAAAGCGTTCGATAAGAATAATGGGCCAGGCTGAAAATGTTCACCATGTTCCGCTCCTTGGCACTATCACCGCCGGCGCCCCTATCCTTGCCGTTGAGCAGATCGAGGGATATTTGCCTTATTCCGGTTATGTTTCGAGCGATAAGCCTCTTTTTGCGCTGAGAGTCAAGGGCGAAAGCATGATAAACGCCGGAATATTTGACGGAGATATAATTTTCGCCGAGCAAACTCCCGTCGCAAGAAACGGCGAAATGGTCGTTGCTCTGATAGGCGACGAGGCAACAGTCAAAACCTTCTATAAAGAAAACGGTCACTTCCGACTTCAGCCGGAGAACGACACCTATGACCCGATAATAGTCAACGAGGTTTCGATTTTGGGCAAGGTCGTTGCCGTCCTGAGATATCTTTAAAACTCACAGTTCAGCGGTTTGTTTTCTTTCAACAATAAAGTATTTTGCGCAGCTTCGGCTGCGCATTTTTTATAACCACAGGAGATGAGCCTTTATAGGCTGAGGATTCCATCACGGTTTTCAGAGGCGGTCACAATCCGTCGCTGAAGATCAAAGGAGTTGCACCTCATCATGCTTGAATGACGGGGCGTGCGCTTTTATAGAAACCAACCTGAAATATCTTATAGCATATATGATGAAACTTCAATTCGATTAAAAGCCGGTATCTGATCACAGATTTGTTCGCTGAATTCTGATTTAAACGGTGATATTCTTGCTTTCCGGCGAAAGTTTTTTCTTTTTTCGCCGAAAAAAGAGATGCGTTGTAACATTTCTCCAAAAAATCCCAGTATTTCAGTAAGATTTTCTACATAAAATAATTCATATAAACTTGCTGTGAATTAAAAAGTGTGATATTATATAACCGAAGCAACGGGAGGTGAGCGCTTGAAGATATCGACAAAAGGTAGATACGGCCTGAGAATCATGATCGACCTTGCGGTTCATGCGGACGGCTGCTGTGTTTCAATAAAGGACATCGCCGAAAGAGAAGAGCTTTCAGACAAATATCTTGAACAGATAATCAATCTTCTCAGCAAAGGCGGACTTGTCAGAAGCGTCCGGGGCGCCAAGGGCGGATATCTTCTCACAAGGCCGCCCGAAGATATCACGGTTGAAGATATTCTTATCGCAACCGAGGGCAGTCTCGCACCGGTTGCCTGCGCTGCGGACAGCGAAAAATGCGAAAAGTTCTGCGACTGCGCGACAAGCGTGATATGGTCCGAGATATATAAAGCTATCGTCGGGGTGGTCAGAAACATAACCCTGAAAGACCTCGCCGAACGAACAAACAGCGGCGCGTGCGGAACCTGCAACGCCTGACAGGCGGAAAATAAGCAGTGATTTCGGGCGTACCCGATAAAAAAGTCAATTTTGAAAGGAATGAAATATATGAGATTTGTTTATGCTGACAATGCGGCAACAACGGCGGTTTCGCCGAAAGTGGTGGAAGCTATGCTCCCTTATATGACAAAAGAATACGGAAATCCGTCGAGCCTTTATGCCTTCGGTCAGACAGCTCACAGAGCGATCGAAAAGGCGAGAGCTCAGGTCGCCGGCGTTCTGAATTGCGCCCCTGAGGAGATCTATTTCACTTCAGGCGGCTCAGAGGCCGATAACTGGGCAATAAGAGGCGCCGCTCTTTTGGGCGCAAAGAAGGGCAAAAAACATATTATCACATCAAAAATCGAGCATCACGCCGTCCTTCACACACTGGCCAAGCTCGAAAAAGAGGGTTTCACGGTCACTTATCTTGATGTTTATGAAAACGGCATAGTCAGAGTTGAGGATGTCAGAAACGCCATCACTGACGACACCTGTCTCGTGACTATCATGTACGCCAACAACGAGATCGGCACTATACAGCCGATAAAGGAGATCGGCGCTGTGTGCAGGGAAAAGGGCGTCCTTTTCCACACGGACGCCGTTCAGGCAGTCGGTCATGTCAGAATAGATGTTAAAGCGGAAAACATAGATATGCTTTCGCTTTCAGGCCACAAGTTCCACGCCGTCAAGGGAACAGGCGCGCTTTATTGCCGCAAGGGGATTCGCTTTGAAAACCTTATTGAGGGCGGCGCTCAGGAAAAGGGCAGAAGAGCGGGAACAGAGAATGTTCCCGGAATCGTCGGACTCGGCGTTGCAATAACCGATATGGTCGAGCATATCGACGAGAATGCGAAAAAAGTCTCGGCTCTTCGGGACAAGCTTTTTGAGGGAGCGAGCAAGATCAGTCACTCGAGAATAAACGGCGATCTGGAGCATCGGCTTCCCGGCAATTTCAGCATGTGCTTCGAGGGCGTCGAGGGCGAGAGCCTTCTGCTTTATCTTGATGAGCAGGGAGTTTGTGCGTCGAGCGGCTCAGCCTGCACCTCAGGCTCACTTGATCCGAGCCATGTGCTCCTTGCTATCGGGCTGAAACATGAGGTCGCTCACGGCTCGCTTCGCCTTTCACTCGGTGAGCAGAACACAGAAGAAGATGTTGATCATATCCTTGAGGTTCTGCCTAAGATAATCGATAGATTGAGAGAGATGTCACCTCTTTGGGAGCATATTATAAATAAAGAAAACGGAAAGGAATAATCTGATATGGAATACAGCGAAAAAGTAATGGAACACTTCTCACATCCGCATAATGTCGGCAAGATTGAGGACGCAAACGGTGTCGGTGAGATAGGAAACGCAAAATGCGGAGATATTATGAAAATGTATCTTAAAATAGAAGACGGTATAATTGTTGACGCCAAGTTCAATACCTACGGCTGCGCGTCTGCGATAGCAACCTCTTCTATGGCGACTGATATGATAAAAGGCAAGCCGGTCAGCGAAGCGCTCAAGCTGACGAACAAGGCGGTCGTTGAAGCTCTCGACGGACTTCCGGCAGTCAAGATTCACTGCTCGGTGCTTGCGGAACAGGCAATAAAAGCGGCTCTTGCCGACTATTACAGAAGACAGGGAATAGATCCCGAGCCGATAGTCGGAAAGATAGACGATGAGCACTATGACCAGTGCCCGATTGGCTGAGTATAGACAAAAAGAAAATCGACCGCGCAGGCATTAAAGCCTGCGCGGCCGCGCTTTAACCGAAAAGCCGCTGCCAGAAGGCAGCGGCAAAACTATTTATATTCCGGGCTGTATGAACAGTATGCTTGTTCCGAGCAGGACCTGACCGATGAAATATGTCGCTATGTTGAATATCTTGAGCGGTCTGTTCTTTTCCTGACCGCCGAACAGATTCAAAGCGAGCGTGAAATCCGACATAACAAACATTATCGCGCCGATGCCGACAGTGCAGATAACGCCGATATCGTTGTCGAAGCCCTCAAGGAAGAACCTGATGCAAAGCTGAAGGGCGGTGACGAGCATTGTTGAAATAGTCACCGCATACAAGGCAACGGGAACGGTCGCAATGCCGAACTTCATCTTCTTCTTGACGGCATAGAGAACAAGGAACACGAGAATAACAACTATGGCTATTATCGCTCTGTAATCGAACACTCTTGCCTGCGGCAGCTTTGCTTTCAAGGCCTTGCCGAAGCTGATGATGAAGAAAATATGACCTATCAGAAAGCTAAGAAGACCTATTCCGAAAACGACCTGTTTATCGGTTATCAGATGCAGGAACAGATCGCCCAGGGCGCCGAAAGCCAGACCGATTATCATAAATTTTGCATAATCGGTGTAATTGTGGACCCAGATCATGCAGCAAATGCCCGTTACCAAAAACAGACTTGAGCAGACCATTTTGAGCCTGAATGATTTCCAGCATTTTTTCGGCCACGAATATTTCAGAAACAGCGGCACGAACACAAATTCGAGCGCAACAGCCAGTGCGTAAATAATTTTGACTAACATATTATCCTCCTTTTATCAAAGAGACGGGCAGGAACTCTGCCGCGCTTTATTTTATATTGCCGTAGTGCGTCGGATCGGCAAACGGGTTTGCGAGCGGAATGACCTTGGTTGCGAGGTTTGCAACCAATTCGGAAGATATAACTCCCTTGACAGAATTCTTGATGTTGTCGAGCATAACGCTTGAGGGCGGCAGGGTTGAGGGCTCCATTGTGACCTTGTTACCATCCTTGAAGCGGAAGACAAGCCTGCGTTCAGCGACTGTTTCAATCGGTCTTATCTGAACTTCAAGAACATTTTCACTGATCCACGAGGCCGTTGCGGCTGTCGTGTATCCGATACCGCCGAGAACTATCTTGTCATAGCGGTATTCGCCGTCCATACCGACGAGTATTGTGTTTGTTTCGTCGCCTTCTGACCATGTCATGGTCACATCGTTTTCATGGAAACGGAAGCTGACATTTGTGATATTTCCCGCCTTGTCCTTTTCCATAAATACCGATGCCAGAGGCAGAACGCTTACGGGCATACCGATTACGGTCAGAACATGAGCTTTTCCGAAAACGAGCTTCTTTCCGTCGATGCTGTTTTCAAGAAAGCTTCTCGGAGCTTTCGGCAGAGTTTCATAAGGCTTGATAGCGATTTGAACGCCTTCGGCATTCGGGTTATCGTCAATGAATGCTTTCGGGAAGTGATGCCAGATTGCCTCTCTGGTCTGGTGTTCGTCTATGTTGCCGCCGTTGACGGCGAGAATAGCGTCGATATCTTCAAAAACGATACCGAACTGAGAGAACATTCCGTCCGCGCGGTAGGAGTTTTCATAACCGCCGTTTCTCCAGAAGCAGTAGCCGTAGCCGTTCATACCGTCGTAATCGCCGTCGCTTCTGGGGCTGTTATCGGCAATTCCCTTTGTGCCCTCAATCGTCCAGTATTCGGGAATTACCTGCTTGCCGTTCCATTTGCCGTGCTGTTTATAGCAAAGCGTGAATTTTGCGAGATCCTCGAGCTTGAGGAAAAGACCCCAGCCGCCTGCCTCAATTCCTCTCGGGCAGGTCTCCCAATAGGGAACATCAATGCCGAGCGGCTCATAAAGTCTCGGAGTGAGAAATTCGGTCACGCTCATACCGGTGAGTCTTTGGATCATCGCGCAGAGAACATACATATTTTCGCTTATGTATAAAAATTCGGTGCCGGGTTCAAAAGCCCACGGCGAATTGACAAAGTCCTGAAGCCATGTGTCCTTCGTTCTGTCGAGCATCGGGCTGACGGATTTGCCGCCCTGCATCGTCAGAAGGTCGAAAACATTTAATTTTTCGAGGTACGCGTCGTACTTAGTCGGGCGAAGCTCGGGGAATACATCGAGAAACTTTGTTTCAAGCGTCATATATCCCTCATCAATCGCAAAAGCGACAGCGGTCGAAGTGAAGCTTTTGCTGACTGAATACATCATATGGGGAACATTCGGACCGTAAGGAGCTCTGTAAGCCTCGCAGGCGACCTGACCGTGTTTGACGACCATAACGCTGTGAAGCTCTATGCCGTTTTCAAGACATTCGTCGATAAAAGCCTGAACTTCCTTTGAATCGACGCCTACCGCTTCGGCTGATTCAGCTCTCGGAATACCGAGTTGTTTTTATTTGATTGCTGCTTCCATATTTTTTCCTCCTATATAATCAAAAGTGACTTAAGACGGCTCGTTTGCCGACCTTTTCTTTTTCTGCATCTTATATGTGTAGACCTGGCCTGCCGCAAGAGCCGCAGTGACAAGAACGACTGCTGTTATTTTTCCGGCGGAAATCTTCAGAACTCCTTTTCTTGTGTGATCCTCGTTGCTGACTGAGAGATCGTTGAGAGCGAGAGTCAGAATGTGCTTTGCTTTTGCCAGCGTTTCGTATGACGACAGAGTAGTCAGCGCTTCTGAGGCCTCTGCTCTTGCGCCAGATATCTCTTTTGCGCTTTTTTCGGAGCAGTTGTTCACATCAAGCTTCTCAACTCTCGCCGTGAGAGCGATAAGCTCGTTTCTAAGATTTGAAATTCGCCCTATATAGTTGACAAGTGCGGCAATATCGTTGGTTTCGATAACGCTGTAGCCCCGGTCAATAAGGTCGTTCCATGCGCTTTCGGTGTCCGTTCTCTGACCGCAGAGATCGGGATCATATGTCGCGGCCATAGCTCTGGTGAAGTAGTTATTTTCAGCGAAAGCCGAGAGCATGGACTTATTGTAGATAACGCCGAACGGATTTTTTGTTCCGAGCATAACTATTCCGCAGCCGGATTTGCTAAGCGTGGTGACATAGCTTCTGGCGCTGAAAATTATATTCCCCTGATAATATCCAGCAATGCGGCACATTCCGCCGGACAGCGAGATGAATTCCTTTATCTCGCTTTTCGAAGCGTCAGTTCTCAGAATGACTGAGGAAAGGGCGTCTTTTTCCACAAAATATGAATAAAGCTCTTTGCGATATTCCCAGCCGCCGTCAATAATCAGCGTTTTGTCGAATCTTTTTGCGGCGTCGATAGCGTCCGCAAGATCGCATAGCGTATTGTCGGACAGTGCGCCGAGACTGTCCGTGATTCGAAGCTCTTTCAGTTGGGCGAGTGTGAGCGCGCTCACAAGCTGACCTTTATAAGGCGCATAGAGCTTGCCGAGGTCGTTGTCTTCACAGAGAACGAACTGACCGTCAGAAGTCTTTTTAACGCTGACGCTGACGCAGTCTGCGCCGATCTCAAATGCGCTTTCGATTGCCCGCTCCGAAAATATGGGATATTCGCCCCAGTTTCCGCCGTGAGACACGCTGATTATTTTTCCGTTTTCACCGTAAGGTCTGATTTCGGCCGCAGAAACGCAGAACGAACTTCCGACAAGAACGAGGAGCGACACAGCGGCAATAAGGAATTTCTTAATAAATTTCATTTCTACCTCTAAAAATCATAATAAAGCTATAAAATTATAACACCATTGCTTGAATTATGCAATATATTCACACAAAAAAGCTATCTTTATAATGTATGTGTTAAAATGATGTGACCCAAAAAGAAAGAGAAGTAACTTCAAAATATGGTATAATGAAATTGCTAAACAACATTAACCAAGAAAGAAGTACTTCTCATGAATATGATAACACAAGAAGCAAGAAAAAAGCAA
>JAQXMC010000018.1 GCA_029012445.1 Oscillospiraceae bacterium
ATGTTGTTTAGCAATTTCATTATACCATATTTTGAAGTTACTTCTCTTTCTTTTTGGGTCACATCATTTTAACACATACAAACGCCTGCATCGGCGCAAAATATCGAAAAGGAGTTTTCGTCAGCCTGCATTTTTCCTTGGCGGCGGACAGTGTGTGCAGCGGGGTGCGGGGGCAAAATGTTTCCCCTGCGGGGAAACAGCGCCGCCTGCGGCGGCGCGCTTCTGCGCGAAGCGCCGAAGATTTTGCCCCCGCCCCCCGCTGCAGGACTTTCGACAGAGCCGCGCCGTTCTCCGCCGCAGGCGGAGAGGCCCGAAGCGGAAAGAGAATTTCACCAAAGCGTCGAATAATGTCGGATACAGCCTTCAAGTTTGCGCCTTGAAAGCAAAACGCATGATTTTGGGAAAATTTCAGATAAACACTTCACAAGAATGAAAAATTGTGTTATAATGCTTGAAGCAGCGCCGGACGGCGTCCGCTGAAGAAAGTTTATGATAATTCTGAAGGGGCATATAAATGGAAAGCGTAACTGAACAGAGAAAGAAAAAAATACTCAGCTGCATTCAGCCGTCGGGCATTCCCACGCTCGGCAACTATCTCGGTGCGTTAAAAAACTGGCCGCCTCTTGCGGAGGAATTTGACGGCGCTTTTGCCGTGGCCGATCTTCATGCGATAACTGTCCGTCAGGAGCCCGCCAAGCTTCGCAGACAGACCGCCGAGGTTCTCGCTTTGCTTCTGGCTATCGGTCTTGACCCGGATAAGACAATTATCTTTGTTCAAAGTCAGGTTCCCGCTCACGCCCAGCTCGCCTGGGTGCTTAACTGCTTCACGCAGTTCGGCGAAATGAGCAGAATGACGCAGTTCAAGGATAAGAGCGCGGCTCACGCCGATAATGTCAATGTCGGTCTTTTCGCTTATCCCGTCCTCATGGCTGCCGATATCCTGCTTTATCAGGCTGACCTTGTACCGGTCGGAGCCGATCAGAAGCAGCATCTTGAGATTGCGAGGGATATTGCGAACCGCTTCAACGGCATTTACGGCGATGTGTTCACCATTCCCGACGCTTATATCGGAAAAAGCGGAGAGAGGGTAATGTCGCTGCAAAACCCCGAAAAGAAGATGAGCAAGTCGGACCCGAACCCCAAGGGAACGATTTCGATATTTGACGCGCCCGAAGTCATCATGAAAAAGGTCAAAAGCGCAGTCACCGACAGCGAGGCCAAGGTCAGATTCGCCGAGGGCAAGGACGGCATAAACAACCTCATGGGCATTTATTCCTGCTGCACAGGGCTTTCCATGGAGGAGATCGAACGGGAGTTTGACGGCAAGGGCTACGGCGACTTCAAGGTACGGGTTGGTGAAGCGGTCGTCGAAGAATTGAGGCCGGTCAGAGAGCGATACGAAAGGATAATTTCCGATAAGGCATATCTCAAGGAGGTTGCCGAAAAGGGCGCCGAGGCCGCGTCGGGAATAGCCGACAGAACGCTGAAGAAGGTAATGAAAAAGGTCGGCTTCTGGATTCCTTAAAATAACTGCCGCGCGGCTCAGACCTGGGCAGAAAAATCAAAAAACAAAAGCTGCCGGCGTTTGCTAAAGCCTTTGCGAGCTTTCGGCCAAATGCCGCAGCCGGATTTATAAATTATGCGCTTGCACCTTAAGCAGGATAGAAGTCTTGCAGAGTAAGGCTGTATTTTATCGTTTCCTGTTTCAAAAAGCAGGCGGTAACGCAGATAAACTTAATAAATGTCGCTATAGCTCAGCCGGATAGAGCGACCGCCTCCTAAGCGGTAGGCCGGAGGTTCGAATCCTCTTAGCGACGCCACAGCAAAAGCACTTAACGCATTGAGCGTTAAGTGCTTTTGCTTTCCCAAGCGGCGTCGATATATTATCGCAAAAATTCGGGCATTACAGCGACATTGACAATATAAATAATTATAGATATAATTTTAACCGGGGTGAGGCTCATGAAAAAGCAAAATGCAATAAAAACCGCGCTCATCATTTCGGGCGTTCTGACAGCGGTAATCTGCGGCGTGATGAATTTTTATTTTATACCGGTTATTGAAAGCTCGACCGACGGCATACGAATGTTTGATATGAACTCTTTCGGCTACAGCTATGAAACGGCGAAGACTTTCGTCTCTCTCCTGTCGGCTGACGGTATGGATACATATCTTCATAAACAGCTTCCGCTCGATTTCTTTTACCCCGTCGCATATTCGGTTTTCTTTTCGCTGGCGATAATAAAACTGAGAGGGAAAAAGCTTCTTATTATGTTTCCGCTTATGATGGCGGTGTGTGATTACACTGAAAATATATTAACCGAAATCATGCTCAGAACCGACTTTTCCGAAAATATTGCACACGCTGCGTCAGTAATGACGGTGTGCAAATCGGCGCTGGTGTATATAACATTTATAATAACAATTACGCTCGCTGTTCTTCTTGCGGTCAGAGCAAAGCAGAACAGAGCCAAAGATGAAAATCCGGCGCGCCTTTGAGAAGCATATTATCATAAAAGGTCAGATTTATCCAAAATTAACTGTTCTGAAAACGCACTAAAAAAGAGCCGCACGAAAGTGTGGCTTTTCTCACAGCTTCACTTTTCGGCTTTCTGTCTTTTTGCCTCGGGCGGACTTTGCGGTTTTATCCGCTTTAAATCCATATTGCTATTTTCGCCGCAATGTGATAAAATAAATTCGGCTTCGGAATAAAGCCGGAATAAAGAGAAAAGCAGGCGGCAGCCGCCGAAAAGGAGACAACAAAATGGAAAAGAACAGCGAAGAGAAAGAAAAAAACGAAGAGAAAGAAAACAGCGAAAAGAAAGATAAACATCTTTTTGAAAAAATTTATTTTTCTTTTGTATTTATCGTTATTGTGATTGCAATTATTGCCGTACCTGTCGGCAAAAAGATCAGCAACAACAAAACATATCGGCAAGGAATAGCCCTCGCCGAAGCCGGAAATTATGATGAGGCGGCAGAACTTCTCACACCATATGTTCGTGATACCGGTTCGAAATATCCTGCCGCGCATTCATACTTATCACTTTGCTACGCCCACACTTATTACGATTATAATGACATGTATTCGGCTAAAAAATGCGCAGAAGAAATTAACATTGACAACATCAGCGAAGAAAAAAGGGACGAAGTCAGACGGTTTATTTCGCAGGTCGAAAACAAATATAACGAATTTGAGCGGGAGAAACAGAGAGAGTACCTCGAACAGATAAAAACAGGAGTTCCGTTTGAGGGTATGGAGGAAAAGTATATAGCCGACACCACGCTCGGCGCGCCCGCCAGCAAGGGACCGTACGGATACAAATATATAGGAGACAAGGCCTGCCCTGTCACCAGATATTTTTTTGAGAGAAAAAGCGATAAAGCGACGATTTTTCTTGCCTTTTGCGTCAACGGCGAAGTGACTCAAGTCAATGATTTAAGAAGCAATCCGATGGTGCCGTATAAACCCAAAAAGAATAAGTCCAAAAAAAGCTCCACGACGACAACGACCGAGGATCCTTATAATGTCAACGACTATTCAAATGAGGAGGATTTCTACGACGATCATTATGATGATTTCTTTGATTATTACGAAGCCGAGGAATATTATTGGGATCATCACGAATAAGAAATGACAAAAATCTTCTCCGCCCGCTTCCCTATCGGGAAACAGGCGGAGTTTTTATATCTTCAGAAAAGACGGCTCACAAAAAGCCGAAAGCGGTCTTTTTGCAATTCCGTCAACCCCGTTTGGCGGCATTATGTATCGGAACGCCGACAGCTCAGCGCTCCGCTTTCAGAGAGGTTATCTCTGCTGTTGCTGCTGCTGTTGCTGCTGCTGTTGCTGCTGCTGTTGCTGTTGCTGCTCTTGCTGCTGCTGTTGCTTCTGCTGCTTCTGTTGTTTGTTTTCCATTGTTCGTTCTTCCTCTCCGCTTAAAATCGGATATGCAAAAGCCATCGCTTTAACGCAATATCCGCTTTTATTATTGCCCTTTCAAATCAGGTTATCCGCAAAAACAAAAATATCCATGCTGTTGCATGGATATTTTTGAAAAATAAAGAAGAGAAAAATGAAAAAAACAAAAAATTGTAACGGTCTGAATTCATTGGATTAACTCCACCACTATAATAACAAATGTTTCGATAAAATGTGTGAATAAATTGTGAACTCTGCGGATTTTCCGTGAAAAATTCTCTGTTTTGGAGCATTTTTGATATTTATGTCTACAAATTATCGCTCTCTAAAGGAAAAATCTTACAGTTTATGCATAATTTTGTGAAACAAATTCATCGAAAACGGTCAAAAACGGTCTGATATGCTGTTTTTGCCTCAGAAAATGAATAAACCGACAGGTGTCAGAATGCATTAACAAATCCGAAACTATTCCGGAATATCGGCGCCGGCTCAGCAATGCTTTTCATATAAGCTGTAAAGCTCATAATAAATTCCCTTTTTAGCCATCAGCTCCTCATGCGTTCCCTTTTCTTCTATTCCGTTTTCGGTCAGAACTATGATCACGGTCGCATTTTTTATAGTGGTGAGGCGGTGAGCGATAGTGAATGTTGTTCTGCCTTTGGCCAGCTGCGAAAGAGAATGCTGAACCAGAAGCTCGCTTTCGTTGTCGAGAGCCGAAGTCGCTTCGTCAAGAATAAGTATCGGCGGGTTTTTGACGAACACACGGGCAATGCTTATCCGCTGTTTCTGACCGCCGGAGAGCATGACGCCTCTTTCGCCGACATATGTGTCGTAGCCGTCGGGCAGAGACTCGATAAACTCATGAGCGCCGGCGAGTTTGGCGGCGGCAACTATTTCGTCGTCGGTTGCGCCCGGCTTGCCGTAGGCAATGTTTTCGCGCACCGTTCCGGAAAAGAGATATACATCCTGCTGAACGACGCCGATATTCGAGCGAAGCGAGCTGAGAGTGATATCTCTGATATCCTTTCCGTCAATGAGAATCCGCCCTCCCGTTAGCTCATAGAATCTCGGGATAAGACTGCAAAGCGTCGTTTTTCCGCTGCCTGAGGGGCCGACTATCGCCACATTTTCGCCGGCTCTGACCTCAAGATTTATGTGGCTGAGAACATCGCCCTTTTCTTCGCTGTATTTGAAAGTCACATTATCAAATGTCACATCGCCCCTGACCCGGTCGATGGGCTTTGCGTTTTCCGAGTCCTTTATTCCCACGGGGGTATCCATTATTTCAACAAAGCGCTCGATGCCCGTCATTCCGTTTTCAAACTGCTCGGAAAATTCGACTATTCTTTTGATGCTGAGAAGAAGCGTCGAGACATAAAGAAGATAGGCGGTGTAATCGGCGGGAGAGATCTTCCCTTTTATCATATAAAGAGCGCCGATAACAACAATGACAATATACATCAGTCCCTCAAAGACTCTGGTCGTTGAGTGAAACGCACCCATATATTTGTACGATTCGGCTTTCGCTTTAAAAAAGCGTTTGTTCCCGGCGGCGAATTTGCGGTTTTCCTCATCTTCGTTGGCGAAGGATTTGACAACTCTTATTCCGAGGAGACTGTCCTCAGCCTGTGAGTTTATTTCGCCGAGCTCATGCTTTCTTTTCTTGAAAGCGAGTCTCATGTTTCTGCGCGACCTGACTGTACAAATAAGCATCAGCGGCAGGACGGCGAACAGTATCAGCGTCAGCGGCACATTCACATTGCAGAGAATGATAAATGTCGCCGTTATTTTCACGCCCGCAATAAAAAATTCCTCGGGGCAGTGATGGGCAAATTCCGTTATTTCAAACAGGTCGTTTGTTATTCTTGACATCAGCTGGCCGACTTTCATGTCGTCGTAATATGAAAACGGCAGCTTTTGCAGG
This sequence comes from Oscillospiraceae bacterium, assembly GCA_029012445.1. Taxonomy (GTDB): domain Bacteria; phylum Bacillota; class Clostridia; order Oscillospirales; family Acutalibacteraceae; genus UBA6857. The sequence continues at coordinate 5,844 of JAQXMC010000018.1, forward strand.
TGGGCGAACAAATCGGCCCTCATATCGCTTTCGATCTTTGTTCCCATTATGTGACCGTAGGAGGTCATATAGTAATAGGCGGCAGCGTCGATGATGCGCAGCAGAATATAGACTCCGCCGAGAGTCAGAACGAGGCGGACGGTCAGCTGCGAAATATCGTTGATTGCGGTGTTCGTGATGCGCTTGACTATCAGCGGCAGAACAAGCTCGCCTATCGTCGTCAGACCGGCGCAGAACAGGTCAATCGCAAGCGACGGATAGTATTTCTTGAAATACGGAGCAAACCGTTTCATAAGCTGCGTGTTTTTCATGGTTTTTCCTGTTTCCTTTTTCATTTGTCTATCCTCATATTCTTATTTTTTGCGGCAGCAATACGGGCGGGGAACTGCGCACAGCAAAGCTTTTCGCTATGCGGCAAAACCCCGCCCTTTTCTTGTCTCAGGTGTGAGCGCGGATCCGATTTTCGGCCGGACCCTTATTTCCCGTAGCCGTCGGGATTCATTTTCTGCCATCTCCATGAGTCGCGGCACATATCGTTGAGATCTCTCTCGGCCTTCCAGCCAAGCTCTTTTTCCGCCTTGGAGGGATCGGAATAACAGGTCGCTATATCGCCCGGTCGTCTGCCGACTATTTCATAGGGGATTTTAACGCCGTTGACGTTTTCGAATGCGTGAACTATGTCAAGCACCGAGTAGCCCGTACCTGTTCCGAGATTATATATATCGAGAGAATTTGATTTAAGAACATGCTCGACAGCCCTGATGTGGCCGATCGCAAGATCAACAACATGGATATAATCCCTGACGCCCGTTCCGTCGTGGGTGTCATAGTCGTTGCCGTAGACATAGAGCTTCGGGAGCTTGCCGACGGCAACCTGCGAGATATAGGGCATGAGGTTGTTGGGGATACCGTTGGGATCCTCGCCTATCCTGCCGCTTTCATGAGCGCCGATCGGGTTGAAATAACGAAGCAGGCAGACGCTCCACTCGTTATCGGCCTTATAAAGATCGCTTAAAATCAGCTCTATCATATATTTCGTCGTACCGTAAGGGTTGGTCGTTCCGCCGGTGGGCATTGTCTCCGTCAGCGGCGACGGGTTGTTCATTCCGTAGACCGTTGCCGATGAAGAAAAGACGATCTTCTTGCAGCCGTATTTTCTCATAACGCGGCAAAGCGTTATCGTTCCGCCGACATTGTTTTCATAATACTCAAGGGGCTTAGCGCAGCTTTCGCCAACGGCCTTCAGACCGGCGAAATGAATAACCGCGTCTATTTTTTCGTTTTCAAAGATCTGGCAAAGACCGGCCTCGTCTCTGATATCACATTCATAAAAGGTGAACTTTTTTCCGGCAAGCTCGGCGACTCTCTTGAGGGATTCTCTCCGGCTGTTATAAAAGTTATCAAGAACCACGATGTCGTAACCGGTCTTGATAAGCTCAACACAGGTATGGGAGCCGATATAGCCGGCGCCTCCGGTAACTAAAATTGACATGATAAACACACCTTTCGCATAAAACCTTTCAAATATATAGTATAACCCAGAAAGGAGCGAAATGCAATATATGGAGAAAAAAATCAGGTGTTTGCGAATTTTTGATTTTTTTTGCCAAAACCTCTTGACTAACAAAAGAATTCGTGATATAGTATCCAAGCATTCGCAAGAGTGTGCGCTCAGATGCGCTGGTGTAGCTCAGTTGGTAGAGCAGCTGATTTGTAATCAGCAGGTCGGGGGTTCGAGTCCGTCCACCAGCTCCACCATCTTAAAATACGGGCGAGTTCCCGAGCGGCCAAAGGGAACAGACTGTAAATCTGTCGTCAGTGACTTCGGTGGTTCGAATCCACCCTCGCCCACCATGAAAAAAGCACTTGCTTCGGCAAGTGCTTTTTTCATTGAAATTTGCCTTACGGTGAGTGAAATATCCTGCGGACATGAAATAGCCTACGCTATGAAATATTTGCAGGATATTTAATTATATATACCATAATATTATCTGTGATTAAAATGAAAGGGAATAAACTTGTTGATTTGTCAACAGACTTTGCGGCGAAGATAATGAAAGCCTGTGACTAAATCAAAGAACATTACTCAACTGTTAATCAGCCGGAACGCTCGGGCACGAGTATCTGCGCTGATATTCGGAAAGCAAACTATGCTCCCAGCAAAATGATTTTATAGCTAAGTTTCAGACAGCACTGCAAAAAGGGCGGATCTCAATCTGCGCTTTCACTTATTTTTTAACCCTTTCTTATCCGCCGTTGCAGGATTATCAAGCAGTTTTCCGTCCCCTGCAAACCTTGACCCGTGACACGGACAATCCCACGAATGCTCCGCTTTGTTATATTTCAGCGCGCAGCCCATATGCGGACATCTGGGGACCGTCGGAGTGATCAGATTTACAATCGCTTCAGCCGCATTAACTGCGAGCTGAGGCCTCAGAACAGTCCTTGACGGCGAAAACACCTTGGCGTATTCGTTTTCCTTGCCCAGAATCATATCCGATAAAATCGAGGCGGACACCATTGCGCAACTCATTCCCCACTTGTTGAAGCCGGTGGCAACATAGAGGTTCGGCGTTTTTTGAGAATACTGCCCGATATAAGGCACTGCGTCCAGGCTCATGCAGTCCTGTGTTGCCCAGCGGCGCACTTCTTTGGAATCGGGATAATTTTCTCTCGCAAATTCATGAAGTTCCTGCCAGCCGGCGCTCTTTTTTCCCGTCCGGTTGCCGCTCCCGCCAAGCAGCAGCAAATCCTTGTAATTCCGGAATGACAGACCTTTTCCCGATTCATCGACATAAATTCCGTCTACATTCTGCGCCGATTTCAAAGCGATAACATAAGATCGGCTCTGATAAAGCTTGAAGAAATAAGCGCCGTGCTTGTTCAAAAACGGGAAATGCGTAGCCACTATTATCTTTTCCGCCGATATTTTGCCGCCGTTTGTGATAGCCTTGTTCTGTTCAAAGGCCAGCACTTTGGTATTCTCATAGATATTCAGATTTCCGGCGACGGCATACAAAAACTTTAAAGGATTGAACTGCGCCTGATCACGGAATTTCACCGCTCCGACAGTGGAAACCGGCAACGGCAGGTCACGGGAAAATTCTGCCGCAAACCCGATTTTTTCCAATGCTTTCAATTCATTTTCTATTTTTTGAGGCTTGTCCACAGAATAAACAAACGAGTCTTTTTTCTCAAAATCGCAGTCGATTTCGCGGCATAGCTCACTGTATTTCTCCACCGCTTTCAGGTTGGCTTCCAGATACATTCTTGCGGCTTCAACGCCGAATTCCCGAATCAACTTATCATAAATCAGGCCGTGCTGCGCTGTGATCTTGGCGGTCGTGTTCCGGGTGATCCCGTTGCAGATCCTGTCCGACTCGACAAGCATATATCCGACGCCTGCCTGCCTTAACATATAGGCGCATAAAATTCCGGCAATGCCTCCGCCGATAATCAGGACATCGGTTTTGGCGTCGCCTTTCAATGCTTCAAATTCCGGTGCGTGAGATGTTTCGGGCCAAATGGAATTTATCATACATAATGCGTCCTTTCTTTCTTTGCGGATAGTATTGGCAGCCGGGGGGACTTTTATTATAAAAACGCCTGTTGATATCCGGGGGCGGCAGGTCTGATTTAATTTTGTTGATTATGCTTTTGTTTTAGTTCTGCGGTTTGTTTTTGAAAGAACCAGATATTTTTTCTTCTTATGCGTTCGGGCGCTTTATTAACAAGCAAAAGCGGGGACACTTTCGTGTCTCCGCTTGACAATTATTATATTGTTTTGTTATCAATAATGGATTCTGCCGCAGTCGCAGACCTTATAGATCTTGAACAGCTTCCAGACGAACAGCTGAATCTTATAGAAAAACGCTTTGAAGCCGCTCTTTGCGTGGCAGTTGCACTTGCAGTCCTCAACGGGCTCGATATCAATGCCGCAGTCATCGCATTTGCCGTCGTTGTCCGCGTCGGTATGCATCGGTGTTATCTCTGTGATAGTTGTCGGGTTTCCGTCCGCGTCGCAGCAGCCCTCTCTCAGGCAGGCTTTGACGATAACGCCGTCAGTTTTGCATTTCTCCCACTCGGAAACGACAATTCCTTCATCCCAGTCGTGGCCGAGAGCCGGCTGGCTGCGGTATTCCTTTGTCAGTCCGCATCTTGTGCAGTATGTTCTGAGATAACCGTCGGTCGTGCAGGTTGCGGTTGTGACCGTTTTGAAGCTGTGACCGAGGGGATTTATCATTCCAAGCTCAATATAGCCGCAGGTTTTGCACTTTCTGCTCTTGACGGCGCCGACTGTGCAGGTGGGGCCGACATAGTTCTGCTCCTCCTCCTCGGTCATGGGAACGCCCTTTTCGCCGTTGTACCACTGATCGTAATCGTGGCCGAGAGCGTCAACGAAATCGGTGACATAGGTGTCTTCGCGCGCAATTCCCTTTTTCTCGCAGTCGTCGCAGTGATATGTGGTGTAGCCCTTTTCGGCGCAGGTGGGATCGGTGACGACGCCGACATAGGTGTGGCCCTCGACCGTGATGGGCTCGAACTTGCAGCCGACCTTATCGGCAAAAGCGTTGACCGCCGAATACTTAACGCCGTAAACCGTGACATGCTTGTCAATCTCGGGCGACGGCACTATCACGCAGTGCGGATTTTTAATGATGAGCTTCGGGGTGTAGGTGCTCCAGTTGTTGTGTTTGAGGTACGCTCCGTTGAATGCGGCGCCGACCGTTTCGACCGTTTCGGGAATAACAACATATTCAAGAGCATAGCAGTTGGTGAAGGTACCGGTGCATATCTCGGTGATACCGTCGGGAATATAGACATAAACAAGACTTGAGCAGAGAGTGAAAGCGTTGTCGCCGATATATTTGAGCTTATTGGGGAATCTGAGAGCGGGAACCTGAGCGTAGGTGCCGTCCTCACTTTCGATCTCTGACTGGATATATGCGTTGCCGACGAATTTTTCGCAGCCGGCAAAGGCTGAGTTGCCGACATATTCGAGATTTTCGGGCATATGTATAGCGGAAAGGCTCTTGCAGTCATAGAAAGCGTAGTCGCCTATTTTGACAATGCTGTCGGGCATCTCTATGTTCATAAGCTTTTCGTTGTTGCAGAAAGCTCTGGTGCCGATGACCTGAGTCGTGTCGGGCAGAACGACCTGCCTGATCTCAACCTTGTTTCCGCTGTCGTCCTCCTCCATCAGAAAAGCTTCCGTGCCGATGACTCTTACCGCGTACATTGAATCGGCGGGTTCGTCGAGCTTAGCGGGAATAGTGACGGCGGTGTCGGTGCCGAGATATTTGGCTATTTCAAGAATGTAGCTGTAAACCGTTTCGGTTTCGCTCTTTTTCGTCTCGACAACATATTTGTAATATTGAAAATTTCCGTCGTTTGTCGTTAAAAGCTCGCCCTTGTCGACCTCTGTCTGACCGTCGTTTCCGTCATTTCCGCCGTCGGCATAAGAGACGGATGAAAACGCGAACAGCATCGTGAAAACAAGCAGAAGTGCAAGCGCTTTTCTCAAAGTGTTTTTCATAATTATCCTCCTTCGCTTATAACGAATTATACTCCATATACAATAATATCACGGATAAACTCTCTTTTCAATACTTTGCCGGAAAACAAAGATTAAATTTAATTTACAACATTTTGACATTTGCGTGGCGGCGACGGGCTTCGGAGCATCTCCCCTTGCCGATATCAGAAGACGCATGAAAAAGAAAACCACCTATTGAATACAGGTGGTTGAACTCTTTTTTGTTTTGTTTCAGCGGTTAAGCCTGTTCCTCTTCTTCATCTTTTGAGAAAATAGCCATAATCGTTTTGAAAATTAACTTGATAAGATCAATGAATTCGCCGAGTGTCATGGTAATTCTCCTTTCTTTAGCTTTTTATACATTTAGATTGTATCACACTTTTTTTAACAAGTCAACAAAAATTTAATAATTGTCAAAAATTTGTTTTTTTTCTGTTTCCCGCGAAAATAAATTGTTTATTCTGACAAAACGAAATGATAAAATTGCCTTTAATTTTAACTGTTTTGAGTCCGGATTGCTTTTTTCGACCGAAATCGCACCTATCTTCGATATATAATAGCATTTGCAATGCGGCAATAAGGCGGCGCTCAGCACCAAGCCGCAATTAACGGAAAGGAGAACGGCAGGAATGTACGATAAGATCACACAGTTTTTGCAGGCTATCGCCTCGTTTTTAAAGGAGCTTTTCGGAACGCTTTATCTTTTCGGGATAGAGGGCTGACGGACTGCGGTTTTAAGGACTGCTTCGGCGGTCCTTTTTATTTTATCTTCTTGATAAACAAAGGCACCGGCGGAGAAAGAGGCAAAGACACGAATTTGCAGCATTTTCGCCGCAGTATCGGAAAATCCGATCGTCTGAAGTCTTTCACGCTCCGAAGCGGAACAGGAAAATAAAGGGCTTGCTTTGCGATCGGTTTCGGTGTATAATATCCGTGTTAAGCTTGAAAGACCGGATTTTTCTTTCGGGCAGTATTCTTATCGGACTACCGAGAGGAGGTTCATATATCCTTATGGCAAGGGAAAACAGCGAAAGAAGCAAAAGAAACACCGTTGTCGGCGTTGTCGTTCTTGTGCTTGCGGCAGTCGGGCTGATCTCGATCATCAGCGCCGTTGTTGGAGCAGTTTCGAGATCGTTTGACAATTCGGAAAAGACAGAAGAATATAAGGCTTTCGTCGCGCCCGTTATCATGAGCGATCCGTCGCCGTTTGACGATGTTATCAACGCCGACCAAAGTCAGCTGCTGAGCATCTCGATCCGCTCTCTTCTGAGCAGCGGTCTCGACCCGGACGCAGTCGAATATTCCGGAACGGGAATGCTCATCAAAAAAGATATTGTCGAAAAGGAATTCGCCCGTCTTTTCGGAACAGATGTTGCGCCTTTGCATCAGACTGTTGACGGAGGCGACGGAATACAGTTTGAATATAATTCCAAAACCGGCAAATACGCCATACCGATAACAGGCGTTGAACCGGTGTTCTCGCCCATGATAAAGGATATCAGCGAAAAAGGCTCGACGATAATACTCACCGTCGGCTGTCTGGCGGGCACCGACTGGAAACAGGCCGCGAACGGAGATATGATTCCGCCCGAGCCGACAAAATATCTGAAAATATATCTTCGCTCAAGCGGCGACGGCTACTATATAAGCTCGATAAAGGACACCGATCCGACCGAGACCGTCGCAACGCAGAGCACAACAAGCGAAACAACAGCGGCAGACGCCGCAGGAGGAAACTGATATGAATAAGCTGTTCAACAAAAAAACAAAAATCGTCTATGTTGTTCTGCTCGCTGTCTCATTCGTTATGGGCTGTGTTATGGCCGGCATGAATGTTCATTATTCAAACGCCTTTGAGGAAGCGACAAAATCAAACGACGACCTGACTCAGAAGGTTGCCGATGTTATATCGAATCTTGCCTCCGCTCTCACAAGCAAAGCCAACGGCGACAGCTCCTCGGCGACAGAGGAGAAAGCACCGGAATATGACGACGCGACAAAAGCCATTCTCGCGAAAAAGAATGCCACTCTCGCCTTTATGATAGTTTCCTATGTTCTGACGGCGGTGTTCATAGCCGGAGCTATCACCGCCAACGAATATCCGAAATATCTCGAGTCGGATAAATACAGCGCAAAGCTCAAGCGTCAGAAAAAGGCGGAAAAGCTCATCGGTCAGCAGAATAAATAAAATCCGGAAAAACATCAATCATAAGGCTGCCCCGAACAAGGGGCGGCTTTTTTTCTGCCGTTCGCTGCCCGGCGGCGGGCGATATTAGGCGGAGGCGTGAGGTTTGTTTTCCGCTTTTCTGTACAAATTTAACAAAACCACTTGAAAACTGTTTATAAAAATGTTATGATTTTATAATCAATTATATAAAAGTTTAAAGGAGATGTCTCAGTGGCAAGGAAAGAAAAATCAACAGAGCCGAAGCCGGTCAACGACCATCCTAACAAAATAGGAATAAAAGAGGCTTCGGGATATATGCTCGGCGACGCAGGCAACCTGTTCAACCTGACATATATTTCAACCTATCTCAAGCTGTTCATGACGGATGTTCTGCAGATAAAGGACAACGCCAAAATAGCCGTTATGATGCTTATCAGCCGTCTTTGGGACTGCATCAACGACCCGCTCTGGGGAAAAGTAGTTGCAAAAAGATCCCCCAGAAAAGACGGAAAGTTCAGGCCGTATCTCAAAACGGTGTGCGTACCTCTCGGTATTGCGACGATTTTGTGTTTCGCTCCGTGGTACCGCCTGACAACGAATCAGACCATTCTTCTGGCAATTTGCTATGTGACTTACATATTCTACGGAATGATGTACACCGGAATGAACATTCCGTTCGGCTCTCTCGCGTCGGTTATAACCGATGATCCTAAGGGCAGAACTCTCTTGTCAACATTCCGTTCAATCGGTTCGGGCGTCGGCGGCGGCGTTGTTTCTTTTCTTGCTCCGATGCTCATTTTCACCAAAACAGGCGAGATTGACGAGATAACCAAAAAGGAGATCAAGGTTGCCGACGGCAGCAAGATGTTCATTTTCGCTATCGCTATGGGCGTACTCTCAATCGTTTTCTATCTCTGGAGCTATGCGACGACGAAAGAGAGAGTTCCCTCTGAGCCAGACCCGAAAATAAACTTCAGAAAGACTTACAGCGCACTTTTCCATTCCCGTCCGTTCATCACGGTCGCCCTTGCCGGTCTTCTTATCAGCGGTCAGCTTCAGTTCAACTCATTCAACACATATCTTTATAAAAACTATTTCTGCAACACCAACCTGAGCATTCTCGGAACGGTATGCAACTATCTTCCGATGGTCGTGCTCATACTCTTCATGCCCAAGCTCGTTGAGAAATACGGCAAGAAGGAGCTTTGCGGCAACACCTCAATTATTGCTGCTGTTGCGGCGGTGCTTCTGGCTATCGGCGCCAACAGCGAAAAATTCATCAGCTTCGTCAATCACGGTCAGGACGGTATCTTCCCGGCATGGCTGTTCATGCTCGCCCTTTTTGTTATCGGCTTCGGCTACACTTTCGTCAGCCTGACCTGCTGGGCGGTCGTTATGGATGTCATCGACTATCAGGAATACACGACCGGCGAGAGAAGCGAAAGCGCTATCTACGCTGTTTACACATTCTCAAGAAAGCTCGGTCAGACAATCGCCGACACGAGCGGACTTTTCCTTCTCAAATGGGCGAAATACGACGGAAGCGAAGCAGGTTACGGATTTATCACAGAAAACAACACAAGCAACAGGCTTATGTTCATCTGCACTATCATTCCCGCTTTTGTCTACACAGGTGTATGGCTTCTCATGAAGTTCGGCTATCCTCTCACCAAAGAGAAGCTCGAGCCGATATATGCTAAGGTTCACGCTCTTCACGCTCAGGCGGAGATCGACGCTGAAAACTCATAAAAAACCGAAAACAGATTTTATTTGCGGCGCTGCAATTTTGCAGCGCCGCAAAACTGTCAATAAAGGCGCCCGAACGCATATAATCAAAAAAGCGAAAGAAAATGGCTTTTTCTTTCAACCACAAACCGCAAACTGTTTCGGCGGCATGGTGTCAACCATGCCGCCGAAAGCTTATATGCTTGGCATTTTTTCGGTCTCGGAGTAACTTTGTACGCCTGTCGACCGAAGAAAATGCCATCGGTCATCCTTTCTCGGCAGTCTCACAGTTTGCATATTGAGAAAGAAGTCTGCCCTGTCAAAGTTCCTGCCCCCAGGCAGGGACTTTGATCTTCGCACTCAGCTTTCCTGACGCAGAGAAACAAAGCACGCCCGTCACTTTGTGAC
>JAQXMC010000019.1 GCA_029012445.1 Oscillospiraceae bacterium
CAGTTGGATCGGCAGAACCAATGTCAGCAAAAAGGAACGGATTTGCACTACTTAGGTATTCACCAACAACAGCATCTTTCGTATCATCCCAATCAGCATCAAGAACATAGAACACCATACAAAACAATTCAAATTTATTCACTTCTTTTTCCTCCGTTTCACTGGATTATTATTGTAACCGGTTTCATCGTCCCAAGTACGAGGAGTAGCATTTCTGCCGCCTTCGTTTATTGTACCGTTTTGATAGCGCACCCAATTTTGTGAACCGTCACTTGTCGTTTCCGCATTCCATGAATTACCGTACTTATCCGTCCCGACAAATTTGCTTTTATCGTTTGCTAAATCGGTCAGCAATTTTCGATTATCAGGCGTATCACTCAAATGACCTTCACGATTTGAAAAGATATGCTTTAATTGGGAATCATCAGTAGGCAAATTTGCTCCACTATTGAAATCTGCATCTCCAGCATCATTAACGCTTTTTGATACGGTATCAACATCAACATTCATTGAACCTTTTGTGTTTCCAAATCCGCCGTGAATTCCAGCTCCCATTAGGCACTCACCGCCTTTCGGTGAGTAGCCATATAGACGCTATCAAATTGCATGATTTCTATGCCTTGCTCTCGGTATTTATCAAAGATACACTCTGGTGCCGTTCCGTAAACAATGACAATTTTCGGGCGAAGTTTTCGCACTGCATAGTCAAGACCGTTTATAAAATACGGTCGTTCCTGCAAAAGCTTGATACAGCCGTGGGAGCCAATGGCGATGGTGCTGTTTCTCGGTACGCCCGCACAGCATAGGTCGTAGGTTCGTTCATCTCCCCACCGAACATTCGGTATTACCGGGATACCATTTTCCTGCAACCAATGACCGATCGCTCGGCTTCGGTATGTATTCCACTGCTGCATTACAAGCGGCATATCACGATACAGACTGAAATCCGGCGTGATAACGCCCTTGTATTTATGTAGGACTGGCAGATACTTCTGTGGATTGTTCCATAATCTTTCAAAGTTTGCATCGTCCTCATAGAAGTGAACGAAGCAATTGTAATCCGTGCCACCAACTGCCTTTGAAAACGGAATCAGTTTTTGCGGAATACTGAACGACCTTTATCCCCATTTTCGTAGCCAACTCAAATCCGTTGACCGGAACACAGGAAACACCATATCTCACAAATAAATCTACAATTATTTTTTTGATTTCTTCATATCTGCGATGTGATAATGCTATTCCCACTTATCATTTCTCCCCGAAAAGAGCATTGATAAGCTCCTTTTTTTCCGATTTCGTCATTGAAGAAGCATTTCGGGCAATCATTCTGCGGATTCTCGGATAATTAAAACCATCGTTCTCAATACCAAGAAGATAATCGGAAGTAGTGTGTAGTGCAGTGGCTATGTTGGCTATCATATCAGGTTTCGGTTCTCTTTCGCCTGAAACATACCTTGAAATGACACCCTCCGTTACGCCGACTATAGTTGCCAACTCCTTTTGAGAAATACCTTTCATTCGTATAGCACTAAGTATTCTTTGCCCTAATTCTTTTCCCATATATAGTACCTCCAACATTTGATGAATACATAATATCACATACTTGCCAATTTGTCAAGTAGTATTGCCGAATATTTTTATATATAAAAAGCCGACATCTTCGAAAATCCAGAAAATGTCGACTTTATTACTTTGGTGCGGATAACAGGAGTTGAACCTGCACCGAGTTGCCCCGATTAGAACCTGAATCTAACGCGTCTGCCTATTCCGCCATATCCGCATATTTAATTTTCTTCGCAGGCAGCCGCGCCCGCGTGACTCTTGCGGTTTGCGAAATTTTATACGGCTTGGAGCGCCGAAAAATTTCGACCGCCCGAACAGTCTAGTAACCATTATCGGTCAGCTCACGACGGCTATTATAGCAGATAAACCGGGCGTTGTCAAATAAATTTTAAAAAAACTATCAAAATACCGAAATTCTTTCTGCAATTTTTTTCTTTGATATTGCCAACCCTTTTTTCTGATGATATAATAAAAATAATATATTATCCGTTCGCGTTGAACTTGAGTCTGACGCGCGCGAGGGTATTGCGCCGAAAGCAAAGCCGCCGCGTACCCGATAAAACAGGAGGAAAAAATATGAGCAAAAAATGGTATAAGGAAATGTCCGTTTATCAGATCTGGACCAGAAGCTTCTGCGACTCAAACGGCGACGGCATAGGCGATCTGCCTGGCGTTTACAGCAAGCTTGATTACATTCAGAGCCTCGGTGTTGACGGCATCTGGTTCTCACCTATTTATCCAACCCCAAACGCCGACTACGGATACGACATATCGGATTATAAGAATATCAACCCCGAATTCGGCACTCTTGACGACTTCAAAAAGATCCTTGACAGCGCCCATGAACGCAGAATGAAAGTCTTTATGGATCTTGTCATCAACCACACCTCAGATGAGCATGAATGGTTTAAGGAAAGCTGCAAAAGCGTTGACAACCCATATCACGATTACTACATATGGCGCAAGGGAAAGGGTAAAAATCCTCCCAACAACTGGCTTTCGGCATTTGAGGGCGGCGCATGGGAATACAACGAAAATCTCGACGAATATTATCTTCATGTTTTCGCAAAAAAACAGCCCGATCTCAACATGGATAACCCGAAAGTCCGCGAGGAGGTCAAGAGCATAATCCGCTTCTGGCTCGATATGGGAGTCGACGGCTTCCGCGAAGATGTTATTAACTTCATCTCGAAAGAGCCGGGGCTTCCCAACGGCTTCCCGCTCCCCGTCGCGACAGGCGTTGAGCATTATAAATACGGCCCACACCTTGAGGAATACCTTGACGAATTCAGAGCGGTTCAGAACGAATACGACTGCTTTGTTATCGGCGAAGGCCCCATGACAAGCCTCAAGGACGCCGTCAAGCTTTGCAGCGAGGGTCCGAATCAGAAGCTTGATATGCTGATCTCATTCGATCACATGAACGCAAACTGCTTCATGACAGACTGGATCAAGACTCCTTTCAGTCTCAGAAAGCTCAAATCAACTCTCACCAAGTGGCAGAATGCCATGAAAGGCATCGGCTGGAACTGCCTCTATATCGAAAACCATGATCACCCGAGGATTATTGAAAGGTACGGCAGTCTTAAATACAGAGTTGAAAGTGCGAAATCGCTGGCGGCCATGTACTTATTCCTTTGCGGTACGCCGTTCATATATCAGGGACAGGAAATAGGCATGACAAACATAAGAATGAACAGCGTCAGCGACTATAAAGATGTTATGACTTTCAATAACTATAAGCTGTTCAAGAAGCTCGGTTTCAGTGACAAGCGTTTTCTCGATCTTTCATTCCAGGCTAACCGTGAGAATTCAAGGACTCCGGTTCAGTGGAACGACAGCGAAAATGCCGGCTTCACAACGGGAACTCCGTGGTTTAATGTCAACGACAATTACAAGGAGATAAATGTCGAGGCTGAGGATAAAGATCCGAATTCAATCCTCAACTTCTACCGCAAGGCTATCAAATTCCGCAAAACTCATCAGGTCGCTATCTACGGCGAATATAACGAATATGATAAGAAGAGCAAAAAGCTCTATGTTTATGAGAGAGTTCTCGGCGATGAGAAAATGCTCATAATCTGCTCTTTTGCCGAGGACGGCGAAAAATTCACCGCACCGGAGGGCTATGACCTCAACAAGGGCGAGCTTGTTCTGTCAAACTATGAGCTGAATCCCGTGTTTGACAACAGCTTTATAACAAGGCCTTATGAATGCAGAGTCTATTACTTTCCCGGCAAAACCGCTGAAAGCGAAGGTTAAGCTCTGAGCGCCGGACAGCAAACGGCATTTTGTGAATTAAAAATTAAACTAAGCGCCCGCTTAAAAGGCAGGAGGTTCATAAGACAGTAGAAACCACAGTAGTTACTCTGCTGTGGCTGTTCTTTTATTTTATCCTGTTATGTGATAATCCGGAACCAAACAAACCTGCAAGCCGAAATTTGAGGAGGGATAGAAATGTCTTCATTATTGCAATCTACATTAAATACCCGACCGTTACCGACCGGAGATATGCGTTTCATCAGAAGTGATTGCCCTGAAAAGCTGACGGACAAAGAAGTAGAATGGCTACTGCAAAACCATGTTACCACGGTTGTAGACTTACGGGAAAAGAAAGAATATGAGCGAAAGCCCTGTCGTCTCGAAACAGAAGATGGATTCACATTTTATCATATGCCGGTAACCGGCGGAGGTGACACACCCAAATCACCCGAGGAAGTGGAATCTGTTTACTTGGGGATGCTCGATAAACAGATGGACAAGATTATTCAAACGATCCTGGATGCAAAAAGCAATGTTCTATATTTCTGCGGGGCAGGAAAAGACAGGACAGGTGTTGTATCAGCAATCATACTGAAGAAGTTGGGTTTTGACGACCAGACAATTATTGATGATTATATGAAAACTAAAGAGAATTTGCTTGACTTTCTGACAGATTATGTCAAAGAGCATCCGCAAGTGGATATAAACATCGTTATTCCAAATGAGAATAATATCAGAAAGGTTTTGGATACACTTTAGCGAGTCCGGGGAAAGGGCGGACTTCGATGCAGGGGCAAACCCCGTATGCGCTCCCCGCGAGACAGACAGCCCGGATAAATAGATGTCCGGGCTTTGCTTCAATTGACACTTCGAACAAGGAATTTTTCCCCCTTGCGCCGCTTTGCGGCTATCCTCGTAATGCAAAAGGCGTGACCGCTTTCGTCACGCCTTTTGCATATTTTACTATCTTACGAACGCCCCGCCAAGCGGGCGCTCTTTTTGCTATTCGATGTAATTATCAGATAATTATGCTTTCGCCTGTCATTTCCTCAGGCTGCTCGATTCCCATTATTCTGAGCATTGTCGGAGCGATATCGCAAAGCCTGCCGCCGTCGCGAAGCTTGCAGTCATAGCCGACAACTATGAACGGAACGGGGAATGTTGTGTGAGCGGTGAACGGCGTTCCGTCGGAATCAACCATTTTATCAGCGTTGCCGTGGTCAGCCGTGATGAGCATTGCGCCGCCCATTTTCATAACGGCGTCCTTAACTCTGCCGACGCAGGTGTCAACAGCTTCGACAGCCGCCTTTGCAGCGTCAAATATGCCGGTGTGACCGACCATATCGCAGTTTGCGAAGTTGAGGATAACAACATCGTATTTATCGCTTTCAACAGCTTCAACGACCTTGTCCGTTACTTCATAAGCGCTCATTTCGGGCTGAAGGTCATAGGTTGCGACCTTCGGCGAAGCGACAAGGATTCTGTCTTCACCGTCATATTGCTTTTCAATGCCGCCGTTAAAGAAGAATGTGACATGAGCGTATTTCTCGGTTTCGGCAATTCTCAGCTGCGTCTTGCCGAGCTTTGAAAGATATTCGCCCATTGTGTTCACGAGCTTCTCCGGCTTAAATGCGATATGAACATTAGGCATCGTCGCGTCATACTGAGTCATGCAGACATAATAGAGCGGGAAAAATCCGTTCTTTCTCTCAAAGCCCGTGAAGTTTTCATCAACAAAGGCTCTGGTGATCTCTCTTGCTCTGTCGGGGCGGAAGTTATAGAAAATAACGCTGTCGTTGGCTTTAACGCAGGCACCATCGGCGCAGACAGTCGGAACAACAAATTCATCTGTGATGTGTTTGCCCTCCTCGTCGACCTGTTCATAAGACGCCTTGACCGCTGCGACGGGATCCGGATTTTTGTTTCCCTCGCCGTAGACCATCGCCGAATAAGCCTTGGAGACTCTTTCCCAGCGGTTGTCTCTGTCCATTGCGTAGTATCTGCCCATGACAGTCGCTATCTTGCCAAGTCCGATCTCGTTGAGCTTATCCTGAGCTTCGGCGACATAGCCGGCGCCCGACGCGGGCGGAACATCTCTGCCGTCAAGGAAGCAGTGGAGCCAGACCTCCTTAACGCCCATTTTCTTTGCCAGCTCCACTATGGCGTACATATGAGTGTTGTGCGAATGAACGCCGCCGTCTGATAGAAGGCCCATAAGGTGGAGCGCCGAATTATTCTTAAGGCAGTTCTCCATTGCGCCGACGAGCGCTTCGTTTTCAAAAAAGTCGCCGTCGTTTATCGACTTCGTTATTCTTGTCAGCTCCTGATATACTATTCTTCCGGCGCCGATGTTCGTGTGACCGACCTCGCTGTTGCCCATCTGACCGTCGGGCAGACCGACATCCATGCCTGATGCGCCGATGAAAGTATACGGATTTTCGCTCATTATCCTGTCAAGGTTCGGAGTCGAGGCGGCAACGATAGCGTTGCCGTAATCCGACGGATTGTGACCGAAGCCGTCCATTATGCATAATAAAACGGGTCTTTTCATAATTCTGTTTAACCTCTTTACTGAATTAAAATTAGTTCTCGCTGGCCGCCTTGACTATAACCGAGAAGTCCTCGGCCTTGAGTGATGCGCCGCCGATAAGACCGCCGTCAACATTGACCTTTTTAACAAGCTCGTCAGCGTTCTTGGCGTTCATTGAGCCGCCATACTGAACGGTAACGCCCTCGGCAGCTTCTTCGCCGTATGCTTCAGCGATAGCGGCGCGGACATATCCGTTGCCCTCGTCTGCCTGATCAGCCGTCGCCGTAACGCCCGTGCCTATAGCCCAGACCGGTTCGTAAGCGATAATAACATTCTTGAGCTGCTCGGCGGTGACATTTGTCAAAGCCATCTTCGTCTGGAATTTCAGGAGCGTCTCGGTGTAGCCCAGCTCTCTTTGTTCAAGAGTCTCGCCGACGCAGATGATCGGCTTGAGTCCTGCGTTGAGAGCGGCAAGAGCGCGGAGATTGACTGTCTGATCGGTCTCACCGAAATAGGTTCTTCTCTCGCTGTGACCGACAACAACATATTCAACGCCGCATTCCTTGAGCATTTCCGCCGAAACCTCGCCCGTGTATGCGCCCGAAGCCTTGAAGTGAACATTTTCGGCGCCGATCTTTATGTTGGAGCCTTTTGCCGCTTCAACAGCAGCGGCAATGTCAACGAACGGAACGCAAAGAACGACCTCGCAGTCAGCGCCCGCAACAAGGGGCTTCATTGCGTTGATGAGAGCTGTCGTTTCCGACGGTGTTTTATTCATTTTCCAGTTACCTGCGATAACTGCCTTACGAACTGACTTTTTCATGATAATACTTCCTTTTCAGAGTTTTATATTTTGGGTTTCGGTTTTGTCAGACGATCAGTCCTTGTCGTTGAGAGCCACTACGCCCGGGAGATCCTTGCCCTCAAGGAATTCAAGAGAAGCTCCGCCGCCTGTCGAAATGTGGCTCATCTTGTCGGCAAAGCCGAGCTTCTGGATAGCTGCCGCCGAGTCGCCGCCGCCGATGATCGAGATTGCGTTGCTGTTTGCGATAGCTGTCGCAACGCCGATGGTGCCGTTTGCGAAGTGCTCCCACTCGGAAACACCCATAGGTCCGTTCCAGATAACCGTTCCCGCGTCCTTGACCGCGTCTGCGAACAGCTGTGTCGTTTTGGGGCCGATATCAAGGCCCATCCAACCGTCCGGAATATCGTCTGAATTGACGGTCTTGTATTCGGTATCCTCTTTGTATTCTTTTCCGACTACATTGTCGATGGGAATAAGAAACTTAACGCCCTTTTCCTTTGCGCTTTCCATCATCTGCCTGGCAAGGTCGATCTTGTCTGTCTCGCAGATAGAGGTTCCGACCGTGTGGCCGAGAGCGGCGAAGAATGTGTAAGCCATACCGCCGCCGACGATGAGAGTGTCGACCTTATTGAGAAGGTTTGTTATAACGCCGATTTTATCCGATACCTTTGCGCCGCCGAGAATTGCAACGAGGGGTCTCTTCGGATTTTCAAGAGCACCGCCGATATAGGTGAGCTCTTTCTGAATAAGAAAACCGCAGACTGCGGGAAGATAGTCGGCAACGCCCGTTGTTGAGGAATGAGCTCTGTGAGCCGAGCCGAAAGCGTCGTTGACATATATCTCCGCCAGAGAAGCGAGCGCCTTTGAAAATTCGGGATCGTTCTTTGTCTCTTCGGCGTGGAAACGGACATTTTCAAGAAGCATTACTTCTCCGTCCTTGAGAGAAGCTGCAAGCTCCTTTGCGCTGTCGCCGATAACATCCTTAGCCATTTTGACCTCCTGACCGAGAAGCTCGGAAAGGCGGGCGGCAACGGGCGCCAGAGAAAATTCGGGTTTGAATTCGCCCTTGGGTCTGCCGAGATGCGAGCAAAGAATGACCTTTGCGCCGTGATCTATAAGATATTTGATAGTGGGAAGAGATGCGACTATTCTCTTGTCGCTTGTGATAACTCCGTTTTCCATTTTAACATTGAAGTCGCAGCGGACGAGAACTTTCTTGCCCTTGACATCAATGTCTTCAACCGATTTTTTGTTTAAAACGTTCATGATAAATTCCTTTCTCTTTTTGTATTATTTTATGCCATCCGACATTGTATATCAAAATGGTATTATTTTCAAGTGGCAAAAGGTATAAACATAGGGAATTTTCGTTGATTTTTTGTCAAACTTATATAAATTTTTGACCTATATAACAATTTGTATGCCGAAACAGAGCAAAACAGGGAAATTTTCTGCTGCTTTATCGGTTCTCCGGTCAGGCAGATCGCATCAGTCTGAGGCTCACAAGAAAGGCGGCCGCCACCCGGCTGCTGACTCACAAAAAGCAAGAATTTCTCCGGCTGCCGCCGTGTGTATTGAATTATATATCCAAAAAAGACGGTGTATCATCTGCGATACACCGTCTTGTCAGCTTTATAGCTTTAGTGATTGTCGTTAAATTCTCTGAAGAAATCAACGATCTGTTGGATCAGCTGCTTTATGTACATGACAAGTTCAGTAATAAGACCGGTCTGCGGCATTGTATATTCCTCCCTTTCTGTTTCTTTGGTTATATATTATCAATTGTTGTTTCTGTATTTGTTGCTAAATTATGAACACTGTATTAATAATGTCGTTTGTTGTTCATTTTTATCTTTGGCCGAGGCAATAAGCGCCGACGGGTTTTACCAATATAGCAATTGACAGCAAAGTCCGTTTGTTATAAAATATAATTTGGAAATCGTTTTTTATTTAAGGCGATAAAAATATGAAGAAAAATTTATCGGAGGATATGAAAAGATGGAAAATTCAATTGCAAAGCCCTCTTCAAACAGACTTTCAAAGCGCAATTTATGGACCTTTTCCATAGGCTGCATCGGCCGTGACATGATATGCACCGGTCTGTTTAACGGGCAGCTTCTCAATTATGTTTATTTCACAAAGCAGCTGACCGCTTCTCAGCTCGGAGTTCTCACTGTGCTGATGACGCTCGCAAAGGTGTTCGACGCTTTTAACGACCCGATAATGGGCAACATAATCGACGCCACCCACACAAAATGGGGCAAGTTCAAGCCATGGATATTTATCGGAATGTTAGGCACTTCGGCCGTCGTCGCGGCGTCGTTTTCAAACACGCTTCAGGGCTGGTCGTATGTCGTGTTTTTCGGCATAATGTATTTCATTTACAGCATAGTTTTCACCATGAACGACATCGCATATTGGGGAATGATCCCGTCGCTCGCTAAAAATCCGGACGACAGAAACCGTCTCTCGTCTCTCACGGCTCTTTGCGCCAACATAGGCGCCGGCGTCTGCGGAATTTTCGTTCCCATTCTCACGACCGGTTCTCTCGCTCTCAACGGCTCGGCCGTCTATGCTTATATGATCATAAGCATTATATTTGTTTCACTGTTCCTGATCCTTCAGTCCGTCACGCTTGTCGGAGTCAAAGAGGAGCCCGAGCTCAGAGCCTCCTCCGGAAACCGGGTCAGCCTCAAGCAGATTGTCGATGTGTTCAAAAACAACGATCAGCTTCGCTGGATTTCTCTTGTGTTCCTTGCGACAAGGCTCGTTCCGGGCGCAACGCTGACGATGTTCATATATTTCGAGTTCGGTTATAACGGCACCTTGCTGACGCTTTTCTATGTTTTCAGCGGACTTGCGACAGTTATAATCAACATATTCTACCCAATGCTGAACAAGAAACTGACAAGGCAGCAACTTCTTCGCCTCGGTCTGATATCTCAGATTGTCGGCAATGTTTTGCTGTTCCTGATCTTCTTCCTTGTCCCGAATGATACATTTTCATTTGTCATTCCGATCTTCAATGCGAGAGTCACACTTAAATTCATACTCATGGCAATAGCCTATTTCTTCTGCGGCTTCGCAAGCACAAGCTACTATATGGTGCTCGTTGTCTGCATAGCTAACACGACCGAATACAACGAGCTGCTGACAGGAGAGAGAAACGAGGGCGTTATATTCGCAACGAGAGCTTTCCTTGTCAAACTCGGAAACGCCATCACAACCCTGTTCGTCATGCTGTTCTATATTATCATCGGAATCAGAGACACGACCGACAAGATAGCGGAGCTTGAGCAGGCGGCAAATCTCGGCGCCATCTCGAGTGAAGCGAAGCTTTCTCAGATAACTCAGATCATTTCACAGGTACCGACTTCAAAAACGGTCGGCTTGCTTCTCGTTATAACTTTGACTCCGATCGTATTCTTCACAATCGGCTACACCATATTTAAAAAGAAATTCAGGATCAGCGAAGAATACTACAACGAAATAACGGCTGAGCTTGAAGAAAGAAGAAAATGAAATCGCAAAAAATTGGGGGGAAAATTGCTTTATGAAGTGCAAGGTATGTGGAGCCGAAAGCGGAAAATATCCGTTATGCCGCTCCTGTAATATGAAGAGGCAACAAGGACTGATTATAAAATGTGATCTGTGCGGCTGTTGGCACTATAAAACCGGGCCGTGCGTATTAACTGAAGAAAATACGGATTTCTATTTATACGATCCAAAAGAAAGTCTAATATCAAAATCCGAGCAGGGATATTATGAGGCGATAAAAAGCGCTCTGCCCGAAGATAATTTGGTCTTTCCACAGATAAACTTAGCATCATTCATTGAAAGAACAGACAACTCAAGATATCACAATGAGTTGTTCAGAAATGTTGATTTTCTTATCACAGATAAAAGCTATGCCCCGAAAGCCGTTGTTGAGATAAACGACCAAAGTCATTTAGACGATGAGCGAAAAAAGCGGGACGAAAAGGTGAAGAATATTTGTGAAGAAGCCGGAATTCCGGTTATAAAATTCTGGACTTCATTCGGTGTTAATCAAAAATATATCAGTGAAAAGCTCTCGGAAGTATTAGGGAAAAATGATAATCCCAGAATACATCACTTTAAAAATGAGGTTCCTCTTGAAATATATGATGATGAAAATCCGGCGGAAGCCATGCCGGTTTTAGACGCTTCCAAAAAAAGCAAAAAGAAGAAAAACGGTTGTTACATAGCTACCTGCGTTTACGGCTCATATGACTGCCCAGAGGTTTGGATTCTCAGAAGATACCGTGACAAAGTTTTGAGAAAAACACGGTGCGGCAGACTTTTTGTATCGGCATATTATGCAATAAGCCCCAAAATTGTGAAGCTGTTCGGAAAATCTGAGGCTTTCAAAAGAATATGTAAAATTCGTCTTGATAAATTTATTCTGAAATTAAAGTCAGCCGGATTAAAAGACACGCCATACAGAGATAATCCATGATATAACCTTTTTTCTCGGTGCAAATTCAGAATAAAGCACTTCGGAATTTCCGCCACGGCAAAGCTGGCTGAAAAGAATTTTATATTTAATCAGGATAAGCAAAATCGGCAAGGCTCAGATGAACCCTGCCGATTTTTATTTGAAAACAAAAATACAGCGAAAACAATTTTTATCCGGATCTGAACATCAAAAGGCGGAACTCACTTTGGCTAAGCAGTGAGCCGGACATACCTATTAAAAAAGCAGAATTCAACACGCATCTGATCTTATTTTATCAAAAAAGAGCAAGCAGAATAAGGCTTGTTCTGACGCATTCTCAATGAAATCACAGAATCGGAAAAGACCTTTTAACTTTTTTGTCTTTATCGGGAACACATTTTTATGATGCCGCAAAACATATAATCGGCCATTTGGAACGCTTCGTTTTCGATGTCATCAAATATGTTGATATCCGCTGCGTAATTCCCCTGCAAGCGCAGCGTGGCTTCTTTCTCTGTCATTTCCAGATGACTGTAAAGCATACATCTCCACTTTTCTTCGTCCCAGCACCGGTTGATACAATGTAAGAATACGGCAATTTCATCTGCGTTCCGATACCATTTTTCTCTGGCAAAATTGGCCTTGTCAGCTTCGCCGTTTTTGGCTGCGTTGACCAGATCGGCCGCAATCAGCAGATGCTCAGTGAGAAGCTCTTCAAACCGGGCAGCCAATCTCATTCCGAAAATCGGTGCGAGCAAATTTGCAAAATCCTTCGGATTTTCAAGCAGTCTTTTGGTGACCGGCTCCGAATCGCCCAGATCAGCCGCTGTGCTGATAATAGCGAAACGAGTCCAATATACATGCTGTCCCCATAATTGTCTTATCCGATTCATCAAACATATTTGTTGACGGGTATAGCTGTTACACATAATTTCCCAACTTTCTCATTTCGATAGGTTACTATCAATATATGACAGATCGGAAATAATGTTTCATCGTTTGACATAGGAAAACAGCGGTGTGGATATTAAGATAAATAAATCAGCCCGACAGCACACAATAAAGCTCATCTGAAAAGCAATTTTACAAAAAACATGCTATATAAAGACAAAAAATCCGAACCCTTTTCCTATTGGGAAAACTTGGTTCGGATTTTTCTGGTTTGAAGTGAGCTTATAATTTTAATACAATTTTTAAATCGGTCACCTTTTAAGAAGCCTCGGTCACTTTTTTTGAGGGTCGGTCACCTTTTTGGGGTATCGGTCAAATTTCGGTTTCAACCGCAGTGGACGAAATCTTTTTTATAACAGTAAACAAAACCGCCGAGAATATCCCCGGCAGTAAGTTTTATTATTTGTGTTTTACATTTATGCATAGTGCTTGTTGGCACTTTCGGTTTATTTTAATACAATACGGCATCTCCTGTCAAGGGAGGGTGCGTTTTGTGCTTTAGAGGGGTGCATTTTTACTCAAAGGGGGTGCATCCATGTTCACTTCCTGCAGTTCGGATAATGTGCCGTTCATAAAAAATCCTTTATCTCCATATAAAACCCGACACTTCTGATTTTCGGGTCAGAAGTGTAGTTACGGTTACAATCAAACTTGTTTAACGGATCAAATCAGCTGAACGAACCTGGGGAATTCGGGCATAACGGCGTCTTCTTTTCCGTCGTTCTTCGCTCTGAAATAAGCGAGAAGATCCTGGAAATATTTGACAAGGCCCGTGATGTAATTGATGAAACCTTCCATGTGGTACACCTCCTTGCGCATTGTGCGATATTTGAGTAATAAGTCGCCTTATTGACCGATTCCATCATAGCACAAAACCGGGATTTTGTAAAGGGACAAAAAATTTGATGAATCGGCTGGCTAATCTTCAAGTTTTGGATAGCCTGAATAATGAGAAATCCGGCACTGCTTTCGACAAATGGCTTGATGCAACATATCCCAATGCAACAGACCGAGGAGATTATATGCGTACGCATTTTATCCCTACCGTTTGTATTTCTGTACCCATTTGTCTCATCCTTTTCTTTTTTCTGATTCATTCTAAGTTAGTCCAATCTACTCTTTAGACTTGCTCAGAAATGATGAGACTATTTTAGACCGGTTTGGTCTTCTTGGGTAGTCGAGGGTTTATTTGGGGGGGTACGCAAAACAAGCA
>JAQXMC010000020.1 GCA_029012445.1 Oscillospiraceae bacterium
CAAGGTCTTTTTTACCTTAAACACATAAAAACCACCAAAGGGGACGGTTCCATTTGGTGGTTTTAGAAAAAGTTCAAAAACGAAAAATGCAGTATTTATGCGGCTTTGAAGCAAAAAACCAACAAAAAAGAGGGTTGGCAAAAACCAACCCTCAAAAATTGTGTATTAATGCTGTCATTGTGCGAAGCTGTTTATCAACCACGATGTAAAAATCGTTATCAACAGCACCGTCGCAAATAATGTAAATAAAATTCCTGTTTTATTGACAAAAACGCAGCGTTTACAAGGCTTTTTCTATGTTTTGCGGGTAAAAAAAGACCTTGCAGAATTGCTTCTACAAGGTCTAAACTTGATATTTAATTTTGCCTTATGGCTGATAAATGGTTTTACCCATCAACAGGCTTAAATCAATTCCTTCTTTCGTTAATAGCTGCCTGAGCTGCTGCAAGTCTTGCAATCGGCACTCTAAACGGTGAGCAAGATACATAGTCAAGTCCGATATTATGGCAGAACTCAACAGATGTCGGGTCGCCGCCGTGCTCGCCGCAGATGCCGCAGTGAAGCTTGGGATTAGCGCCCTTGCCGAGTTTGACAGCCATATCCATGAGCTTGCCGACGCCGTTCTGATCAAGACGGGCGAACGGATCGTTCTCGAAGATCTTTGCGTCATAGTCGGCGTCAAGGAACTTGCCGGCGTCGTCACGGCTGAAGCCGAATGTCATCTGAGTCAGATCGTTCGTGCCGAAGCAGAAGAAGTCAGCTTCCTTGGCGATCTCGTCTGCCGTGAGAGCGGCTCTCGGGATCTCGATCATTGTGCCGACCTCATATTCAAGGTCTGCGCCTGCCGCTGCGATCTCTTCATCGGCGGTCGCAACAACTATATTCTTAACAAACTTGAATTCCTTAGCGTCGCCGACGAGCGGAATCATGATTTCAGGCTTGATTGCCCAGTCGGGGTGAGCCTTCTTGACATTGATAGCCGCGCGGATGACTGCCTTTGTCTGCATCTTTGCGATTTCGGGATAAGTTACCGTCAGACGGCAGCCTCTGTGGCCCATCATCGGGTTGAACTCATGAAGAGAAGCGATGATAGCCTTGATAGCCTCGACTGACTTGCCCTGAGCCTTTGCGAGAGCCTCGATGTCGGCTTCCTCGGTGGGAACGAACTCATGAAGCGGGGGATCAAGGAAACGGATCGTTACCGGGCAGCCCTCAAGAGCCTCATAAAGAGCCTCAAAGTCGCCCTGCTGATACGGCATGATCTTATCAAGAGCAGCCGTTCTTTCCTCGACTGTGTCGGCGCAGATCATTTCACGGAACGCGGAGATTCTGTCAGCCTCGAAGAACATATGCTCGGTGCGGCAAAGACCGATGCCCTCAGCGCCGAGCTCGCGGGCCTTCTTAGCGTCCTTCGGCGTGTCTGCGTTTGTGCGGACCTTGAGCGTTCTGTATTTGTCGGCCCAGCTCATGATTCTGCCGAATTCGCCGGCAATTGAAGCGTCAACGGTGGGAATAATTCCGTCGTAAATATTGCCGGTTGAGCCGTCTATTGAAATATAGTCGCCCTCATGGAAGGTCTTTCCTGAGAGAGTGAACTTCTTGCTTTCTTCGTCCATGATTATGTCGGAGCAGCCCGAAACACAGCAGGTACCCATTCCGCGGGCAACGACCGCAGCGTGTGAGGTCATACCGCCGCGTACGGTAAGAATGCCCTGCGAAGCCTTCATGCCCGTGATATCCTCGGGTGAAGTCTCAAGACGGACAAGAACAACCTTTTCGCCTCTTGCTTTCCATGCCTCGGCGTCGTCGGCTGTGAATACGATTCTGCCGCAGGCTGCGCCGGGAGAAGCTCCGAGGCCCTTGCCGACCGGAGTAGCGGCCTTGAGAGCCTTTGCGTCGAACTGCGGGTGGAGAAGAGTGTCAAGGTTTCTGGGATCTATCATAAGAACGGCTTCTTCTTCCGTTCTCATGCCCTCGTCAACGAGATCGCAGGCAATCTTGAGAGCAGCCTGAGCCGTTCTTTTGCCGTTACGGGTCTGAAGCATATAGAGCTTGCCGTGTTCAACGGTGAACTCCATATCCTGCATATCTCTGTAATGCTTTTCAAGTATGCTGCAAACCTGCTTGAACTCGGCGAAAGCCTCGGGGAACTTCTGTTCCATTTCGGCTATCTTCATCGGTGTGCGGACGCCTGCGACAACATCCTCGCCCTGAGCGTTGGTGAGGAATTCGCCGAAGAGGCCCTTTTCGCCTGTTGCGGGGTCACGGGTGAACGCAACGCCGGTGCCGCAGTCATCGCCCATGTTACCGAAAGCCATAGCCTGAACATTGACTGCCGTGCCCCATGAATACGGGATATCGTTGTCGCGACGGTATACATTTGCTCTCGGGTTGTCCCATGAACGGAAAACGGCCTTGATAGCGCCCATGAGCTGTTCCTTGGGATCGCTCGGGAAATCAGCGCCGATCTTTGCCTTGTATTCAGCCTTGAACTGAGAAGCGAGCTCCTTGAGGTCGTCGGCTGTGAGCTCAACATCCTGTGTAACACCCTTCTTTGCTTTCATAGCGTCGATAAGCTGTTCAAAATATTTCTTTCCGACTTCCATAACGACATCGGAATACATCTGTATAAATCTTCTGTAGCAGTCCCATGCCCAGCGGGGATTGTTGGACTTTTCGGCTATGACATTGACAACATCCTCGTTAAGACCGAGGTTGAGGATAGTGTCCATCATGCCGGGCATTGAAGCTCTTGCGCCCGAACGGACAGAAACGAGAAGCGGGTTCTCCTTGTCGCCGAACTTCTTGCCGGTGATCTCCTCCATCTTGCCGATGTATTCGTTGATCTCCGCCATGATCTCGGGGTTGATCTCTCTGCCGTCCTCATAGTACTGAGTGCAGGCTTCGGTGGTGATGGTGAAGCCCTGGGGTACGGGGAGACCGATGTTAGTCATTTCGGCGAGGTTAGCGCCCTTGCCGCCGAGAAGCTCTCTCATATCGGCGTTGCCCTCTGAGAAAAGATAACAGTATTTTTTGCTCATTATATGACCTCCTAATATTTTTAACAAAATTAGTTTTGACGCTTGAAAGCACCCGTAAGCAGGACAGTGCTTTTTAAGTATCTGAATCATTATATCAAAGAATATTTATTTTGTAAATGGTATAAAGTTAAAAATAGGGACGCGGCAAATGAAAATTTTGTGCAGTTTTATCAAAAACGGCTTTTTGTGTTCACATTTTCTCTGACATATGATATAATTTGAAGATACCCGGGCGTTCATCATGCCCGAAACGATAAACAGGAGGAAGAATTATGAGCGTAAGAAAAGAATTTTACGGCGAAACGCCCGACGGAAAGAAAATATATGAATACACCATCGAAAACAGGAACGGCGTTTCGGTTTCGATAATAAACTACGGAGCAACCATGAACAGAATATTGTGCCCTGATAAGAACGGCGAGTTTGCCGACATTCTCGTCGGCTTTGACAGCCTTGAGGGGCATATGGCAAATCCGGGCTATTTCTGCGGTCAGACCGTCGGTCAATACGCCAACCGGATCGAAAACGGCCGGTTTTCCGTCTCCGGCACCGAGTACCATGTGACGCAGAACGAAAAAGGCAAGACCTGTCTGCACGGCGGCTCGGAATACAGCCACGCAGTCTGGAAAGCAATCATAGTTGACGACGACTGCGTCGAGTTCAGCTATCTCAGCCCCGACGGTGAGCAGGGCTTTCCCGGCAATGTGGATGTTAAGGTAGTGTTCTCTCTTTCAAATGACAACACGATACAGATAGATTATAAGGCTGTCAGCGACAAGGACACTGTCATAAACCTGACAAACCACGCTTATTTCAATCTCGGAACGACAAAGAACGGCGATGTTCTCGGCCATGAGCTGACGCTTGACTGCGATTATTACACACCGACCGACGCCGACAGTATTCCGACGGGCGAGATCAGAAGCGTTGAGGGAACGGCTTTCGATTTCAGGCAGGGCAAGCCGATCGGAAAGGATATCGGAGCCGACGATGAACAGCTTATAATGTGCGGAGGGTATGACCACAATTTCTGCATCAACGGAAAGGCCGGCGAGCTGAGGCGCTTCGCCCATGTCTTTGATCCCGCAAGCGGCAGAACGCTTGACTGCTGCACCGATCTCCCCGGCGTTCAGCTTTACACAGGCAATTTCATGTCTACCGATGATGTCGGAAAGGACGGCGTTCATTTCGATAAGCATTATGCGTTCTGTCTTGAGACTCAGTTTTATCCGAACACGCCGAACACTCCCGAATTTCCGCAGTGCACTTTCAAAGCGGGGGAGGAATTTGTCTCAACGACTCAATATAAGGTCGGGAGAGTCGTGAACGACGAAAAATAACTTTGCGGCAGAAAAGAAAAAGGCTCAGACTTTCATTGAAAGCCCGAGCCTGAATTTTTATTATCCGTGAGTTTCGGTTATTTCGTCTGCTCCGAAACGAAGTCTGCGTCGCAGCATGAGCAGGAAACATAGTTTTCTTTGTCGTCTTCACCCTTGCAGCACTTTTTGTCGCAGAGCTTTTTAACGAGAGTATATACGCCGGCAGCGAATGCGGCGACAGCGGCGAGAACACCGAGAACCTTAAAAATCTTTTTAATCGTATCCATATTTATTCCTCCGTAATTTATTTTGTGAACTAATTATACAACGATAAAGAGCCTGTGTCAATATATAGAATTTAATTTAATTATTTCAGCCGTAGGTGCAGGTGACGCTGCAGTCGTACTGACCGTGCATCGAAATGCTGACCGGAACGACGGACATTTTGCCCGATGCGCTGCCCTGAGTTATCGGCAGAACATAGGCTATCGAGTCGAGCTTTCCGTTTTTGTTGATGTTAGCCGTGACCCGGGCTCCGCTGTAATCAATGCTCGCTTCTGTCAGTGAAACATTGCTCGGCAGGCCGAATGAGCTTATGTCAAGCGTTTCGAAAATGCCGGCGTGGTTTTTTGCGCTTTGATTCAGCGTCTGCGTTTCCGACTTCAGCTCGACCTCTATTGTGTAAGCGCCGTTGGTGCCGGGAGTGACCTTCGCGTCTTTTATTGCGTCTGCGCTGAGCGACGCCATTTTGTTTATCGGCGCAATGAGTGAATTCGGCGTTTTCCCTGAGCCGGCGGAATCAACGCCGTTTGAGAAGGTGCAGACCGTGTCCGGCCTGTCGGTGCTTTTTGAAATTATCGAGTCGGCGAGACTTTTGAGACCGCCCGTCACGCTGTCGATATTTATGGTGAGCTTCTCTTTTTTCTCGGCTGTGAAGTTCTGCGTCGCTTTGGTTGCGTTGACGGCGTTGACGAGTGCCTTGGCTATATCGGCATATGATGAGGGGAGCTGCGCCGAGGGAGTCGGCTCGCTGCCGCCCTCGCTTGACGCGAAAGTGGATATGTTACCGCTTCCGGTCGTTTTTTCACCGAGAGGATCGTCCTTTTTTTCGGGCAGCGTCGTCTGGTTTGTCACCATATCTATAACAATCTGTGAGGTTTGCGCATTCTGCTGCGACTGCTGAACGGAGACTGCGGATTCGCTTGTTGGCTCAAGCTCTTTTTTATATTTGTTTCTGACCTTGAATGTTCCGACGGCCAGCCCCATGCAGAATATCCAGACAATGACGACGCAAACTGCGCAGACCTTGATTAAGCGATTCATATTTTGAATTCCTTTCGTTTTCGGATCACCACCACGTTATAACAAAATCGAGAGTTTTTCTTCCCTGAACGGTTATATCGCAATTCTTTCCGTTTATCTTTCCGCTTATATCCGAGGTGAACGGCATCGACACGGTGAGCGTATCAAACTTTCCGAACTTGTTTATTTTGCCTTTGACGGAAGTTCCGGTGTAGCTCGTTGAGGTTGAGGTTATCGAAGCGTCGGAGGCGATATCGGCGGCTATGCTTTTCCAGTTTATAACGGGAGCAAGCCTTGAGTTGTTCGCCGGCAGTGTATTATTTTTGGCTGTTTCGGCTTTCAGACCGAGAGAAACGATGAAACCGGAGCCGTCCTTTTTGAAGCTTGCGCTCTTAACGGCCGAAGCGGGCATTGCCTGAACACTGCCGGAGCTGAAAAAGAAGGGGACTGTTTTCATTCCGGAGCTTTTATCGGCGCCGTTTTCGAAGTCGGCCGTCACGACAGAGCTGCCGCAGTAATCGTTCACCAGAGCCTTGACGGTATTCAGAGCGTACCTGTCATAGACATGATAGTGCGTGACCTGAGCGGAGGTGTCAGCCGTTTTTGAAGCATAGAATTTTCTCGAAGAAGCGGTTTTCAGAAGAGCCTCGTTGAACTCCGCCGTTATATCGGCAACGGAGGTCGGGATATAGTTTGTCGAGGCCGTCATCTTTTCGGAATAGGAGCCGGGCCGGCTTTTTCCGCAGCAATTTATGAACGCCCTGACCTTGACGGTGTATCTGGTGTTTTTGCTAAGTCCCGTGAATTTATAGGAATTTTTGGATGTGTTTACTGTCTTGCTGAAGTTGGTGCCTGTGATGTTAACGGTGTAACCGTCCGCATTCTTGACCTTTGACCAGCCGACAGTCAAAGTCGTTTTTGTCGCTTCAGACGCCTTGACATTCTTCACCTTGGCGGGAGCCGCGCAGGCTTTGAGCTCAGATGAATATTTGCCGTATACCTTTTTGTCGCCGACCTTCATATAGCCGCGGACCTTGTAGGTGTTTTCCTGCCCCGCCGAGAGATTTTCGTGGGTGAACGAGGTGCGCGTTGTGGTCTTGAGCTTTTCGTATTTCTTGGTTTTTGCGTTATAGCAATAAACGGTGTAGCCGTCGGCGTCGGCCGCTTTGTTCCATTTTAGGGTGACGGATTTTGAGGTGTTTGCCGACATAGTCAGACCTTTGACCTTGGCGACTGACTTTGTCGAGGCTGTGAGGATATCCGACCACTTGCCCCATACCTTGCCCGAGCCTGTTTCGGTGTACGCTCTGACTCTGTACTTGCAGGAAGAGCCTTCTTTGAGATTTTTGAATGTATATTTTGTCTTTCCGGTCGTTTTGACGGTTTGCCACTTGTCATGTTCATATTTCTGAAGCTTATAGCCCGTCGCTCCGGCCGCCTTTTTCCATTTGACGGTGTAGCCGTTCAATGTTCTGTCAGTGCAGGAAAGCCCCGTGACCTGAGGCACTTCGACTCTGATCGTGCAGGAGGTTTCGGCGTCGCCGAGAATACCGTAGCAGCGAACGGTCGTTTTGCCGTAGGCTTTTGCGGTTATCTTTCCGCTTTGATCGACCGATACGATTGATCTGTTGTCCGACGACCAGACTAAATCTTTATAGTAGCAGTCGGCGGGGGAGAAGACTGCGCTGAGCTTCAGACTTGCCCCTTTTATCAGACTGATATTCTTGTTCTTTATGCTGACCGACGACGGATAAAGGGCCTTGACCCGAACGCCGTTTGACTTCGCATATGCTTCAACGGCCGATCCGCTCTCGCAGTAGACCGTGAGCTTTGAGCATCTGCCGAAAACATTGGTGCCGATGCTTTTAAGCTCTGAGAATGCGGAAAGCTTTTCAAGATTTTCGCAATACCAGAAAACCGCGTCGCCGAGAGTTGTGACCGACATCGGAAGATCAATATATTTCAGAGAGGAGCACTCCATGAAAGCGCCCTTGCCGACAGACCTGACCGTTTCGGGGAGGCTGACACCCGTTATTCTTTTTGAGGCCTCTGTCTTGCCGTATTCCTCGGCGAAAGCATAGTTGCCGACGGAAGTGACGGTCGCTCCGTTGACCTTTGACGGGATAACGACATTTCCGCCGCCTCCGTCGTATTTATAGACCTCGGCGCTTTTTCCGTCAATGACATATGTTATGCCGTTGACCTTGACAACGCTTTCGGCCAGAGCCATAGGGCAGGCCGAAATAATGAGCGCCGCCGCAAAAATGAGAGCCGTGAGCCTCTTTATGGATTTTTTCATATGTTTTCCCTCCGTTTACAGAAGATAATTATAGCTATAAACTATAATCTTAGCTATTGTATCACTAAATAATGAATTTTTCAACATCGGCGGCTGTCGTTTTTTCTTTTTCGGGTTTTGCGGCATAAGATTTTTCCTGTGGCAAAATATCAGGCAGACTCGAATGTCCGTTTTCGATTTCTTATCAGAATTTGTTCGGATATTATTGAAACTTTGCTTGACTTAGACGGAGCGGTTTGATATATTTATAGGGCATTTAACATAAAAAGAGGCAATCGTTATGGACAAAAAAGTTATCAAAAGCAATGCGGCTCTGCTTTTGGCCGCAATGATATGGGGACTCGCTTTCGTTGCGCAGAGCGACGGAATGAACTATATCGGGCCGTTCACCTTCGGCGCAATAAGGTGCTTTCTCGGGGCGGCAGTCCTTGTTCCCGTCTATCTGATAATCCAAAAGAAAAACGGAGCGGCGAACGATGAAAACGCCCGCGAGATCAGAAAGACAACATTCAAGGCCGGTCTGCTCTGCGGAGCGATATTGTTCGGCGCAACCTCAACGCAGCAGATAGGGCTGCAATACACCGCAGCGGGAAAAGCCGGCTTTATTACCGCGCTGTATATAGTTCTCGTTCCCGTTTTCGGAATGATATTTTTCAAAAAGAAAGCCTCGTGGAGAACATGGATCAGCGTTGCCATAGCGACCGCCGGTCTTTATCTTCTCTGCATAAAAGAGGGCTTCACGATAGACAAGGGCGATATCTGGGTTATTGCCTGCGCTCTGATATTTACTTTCCATATCCTCACGATAGACAAATTCGCCGACAGGATCGACGGCACTCTTCTTTCTATCGTTCAGTTCGCAACGGTATCCGTTCTGTCAGTGCCGTTTATCTTCATCAACAGGGAGCAGGTGACGCTGTCCTCCGTCACGGGTGCATGGGTGTCACTGCTATACACGGGCATACTTTCGTGCGGCGTGGGCTACACGATGCAGATCATCGGTCAGAAGGACGCGAAAAATCCAGCGATAGCCTCGCTTCTGATGAGCATGGAATCGGTCTTTGCGGTGATTTTCGGCTGGCTGATACTTCATGAAAAGCTGTCCGGCAGGGAGTTTGCGGGAGTTGTTCTGATGTCAGCGGCGATAGTGCTCTCCCAGCTTCCGGCGGGGAGCGGAAAAAGAAAAAAGACCGGCGCCGGAGAATTGGCGGCGGCCGGGGAAGCAACAGATTAAAACATAAAAGACTGCCGGTAAGGCTCAGTGTCAATAAGGCAGTTATCAGCAACAGCAGACTGATCTGCTGTTGCTGTTCGTGTCTTTTATGCTGCTGTGTGATAATACGGAGCCGGGCAGACTTGAAAATCGGAATATGTGGAGGAAAAAATGAATTGGACAGACGAAGTATCTGTAAAACTCAAAAAGAAAAATCAAGTTTTATTTTCCAAGAACTCAGAATATATTCAAGATTTAATTATGCTGTTTGAAACTCAAAACCATCGGGTTATGGCACTATGGGCGTTTGATTTTGCATCTGAATCTATTGCAAAACTTGAAGAAAAATATCCGGAAGAAAAGCGTCCGCGAGAAGCATTGGGAGCAGCTAAAGACTGGGCATCCGGAAAAATCAAAATGCGATTAGCACAACGAAAAATATTAGATTGTCATGCATTCGCAAAAGAAATTGAAAATAAAGCAGATATTGCAATTTGTCATTCCATAGGACAAGCATGCTCAGTAGTGCATACTGCCGGACATGCAATAGGCTATCCGATATATGACCTTACTGCAATTATATATAAATACGGGATTGATAATTGCAAAGACGCAGTAGAGCAACGAAAACAAGAATATATCGAAAAGATAATATACTGGAATGAGCATTTATGCGATTACCAAGGCACATGGGCAGATTTTATGCTCAAATAAAATTTGTAAGTGCTTATATACAATTAAACGACACCGGCTTTTAGAGAACAAACTGATAACTTCCGGTTTTCAGAATTAAACAAACCGGAATTTCTGAAAGCAGTGTAATCTGACAAACGCTTGTTTCAAAACTAATTTGAAACAAATATTACAAAAGAGGTCCTTTATGAAACGGATAATAAAACAAGTATTTCCACAAACAATACCGGTTATGGCAGGATATTTATCTTTAGGTATTGCATTTGGCTTGCTGCTGCAATCGATAGGATACGGACCGATTTGGGCATTTCTGATGAGTCTGTTCATATATGCCGGTTCGGCTCAGTTTCTGGCGGTTGAATTATTGGCGTCAGGCGCAACACTGATACATGTTGCATTGCTGACCTTTTTGCTGAATTTCAGACATTTGTTTTACGGCTTGTCAATGATAGAAAAATATCGGGGAACAGGAATCAGAAAAATATATTTGATATTTGGGCTGACGGATGAAACATATGCGCTTCTGACGGGCTACAAAACGCCGGAAGGATTGAGCGATAAAAGCTATTATTTCGCAGTAACGCTGATGAATCAGTTATATTGGATTTCCGGTTGCGTCATTGGCTCTGTGGCGGGAAGTATAATACCGTTTGATACGGCCGGTATTGATTTTGCAATGACCGCCCTTTTTGCAGTACTGGTTGTTGAGCAGTGGAAGACACACAAAAATCATATTCCGGCAATATCAGGGTTTGTGATAACCGTTGCAGCGCTGTATATCTTCGGAGCGGATAGTTTTTTGATACCGGCACTTATTGTGATGTCGGTTGTGCTGCTGTGTATGAAAGACGCTTTAAATACGGAGGAAATCAATGAACGATAAATATATAATTATGGTGATTGCTGTAATGGCAATTGTAACAATATTGCTCAGGTTCCTGCCGTTTATTATATTTGATCATGGGGAGCAATTGCCAAAATGGATTTCTTATTTAGGAAAAGTTTTACCGCCGGCAATAATGAGCATGCTTTTGGTATATTGCTTGAGAAATATAAATCTTCTTGAAGGAAATCATGGATTTCCGGAATTGATATGCGTAGCAGTTGCGATACTGATACATAGTTGGAAACGGAACACTTTGTTAAGCATTGGTGTAAGTACGCTTTTATACATGATAATTATACAAAGCGGAATTTAAGGGGGCGTATCAGTGACAATAATCGATGCCTTCGCTCTTGATAAATATATTGTTCAAAGCGATGAACATTATCATTGCAAGCGGCGCGTCAATTTGTTGTTCCTGTAAAACTGAATCCAGAAACCGGAAACGAGGATCGTGAATTTCACGGTCCTTTTTCTTTTGATTGAGATAGTGTCCCGTTTTTGATACTTTTTTATTTGTATAATGACCATTTACAACGAACAAGGTAGCATGTGCTATGTCAGATAAGAAAAATAAGAACCATAACGAAACTTCCGGACAAATTTCGATATTTGACCTACTTGGAATAGCCGGAAAAATTGACAGCAAATATTCATCGGCGGAAATTGAGGCGGCGATTGATAAATTGCGTGAGGCTAAGCACTTTGCTAAAAAGCGCGAGGACAAAGAAAGACGTCGCAAGGAACAAGAAGAACGTGAACGTCAGGAACGCGAGGAAAAGACAGGTATTTCGAATTTTTAGATAACGAGAATTATTCTTCGTCAAAGGTTTTCTTTTTAACACCCAGCGGTTATCAGGCAGAAACAGATGTATCCAGAAGAAGTGAACCAATATCACTGAAGCATAACATAAAAAAATATACTTAATATAATACTCAAACAAGTTGATAACAAATATCCGAATTATAAAGCAATATTGCAGCAATATATCCAGGTAATTGATAATTTAACAGGAGATGATTTTGTGGGAAATATAATAAAATCAAAAAATGACATAATCGCAGCAGAAAAGCTTTATGATGAAAGATATGCTGTCCTTACAGATTTATTAGAAACATTCATGAGCAAAATATATCATGAAACATCAACAATTAACAGCGATATAATAGAAGAAGTGTATGGCGTCGGTTCAGAATATTTTGTTAAATATGACTTAAAAAGTTATTATAAGAAGGGTAACAAATCATATCCTCGATTTGCGTTTAAACTAAAAAGTGAAAAGTTAAAACCAGGTATTTTTAAAAATATTGATTTTGACAAAGCAGATATGTTTTTTATGGTTGAAATTGATTATAAGTTATATTGTGGATTAACTTTCAGAACAAAAAATAAAGATGATATCTGGGATAATTTTAATCTTAAAGATTATGTTGAAGGTTGTGCAAACACTTGCTGGGTTGAAAACGGATGGAAATATGTTAAATGCAATTCGACGGATATTAGTTTTAAAGAATACACAAATGAACAATACGGAATGTTAAATTTATTGGAGAATAACTCTTTGAAATTTGATGACTCCAAAATAAAAGAGATCTCAGAGGATATAAAAGGAGAATTTTATAGAATCGAAAAAGAATATTTCGTCAATTGATAAAATAATGGAGACTTATTCAAACTTTGTGCAAACCTCGGGAATTTCCACTATGATGCAAATAAGGGCGTGTGAGCCGCAAATCGTCTCACACGCCCTTATTTGCAATTTTGATTTTATGCCATTTGACGAGTTTACACAAAAAGGGAAGAAATGCGAACCCCTTGAGGGGTAAAGCCGGTAATAGTCCCTTGAAATGGAAATCAAAACCACCCAAACGGGTGGTTTTAATTTTTGCTCAATGCTTTTCTGCTTGTTCTGCGTCGGCTTTTGTTCTGTGAACCGTGCCGAACGGATGCTGAGGCGGGGCGTAAATTGAATATATTTTCAGCGGTGTTCTGCCGGTATTCACAATATTATGCCAAGTGCCGGCCGGAACTATGACGGCAAAATCACCGTTCACTGTCCGCCGGTAATTCAAAGCGCTTTTTGTTTTGCCCATCATCACAAAACCCAGGCCGCTTTCGATCCGCAAAAACTGGTCGAGATGCGGATGCACCTCAAGGCCGATATCTCCGCCCACCGGGATACTCATAAGAGTGACTTGAAGATGTCCGCCTGTCCACAGCGCAGTTCTGAAATTCGGGTTTATCTTTGCTGCCCTGTCGATGTTTATGACCAGCGGTTCACCGCCGTAGTCTCTGATTTCCTGCCTTGTACTATACATAAAGATCACTCCACATATAATGTCTCGTCATCAGTATATGTGGGGGAGGATTTTTCGGTTACTTTTGAATATTATTCACCTCTGAGTGCTTTTCGGATTTCCCGATATTTCTCCGGCAGCTCATCTAAAGCCATATTGCGCGGAACATCGGTCGTTCCCGCTTTTTGCGGCATATATGCACTTGATAGTCAAATGAAAGTCATGAGGCACGCTTGACCACAATGCCCTAATTTTGTGTTGAGACGCTGTTTTTTTAATGAGCTGTTATTTTAATTTAAAACTATCTGCCTTTTGATATCGGCTAAACTTAAATCCGGATTGTATAGACTTTTTGAGTTTTATGTAGTATAATAATAAATCATCAGAAATAATGTTTGGAGATATATTATGAAAAAAAGACTGATCTCATTGGCTCTTGCCGTGTCGCTTATTCTTCTGGCGTTCACCGGCTGCGGCTCAGAACTTAAATATGCGGCGACAATAGTCAGCAACGCCGGCACCGCAACCAAAGTCACAGAGGGCGTTTACAGATATTACATGGATTATGTTCTCACCCATCCGGAGGAGTTTTCGCTTGATTCCGAAAGTCTTGAGGGCGATGTTCAGGAGGCTGTGCTGGGGCTTGTGAAAAAATATGTTGCGGTGAATTCGCTCTGGGCCGATCTTAAAACCGACATGACTTATGATCTTCGGGATAATGCGGCGAATGAGACTGACGACATGTGGGATATTTTCGGCAAGTACTATGAAAGCATAGGCGTAACCAAGCAGGATCTTTATAAAATCGTCAAGAGCAACACCTACCGCACGGCGCTGACAGTCTATTACTACGGCGAGGACAGCAAGATAAGCCCGGTCAAGACGGAGACTCTCAAAGCCGCTTTTTCCAAAAGGTATGTCGGAGTCAAAATAATCGCCGCGTCTCTCACGACAGAGGACGCGCTGGGCAGAACGGTCAAGCTCACAGGCACGAGCCTTTCAAATATCAGAAATTATTTTAATATGATGAAGTCAAAGGCGAACAGCGGGGCTGACATCGAAACGCTTTACACAAACTACAACACAAGCCACGACCTTATCGGAACCGAGGGGCTTGACACCTATGTTTTCACACAGAACAACACGCAGTACGGAGCAAATTTCTTCTCGACCGTCAGCAAGCTGAAGTTCAACAAGGCTGAGGTTATCGAAAACAGCGACACGATTTATCTGGTTTACAGAGTCGATATCACAAGCGATGAATATGAGTATTTTATGAGATATAAAAACGATATTCTCGTTGACCTTTACAGAAGCAAGATAGACGCTATGATAGATAACCGGTGCAAGGAATACACTGCTGAGGAAAAATCCCGCGCCGCAAGAAAAATTTATAAGCAGATAAGCAAAGCGATTGATGCGAAATCAGCCGGAACAACGGCTGCAACGACAACACAGGCGCAAACGACAAAGACGACCGCGCCGTCGTCAACGACCGCAGCCACAACGCAAAGCGGCAAATAAACACAGCAGGACGGCTACGCCGTCCTGCTTTCAGACTGCCGATAAAGGCGCCCGAACGCATATAAGCTAAAAACAAAAGAAAACAAAAAGTCTGATTTCTGATTATTTCAAATACAAACCACAAACTAATTCGGCGACACAGTATCTAACGGTGTCGCCGAAAGCTTATATGCTTGTCATTTTTTCGGTCTCGGAGTACCTTTGTACGCCTGTCGACCGAAGAAAATGCCATCGGTCATCCTTTCTCGGCAGCCTCACAGCTTGTCGAAAATTACTTTTTCGACAAGCTGAGCAGGACGGCTACGCCGTCCTGCTTTCTCGTTTAATTATTATATTATATCTAAAAGCTCGTTCAGATCTTCTATTGTGGTTATCGAGCTGTCAATTTCTTTGTTATAGAAATCGCCCTGATTCATTCTGACTACCTGCATACCCGCTCCGAGAGCGCCCTTTATATCGTTTATCGGGTGATCGCCGACAAAAAGGCAGTCTTTGTTCGGAACTCCGGCCTGCCTGCAGGCTTCGTCAAAAATGCGCCTGTCGGGTTTATAGACGCCGAAATCGCCGGAAACGGTTATAACATCAAACATATCTCTTATTCCGGCCGTGTCAAGCTTGGTGTTCTGAAGAACGGAAACGCCGTTGCTGATTATTCCCATTATATAGCCTCTGCGCTTCACCTCTTTGAGAACATCGAGAGCGTGGGGGAGCATAACGACATATTTGCCGTAATCCTCATTGAACGAGTCATAAAGCTCCTGCATCGGCGGATGATCCTGCCAGTTCCAGAGGTTTATAAGCTCCGGAAAATACTCTTCTCTTGACTTGTATCCTCCGTCAACATGCTCCTCCATTTCGTCGAGCTTGATAAGCCTTTCTTTTTCACCGATATCCGGGAAATATTTGTCAAGAAACGCTTCGCAGTATAAGCGATATGCGCCCTTTCTTGACTGAAGCGTGTCGTCAAAATCAAAGAATACCGCTCTGACTTTTTTCTTTTCCATTTTATTCAGCTCTCCTGTTCTTTTGCAGTCGGTTTTTATTTGCTCTTTCAGCTCGCTGAGGGAGGCAAATTTTTTTTCGCTTCTGATATACCGCTCAAGGCTTACGCAGACATGCTTGCCGTAAAGGTCGCCGTCAAAGCCCATGATATATGTTTCGCTGCGAAGCTGAGTCGCGCCGAGAGTCGGGCGTACTCCGATATTGGTCACCGAGCTGTATATTTTGCTGCCGACCATAGTTTTCGAGGCGTAGACTCCGTTCAAGGGTATGATAAAGTTGTCTTCGAAAAGCTGGTTAATCGTCGGCGCACCGAGCTTTCTGCCTATCCTGTCGCCGCCGACGACCTCGAAATCATAGCTGAAGCTTTCCCCGAGCATTGCGTTAGCGTCTAGCATATTGCCCTCAGAGATGCATTTGCGGATTCTGCTTGAGGATATGGCTTCTCCCTTGTAGTCAACATGGTCCGCAATGAAGGTCTCGATGCCGAAAGAGGAGCAGATCTCGCTGAGCGTTTCGGCCGAGCCTCTTCCGCCCTTGCCGAAGCGGTAATTGAAGCCGCAGCAGACGGCTTTTGCTCCGAGTTTGTTCACGAGAATTTCTCTGACAAATTCCTCGCAGGACATATTCATTATCTCTCCGAAATCGACCGTGTAGGTCTCGGCGCCCAATGCGTTTATCTTTTTTATCTGTGTCTGTTTTGTCATAATGCTCTTCGGAATTTCATAGCCGAGAGCCTTGAAAGGGTGTTCGCTGAAAAGCATAACCACCGCTTTCAGATTTTTCTTTTTCGCTTCTTCTGTTGCAGCGAGAATAACTCTTTTGTGGCCCTTGTGCAGACCGTCAAAGGTGCCGAGTGCCACCACCGAGCCGTTTGTTTCTGTCATTTTGCCGAGTCCCCCATATAAACTCTCTTCACATTCAGATTTTCACCGTCATCGCTGACCTCGCCTATTCCGACGAATTCGCCCGACGGTGAATACACTTTATAGTATGCGCAGGCTTCGAGCTGCCGGCTGATTCTGTCCGCCGCAAGAAAGCCGCCGTTGTGAAATCTCACGGCCTGTTTCTCGCTGACGGTTACACTGTCATATTTCAAAGCGTCCTCAACGCTTATAAGAGCCTCGCTTATTCTGCCCTGCGCGGCGAGATCCTTAATCTTCTCCTCGGTCACGCAGTCCTCCAGCGTGAATCCGAGGGCTTTGGTGCGCCTGAGCGCCGTCATGACTGCGCCGCAGCCCAGAGCCTTGCCGATATCGCTTGAAAGGCTCCTGATATATGTTCCGGCTGAACATTCCACCGAAACGGTGAACTCCTGCGCTTCTTCATCGAAGTGCAGACATTTGATTGAATATACATCTATTTCGCGCTCACTGCGTTCGACTTCAATCCCTTTTCTCGCCATTTCATATAGCCTGACGCCGTCTTTTTTTATTGCCGAATACATTGGCGGAGTCTGTTTGATTCTGCCTTTAAAGCCCTCTAAAACGGAAAACAGAGCCTCTGAAGTCACCTCTGACTTGCTCTGTGACAAAACTTTGCCTGTCACATCGAGAGTATCGGTGGTCATTCCGAGCTTTATCGTTGCTTCATAGGCCTTGTCATGTGTGTTGAAAAGCTCGATAAATCTCGTTGCACCGCCAAAAGCAACAGGCAAAACACCTGTTGCTAACGGATCAAGAGTTCCCGCGTGTCCCGCTTTTTTCTCGTTGGTCAGTCTTTTGAGAATGCTGACAGCTGAGAACGACGATATATTTTTAGGCTTATCAAAGCAAATGAAACCCGTCATATAATTACCTTTTTGATAGCTTCCGTTATTTTTCTTTCGGCGTCCTCAATAGAGCCGCTGACCTGGCAGCCGGCCGCTCTTGCGTGACCTCCGCCGCCGAGAGTCTTGCATATTGCAGCGGCGTCATAGGGTTCATGAGTTCTCAGAGATATCTTATATTCGCCGCCCGGCCTTTCTTTTATTGTCACGCCTATCTTAACGCCCTCGACCTGGCGCGGAATACTCGCTATTGCGTCCGCATAGCTTTCGTCCGCTCCGCTTTCACGGTACATCTGCTCGGTGAGCCTTATTATAGCGACCTGATCGTTGAAGCAGAGCTTCATGCTGTCAAGGCAGAGCTTTTCGAGAGCGAAATATGCCTTGCTCTTAGTTTCAAACATCAGTGTGTTGACGAATGAGTGCCTTGCTCCGCAGGAGATAAGCTCCGCCGCCGCAAGATGGGTTTTTGCGGTCACATTGGAATATCTGAAACAGCCTGTGTCTGTCGCTATACCTGTGTAAAGACAGGTTGCAATGTCAGCGTCAGTCTGAACGCCCATCAGCTTTATCAGCTCAAAAACCGACTCGCAGGCGGCAGCTGCCGAACTGTCGACAAAGGTGTTTTCGGCGTAAATAAGATTTGAGCCGTGGTGATCTATGCAAAGATCGACCCGATCGGAAAACCTCTTTTCAAGCGGACCGAGCAGCTTCGGATCTGCGACATCGACCGCGAGAATGAATGCGTGTTCTTCATCGACATCGTCGTTATCGCAGAACATATAGCTGAATTTTTCGGGTATTTTGTCGCCGTTCAGAAGCTTTGACTTTATTCCGAGCTTTTTGAGAGCTCTCATCATCGAATAACCGCAGCCGAGAGTGTCTCCGTCGGGGTTTGAGTGAGTGAGGATAACGACCCTGGACTGCGCTTTCAGCAATCCGGCGGCTTCCGGCAGATCAATCATCAACTTCTTCACCTCTTGAAGCTTCTAACTTTCTGAAAAGATTTATGCCTTTTTCAACGGAATCGTCGGCAATAAATTTGATTTCGGGAGTCTTTCTCAGTCTGAGTCTCGTTCCGAGCTCATGCCTGATAAGCCCCGTCGCGCTGACGAGCCCCTTGACTGCTTCCCTGGCGGCGTCTATGCCCTCAAGTGCGCTGACATAGACCTTGGCGTAGGACACATCACTGCTGACCTCGACTCTGACAACGGTCAGCATTTTATCTCTGACTCTAGGGTCCTTAAGCTCTCTGATAATGGCTATAATTTCCCTGCGTATATCTTCAGATACACGGTCCGTTTTGTATCCCGACATTATATTTTGCCTCCTTTTCGGCTCAATCTCTGTATTCTTCCATCATGAAGGCTTCGAAAATGTCGCCCTCCTTGATATCGTTGAATTTAGTCAGACCGATGCCGCACTCATATCCGCTCTGGACTTCCTTGACATCGTCCTTGAAGCGGCGGAGAGATGCGATCTCGTCCTCGGCGACAACGATACCGTCGCGGACCACTCTGATCTGCGCATTTCTTGTGACCTTGCCCTCGAGAACATAGCTGCCGGCGATCTTGCCGACTGACGAAAGGTTGAGAACATTTCTGACCTCAATCCTGCCGAGAGATATCTCTCTGAACTTAGGCGCGAGCATACCCTTCATAGCGGCCTCGATCTCCTCGATGCAGTCATATATAACTCTGTACATTCTGATGTCTACGCCGTCGCGCTCGGCGTTGGCCTGGGCGACCGGATCGGGGCGCACATTAAAGCCGACGATTATTGCGTTGGACGCACCGGCCAGCATAACATCCGACTCGTTGATAGCGCCGACGCCGCCGTGAATGACCTTGACTCTGACCTCATCGTTAGAGATTTTCTCAAGGTTCTGCTTAACGGCTTCGACAGAGCCCTGAACATCGGCCTTGACGATTATCTTCAGCTCTTTCATCTCGCCCTCCTGCATAGAGGTGAAGAGATTTTCAAGAGTGACCTTGTGATATGAATTGAACTGCTCCTGCTTTGCCTGATCCTTTCTCTGCTCAACGAGCTCACGGGCGAGCCTCTCATCGCTGACGACATTGAATGAGTCGCCCGCATTCGGAGTTTCGGCAAGGCCCATTATCTCGACGGGAACGGAGGGACCGGCCGAATTGACCTTCCGGCCCTT
This sequence comes from Oscillospiraceae bacterium, assembly GCA_029012445.1. GTDB lineage: Bacteria > Bacillota > Clostridia > Oscillospirales > Acutalibacteraceae > UBA6857. The sequence continues at coordinate 19,504 of JAQXMC010000020.1, forward strand.
GTCGTTTGTCATAACGCGGACTCTGCCCACCGATGTTCCGGCTACAATAATATCGCCCGACTTCAGCGTACCGTTCTGAACAAGCAGAGTTGCGATCGGACCTCTGCTCTTGTCAAGCCTTGCTTCGATAACAACGCCCTTGCCGGGCCTGTTCGGATTGGCTTTGAGCTCGGCGACCTCAGCGACGAGCAGTATTGACTCAAGAAGAGAATCTATTCCCATGTGAGTCTTGGCCGAAACGGGAACGCAGATCGTGTCGCCGCCCCATTCCTCGGGCACAAGGCCGTATTCCGTCAGCTGCTGCATGACTCTGTCCGGATTTGCGCCGGGTTTATCCATCTTGTTGATAGCGACGATTATCTGAACCTCGGCAGCCTTGGCGTGGTTTATAGCTTCTATCGTCTGCGGCATAATACCGTCGTCGGCCGCAACAACGAGAACGGCTATATCCGTTGCCATTGCGCCTCTCGCTCTCATTGCGGTGAAGGCAGCATGGCCGGGAGTGTCGAGGAAGGTTATCTTTTTTCCGTTGCAGTTGACTCGGTAAGCGCCGATATGCTGAGTTATGCCGCCGGCTTCTGTCGCCGTTACCTCAGTGTTTCTGATAGCGTCGAGAATGGAGGTTTTGCCGTGGTCGACATGACCCATGACGACAACGACGGGGTCTCTCGGCTGAAGATCTTCTTCCTTATCCTCGCTGTCGTCAATGATTCTGTCCTCAATAGTGACGACGACTTCCTTTTCGACCTTTGCGCCGAGCTCTGTTGCGACTATTTCGGCCGTGTCAAAGTCAATGACCTCGTTGACTGTTGCCATAACACCGTAGGAGAAGAGCTTCTTGATAACCTCGGCAGCCGTAACCTTGAGCTGTGAAGCAAGCTCGCCGACAGTGATCTCATCGCCGACCTTGACAACGATCTGCGGGCGCTTTGCTCTTTCCTCGGCAATTCTCTTGAGTCTTTCGGCCTCGGTTTCTTTCTTTCCGCGCTTTTTATTATATTGCTGGCTCTTCTGCTTGAGCTTCTGCTTGTTGGGACCCATTTCTCTGCCCCTTGTGCTCGAAGACGCCATTTCATCATATTTCTCGTTGTATTTATCGAGATTGACATTGCTGGCTCTTGTGTCGACTCTTCTTGCCTCGCCCTTTGTTCTTGACTGGATCTTGTGATCGTCTTTTGCCTTGGCGGGCTGCTGCTTTTCGGGAGCCTTAGCCTTAGCCGGTCTGCTTTCCGGCTTTTTGCCTTTCGCTTTCTGATCCGACTGCTTTTCGCTTCTGTCAGTGGGCTTCTCCTCTTTTGCGGCCGTTTCCTCCTTGGCGGGAGCTTTTTTCTCAGCGGATTTTTCAGCCTTTTCGTCAGCCTTTTCCTCAGCTTTTTCTTCCTTTTCGGGCTGAGGCTCCGCCTCCTCCTTTTTAGCGCCTGCCGCAAAATATGCGTCGAAGGATTCGACCGAATTTTTAGCTGTGATGACATTGAAAAGAACATCAAGCTCATTCGGATCGAGAGCGGTCATTGATTTTTTTGCCTCAAAGCCGTTTTGAGTCAGAATCTCAACGACCTCCTTGCTGCTTATGTCAAAGTCCTTTGCCAGTTCATGTACTTTATATTTATCTCGCGTCATAGTTTTTCCTCCTTATGTTAGGTGATCATTAGTTGCCGTCTTCTGAAAGCCGCTTGAGCTTTTCGGCGAAGCCCTCATCGTTGACCGTGATAACGCCCGCCTTTGAACCCACGGCATGACCTAATTCAAACATGGTGCAATCCGTTATAATAACGGGTACACCTGAAGCTTCGCTGCAAGTGAGCCCCTCAAATTCTTTTTTGAGTCTCTCTGAGACATCGTTTGAAAGAATACAAAGCCGCGCTTTTCCCGAGACGATCGCGCCCTTGGCGGCGTCGTGGCCCAGACCGAGCTTTCCGGCTTTTCTGGCTATTCCCAGAAGGGAGAGAAATTTATTGTTCATCGTTCCGAAGCTCCTGTTCCATCCGGTCATAAACTTCGTCGAGTATTGTGCAATCAAGCGATCTCTCAAGCCGCCTTGCTTTTCTTGCCTTTTGCAGACATTCCGACTTTTTGCAGACATAAGCGCCTCTGCCTGATTTTTTACCGGTCAGGTCAAGAGATATCTCATATTGTTCACCGTCAGCGTCTTTGATTCTGGACTTGACGACTCTGACAAGCTCGTTCTTGTTGAACATCTCGCCGCAGCCCATGCATTTTCTCTGAGGTATTTTTTTCTGCTTCACCGTGTTCACCCTCTCCGAAGTTTTTCCGTTTATTTTATCAGACCTGCGATTCGGATTTTATGTCTATCTTCCAGCCTGTGAGCTTGGCCGCAAGTCTGACATTCTGCCCCTTGTTGCCGATAGCGAGCGAAAGCTGGTTGTCGGGAACGACCGCAACGCAGGTTCTTGCGCCGTCGGGGTCGATCGTGACTGAGTTGACGGTCGCCGGAGCGAGTGCGCCGGCAATATATTCGGCGGGATCGTCGCTGTATTTGACGACATCTATCTTTTCGCCGGCAAGGGCGTCGACGACATTTGCGACTCTCATGCCTCTCGGACCTATGCAGGAGCCGACAGCGTCAACATTTTCATCGTTTGACTTAACGGCGATTTTTGTTCTTGAACCGGCTTCTCTTGAAATTGAAACTATTTCTATCGTGCCGTCATATATTTCCGGAACCTCTGTTTCAAACAGTCTTTTGACGAGGCCGGGGTGTCTTCTCGAAATGCCCGCATATGATGTTCCGTTCTCCGTCGGAACGCTGGCAACATAGACCTTTATGAGCTGATCGGCCTTGAGATCGTCGTTCGGGAGCTGATCGGCCTTGGGAAGATAGCCCTGAGCTCTGCCGATCTCTATTCTGGCGTCGCCCGTGTTCATATCGACTGAGATGACCTTTGCGGTGACGACATCGTGATGCCTCGAAGCGAATTCCTTGTTAGCGATTTCTCTTTCGGCTTCTCTGATGCCCTGTCTGATAACTGACTTGGCGGTCTGAGCGACTATTCTGCCGAACTTTTTTGTCTCAAGCGGGATCTCGACCGTTCCGCCGACGACTGCGTTCGGGTCATAGACTCTGGCTTCATCGAGAGTGAGATCCGTTATTTCGTCCTCGACCGTGTCAACAACATTTTTTCTGACATAAACTCTCATCTTTTTGTTTTCGGGATCTATGTCGCAAACGACTATATCCCTGTTCTGATAGGTGTTTCTCGTTGCCGAGGTGATGGCGGCTTTTATCTTTTCATAGAGGTATTCAGCGGATATACCCTTTTGTTCCTCAAGGAGCTTTATCGCCTCAAAGAACTCCTTGTTCATCTGTTCCTGTTCGTTTTCCTCGCTGTTTTTCTTGACCTTTCTCATTTTTGCCAATCAATCCTTTCAGTCTATTTTAAAATCTTATTCCGCGAAATCGTTCAGCTTGACCCATGCGGCTTCCTTTTTTGTGAAGGTGAAGCCCGAACCGTTTTCAAGCCGGACAGTGATGTTGCCGTCGTCGAAAGACTCAAGCGTACCGGTGAAATCTCTCTGACCGTCTATCGGCCTTATCAGCCTTATAAGTACGCTCTGACCTAAGCACTTTTCAAAATGCTCCGGTCTTGAAAGCTCTCGTTCGACGCCCGGAGAGCTGACCTCCAGACAATAGCTTTGTTCTATCGGATCAGCTTCGTCAAGCGGCTTGTCGATAGCGTGGCTGAAGTCAACGCAGTCGTCTATGCCGACGCCGCCCTCCTTGTCGATGAAGATCCTGAGATACCATGACGCTCCCTCTTTTTCAAAGCGGATATCCCATATGGTGAGCCCCAGCTCTTTCGCATAAGGCTCAACGAGCTGTCTGACTGCGGCGACGGTGCTGCCGCCCTTGCCCTTTGCCATGTTCAGCACTCCTTTGCGGTGAAATCTTCCTATCAAGCAAACGAGAGCGGGCCAAAACCCACTCTCGAACCTTAATTCTTACTTTATAAGTATATCACTAACCTGAAGAAATATCAAGCATTTTTTAATATTTTTACATTATCAACAAAAAACGACAGTGAAACCGTTCATTTAATATCTGCTATGATAAAATATTGCTTTTTATAACGATATTGAGAGCGCTCCTGTCTCGTTCAAGATAAGAAAAACAATATATGCGGCGTATATGCCGAGAAGTATGATTCCCTGCGACCTTTTGAGCTTTCCCGTTATAAGCGTCGGTATTACTGCAACGCCGCAGGCCGCAACGCAGACCGGAAAGTCAAAGATCAGGCTGACTTTATCAACCGGCAGCGCACCGCCGCGGTTTAAAAATGAGCAGAGCGGCAAAATAAGCGTCAGGTCGATTATATTTGCTCCGATGATGTTGCCGACCGAAAGCGAGGCTTCCTTTTTTCTCAGAGCCGTCAGCGTTGTGACAAGCTCCGGCAGGGAAGTTCCGACGGCGACTATCGTGAAGCCCACGATGTTTTCGCTGATGCCGAGTTTTGAAGCAATGACTCTGCCCGAGGAGACCAAAAACTCGGCTCCGATAACAATAGCCAGCGCTCCGATAACAAAAAACGCCGTTTTGTTCAGAAAATCCTTTTTCTCAGCTTTATGTATTGCCGACGGCTGTTCGGCGCATTTCTTGCCCTCGATAAGATTGTCGGCGACGAACACGATGAATATGCCCCAGAGGATAAACGCCGACCACCTCGGCAGAAAGCCTCTTGAGCTGAGAATCCACAGCAAAATGCCCGAAAGCAGGAGGAGACTGCTTCTGAAAGAGAAGCTTTTTCTGTTGACGACGCTCGGCAGAACAGAGAGCGAAATGCCCATTATCAGAGCCGTGTTCGCAGTCACGGAGCCGACAGCGTTGCCGATAGCCATCTGATTTGCGCCTGCGGCAGCGGCTCTGGCGGAGACAAGAAGCTCCGGGAGAGTTGTCGCGACCGAAACTATCGTTGCGCCGATAACGAATTTGGGAATCCCCGTCGCTTCAGCCAGAAACGACGCACTGTCAACAAACCAGTCGCCGCCCTTTGTGATAAACAGAAGTCCGACGATAAAAATTGCGGCCGCGAAAAAAATGCTGCTGCCGTGAGGCACGGAAAATCCGAATATTTCCATAGCTTATGCTCCTGACATTTTGTTATCTTCATTAAGCTCGTTTTTCTCAAGATATTCGTCATAGGTCTCGACGCGGTCATAAACGCCGTCCGGTCTGAATTCGATGATTCTCGTGGCGACCGTCTGCGTGAACTGATGATCGTGAGAAGTGAAGAATATTGAACCGGGGAATTTTATGAGAGCGTTATTCAAGGAGGTTATAGATTCAAGGTCAAGGTGGTTTGTCGGCTCGTCAAAAATCAGAACATTTGCGCCGCTGAGCATCATTTTTATAAGCATACAGCGGACTCTTTCGCCTCCGGAAAGCACCTTGGCTTTTTTTGTCGCTTCCTCGCCTGAGAACATAAGTCTGCCGAGCCAGCCTCTGACATCGGTTTCAAATTGCAGGTCGGAATAGTTTCTGACCCAGTCGATGAGCGAATCCTCACAGCCGTCAAAGAAAGAGGAATTGTCGTTGGGGAAATATGACTGAGAGGTCGTGACGCCCCACTTGAAAGAGCCTTCATCGGGCTCTTCCTCGCCGACGAGTATTTTGAAGAATGTCGTTTTTGCAACGGCGTCAGTTCCGACGAAAGCGACCTTTTCATTGGGCCTTATAGTGAAACTCACATTATTGAGCACCTTCCGGCCTCCGACGGTCTTTGAAAGCCCCGTGACGGTGAGAAGATCGTTGCCGATCTCTCTGTCAGGCTTGAACTCGATAAAGGGGAAGCGCCTTGATGAAACCGGCATATCCTCTAAAACGAGATTGTCGAGCAGCTTCTTTCGGCTTGTTGCCTGCTTTGACTTTGAAGCGTTTGCACTGAACCTTGCGATAAATTCTTGAAGCTCTTTCATCTTCGCTTCGGTTTTTTTGTTCTGCTCTCTCATCTGGCGCTGCGCCATCTGAGTGTATTCATACCAGAAATCATAATTGCCGACATAAAGCGTTATCTTGCCGAAATCGACATCCGCTATATGAGTGCAGACCTTGTTGAGAAAGTGTCTGTCGTGGCTGACGACTATGACTGTGTTCTCAAAATTCAGAAGAAAGTTTTCAAGCCAGTCGATAGCCTTGACATCGAGATGGTTTGTCGGCTCATCGAGAAGAAGAATGTCGGGATTGCCGAACAGAGCCTGAGCCAGAAGCACCTTGACTTTCATATCGCCGGAAAGATCCTTCATCAGCATATAGTGATATTCGTTGCCGACTCCGAGGGCGTTGAGAAGAATTTCGGCGTCGCTCTCTGCGCTCCAGCCGTCCATCTCGGCGAACTCCTCCTCAAGCTCGCTTATGCGCATACCGTCCTCATCGGTGAAATCAGCTTTTGCGTAAAGCTTTTCTTTTTCATCCATTATTTCGATAAGATGCGGATTGCCCATGAGAACGGTTCTGATGACCTCATATTCATCATATTTAAAATGATCCTGTTTAAGAACTGAAATTCTCTCTCCGGGGGTTATGCTGACATATCCCTTGTTGGGCTCTATTTCGCCCGAGAGTATTTTCAGAAATGTCGATTTTCCGGCTCCGTTTGCTCCGATGAGTCCGTAGCAGTTACCGTGAGTGAAGTTTATGCTCACATTTTTGAACAGCTCCCGCCCTCCGTATTGCAAAGAGACATTATTTGTGCTTATCATTTTTGAAGCTCCTCCTTGTTCACCAGAGATTTTCTGACTTCATCTCACCGTTTGAGAGAATGTGATATTTCACCTCGATGCTTTTAACCCCTCTCGTGTATTTTGTGACAACAAGGGCGCTGTCCCAATATTTATGCACGAGCTTTGTCTTGCTTTTTGCGTGTTTTCCGCCGATAAGCGGAAAGGGGATATCCGGCTGTCTCTCGCCGTCTCTGATGATGACGGTCGGGTGTCCGTTTTCAAAAGTGTAGCTGAAGTTTTCGCCGGTTATCTGACACTTATCATCGCTGCCGGTTATTTTTATGTTTTCCATTTTTCCGTTTTCCTTACGCGCCAGCTTTTAACTGTCGCCGATCCTTTCCACCATATTTTTGGCCCATGTGCCGCTTTTGACCATTGCAAAGCCTATAACCGATTTTATAACCTCGGAACAGAGAACAATGTAATAAATTGTAACTATATTAAGAGAAGTGAATCTCGTTAATATATAAGCGAGAGGTATCATCACAACCCATGTGAACACGCTGTCGAAAAGCATGGTTATGAAGGTTTTGCCGCCCGTTCTGATGGTGAAGTAGCAGCTGTGATTGAAGGCGTTTATCGGCATCACAAGAGCAGTCGCCGTCATAAACTTTGTCGCGAGAACCCGAACGCTTTCATCGGTGTTATAGATAAGCGGAATATAGGGCGCGGCTAAAATGAACAGCATGCCGATGACAAAGCAGGTCATGACCGAAAGAGTTATCATCTTTCTCGCCGAGTCTTTGGCTTTTTCTATTTCTCCGGCTCCGAGCATAGGACCTATAACTATTGATATTGCGTTTCCTATGGCAAAGAAAACTATGCTGAACAGATCCGACACGGTCGATGTCATGTTGGAAGCCGCAACGACAGCGAGACCCCTTGTCGAATAGCTCTGAAGAAGAGCCACCATTCCGAGCGACCACATAACCTCGTTGAGAAGAAGTGGCATACCCTTTATCGTTACGGATTTGACGATCGGCAGAGGGATTTTTGCGCCTTTATAAACGCTCTTTATGAACGGATGCCTGTCGCTTTGAGCGTGTGTGGCAATAAGAACTATCGCAAGCTCGACAAATCTTGATATATTCGTTGCGATAGCCGCCCCGACGACGCCCATTGCCTTTGCGCCGAAGTGACCGAAAATGAGAACATAGTTAAAGAAGAGATTGACAAAGACCGCCGTAACGCCGGCCGCCATCGGGAGAACGGTGCAGCCAGTTTCGCGAAGCGTTGTGGCGTAGACCTGAGAAACCGCATAGGGGACAAGGCCTATCAGAATAACCCGAAGATAATCCTTTGAGTATTGCAGCGTTTTTTCAATGTCTCCGACGCCGTCGCTGCTTTTGGAAAGAAAGAGCCTGATCAGCGGTTCGTCGAATCTGATAAAGATAAAAAAAGCCGCAGCAAGCAGCACAGCCGCAAGATAAAACTTATATCTCATCGTGTGGGCGACGCTTTTCTGATCGCCCTTTCCGAAAAACTGGGCTGAGAAAATGCCTGCTCCGGAAAATCCGCCGAACAGGGCAAGATAGAATATGAATATCATGTTGCCTATTATTGCAACGCCGGACATTTGCTCGGTTCCGATTCTGCCGACCATTATGTTGTCAAGAAAGCTGACAAAATTCGATATAAAATTCTGAATGACGATCGGCAGCGCCAGTGAACAAACCATTTTATAAAACTTTTTATCGCCGAAATATTTGCTCATAATTCCCTCTTATTTTTATAAATTCATTATAACTCACAAAACACCATTATATCATATCGGACCATAAAAGTAAAGAACCGCAGAATGCGGTTCTTTACTTTTATTAAAATTTTTGAGGAATTTATTATTTTATCTTTTTGAGATTGTGGCAGCCTCAGTCGTCAAGAATATATATTTCAACATTTCTTCTGCCGAATTTGACGCAGTCGTCATAGGACCTCATATAGAGATCAACGACCGTTCTGCTGCCGTTTGTTGCAAATCCGCCCGTGTCCGCTGCTATTGCATAACCGTATACGAACTTTCCGTCCGAAGAAACGATATACATTTTAGTTCCGTAGGGGATCTGCTTGGGATTGACTGCGACATAGCCCTGTCTGACCTTAACGCCGGTCGAGCAGGTCGTTCCGCAGCAATACGCCGTTGCACTGCCCGTGATGAGCTTTTTATATTTTGTCGGTCTTCCGTTTTCATCGAGCTTAACGCTTGAAGGCAGCGCAAACTCCGAAATTACCTGTTTGCCGTTGACCTTAACGACAGGTCTTGACTTCGTGCCTTTCTTGACAACCTTTTCAACGGCGTCCTTTTTGACCTTTGTCTTGACTACCTCTGATTTTATCAGCTCTCCGTCAACATACTTATCCTTATAGGTGACGACCTTGACGCCGTTCTTGCCCTGTTTGACTACCTTAGTCTGATCCTTATACATTGAGCTGTCTTTGATTATTTTTGTCTTATAGGAGAGCGTCTCGGTTTCCTTCCGGGTTTTATAGGAAACTCTCTTGATCCGGATCTTCATGCCTTCCTTGACCGGCTTATCGACTCCGACATTGATTTCATCATTTTCGCCGAGAGTGATGCCGGCGTTTTTGAGAGCCTGACCCACCGTGCCTACCGCAACATTGTAGCTCTTTGTTTTTCCGTCAACCGTGATGGTCACTCCGAAAGCCCTTGAGACCTTTATGACCATTGAATCCGAAACATACTGGTCGGCGCTGCAGTTGAGGGTGTCGCCCTCCGAGAGTTTAACTCTCGCTAACTCAAGCGCGTCCTTGACCGTTCCGGCGGTCTTGACGAAATATTTTTTGCTGCCGTCAACGACTGTTACCTCGCACGCACGGTAAACATAAATGATACCGTCATCTTCGCCCTCGGTGTAATTGGTGAGATCCACGAGGTCGTATTCGCCGATCTTGACATTTGCTTTGTTGAGGATATCCTCCGGCTGTGAAGAGAACGAAACCACCTTTATGAATTCGTTGTCACAGAAAACGAAAGCCGTTGTCAGATTGGCTGCAGCCGCAACCGTTGAGGCTGTGCAGGTGATAATTACGAGGACGGCGATCAGGACTCTGACGAGCTGATAGCGGATCCTTTCGTTAGCACCTTTGATCTGTTTAATCATCGAATTGCTCCTTTAAGTATCGAACGCCGAAAACCGGGCTTGAAACGGCCTGATTTTCTGAGATTTTGCGTGGTACGCAATGTGCGTCCGACCGTAATTTTCGCAGCGACATTGAGCATTATAGTATTTTTCAACCAAGTTGTCAAATATTTTCTCAGGCACTTTTTGTGCAATATGACGAAGTCTTTTTAATTTTTCTTCAAAAATTCACATTTTTCACCCCTGGTTTGAGCTATCGATTTAAAGTGATAAAATAAATTTGACGAAAATTTTGTACAAAACATGAAAAAATCGCTTTTTTGATTTTTTGCTGTTTTTTGTATACAATCTGGTAATTTTGTCTATGAAAACAGCACTTTCTTCATAAGATATTATTGCCTTTTCAGGAAAAAATAAACATATTTTATTCATTTTTCAGACATGAAATTCCGGGTTTAACACAGGTTATTTTACACGGTGAAAATAAGCGCCGGACAAGCGCTGAAACAGGCGAAAATCAAGGTGCTATTTTTCTCATCAACAATTAAATCTGCTCAAAATCAGCCCGCCGGCAGGAGAGCAGGAAAATGCTTTCTTGTCAAAATAAGAAGTCAAAAATAAAGGGGCAGAGAGTGAAAAGCTTCTTACTCTCTGCCCGTATACTATATTATATGTAACAGCGTCAGATCTGTTTCAAAAGCGTCGGAAGCTTGGCGATAGCTCCTGCGAGGCCCTTTAAGATCTTGCCCAGACCCTTGCCCTCGTTTTCGCCGTTGAGGATCATGAGAAGACCGTTAGCCATTTCTTCCGTGAACACGCCGCCGCTCATTGCGACAAAGTCACGGACTGGGATCTGGAGAGCCATGGCTTTCATCATTCCTGATGACGAGCCGCCCGCATTGAAGTTGAGACTGAGCACCTTATCAATAAGAGCGTTGATCCTCTTGCCCCATTTTGAGTTGACTGCGTCCTCAAGAGAGCAGTTGATATCAAGAGGCTCTGCCGCCGGTCTCGCCGACTGCGGGATCTCTCTGCCGAGCACTGCGGCGAACTGACCGTCGGGTACATTCATAATATCAGCTTCATAATATGCGGGAGCCGATACCCTGAAATCGGGAATTTCAGCATCGACCGTGCTGTCGACATGAACCGAGGTGCTCAGGCGGATATCTCTTGACGATGCGCCGATAAGAATATCAAAATCTCCGCTTTCAACATGCCAGTCATGAATGTTGGTGTTATAGTATGCGAAAGCTCTTTTATCAAGCTCAACGGATACGCTCTTTTCCTCGCCCGGCTCAAGGAATACCTTTTTGAAGCCTTTGAGCTCTTTCTTGGGGCGGAAAATAGTGCTTTCGCGGTCGGAAACATAGACCTGAGCGATTTCAGCGCCCGCAACATCGCCGACATTTTTAATTTTGAAGCTGACCTTGACAGTGTCAGTGTCTTTTATGTTCTTTTTGCTGACTCTTGCGCCGGAATATTCAAATTTTGTGTAGGAAAGACCGTAGCCGAACGGGAACTGAACATCCTTGCCGGCGGTGTCGTAGTATCTGTATCCGATATAAACGCTTTCTCTGTATTCGACCGTCTTTGTTGAGCCGGGGAAGTTGTTAAAGCAGGGAGTATCACTGAGTGCGTACGGATAAGTTTCGGCGAGCTTGCCGGAGGGATTCACTTTTCCGGTGAGGATATCGACAATAGCGCTGCCGCCCGCCTGACCTCCGAGGTACGCGTTAAGTAGCGCTTTGACCTTGCCGAGCCACGGCATTGCAACCGGAGAGCCGCCGAAGAGAATGACCGCCGCATTGGGGTTGACTGCGCAAACGGCTTCAATGAGCTCTGTGTGAGACTGCGGAAGCTCCATGTGGCTTCTGTCGTAGCCCTCAGATTCATAGTCCTCGGTCAGGCCGACAAACAGAAGGACGATATCCGACTTTTCGGCGACGGAGACTGCGTCGGCAATGAGCGCATAGTCGGGTTTGTCTGACTTTTTGTCATAGCCCGGAGCGTATAAAGGAGCATAGCCGGCCTCGATAAACGAATCGAAAGCGTTGTCGAGCTTAGTGGGATTGATATTTGAGGAGCCTGCGCCCTGATATCTCGGCGCGCGGGAAAGCTCGCCGATAATGCCGATTTTCTTATCCTTCGATATCGGCAGGAAGGAATCGTCGTTTTTGAGAAGGACCATCGACTCGCCTGCGACCTTTCTGGCCAGAGCGTGGTGCGCTTCCTTGTCATAGGTGTATTCGCAAAGGGTTTTCTTCGATTTGATTATGAGGTCGAGAAGTCTGTCGACCGCCTTGTCGAGATCTGCTTCGTCAAGCTTGCCCGAAAGAACGGCGTCATAAAGCTTGCCGGAGTTATATCCGCCGGAGGTGGGCATTTCAAGATCGTTGCCCGCTTTGAGACCGACCACTCTGTCGTTGACTGCGCCCCAGTCGCTGACGACTATGCCGTTAAAGCCCCATTCATCTCTGAGAACTTCGGTCTGAAGCCAATGATTGTCGGAGCAATAGGTGCCGTTGAGCCTGTTATAGGCATTCATGACGGTCCACGGCTGAGCCTTTTTGACAGCGATCTCAAACGCGGAAAGATAAATCTCGCGAAGCGCTCTTTCATCAACAACGGAATCGATCTTCATTCTTCTGGCTTCCTGGCTGTTGGCTGCGAAGTGCTTGAGCGATGTGCCGATTCCCTTTGACTGAACGCCGTTGATGAGTCCCGCGGCGACCTCACCGGCAAGCAGGGGATCTTCAGAGAAGTATTCAAAGTTTCTGCCGCAAAGAGGTGAACGCTTCATGTTGACGCCGGGGCCGAGAATAACGCTGACCTTTTCCTGGAGACACTCCTCGCCGAGAGCCTCGCCCATTTCATAGAGAAGATCGGGGTCCCAAGAGCAGGCGGTTGTGACCGCTGTGGGAAAACAAGTCGCCGGAACTGAATTGTTGAGCGATGAGCCGCTGACGCTTTCGTCCTTCTTTCTGAGTCCGTGAGGGCCGTCTGTCAGGCAGATAGACGGCAGACCGAGACGGGGTACTCCGTACATATGCCAGAAATCCTTGCCGGAGCAAAGATTGACTTTTTCCTGTAATGTCAGTTTTGAAATTATGTCCTGATGTTTCATACAAATTCCTCCCGCATAATAGATTAACAAAAATATTATACTATATAATAAGCGGGCTTTTCAAGAGTTTTTATTGTAATTTAATTTATGCGGTTCAAGGCTTTCTGACCGGAGAACTAAAACGGTGAAAAGGCATTTCAATAAAGAAAGGTCCGGCCGAACAGGCGGAATATGCTCGGACCGGACTGCGCTATCAAAGAAGCTTTTATGAAAAAACTTCAAATCAAAAAAATTTTTCGCTTTTCCTATTGATTATCCCGAAAGTTTGTGATATAATCGCTTCAGTTTTACGGAGGCTTAGCTCAGTTGGTTAGAGTACTTGCTTGACATGCAAGGGGTCACTGGTTCAAGTCCAGCAGTCTCCACCAAAAATCCCGTTCGCAGATGCGAACGGGATTTTTACTCTTTTCTTTCCCAATCGCGACACAGATATTTTTCAATCTTAATTAAGCATAGCAAAATAGTAACGGACGCATTGTTTCTGCAATGCGTCCGTTACAGTATATTGAGAATCAGAAAGGACTGGATATCAATTTAAAGCTCAGGCCTTTTTCTTATCCTTTTTATTCATAAAGATAAGGCCGACAGCCATTATAACCGCAAAGATTATAAGATAGAACAGAATGGGACAAGCGAATTTTCCCTCTGCCTTTGCTGCCTGATAAGGTGAAACGCCGTGGGCATAGACAGCGGCTATGATCATGAAAGCAGAGCCGCAGGTGGCAAGAATTGGGAGAACAAAACGCTTGATCGGATTTTCGCCCTTTGCTTTAACAAGGAACATAATATATATCGGAATATATAAAACATATGTCGTGACGATGGGAAGCTCTGACGAGTCAAAGCTGAAAAGACCGAACCAGTTATAAGGAGCGAGGTTGGCGCCGTAGAAGAAAACGAGCCAGACAGCGCAAAGAAGAAGTCCGATGATAGATGAGTTAGCGGGCATATTCGTCTTTTTGTCAACGGCAGAGAAGGTTTCCGCCGAGGGACCGTAGCCTCTGACAGCAACGGAATAAAGACCTCTTGTGCAGCCGAGCATAAGGCCGTTGAGAGTACCCATGCAGGAGATGGCGACGAAAAGATTGAGAATATTTCCGAAAACATTGCCGAATACCTTTGTGTAAGCAAGCGTTGCGCCGGATTCCATAAGGTCGTTTACGGGGACTGCGCCTGCGACGCCTATGTAATAGATAACATAGATAGTAATGATGATAATTCCGCCGGCAACAAGAGCAATAGGCAGGTTGCGTTTTGCGTTTTTCAGCTCGGCGTTGATTGATGTGGCAATGATCCAGCCCTCATATGCGAAGGCGGTCGCAACGACTGCGCCGAAGAGGACGCCTAAATTACCCGATGAAGTCCGGAAATTAGAGACGAGGATCGTGGTTTCTTCACCGGCAATGTTGTGCGTCAGACCGTAGATAAGACCGCCGGCAGCCATGAGAATGAGAGGAATAAATTTGATGAATGTCGTCGAAACCTGGAATTTTCCCGCAAGCTTCGGTGAAAGAGCGTTGAGAGCAAAGCTCGCAATAAGGAAGAAACCGGAAAGAGCAAAGCACTCGGCGCCCGTCACGGGATCCTGACAGAAATCGGGATTGACCGATGAGATGAAAGTGAGCGTGTACCTGGCGGAGAGCCAAGCGAGAACCGATGTGAGAGTCGGATAATAGATAGCCGTCATGAACCAGCCGACCATATAGGCGTATTTTCCTCCGACAGTCGCCTCGGCATAGTCGATGATGCCGTTGACCTTTTCATATTTCTGAGCCATGACCGAGAATGCGAGAATGCAGAAGATCATTATAACGCCGCCGATAACCCATGCGAGGATACCGAGAGGCATATCTCCGTCAGTCTTTTGCAGAATAGTCTGAGCCTTGAAAAATACACCCGAGCCGACGACTATACCGACAACCATGCAGATTGCGGTCAGCAAGCCGTATTTTTTCTTTAATTCGTTTTCCATATTATCAAACCTTTCTCTGAATTATCCGATATTCCCGATAAGCTCAACATGATATAAAAGCGCCGATATCGCGCGGTACAACCGGTTGAGTTAAACGACCGGCAGCCGTGCGCTTGGGCAGTTTTTTACGATTGCTTCAGCTTGTCAAAAAAGAAACTCAAGCGCCGCAAAAACAATCAGTCCATGTGTGAATTGAGCAAATCAAATATCGGAATACCTATGAAGTTGTCAACATTATAAACTACTTGTTAATAATTGTAAAACGACATATTATAATGAATATATTACTGAATGGAATACATAGCTGTGATATGCTGGAAAATTATATAAATATTCCATAGTATATTGCAATTTTAGAGAAGTTATTATATAATATTACATAATCTAATGTTACCATTACAAATTAAAAAGATAAGGCCGGCGGATTTCCGGCCGCGGAGGTGAAAGCTAATGGATTCCATGAAGTTCAAAGCGCTGACGACTGCCGTGAAGCTCGGCAGTCTGACAAATGCGGCAAGCTCCCTCGGCTACACCCAGGCCGGGCTGACGCACATGATGAACAGGCTTGAGCATGAGATAGGATTTTCTCTTCTCAAACGCGATAAATACGGCGTTCATCTCACTGATGAGGGCGAAAAGCTGATGCCGCATATCGAGAACTTTCTCAACGCGGCGGACGATCTTGAATATGAAATTGAAGCCTTGCGCGAACACAGAATACACACGATAAAAATTGCCTCGTATTCAAGCATCATCAGTTATTGGCTGCCGTCTGTTATCAAGGAATTCAAGCGGAATCACCCGAATGTCACAATAGAGATATCAGATGAGAGCGCCGACGATATATATCCTCTCGTGACCGAGGGAAAGGCTGACTTGGGCTTTGTCAGCAAGAGAGAGGATTCCGGCTGCTGCTGGATACATCTGAAAAACGATCCTCTTGTCGCCGTTGTTCCGAGCGACTATGATGTCAGCATTCATGACGGAAGAATGAAGATCACCGATTTCGGCGGAGCGCAGTTTCTGATGCCGTCCATGGGCTTTGACTATGATATTATGAATGTTCTGAACAAATATAATGTCAAGCCGCGGATAACCAGAACCAGCGTTTCGGACTCGGCCGTTATATCAATGGTCGCTCACGGGTTAGGGCTTAGCATAATGTCTGAGCTGATAGTGTGTGAAAACGCTCAGGATGTCCGTATTCTGGGGCTTTATCCCGACGAATACCGTGATCTCGGCATAATCTACACCCAAAACGCTTCAAGAACAGCGAAAGAATTTGCCGAATGCGCTAAAAAATACATAGCCGAAGATTAAAACAAAGCTCCTTGCCAATAATAGTTTTAATATTATTATTATTCAAGGAGTGTTTTTATGGTTGAGCCGGATACCGTCAAGCTTTTGAGAGAATGTAACGCAGGGGTAAAAATGGGCGTCAGCAGCATAAACGAGGTGCTTCACGCCGCAAAGGACGAGAGGCTTAAGAAAATTCTGACTGACAGCAAAAACGAGCATGAGAAGCTGGGAGGGGAGACAACGCAGCTTCTAAGCGACTATTCGGATAACGGCAAGGAGCCTAACCCGATAGCCAAAGGAATGTCGTGGATGAAAACCAACATGAAGCTCGGAATGGATAATTCAGACGCGACCGTTGCCGACCTGATAACCGACGGCTGCAACATGGGAGTGAAGTCGCTCAGCCGCTATCTTAACCAATATAAGGCGGCGGAGGAAAAGGCCAAGGATATAGCAAAGAAGCTCATTAAGCTTGAGGAGGACCTCTCTGTGAGCATGAGAGAATTTTTATGAAAACCTGACGCCCGCGGTGTGATAAGCTCATGCCGCGGGCGCTGATTTTATTTCGGAAGAGATATATCCTTCAGCTGTTTCAATATTTCTATTATATCGTTAACAGGGGCCAGAACGATCGGCCGTGACTTTTCTATTGCTTTTGTGACTTTCTGCGGAGAAAAATTCATTATCCTGCCGCCGAGATTGACAGTCACATCGTCTTGCGCCGTGAAAACGCTGACGGTTGAATAGTTCGCCTTGAACGCCGCTTCATCGGTTCGGAATTTCGCCGTGCAAACGCCGACCGACAGCAGCAAAAGACAAAGCGAGATTATCGCCGTTATGCAGTAGGTTCTGAAAAGCTTATAGGTTCCGGTCATAAATATTCTCCTTATTTCTCAGTGTAATCCTTGATAAGTCCGGCCAGTGAAACGCCAAGGCATTTGCCGGAATATACCGCTTCCTCAAGTGTGTTTGCGTCGCTTCCTATTTCGATAAGAAGAGAGCAGTGTGTCATGTCCATATTATATTTTCTCGGGCAAAAATATAACGGTCTTGTCAGTCCGGGGAAGAGACTTTCCATTTTATTCTGAAGCTGAACGGCGAAAACGAGATTATAGCGCCAGTCGCTGAAGCCGGTTATTCCGTTGCCTTTTTCCTGGCAGCCGCTTATTATCATTATCTGCGCGCATTTTTTGCCCTTGATTTCGGCGACGGGCTTTATCTTTGTTCCGTTATTCAGCTCGATAGCGTCCCTGTGAATATCGAGAACTATCTGAATAGAGGGATATTTCTTGAGATATTTTTCTATCTGAGCTCTTGAACGGTTATAAGCGCCGTTGTATTTTTTGTCATAAATATTTGTGTCGTGGATGACCTTGACGCCGGCCTTTTCAAGCTGTTCGCAGACAGCGTCGCCGACGCGAACGACATTTTGTTTCGGATCCTCGCTTCTTGAGGTGTAGCCCGTTGCGTAAAAATCTCTGTCGAGTATCTGATAGCGCTCAGTCGTGTGAGTGTGAAAAATCAAAACCGAAGGCTCGTCTTTGTCGGAAAGGGTAAAGTCGGCTTTTTCGCTGAGCAGCTTTTTAATATTTATCTGGGTGTCGTTGACATTTTTTATTCTGACATTGCCGTATGATTGAGTTACTCCGGAGGTTTTATATGTCTGCTCGGAGATAGCTCCGTCCTTTTTATCCTTGTCCGCTTTTGAGGTATAGTTTTCTATGAGCTTGCGTATATCCTCGGGAGTTTCGGTAAAATCGCCGCCGTCAGTCTGATTTTTCGAGTCGGCGGGCTCGCTTTTCTGCCCGGCGGAGACCGGGCTGCTGCTTTCCTCGGCGTCGGACTGAGGCTGACTGACTGCCGTATCGGTATTATCTTTATCCTCCGTCTGATTGTTTGATTCCAGATCAAAGCCGGCGGGGATAACGGTCGAAACGCTTAAAACGGCGGCTTTGCCCAATGCGTTTATGCAAAACTCAAAATTTTTCACAAACCCCAGAACGCATACCGCCGAAAAGATAACGGCGACGATTATGCTGATGTTCATTTTCTTCTTCATTTCTTGTCCTCCGTCATTCACTTTATATATAATTCTATTTCGTCGGGAGGATAAGTATGACTTGTTTTTATCAGCTCACAATGGCGAGGATATCTTTGGGGTCAAGCTCCGGCTGGAGGGCGCAGTTAATGCCCATCGCGACAAGCTGAGAGGCTCTTTCAATCATCAGGTCAATCTCTTTCGGGGTGACCATGATCTGCTCGCCGATCGGCTTGAGCAGCTTTTGGAATGCGGCCGCGTCAGAGGCATAGCCGGCCTGTTCAATCAGATCGCTCGCGAGAGTGGCGGCGTCAACAACGGTGGGAACGCCTATTGATATAACGGGTACGCCCAAAGTCTGTTCGTCAATTCGGCTTCTGGCGTTTCCGACGCCCGAGCCGGGAACAACGCCCGATGAAGCCATCTGAACTGTTGTTCCGAGTCTTTCGAGCCGCCTTGAAGCGAGGGCGTCTATTGCGATAACGGCGCAGGGCTGTATTTTTTTAACTACACTTTCGATGATTTCGCCTGTTTCTATTCCGGTTTTTCCGAGAACTCCGGGAACTATTCCGGCAACGCTGCGGATGTTCTCCATTCCGATGCTTTTTCTAAGCTCCGCACCTATGTGGCGCGTCGAGAATATAAGCTCAGCCGCCATAGGACCGAGCGCGTCGGAGGTTATGCTTTTGTTGCCGAGTCCTGCCACAAGAACAGTTCCGCTGCCCTCGGGCAAAAGCTTCTTTATATTTTTCGCCAGAACCGTCAGCTGATGTGAAAAAAGGTCGCTCGCCTTGCTGAACGGAGTCACATCGACCGTGATATATGTGCCTTTAGGTTTGCCGAGAGAACGGCTCCCGTTTTCATTCAGAACCCGTATCTGAGTCACTGTCACTCCGCCGTCGTCATATTTGTTGAGTTCGACGCCGTCGATATCGCCGGAGCCGACAAGCTCGTGGCGCTCGACCGCTAAGTCGGTGCGTAAATTCAAAAAACATCACTTCACTGTTGCAAAATTCATAAAAATATGATAATGTAGTTCCTGCCGTTATGACAATAGTATTAGCACTAAAAAAAAGTATATCCATTTATCAAAAATATCTTGATTTTTTTGATTAACGATGATAGAATATACGATGCATGACAACTATTCTAAGGAGGTGCGACAATGCCGAACATCAAGTCAGCAAAAAAGCGTGTTTTAGTTAATGCAACAAAGCAGGCTCGTAATAAGTCAAATAACTCAGCGCTTAAGACAGCTTTAAAGAAAGCCAACGCAGCTATCGAGAGCGGCGCGGACAATAAGGAAGAGTTAGTAACAGCTGCGGTTAAGAAGATTGATCAGGCAACGGCTAAAGGTCTTCTTCATAAGAACAACGCTGCAAGAAAGAAGTCAGCTCTTGTTTTAAAGCTCAACGCTTCAAAGTGATCCGTTTTGAGAACTGAATGAAATAGGACGGTCGTGTGACCGCCCTTTTTGTTTTAGCTGTTTCCGTCTGTTCATATCGGCATTAAAACAGCATATTACATTTTCAGATAATCAGTTTTTATTACGTCGTTTATACAAAAGCTGAGCCCGCCGGCTGAATACCGGCGGGCGCTTGTTTATTCGTATTGGATTTTGTCAATAAATAATATCTCTGAGATTGAGTGTGTTTTCAATATCCATGCTGAATGTCGCCTTGATATTGATGCCGAAGGTGAGAGAGCCGACAGACTGATCCATGTCAATGTTTGCTTCCATTTTAAGCTCTGCGTTTGTCACATCAATATTTGATTTATAGTGATATTCGCTTGCGGTGACCTTGCCGGTGAACTTATCGACAACATATTCAACATAGCCGTCTGAGTAGGTCTGATTGACAGTGCCTAAGCTTATTCCGGAGACTTCAAGCGAATCATCACCGTTTGTCGCTCCGTCTATCTCCTGGAACTTTTTCTTGTAGTTTTCAAGATAGACGCTGTCAATGACCGGCATTGTCTTTCCGTAGGCTGATGTTTTGATCGAGCTCAGGGGAAGTTTGCTCTGCGGGTTAAGAACGAGCTTTATCTTATAGGTCGCGCCGTTATCCGTGACGCTGATATCTTTGACCAAACTGAGATCGGTCGTTATGGGATCGGGGCAGTCGTCCTTTGAAATAAAGGCTTTGTTTTCGGTCAGTTTCTCAGAAAACATTTCATTGATAAATATTTCGGGAGACATGCCTTCGGTTAGCTCTTCGTCAGAAATTCCGAATATTCCCAGAACTTTCAGGTAATCGCTGATAGACTGATTGTTTATAAGAAGCTCGGTCTTTGATTTGCTGCCATCGACTTTCACATTGCTGAAGTCCGCCTGACGGCTGTAGCTTGATGAGAACGAATCCGATTTCATTGCCGATGAAAGCTTTTTCATGAGAGCGAGACGGTCGGCCGTTGAGGACGGGACCTCATATTGACCGGGAATGAAATAGATGTTGCATCTTGCTCTGCCGTCAACCGTTGCGGCCTCGATATATGCGCCGTCTTCGGGAAGCTCCTGCTTGACCGTGACTGATGTTCCGTCGTCGCTGACAGAAAGATAATCGCTGTAAGGCGTTGTGTAAAGAAGGTCGCCTTCGATCTTTGAAGTTCCGTCGGAAATATAAGCGTTAATTGAGATAACATCATCTTTCCTGACATTTTCAAAGAAATCCTTGTCCGCCCGGACATCTCTGACTGTTATCTCCACCCAGTCGCCCACGACTTCATTTTCAAGTGTGCGGGCGCGGAGTCTGACCTTGCCGGCCTTGAGGAATTTGACGCTTGCGTAATTATTACCTTCGGTTTGCGTTATAAATGCCGTTGAGGGATCGCTGGTCTCATATTTAATGCCGTATCTCGTTGCGATAGCCGCAGGGCTTGCCGAGTATTTTACGGTTGCCGATTCGCCGACGGTGTAATATTCTCTCTCGTTCAGCACGATGAGGTCAAGCGAAGGCTTTGATATAACTATTGATATTTTTGCGCTGATATTCTGATTGTCGGCGGACTTTGCGGTGATAACAACCGTTCCGGGAGCGATAGCCTTGAGAACGCCCTTTGAGCTGACAGTTGCAATCTTAGTGTCAGATGATGTGAAGATTAAGCCCGTGTTTGAAGCGTTCTCCGGAACAACATTGGCAATGAGAGGATATTCCTGACCGACGAGCCAGAGGTTGCTGTTGTCCGCCGTTGTGAAGTTAACGCCGGTGACATTGACCTTGCTCTTGACGATCTTGAACTTATATTCTGCCTTCACGCCGTTTTTGGCTGTCGCTGTTATTGTGATTGTGTTGCTGCCGAAAAGACTTGTGTTATAACCGACGATCTTGACTGTGCCGTTGGAGTCGACGGTGGCGAGCTTGGTGTTGCTCGATTTCCAAGAGAGTTTTTTTTCGGTTGCGTTGCTCGGCTCGACCGTCGCGGTGAGCTTGCCGGTCTTGCCCTTATACCATGCGTTTTCGCTCGTTTCGGTCGTGGTGATTTTCACATTTGTTACCGGTACGCCGACCGTGACCTTGCAGACAGCTGATTTCTTTGAGCCGTCCTGTGCGGTGCAGGCGATATTGACGGTGCCCGACTTAATACCTCTGACGACGCCCTTTGAGTCGACAGTGGCTATGTTTGAATTGCTCGAGGTCCACTTGACTGACTTGTTCTCGGCGTTTGAAGGATTGATCGTCACCTTGAGAGTGACCGACTTTCCGGGATAGACGAGGGCGGTTTTAGCCATGGTAATGCTCGTGACCTTAGCGGGCGAGACCGTCACCTTGCAGGTTGCCTTTTTGCCCTTGTCGCTTGTCTTGCAGGTGATCGTGGTGGTGCCCTTGCCGACAGCCTTGACCTTACCCTTCGAATCGACAGTTGCAACCTTTGTGTTGCTCGAGGACCAGCTGACAGTCTTTATCGAAGCGTTGGAGGGCGACACGGTAGCCTTGAGCGTTGTCGAATTGCCGTTGACGAGCTTGACTGCGCTTGCGTTCAGCTTAACGCTTTTGACATCGACCTTTTTGTTGACCGTGATCTTGCAGGTCGCTTTTTTCTTTGAGCCGTCCTTTGCAGTGCAGGTTATCGTAACCTTGCCCTTTTTGAGAGCGGTGACATTGCCCTTTGAATCGACCTTAGCGATTTTGCTGTCGCTTGACTTCCAGGTCACTTTTTTGTTTGAAGCGTTTGACGGAGACACCGTTGCTTTCAGCTTATACGTCTGCGTCGTATACATTGTGACGCTTGTTTTGTTCAGCTTGATTTTTTTAACCTTTTTTGAAGCCGCCGAAGATGTGAACGCTATCGAAAATGTTCCGAACAGCATCATGACCGACATCATAACGGCAACTACCTTTTTGAGCGTTTTCATACTGTTATCCTCCTTAATATGAAAAATAAGCGGCTCTGCACACAAAAGGCCGGAAGTATGCGCGCCGGTGTCAAAAACGGCAAAACGGATTTTTCGTTTCTGTTTTTGACGCTTGTCTGAAACAAGAAAATAATAACACAGTCCTCCGCTTTTTTCAAGTCAAAAAAGCCACATTTGACTGCTAAGGCAAAAATTAACAAAAAGTTTGTCTGCATGACAAAATCAAAATATATTATCATTAGGTCGGAAACGGAAGAATTAACAATTCGTTTATGATAAAGAAATATCTGAAATCAAAAATTGCTATGATTTAAAGGCGCTTCAAAGTCAAAAATAATTAAGGAAGCTTTGAAACATTGAATAAAAATGCACAAAAAATAAGCGCATTTTTTGTCAGATTATATATCAAAAAAGGCTTTTCAAAATGCGGGTTTAGTGATATAATATCCTGGTATGTATAATGGAAATTTATCCTTAAGAGCATTTAATATAAACATTTTCGGGAAAGTAGGGATTGATTTGGAAAAAATCGTGATCCGCGGCGGCAACAGGCTGACGGGCGAAGTTGATATCAGCGGAGCCAAAAATTCGGTCGTTGCCATAATTCCCGCCACACTTCTGGCGCAGGACACATGCCGGATCGAGAATATCCCTGACATCAGCGATGTCAGCTGTATGATTCGTATTCTCCATCAGATGGGTGCAGATATTAAATATATAAACAAAAGCACAATAGAGATCAACACAAAGGGCGTCAATTCATATATCGTTCCCCTTGAGATGACCAAGCAGCTGCGTGCCTCATACTATCTTATAGGTGCGCTTCTGGGGCGTTATAACAGAGCCAAGGTTGCTCTTCCTGGCGGCTGTGATTTCGGCGTACGCCCGATCAATCTGCATATAAAGGGCTTTGAGCTTCTCGGTGCAAAGATCAATGTTGAAAAAGCAATGATCAACGCCAAGGCCGATAAGCTGACGGGAAGCTCGGTATATATGGATCAGGTCTCTGTCGGCGCAACGATAAACGTCATGCTCGCCGCAGTCAAGGCGAGGGGACTGACTATCATCGAAAACGCCGCCAAGGAGCCGCATATAGTCGATCTTGCGAACTTTTTGAATGCTATGGGCGCCGATGTCAGAGGAGCCGGAACAGATGTTATCAAGATTCACGGAGTCAGCGAGCTTCACGGGTGCACATACTCAATAATACCCGATCAGATCGAGGCGGGCACTTATATGGTTGCGGCAGCAGCCACAAAAGGCGATGTGCTTGTCAGAAATGTCATTCCGAAGCATCTTGAAGCCATTTCGGCGAAGCTTGAGGAATGCGGCGCAAGGGTAACAAGATATGACACGGCTATTCGCGTCACTGCTGACGGCAGACCGAAAAAATGCAATATAAAAACTATGCCTCATCCGGGTTTTCCGACAGATATGCAGCCTCAGATGGCCGTTCTTCTCGCACTTGCAGACGGAACGAGCGTCATAAACGAGGGCGTGTGGGATAACCGCTTCAGATATGTCGAGCAGCTGACGAGAATGGGCGCCGATATTCAGGTCAACGGAACGGTCGCTGTCATTCAGGGCGTCGAGGAGCTGATCGGCTCACCCGTCAGGGCGGACGATCTCAGAGCGGGAGCGGCAATGCTGATCGCAGGTCTCGCCGCAAGAGGCACAACGGAAATTGAAAATGTCGTCTATATCGACAGAGGATATGAAAACTTTGTCGAAAAGCTCAGGGCGCTCGGCGCGGATATATACCGCAAGGAATTCGCCGAGGTCAAAAACGATAATAAAAACATAGGCTGATCCAGCGGGGCGGACTGAGTGTTCCGCCCCGATATCATTTTGACCGGGAACGCCCGGCTTTTGCTATTACATTATAATATATAGAAAAGGAAGATAATCTTGGCTCGTTTTTGCTCACTTTTTTCCTCATCGTCGGGGAACAGCACATACATAGGTACTGCCGGCGGGGGAATACTGATAGACGCGGGAGTGTCGGCGAAAAGAATAACACAGGCGCTAAGTGACAGAGATATCCCGCCGGAAAGCATAAAGGCTATATTCGTCACCCACGAGCATTCGGATCATATAAAGGGCATCAGAGTTTTTGCGTCAAAATTTTCAATTCCGGTCTTTGCGACCGAGGGAACGCTGAGGGGGCTGGAGGAAAGCGGCGCTCTTAGCGGAAAATTTCCCTGCGATGTTATAACGCCCGATGGCGTTGAAGTCTGCGGAATGATCATAAATCGCTTCTCAACTCCGCACGACAGCTATGAAAGCTGCGGCTACACGGTCGGAATGCCGGACGGCAGAAAAATAGCCGTCGCAACGGATATAGGGCATATGACAAATGAGATAATGACCGCCTTAACCGGCTGCGATCTTGTGATGATCGAGTCAAACCACGATATCGGTATGCTGCAGAACGGCGACTATCCTTATTATTTAAAGCGTCGCATACTTTCGGATACCGGTCACTTATGCAACGAAGCCTGCGGTGACGCCGTTGCGCAGCTGATCGGAAGAGGCACAACAAGATTCTTTCTCGGGCATCTGAGCGAGCATAACAATATGCCCGATCTTGCTTACAGAACAAGCTGCTGGGCGCTTTCGCAGCAGGGCGCCGTGGCCGATCGGGATTATAAGCTGGCGGTCAATCCGCCGGAGAACTTTGATCCTGTCATAAGGTTTTAGGTGATGAGATGAACATAACTCTTATTTGCGTCGGAAAGCTCAAAGAAAAATATCTTGCCGACGCCTGCAGCGAATATATAAAGCGCCTGAGCGCATACAAATTAAATGTGATCGAGGTTGCGCCCGAAAGGCTCGGCGACTCACCGACCGACGGCGAAATCAGAGCCGCTCTTGAAAAAGAGGGCAGAAAAATCATTGAAAAGCTGCCCAAGAGCTCGTTTGTCTATGCAATGTGTGTTGAGGGCAGACAGAGAACGAGCGAGGAGCTGAGCGCCGAGATAGACAAAATAAAGCTCGGCGGAACAGGCAGCGTGACATTTATCATCGGCGGCTCGTTCGGACTCAGCGATGAAGTGAAGCAAAAGGCTGACGAAAAGCTCTCAATGAGCAGAATGACTTTCCCTCATCAGCTTGCAAGGGTTATGTTGCTTGAACAAATATACAGAGCCGCGCAGATAAGTCTCGGAACAAGATACCACAAATAGAGAGCGCTTTTCAGCCGAATTTTTGTAGGATTTCACAATAAAATATAAAATCCTTGACAACGATTTACCAAGCTGATATAATTTAGCTTCGTAGGGTAAGGGCGCCGTGCATTTTTGCAATGCGCCTTTCTTTATTATTAAGCTGTCGCTGAGTTCTGTTTCCGGCGGATATGATCGGATCCGGATGTCTGAGCTGACCGCTGTGCGACCGTCGTTTTCATATGAAACCGCAGCTTTTCCGGAGAAGCGGGCGGTGCCGCATGAAAGCAGCGGTTTGAAAGCGGAGCATGAGCCGGAACGGATATGTGTAACATGTTGTATAAACCGTATATTTATACAATAAGTATATCTTTTAATTTGACATGCGCATAAGCCCGGCGGCAAGAAAAAAACATTCATATTTTCAGGGGGTAAACACAATGAAAAAATTATTGGCAATTTTCATGGCAGCGGCAATGCTCGTTCTTTGCTTTGCGGCTTGCGGCGCTTCGGACAGCGGCAAGGATCCGGCAGCAACCGGCAAGAAGTATCTCATCTATTCGGATAACTCTTTCGCTCCGTTTGAGTTCCTTGACACGACAACTAATGAATACACAGGCGTTGATGTTGATCTTCTCGCGGCTGTCGCAAAGGATCAGGGCTTTGAGTATGAGATCAAATTCGAGGGCTTTGACGCCGCAATGGGCGCAGTTCAGTCAGGTCAGGCCGACGCTATGATCGCAGGCATGACTATCAAGCCCGAAAGACAGGAAACCTTCGATTTCTCAGACGGCTATTTTGAGGACGGTTCTATCCTTGTTGTCGCTTCTTCAAATGATTCGATCAAGTCTGAGGCAGACCTCCGGGGCAAGAAGGTCGCAGCTAAGGTCGGCACTACCAGCACCGATTACGCAAAGAGCATAATGGATAAATACGGTTTTGAGATCACCTATTTTGAGAGCTCACCCGAAATGTATCAGGCAGTTGTCAACGGCAACGCAGACGCTTGCTTTGAAGATTATTCGGTTATCGGCTGGGCTATCAAGAATGACTCAATGGCGCTCAAGACTGTCGGTGAAGTCGTCAATCCCGGTTCCTACGGCTTTGCGGTCAAGAAGGGCACAAATCCGGAGCTGATCAAGCTGTTCAACCAGGGCCTTGCTAACTTAAAGGCAAACGGTGAATACGAAAAGATCCTCAACAAGTACGGATACACGGCTGCTAAATAAGCCTTGCCGGACGGCGCAAAATTTTTGAAAAGATAAAAAACACATGCGGTGGTTTCTTAAAATAAAATCACCGCAAATTTTTAGTTAAGAGTGGATTAAATTGGATTTTACAAGAGTTTTTGAAAATGCGACTCCGCTTATGCTCAAGGGACTGAAAGTGACAATACTCATTTCGGTTCTCGCTATTGCCATAGGCATGGTCATAGGCTGTGTGACCTGTATGCTCGGAAGATCGAAGCATCGTATTCTGAAGATAATTTCCGGCGTTTATGTCTGGTGCATCAGAGGTACGCCGATGATAGTTCAGGGCTTTCTGATGTTCTTCGCGTTTCCCCAGGTGATACAGAGATTTATTTCTCCGAGCTTCACGATATCGCCTTTTGCGGCGGGTTTGCTTACCCTTTCGTTCAATGCCGGTGCGTACATGTCGGAAATATTCCGCGGCGGCATCGACGCCGTGAGCCACGGCCAGATCGAAGCGGCGAGAAGTCTCGGCATGAGTCAGAGCAGAACGATGCTGAAGGTCGTCTTTCCGCAGGCGTTCAAGATCTGCATTCCGTCGCTCGTCAACCAGTTCATCATCACGATAAAGGATTCGTCTATCCTTTCCGCTATCGGCCTTCCGGAGCTTGTCAACCAGACCAAGGTTTATGTCGGCGGTACCTATGACTTTTTCCCGGCGTATATCACGGTCGCAGGTTATTATCTTGTCATCATCTCAATACTGATGGTGATATCAAAATTTGTAGAGAAGAAGTTTAGTTATGACAAAAAAAGTAGTAGTAAAGGATCTTTATAAGAGCTTCGGTGATCTCGATGTGCTAAAAGGCATCAGCGCCGAGATCAACGAGGGCGAAGTCGTTTGTCTCATAGGCCCCTCGGGCAGCGGCAAGTCGACATTCCTGCGCTGTCTCAACAGGCTTGAGGAATCGACCTCGGGAACTATATTGGTCGACGGCTTCGAGATTTCCGATAAAAAGCTCGACATAAATAAAACGAGAGAAAATATCGGCATGGTGTTCCAGCAGTTCAATCTTTTCGCTCATCTGACGGTCAAGAAGAATATAATGCTTGCGCCGGTCGACAGAAAAAAGATGACAAAGGCCGAGGCTGAGAAGAAAGCTCTTGAGCTTCTCGACAGAGTCGGGCTGAAGGATAAAGCGGATTATTATCCTCACCAGCTTTCAGGCGGTCAGCAGCAGCGTGTTGCCATTGCCCGCGCGCTTGCGATGAACCCCGATATCATGCTCTTTGACGAGCCGACCTCCGCTCTCGATCCCGAAATGGTCGGCGAAGTTCTCCAGGTCATGAAAGAGCTGGCTCAGGCCGGCATGACTATGGTCGTTGTCACTCACGAGATGGGCTTTGCCCGCGATGTTGCCGACAGAGTTATATTCATGAGCGATGGAGTTATCGTCGAACAGGGAACGCCGGAGGAGATATTCACATCTCCGAAAGAGCAGAGAACAAAGGACTTTCTCAGCTGTGTTCTTTAATTACGGATTATATTTTATCGCGCGGTGTTTTCGGCTGCGCGATATTTTTAGCAATACAAGGGGCGGCGGGCGCGGTTCAGTGCCCGCCGCCCCTGAAGCGAGCCGGAAAATGCTTTTCCGGCTCGCCTGAAACTGCAAAAGAGGGACGGTGCATTTGCGCCGTCCCTCAGACTGTCGATAAAGGCGCCCGAACGCATATAAATAAAAAGACTGAATATAATGTCTGATTATTTCAAGCGCAATCCGCAAACAGTTTCGGCTACATGGTTATATACCATGTAGCCGAAAGCTTATATGCTTGGCATTTTTTCGGTCTCGGAGTACCTTTGTACGCCTGTCGACCGAAGAAAATGCCA
>JAQXMC010000021.1 GCA_029012445.1 Oscillospiraceae bacterium
GGGACAGATCTCGTTTTCATATCTCACGATCGTTGCCCTCCTTAATTTCTTTATCTTATCTGCAATAAAGCATACCTTTTTATTGTACTCAAAAACGGAATAAATTTCAACGCTTTTAAAAATATTTTAGTGTTTTTAGATTTTGCTTTTCTGCCGTTGCAAAATTCTGCTCAATGGTGTATAACTAAAGCCGGAGCGTTCGGGCGGAAAGCCGGCCCGGAACGAAAGACAAATTTGAACGCTGTGTTTTGCGGGAGGTATATTTATGAGCACGACTGCTGTTATAGCAGGAAACATAATAGCGGCGGCGGGCTCGCTTTCGCTGTTTATAAGCACTGCGCTTAAAGGCAAAAAAAGAATAATCGGTGCGCAGGGCGCGGGCAGCTTTTTTCTGCTGATTTCCGACCTGCTTCTCGGGGGATACAGCGGCGCAGTTCAGGACGGCGTCGGGCTTATCAGAAGCGCCGTCATTCTCGCCGAAAAAAACAGCAGAGTGATAAACCTTCTGCTTGTGGCCGCCGGAGTCATACCGGGGATAATATTCAACAACCGTGGAGCGCTCGGACTTCTGCCCGTGTTCGCAAACTTTGAGTTCGCCTGCGTGACTCTTTATCCCAAGTCGGGCGAAGCCGCTCTCAAGGCGGCGATAGCGGTCAGCACCTCCTGCTGGGCGGCTTATTGCTTTGCTATCCAAAACTATGTCAGCACCGCAGTGAACATAGTGACAGCAGTGTCGGCCGTTGTTTTCGTGATAAAGGAGCTTTTGAAAAAGAGGAAAGGGGAGACCGAAAACGGCAAAATCGAAGGATAAGGAAAAGACAAATGTGATGCGGGTGCTCGACAGCCGGAAAATTGAATATGACTCGTTTTGCTACGCCGACTCGCCGACAACGGTCGGAACAGAGGTCGCCGCTCTTCTGGGGCAGAATCCCGACTCGGTTTTCAAAACGCTCGTCACGGTCGGAAGCTCAAAAACGCACTATGTTTTCGTTGTTCCGGTCAACCGTGAGCTGGATCTGAAAAAGGCGGCGAAATGCGTCGGTGAAAAGAAGATCGAGATGATAAAATCAAAGGAGCTGCTGCCGCTGACCGGATATATTCACGGCGGCTGTTCTCCGATCGGAATGAAAAAGTTTTTCAGAACGGTTATCCATGAGACGGCGAAGAATTTTGACAGAATATATTTCAGCGCCGGCAGAATAGGCTATCAGGTCGGAGTGAGACCGGAGGATATTGAAAAGGTTATAAAGGTTGAATTTGCGGATATAAGCTGCTGATGATCGGCCGGAGAGATTATCGGAAATTTCCGCCGATCGGATATAGGAGCTGTTTATAGAAAACACGCCGTTATCAGATCAGACTTTATAACGGAGCGTTATTCTGACCTTTGCGCTTTGCAGATTGACAGACAGACAGAGCCGCCCTTTCGGGCGGCTCTCTGACTTCTTAATATCAATTTGCCTGCTTTGAATATTTGAATCTGTAAACTATATTCATCAGCTTCGCTTCGAGCGGCTTTATCGGCTCTGTCTTTCCGAAAAGCTCGCTGCCTATATATGCCTTGCAGTTCTTGTCAACAACCATTTCGGTCGCTTCGGCGTTATATTTATCCTTGCCGCAGCAAAGCGCTCCGTTATCCTTGAGAAGAACGGCGTTTCTTCCGCCCTTCAGGGCTTTGCCGACCTTTTTGACAACGCGGTTGCTGTCTTTATAAGCCACGGCTTTGACCGTTGCGCCGGCTATCTGAGCGAAATCGTCAAGCAGGGGCTTCAGCTTTTTGCCCTTGATAGACATTGCGTAAATTTCGGGCAGATCGGAATGAATAACATAGTTGACATCCTTGCGGCTCTTATAGACGGACATATGAACGGCCGCTTCTCTCGGAATATCTTCGCCGTCAGGCGGGCAGTCAAAGTCGACCGTGAGGATCTCCTTGCCCGATTTGTCGAGAAGAACCATTATTTCGTCGTTTCTCATGCTGTCAAATCTTTCGAGCTGTATTGCCTGATCGCCGACTCTGAATTTATCGCCTATGTATTTTGCGACAGCGTCAAGCGTGTCGGCGGCCTTTCCCGTAACGACCTTATATTTTCTCAGTATGAACTTTGAGCAGACAAGCTCGACCTCATTTGCGACTGCGAAAGCGTCCTCATAATCCTTGCCGAGGCAAATCGCGCCGTGGTGAGCCATGATGATCGCCTTTGAATTTGTTCTTCCGAGAGCGGAAACGACGCCGTCCCTGAGGTTCTTTGTTCCGGGCAGACCGTAGCCGCTGACAACTATCTCGTTGCCGATGATTTCTCTGCTTCTTCCCTCAAGCCCTGTGATATCAAGACCGAGAGCGCTGACGACGGAGGCGTTCATCTGATGAGTGTGAATAACGAAATTGATGTCGGGGCGAAGGGCGTAGCATTGAGCGTGAATACCCTTTTCGCTCGACGGCTTGACATCGCCGTCATATGAAAGATCCGAAATGTTGACGGTGACTATATCGTCTGTCGTCAGACTTTCATAGGGCTTGCCGGACGGCGTTATAACAAACTGCGTGTCGCTTATCCTGCAGCTGACATTGCCCCATGTTCTTGCGATGAGACCGTATTCAACGAGCTTTTTTCCGGCGTTGATGACGGCCTCTTTTGCTGTGATAATGTCCATATTTTACCCTCCCTGTTCGGTACGCCGGAAAGTCGGTGCGTACCTTAAAATGTCAAAGCAGGGAGCGAACAAAGCCGCTCCCGTGAATTTTTTATCAGTCCTGCTTGACGCCGATGTGTGAGAATACCCTGTCGAAACGGGTGAGCGCATCGTCGATCATTTCGTCGGTGTAAGCGGCCGAGGTGTAAAGCCTTGAGCCTGCGAGTGTGACAAGGCCCTCCGCCATATAAGCGGCGCCCATATGCTCCATCTCTTTCTTGCGCGCGCTTGTTTCCGAAAGCACCTGAGGAACGGTCCAGAGCTTCTTCCAGTCGATCGAGAACTGGAGAGTGCCGACTGTTTCGAGGTGGCAGATAGAGCCCTGGTTGAACGCAACGAACGGCAGGTGGCGTCTTTCGATGATCTCGTTGAGACCGGCGACTATCCTGTCGCCCATCTTGCCGGCCTTCTGGCAGGCGTTTGTTCTGTCTATTTCTTCAAGCGTGTAGTAACCGGCAACGCAGCTGAGCGGGTTAGCGCTCATTGTTCCGCCGCAGAACGCCTTCTTGACCTTTTCACCCGTAGCGTCGAGACCTGCGCCGAGATACTTCATATATTCTCTCTTGCCGCCTACGCCGCCCGCTCCGGGATATCCGCCGGCGATGACCTTGCCGAAGATGGTGAGATCCGGCTCGCAGCCGAAGTAGCCCTGAGCGCCCGCCATACCGACGCGGAAGCCTGTGACGACCTCATCGAAAATAAGAAGCGCACCGTATTTGCGGCAGAGTCTTTCAACGCCCTTGCAGAAATCGGCGTCAACCGGTCTTGAGCCGCTCTCGGGGCCGAGAGCCTCGAGATAAACCGCCGCAGTGCCGCCTCTGAACTGATTGCGTCTGAGCACTCTTTCGAGATCGTTGAGATCGTTGGGGAAGAACTCCTGCGTGTCTCTCATTATTCTTGCGGGAACGCCGTGAGCCTGAGTGAACTTTGTTCCGGGAATACGGATGCCGTAGCCGAGCTGATCTGACCAGCCGTGATAAGCGCCGCCCATCTTGACGATGTTCTTCTTCTTTGTTGCGAGTCTTGCTATTCTTGCGGCGCACATGCAGGCCTCGGTGCCCGAGCCGAGCATTCTGAACATATCGACCGTCGGAACGGAATCGGCAATCTTTTTGGCGAGCTTATATTCAAACTCGTGGAAAAGGCCGGTTGAGGGGCCGCAGGTGTTGAGAAGGTCGATGACCTGGCTTCTGACCTCGATCGGATTTGAGCCGAGTACGGTCGGACCGCCTGCCTGCAGGAAGTCATAATATTCGTTGCCGTCGATATCATAAAGCTTAGCGCCCTCCGCCTTGGTGAAAACAAGGGGGAAGGGATAGTTGAAAGCGAGATTATGCTGAACTCCGCCGGGGATATAGTTCTTTGCCTCGGTGATCATTTCCTTTGATTTGGGGCACTTTTTGTTAAAGTAATTCTCCTCATAATCGGCGAGAGCTTCCGGTGTAACGGTGTAAATCGGCATTTTTATAAGCTCGTTGAGCTTTTCGTTGATCGCTCTTGCGTCGGGATATTGTGATATTGAAAATCTGGTATCCATAATTATATTTCCTCCGTAAACGGTCAGATTGGTGAGCAATTACTCACTATGAAATTAAGTATATCTTATAAATTTTGCCGTGTCAAGATTATTTCATATTGTTAATACTTTTTATTTAATGCTTTAAATCATGCGTGACGAAGGCAACAAAATTTTATCAAGTCGGCAGAATTTTTAACATTTATCTGATATACCTTAATAAACGGTAAAAACGACTTGAGGGGATTTGACATGAAAGAGCTGATTTTAGCGATTATCAGCGCTGTGCTTGCGGTTATTTTTTCTGATTATAAGCGTCATGCAGTTCAAAGAAAAAGCTATAATTCACAACATAGCGTTCCGATGTGAATTATAGCTTTTAATATCTTTGTTCTTCGCTGAATGTGACAGCCGCTTAGCTGTTCTGCTGATTCCGCACTGAAACTCGGTAGATACAGCAGCGGTGCGGTCAGAGCTTTCGCCCGAACGGCTCAGAATCAATAATCCGTCACACGGATAACGGATTTGACTTCGCAGCCGAGCCCCTCCGCTTTTATCCTGAGCTCTCTTTCCGCCGCAACGGGAGTGATGAAAGCGACATCATCTTTTTCGATGATATCAACATCACCGAAAGCCTCTTTTATTTTTGCTTTGTCAACGCTGCGGTCAACACGGATAAACAGGGCGGTCTCAACATCGAGATAATCCTTGATGAAGTCGTCGCCCGCGTCCTCAGACCAGCCGAAAAACTTGGGGCGCATATAGTGGTTGCAGCAGTCGATAACATCGCCGACGACAGCTGAAGCTGTGGGCATCATTCCGGCTCCGGGGCCATACATCATTATCTCGCCGACGGCGTTCGCTCTGACGAGGACGGCGTTGTTTACGCCGCTGACATTTGCAAGCAGACTTTCTTTCTTGACAAGTGCGGGCGAAACCATGACGGATATCTGATCTCCCACACGCTTGGATCTGCCGAGAAGCTTGATGACATAGCCAAGCTCGCCTGCGTACTTTGTGTCTTTGAGATCGAGCTTTGATATTCCCTCGGTGCAGACCTGCCTGGGGTGAACATGTTTTCCGAAAGCGAGTGCGCTTAGAATGCAGATCTTCCGGCAGGCGTCAATTCCCTCGACATCGGCGGTCGGGTCCTTTTCCGCATAGCCTTTTTCCTGAGCGAGCCTGAGAGCGTCGGCATAGGGCATATTTTCCGTTATCATTTTAGTGAGGATAAAGTTGGTCGTTCCGTTGATTATTCCGGCGACCTCCTCGATTATGTTGCCGTTAAGCGAGCCGGAAAGCGGTCTGATTATCGGTATGCCGCCGGCAACCGAGGCTTCAAAGGTGAAGTTGACCTGGTTTGCCCTTGCGAGTGTCAGAAGCTCAAGTCCCTTTTCGGCGACAAGCTCCTTGTTTGAGGTCACAACGCTTTTTCCGGCTTTGAGGCAGGCCGACACATAGTCGAAAGCGGGGTGTATTCCGCCCATTGTTTCGACAACGACATGGATATCCTTATCGTTCAGGATATCATTGAAGTTCTTGGTGACAAGGTGAGCGTTTTCGTCGGTCACTTCTCTGATTTCAAGAATATATTTAACATCAATAGGGCCGTGCCTCGATTTTCTTGAAATATGGTCGCGGTTCATTTTGAGCACTTTGACCACGCCGGCGCCTACCGTACCGTAGCCCATGACGGCAATATACATTTTTAACATCTCCCCGGTTGAAAACAAATGATAACTATTCTAACATATTTTTGCGGTTAATAAAAGAGTCAAATCACTTTTTTTGTTCATTTTTTATAATTGTATTGCTTAAAATTCATATATGAGTTAAAATATAAGAAGAATTTTCAAATTCAAGGGCAGGCTTCAGCGGCTTTGGCCGTCAGCCGGCCGGATAAATAAATAATTTATGCAAAGGAGCAAGGCACATGACAGGCGTTGAAAGAAAAAGAGAGATAATTATAAATTTTGTTTATTACGCAATAATCTTTGCGCTTTTCTATTTATTCTGCAAATATGCCCTCTGG
The DNA here is from genome assembly GCA_029012445.1 of Oscillospiraceae bacterium. Taxonomy (GTDB): domain Bacteria; phylum Bacillota; class Clostridia; order Oscillospirales; family Acutalibacteraceae; genus UBA6857. The sequence continues at coordinate 6,243 of JAQXMC010000021.1, forward strand.
CTGTTTCTTCCCGTTGTGATAGCGTTTATAACGGCGATGCTTCTTCAAAGGCCGGTCAACGCTATTGCCGGAAAAACACCGATAAAAAAGGGCCTTGCGTCGGTAATATGCGTTTTGCTTCTGCTTTTGATCATTGTCGCCCTGTTTGTCGGCATAGGCGTCAGTGCGGCTAACTATCTCAAAGATTTTGCGGCGTATCTGACCAATTTGTTTGAGGACACGGAAAGCCTGCTTCTGCGGCTTGAAAACTGGAGCATAAACCTTGTCAGAAAGCTCCCGAGCGCTATTTCGACAATACTCGCAAAGAACATCAGAGAGATATTCGACGGGATTTCGGCTTCACTCTCGGGCGACACGGAAAAGGCGGCGGCTGAAGCCGTCGGCGGAGCGGCAAGCGTTCTGAACTTCGACTTTTCATGGATAAAAACCCCGCTGACAAGCGTTCTGTCAACCGCGAAGCAGATCCCGAGCATGATAACCTCTTTTCTTATCACGCTTATTTCGAGCTGCTTCCTGACAGCCGACTTTGACACCTTCAAGACATTCATCAAAAACCAGCTTTCGGAAAAGAGACGCAAGGATATATCAAGAGCCAAATCTCTGCTGAGAAATTCATTTTCGAAGATGGTCAAGGCGTACGCGATGATTATTCTTATCACCTTCAGCGAGATGCTCATAGGTCTGACTGTTCTGAAGCTTATCGGCGTTTATAAGTCGTCATATATTTTCATAATTGCCGCGCTGACGGCTGTCGTTGACATTCTGCCCGTTCTCGGCACCGGCACGATAATAATTCCGTGGGCTGTATATTCGCTTTTCAAGGGCGAGATAGGAATGGCTGTGGGACTTGTTGTTATTTATATCGCTATTTCGGTTATCAGACAGGTCATTGAGCCGAAGCTCGTCGCCGGCCAGCTCGGTCTGCCGCCGTTTGTGACGATAATCGGAATGTTTGTCGGCCTGAAGCTGTTCGGCTTCCTCGGAATGTTCATCATGCCGATAATGATAATCATGGTCAAGCTGCTGAACGATGAGGGAATAATCCACCTTTGGAAAACCGGAAAAGAAGTCAGAAAAGCGGAGGCGGCCGAGGGCAAACCGACTTCTGCCGGCGACGCAGAGGAAAAGACGGAGGCAGAGGACGCCAAAGAAAGAGAATGAGCCGGAGGAAGAAGCCGGCAACGAGAAAAGCGAAAAATAAATCCGGACCGATATAAATATAGGTAATGCCGCCCGAAAGGGCGGCATTACCTATATGGTGATTCACGGAAGCGTTTCTTTATTTATCCATTTCTGTTATCTTGTTATAAATCCGTTCGCAGCTGTTTTTATCATTGAATGCGAAGAAGCTGTCAATGCGTTCTCTGTATTTATCTTTTAGCTTGCAGCCGTTTTCCATATATTCAATGATCCTGTTTATCGTTGAGTCAAGATCGTATTCGACCTCGCCGAAGCCGTCGCGCTCATCATCAAAGCAGGGATTTTCATAGCTGTGACCGCCGCCGTAAAAGTCGTCTCTGTCAAACTGAGCGTAGATAATGGGCTTTCTGAGATACGCAAAATCAAAGATTGCCGATGAGTAGTCGGTTACCATGAGGTCGCTTTGAGCGTATATATCGCGGTAGCTCATGCCTGAATCAAGCACCTTGACTTTGTCGGAAAATCTGAAAGCGGGCATCAGGCTTGTCATCTGCGGATGAGGCATGAATTGCAGACGATAGCCGTATTTCTCGGCTGCGCTTATCAGCTTTTCGCTGCTTAACAGCGAATTATAGAATTTGAGGTACTTGCTGTCATATATGGCGTTGTTGAACGCACGCGTTCCGGTGAAGAAATCTGTGTTTGAAACGAGATATTTTCTCCATGTGGGGATGAAGGTTATAATTCTTTTCTCATCGTGATAAAGTCTGTCAAATCTCGGAAGTCCCGTCAGCCAGACCTCTTTTTCGCCGTAGCCGTAAGCCTTCTGGTTGATGACGGCTTCTCTTTCAGGCATTGCCGAGGTGATGAAACCCGCAATGTTTTTGTTTGGCTTGCGAAGCCAACCGGACAGATCGCCTTTCAGCACACCATGCTGCAGGAATATGAAATCAGCGTTTGAAATATCCTCAAAGGCATATCTGAACGGGTGGAAAGGATCTATTGTGTTTTCGTTGGCCGATGAAGAAATGACTTTGTCGGCAAGGAGAGTGAGAAGCTTATGCTCATAAGAGAAAGCCTCGACAGTCGGGCCCATTTTGCTCATTCTGTCAAAGTCGGTGCTGTCTTTGCTGATAACAAAGTATGCGTCAACATCTTCCGGGTGATTTTCAATGATATATTTGAAGAATGCCTCACCGTTGTCGTCAGCCTTTTCGACTCTGTCGGAAATGAGCCATATCGGCTTTTTCAGCGTCGGTTTAAGCCTGAAATAATCCTTTCTCAGACTGATCATTTCTTCTTTTTCTTCGTCGCTGAAGCGCTTCACCTGTGAAAGCGCATTCTCATAGACCGACTCAAGCGATCTTCTTCTGCTTTCGTCGCATCTTTCAACATGTATGCCGTATGCGGCCGCTGTTACGACATAGCCCGCACTGTAATAGTATTGATTGCTGATTTTGGTATTTACCTTTGACATTTTCTGATAGTTTAATGATGTTTTAACTATCTCAATATCGTCGCAGGTCATAACAATGCTGATGTCGAGCGGAGTTTCAAGGTCCGAAAGGCCTATTTCCGCCGAAAACGCATAGAAGTCAAAAACTGTTTTGCCCCACATTCTGACCTTGCGGCCTGCATGAGGCATAATCTTTGCCGGTTTATCAATATCGTTAACTCTTATCGAAACGCCCACATTTTTGAACTGTCCGCTGAGAATGCCGGTTTCGCCCTCAAGCGTCAGGGCTCCGTCTTTAATATCGACGAAATTTATAAATGTCGGATTTGTTGAATAGCTGCCTACGATGAGACTGTTTGATGTCAGAACATATCTGTATCCGAATGGCTGACACCATTTAAGCTCAGTCTTGGGCGCAAGAGTGCCTTTGATTTCGAGCATTTTATATTTCCGCTCAAAATTAGAATAGGGACTGTTGACAATAATTTCATCGTCGATATATGATAAAATCTTTTTTATATTCTCAACATATTGCTTTGCCTGTTCCTCATTCAGAACGGTTGAGGTCAGCTCGTTAGGATAAGACACTCTCCACTGCAGCTCATAGGCAAGACTGTATTTAAGAAAATCAGGAACACAGCCCAGCTTTTCTTCGTAATAATCGATCATGCGCAGCATATAATCAGTCAAGCAGGCTTCAAAGTAGTCAAGCTTTTTCATATTATTCTGAAGAGCCGAGGAATTGTCGGCGCGGCTGCGATACATATACGGACAGCCGGCGCAAACGCCGAATTTCATCTTTTCGGCAAGAAGTCTCAGCATTACTTCGCCGTCCTCGGAAATGCGCAGCTTTGTGTTGAAACGGATATCTTTCATGGCTTCGGTTTTAATGAAAGCCGTGTTAACCGCGAGCTGCAATGCCCATGGCTCAAAATTGAGGTCGATGACTCTTGTTCCCTTATCAAACTTTTTGTTGAGAGGGTGACCACCTTTTTTGCCCTCAAACAGAGTCATCGGCAGAGCAACAAGATCGACCTCATCGCCGTGTTCCTCCATGAAGCCGTATACCGATGAAAATGTCTTTTTATATTTGAAATAATCGTCGGGATCGCAGAAGTTGACATATTTGCCCCTGACATATTTCAGTCCTTCGTTTCTTGCAGAGGAAACTCCGCCGTTTTCCTTGTGAACGCAAACGACATTATACGGGTACTTTTTAGCTATCCCGTCGCATATTTCACCTGATCTGTCGGGGCTTCCGTCGTCGACAAAAATGACCTGTATATTCTCAAAAAAGCCGATATTCTGGCGGCGTATGCTCGCAAAGGTCTCCTCAACATAGTTCTCAACATTATAGACCGGCAGAACGACAGATATTTTATATTCGTATCTTTTTTCCTCATAAAGCTTTTTGATTTTTTCGCCGAGCGCGGCCGTGTTCTCGCCGGAGACTTCCTTTATTCCGTTTTCATATGCGAATTTTGACAGTGCGGAAAGAGCTCCCTCGTTTCCGAGAAGCTCCTTGTTTTCGCAGATCGCTTCAAACCCGCCGAGTTTCGCAAGGTCGGATTTCCTGCCCAAGGTCCGGTTGTACCCCGCCTTGGAGTTGATTCCGATTTCGCCGTTTTTGAGCTGAAGCTCAAGAAGAAAGCCCGGCTTCTTTATATCAGGCAGATCGGACTTTGCGAAAAAGCAGGAGTGGATATCAAAAGTTGTATATTTGGGATTTTCTTCGAGAGAAACGACCTTCGGCTTGGTCAGATAAGCTCTGTCAACACAAGACTTTTGACCGTCGTTCTTGGTGAAAACAGGGATCTTGACGGCTGCGCAGCCGTTCTTTTTGAAAAATGACTCGACCGAGGCCAAAGCCTTTTTTGAATAAGTCGAGGATATCTCGGGGAATGCGACATATTTTCCCGTGGCTTTTCCGAGCGCCTTGCGATAGGCGCCGAAATCTATGCTGCCCGCCTTGACAACGGTGATGTTTTTCGGATATTTTTTCTTTTGCTTTTTCACCTGAGCGGCGGCGTCGGCGTCTTTGCCGCAGATGAAAATTATCTGAATACGGTCGAACTTTTTTGTCTGGTTCCGAATACTCTTAATAAACTTGCTGACATCTTCGGCCGCGTTTTTGCTGATCGCGCTGTCGGCGATAGTAATGACTGAAAAATCAAAACTATGCTCAAACATACTCATTTATTGAGTCCTCCTTGATTTTACTTTGACTGCAAAGCTATTTTTAACATTTTTCGGTTCTTTTATCAATTGCCGGTTTTTACATATATTTCCTCATAAAAAGGCATTTTGAATTGTAGCATAATCGGAAAACTATGTCAATGTTTTCAATGGGCAAATTATCCGTTTCACCGCGTTATGGCTTTTGCCTCTATGCTGAACGGAGAAAGGCATAAAGAAGCACCGCCCTTGAAAAGAGCGGTGTGAAAGCTCGTTTGATACCTGAGTGTTGCAAGCGCAGGGAAATTCAGCCTGATAAGACCAAGACTTCTTCTCCGTTCCGGTTTGAGGCAACACCGTGTTAAATTACGCTTCTGCCTCTTCCTTCATCTTTGCAAAGCATTCGCTGCAATAAACATCTCTGCCCTCTGTGGGCTTAAAGGGGACCTTGGCCTCTCCTCCGCAGCGCGCGCAGGTAGCTGTATACATTTCGCGGGCGGGCCTTGAAGCGTTCTTGCGAGCGTCGCGGCACTTCTTGCAGCGCTGGGGCTCGTTCTGGAAACCTTTTTCAGCGTAGAATTCCTGTTCCCCTGCCGTGAATACGAATTCCTCGCCGCATTCCTTGCAGGTGAGAGTCTTGTCTTCAAACATTTTTTTAACCTCGCTTGATTTTTATTACCCACAACGGAGTTGCACCGTTATTTAATAAAGCTCAACTATGAGCGCATGGGCATATATATAAACGCGCTAAAGGCGTTTATCTCAGCTTTTTTCTCACTCTCTGCATTGCGTTGTCAACGCTCTTGAGAGTCGAGGAGGTCATCGCCGCAATCTCCTCATAGCTGTGACCGCTGAAAAAAAGATGAAACACCTTTTTTTCAAAATCGGACAGGTCGCTGTCTATTCTTGAAAGTATCTCCGCAGTCCTCGCCTTGAGAAAAAACATCTTTTCCGGATCGGCGGCAACATCTGCGCTCTGGGCTTCGGCGTCGTCAATGCTGACGATCGAAGAAGACGGGATATGCTTTTTGCCGCAGGCGGCGTTTATCGCGCTGATGATGCGGTGATCCATGCAGACTCCCGCATAAGTCCTGAAAGAAGCGGATTTTTCAGGATCATAGGAATGAAAAGCCGAAAGAAAACCGATCATTCCCTCCTGAACGATATCGTCATATTCAAGACCGGACGAAGTGTAGCCCTTTGCCTTTTCTCTCGAAAAGCTCATATATCGTTCGACAAGCTCGCGAAGCGCCCTGTCGTCGCCGTTTCTTGCTCTCAGGATAAGCTCATTATCCGAAATCATAAAGGCATATCACCCCGTATCTTAAGTATAATACACTAAAAAATCGAAAAAGTCAACAACTATTTTGTGTACTTTTTATAGTTTTGCGTTTTATTTTTCTGCTTTTTTCGACATTATCTTTCCGTCCGAGACTTGATAGTACGGATTTTCTTCCGATATTTCTATTTTCAGATCGCCGCAGCCGGAGAAAGACTGCCTTTTCACGCTTCCCTTTTGTTCGTCATATGCCTTTTCGTTTTCGTCGGCGTTATTCGTCTTTTCACCGGTCACACCGCCGATGATCTCAACGCTTTCGGGAATATAGATATTCCGAAGTCCGGAGCAGTTTTCAAAAGCGTTTTCACCGATAAAGCGCAGCCCTTGAGGCAGCGTGAAGCTTTCGAGGCTCAGGCACCCGCTGAAAGCGTACGGCATGATATAGGTGAGGTTTTTGCCGACGGTGACTTTTTTCAGGGAGATGCACTTGTCGAACGCCGCGTGACCGACGGTCTCAAGACTGTCCGGCAGCTCGACGCTCTCAAGCGAGACGCAGTGCCAGAACGCCATATAATCGACCGAGAGCACGCCCTCTGAAATCCGGACATTTTTCAGACTGATGTTTGCGCAGAAAGTTCCCTCAAGAGCCAGAACAGGCTTTCCGTCTATGTTCGACGGAACAATAAGGTTTTCTTCGCCGCCGGTGTATTTTGTCAGGATAAGTCCGCCGCCCGACTCGGTGTATTCAAAAGCGCTGTCCGTCACATATCTGACGAAGCCGTGAGGCTTTATCAGAAAATATGAGCCTGTTATTATAACGGCGAGACAGACGGCGACAACGATTTTTTTGGTGCCGCTTTTCATTTGTTTTCTCCTTGCGCCGCAGAGCGGCTGAAATGTGTTTATTGCAATTATACACCATGGACCGGCGTTTTGCAACCGTCAGTATTTCCGACCTGAAAGCAAGCCGGAAAACGAACACAATATATATTGTATATAAGCCGGAAAAAGACACAAGGCTTTTGTAATTTTACACAAAATCCGGGCTTAAAAATTATTCAATTAATACAAAATTTTGAAATAAGCATGATTTCGGATAACTTTTCGTTGACCTGTTGCAACAAAAATGATATAATGATACCGATTAAAAGTGTCTTATTCTGCCTTGTTGCGGGTAACGACACAAAAACAGAAATAATTCCGGTTTTCGCATTTCAGGCGGTACGCCGGCTGTCTGCGGACCGTGACATCCGTTTCACACCCATAAATATTTCGTGGGTTTCACATAGATTATTTTAATAAAATTTTTATTCTGAAAAGGAGTGCGGATTTTATGAAGAAATATTTTAAGAAGACCATGTCGGTTTTCCTGTCATTTCTGATGGTGCTTTCATGCTTCGTGTTTGCGCCCGAAATGTTCACTTTCAAAGCCGACGCGGCTAAGGCGGGAAGCTATAAGATAACCGTAAAGGTCGTAAGCAGCAACAACACCGGCGGCTGGGACAAGGGTGTGCTTAAGATCTACGGAAAAGACAAGAACGGTAAGGGTACCGAAACCGTTATTGTCAACAAGAGCGATATGTATATTAACTTCAATGGCACAAGAACATGGATTGACAGTGTATCATACGACTCTTTCCCGACAAAGCTGACATATGAGTATTCATTCGGCGGAGGAATAACTCACAGAAAGATGGACGCATATATCTATCTCTATGTCAACGACACAGAAGTAGGTAATGTTCAGAGCTATTCTTATGAGTGGGGCACGAACGCGGGAACAAAGACGCTCACGGTTGCATCGAGCAAATATCCCAAGGCCAGCTCTATCAGCTGGACCGCGCCCAGCGCTGTCAGCCTCACCGTCCCGGGCGGAACAAACGCCGCCACTTCGACCGCAACTTTCAGCACGGGCTCAACAGTCAAAGATCAATACGGCGTTTCATGGTATGAGCCGGCAAGCTATGTATTTTATGACAATACAAGCAGAAGCGGCAGCCAGCTTTCGATCAACGGATTGACTGCATCAAACACCAATGATAATTCTTCTGCTTCCGATAAAGGCACCGTAACGGTTGTTGATACAACAGAGTTAAAAGAGTATGTTGCCAAAAACAGCACTTCAAAAGCAAAGGTCTATGCTTTTGCGAAATACGGTACTCTCTATTCAAGCGCTTATGCAACGATAACCATTGAAAACCCGAAATACAGGTGGACATTCAATATTAATGCCGGGGACGACCTGACTGCAAAATTCCTCCCTGAAGGCGTAGCGGAAACCTATGATTCCTATTATAAAAAGGCTATAGGCAATAATTTCCCGACCGACGGTTACAGATTCAATTATTTCTTCGACGGAATGTATTGGAATAATGAGGGCGGCGACAAGATAACCTCATCGTCTTACATAACGGACTATACGACAGTATATGCTCAGTGGAAATTAGTCAACAAGATTGCTTTCTATAACTATGACGGTCAGCCGTACTATTCTGTTGACGGTAAATATGGCAATAATATCGGGCAGTATGTTCCCACTACTAACCCGACAAGACCGGGCTCCGGCTCTGTCGAGAGCTACACATTTGAGCGTTGGGTGAACTGGGATACCGGCGAAGAGCTTGACCCGGACGCAACGCTCAATTCGCTTAATCCGAATTCTGTTCTGAAGTTTATAGCAGAATACACAACGGGCACTCCTAAGACATATACATATAAATTCTATGAAAACGGCTCTCAAGTCAATAACGGCAGCGGCGTTTACAGAAGCAATGTTGCTTTCCCGGCCGACCCCTCAAAGGCTGATGAAAGCAGAGACGACGGATATTCGTTCAAGTTCGCCGGCTGGATCGTTGAAAAAGACGACGGAACGGCTCCCGCTGATGTTATTGTCGCTCCCGGCGAAAAGCTTGAAGAAAAGGTCAGCGGAAAGACCTTCCTTTCGGCTGACGACGGCAGCTTCAGCTACTTCCTTAAAGATAATATCAAGTTATATCCTGTCTATGTTGCGTCATATAAGCAGTGCGAGATAATTCTCCACTATAAAGACGCAAGCGGCGCATGGCAGACGACCACAACAAAGAACGCCGACACGACCTGTCTCAAGTATTTCAACCTCGGTATTCCCAATCCGAAGTCATACAACGCCACCAAGAACGGAGTCCCCAAGACCTATGAGTTCATAGGCTGGACTGCGACTGAAGGCAAAACGACCCCCGACAGCGGCATGGCTCTCGGAAGTAACCTCGCCATAAATGTTCAGCTTCACAACGATCTGGAAGTCTGGGCAACATATGAGGAAAAGGATATTGTTTATAAGGCATACTATTATAATAACGGCGAGCTTGTCAAGGAAGAGACTCACAACTACGGCGACACCTTCGATGTCACTATCGGCGCCACGCCTGAAAAGCCCCGCGAGGGACAGACGGGATACAGCTTCAAAGGCTGGTATCTCAATGAAGAGGGCACCGGCGATGCCTACACAAGCTACACGATCAACGATCTTAACAACCCGACATTCTATGCGGTCTATGATTCGTTTAATTACTACGAGGTCACTTTCTGCGATGAGGACGGCAATGTGATAATGATCCCCGGCGCTGACGGAGAAGAAGCAACACCCGCAACGAGCAAGGACTATGTCGCAGGCGATGTTCTCACTCCTCCGGCCGTCGCAGATAAAGAAGCTTCAGCCAAATACGCCTACACTTTCACAGGCTGGGAGGATTCAAAGGGCGTTTTCCACGCCAAGGATGAAGTCCTCACCGTTTCAGGCGACGAAACATACACGGCGGTATTTGAGAGACAGATAAGAAAATACACAGTTAAATTCTATGATGTCAACGGTCAGACCTTTGACGAGACCGATCCCACCGTTGAAACAAGCACTCCTGTCCGGAGCGCCGACCTTGAATACGGCACGAATATTCAGAAGTATATCAACGACAACGGCCTTGTCGACTTAGTTCTGGGTTCAATCCCCGAAACGACCAAGCAGTATAGATATGAGTTCTCAGGCTGGTCACCGAACATCAACCCGGAGACTACGGTCACCGAAGCCGTAATTTATAAGGCCACATACAAAACGAGCGCTGTTACATATAATGTTCATTGGCTCGTTCCGACCGACGCAAACCAGACCGGCTTCAAAGACACAGTCACAAAGTATCTTTATGAGAGAATCATATCGATCCCCTCGACCAAGCCGCAGTGCGCCGAGCCCGAAGTCTGGGATGAAACGAATTATCCCAGAGAAGCATATAACTGGGGCTTCCTCGGCTGGTATCAGTGCGATGAGAACGGCGTTATAAAGACTGACGCTGACGGCAACGAGCTCAAATTCCAGAAGGGCACTCCCGCAACAGAAGACGACGCATATTATGTCGCAAAGTTCGGATACGCTTCAAAGAGCTTCACAATCAAGATCTACAACGAGGATAAGACCACGGTTCTTGATGAGATCTACGGCAATGCTTATGGTGCCACGGTCGAGATCCCGCTTTCATACACAAAGAATCCCGTGGCCGACGGACACTATGTCATCGACAGCTTCAAGAATGTTGCTGATGATTCGGTTGCGGTAACAGTCGAAAACGGTGCCGCCGAATACACGGTCGGCTCAACGAACGAGATATATGTCAGCTTCAAAAAAGAGACTCACACTTTCGGTCCTTGGTTCACAGTGACCGAGCAGAACTATCAGACAGCGGGCGAGGATGAGCATTTCTGCACAAAGTGCTCTTACAGAGAAACGAGAGAGACTGCGCTTCTCATCGATGATCAGGCCCCGACCGGAATCGCCTTTATCGGCGGTTACACCTGGCCCGGCGCAGCAACCGACACAACGGCATATGTCAGAAGCGACTCGCTTGTCAACATTGTTGCCAGAGATCTCGGTCAGGCTGACTTCCACAACGATGCAACCGCCGGCAAGGGAATCAAAACCATCAAGTACGCTTGGGTTGACGGCGAAACAGTCGGCGACTACACGGAAGCAAGCTTTGACGAATATGATGTTGACGCTAATGTGAACTTCCAGCTTCCCTCCGATTTCGCAGGCAAGAAGCTCACGGTCACGATAGTTGATTATACTGACAGAGAATTCAGCTTCACAACGGCAGTGCTCAATGTTGATGTTACGAAACCCGTTGTTGAGACAGTCAGCAACTGCGAAAGCATCTTCTTCGGCATTAAGGAAGACTTTGAGCTCAAGAGCGTCAAGGTCGAAAAGCTCAATGACAACGGCGAATATGAAGTTATTCCCGACACTGAATACACATCAGCCGATATCGGTGACTCCGATTATAAGGCAGGCTATTCAATTATCGCTCCCAACGGCACATACAGAATAACCGCAAGCGACATGGCGGGCAATGAATCATTACCCGTTGTTGTGACAGCGGCGGGCGCCCACAGCTTCGGCGATTATATAATAGATAAAGAAGCTACCTGCACTGAAACAGGCTTAAAGCATAAGAAGTGCGCGATCTGCGGCGAAACAACCGAGTCAGAAGAAATTCCGATGACTGAGCACACATGGAACGCAGAAGCGACGACAGATGTCGAACCGACCTGCACAGAGAAAGGCTCAAAGTCGATCCGATGCAGCGTCTGCGGCACACAACAGGAGGGCAGCGTTGAGGAAATTCCGGCTCTCGGCCACGACGAGACAGTCAAAGAGGTTCTTCCGACCTGCACTAAGGGCGGATATAAACTGACGACCTGCAGCAGATGCGATCTCTGGATCCTCGAAACAGAGGGTTATGACGCAACGGGACACACTGCCGATGAGGCACAGCACGCTCATAAGGACGCAACCTGCACGGAAGCCGGCTACGACTATGATATCTGCTCTGTCTGCGGCGAAAAGTTCAATGAAACAACTATTGATAAGCTCCCGCATCAGTTCACTAAGAATGTTACTCCCGCCGACGCCTGCACGGGCGCTGACGCAGAAGGTCACTTCTACAGCGTCTGGGAGTGCGAGGTCTGCGGCGCGACCGAAACAACCTATCCCGAGCTTGCAGCTCATGATTACTCAGTCAAGAGCGATGAGCCCGTCACACCGGCCAGCTGCGGAAAGAACGCAGTTTACTCCTACAAGTGCTCACGCTGTGACGCTACCATAGAAAAGGAAGAAAGATTCACGGCTCTTGAGCATAACTATGTATTCGTTACAGACAAAGAAGCAACCTGCACAGAGGCCGGCTCAAAGCATGAAGAATGCACGATCTGCGGCGATAAGAAAGAAGCTGTAACGATCGATCCTCTCGGCCACGATCTCGTTGTCGATGAAGAAAAGAGCTCACCCGCCACCTGCGCAACGGACGGTAATACATATAAATATTGCACACGCTGCGATTATTTTGAAAACGAGGTCATTCCCGCTACCGGCGAGCATGATTACACGGTAGAGCTCACTGATCTCTATGTCGCACCGACATGTGAAACGGCCGGTTCAAAGACCTTCCAGTGCAACGGCTGCGACAAGACCAACACAGTCGAAGTTCCGGCTCTCGGTCACAAACACGCCGATGACGACGCAGGTACGGTTATAAAGGCTGCTACCTGTAAGGAGGAGGGCGTGATTGAGTATCAGTGCCTGAACGGCGAACACAAATACACTGAAGCTATTCCGGTCGACAGAAACGCTCATGACGCTAAGGACGGTGTCCTTGTTTCAACCGTCAAGGCAGCCACCTGCACCGAAAAGGGCGAAGAGATCAGAAACTGCAAGATCTGCGGATCGGCAGTCAAGGTCGAAGTTCCTGCCCTTGGCCATGATTACTCCGGCGTTAAGGTCACTAAGGAACCGACCTGCGTTGAAGACGGTGAAAAGATCGCCTGCTGCACACGCTGCGGTGAAATTGATCCCGCTGCAACACCCGAGGTTATCAAAGCCACCGGCTCACACACAATGACAAAGCATGCGGCTGTTGCGGCAACCTGCACAAAGGACGGCTCAAAAGAATATTATGAGTGCTCCGTTTGCAAGAAGTTCTTCGCTGATGAGAACGGCAACACCGAGATCGCTGCCGACCGGCTTGCTGAAACAATCAAGATCAGCGCAACAGGTCACAGCTACGGCGAATATATAATCGTTGCACCGACCTGCTCGGCGGACGGCTATAAATATAAGGTCTGCTCAGTCTGCGGCGAAAAGACCGAAAGAGAAGCAACAGGCGAAGCAAAGCTCAACCATGAGGGCGGAGTTCACACTCTCGTCAAGATCAACAAGAGCGCAACCTGCAAAGACGAGGGCGAAGGCGTTTATAAGTGCTCACTTTGCGGCGAGTTGTTCATAAAGTCCATCGCAGTTGATCCCGAAGCTCATTCGGCAACATGGTCAACGGTACAGGCGACCTGCACCGAAAAGGGCAGCAGAACGAAGAAGTGCGACATTTGCGGAAAGGAAATTGAGACGATCGAGCTTCCCGCTCTTGGACACGCATTTAAGATCACGACCAGAACCGAACTTCAGGACGGGAAGATAGTTACGATAACAACCCACACCTGCACAAGAAAGGGCTGCGGATACAGCTATGACGATCCCGCTCAGATAGTCGGCGACGCCTGCAAGATAACCTTCGTTGTCAATGGCGAAACCAGCGAGATGACACTTGAAAAGGGATCTAAGCTCAGAAAGAGCGATCTGCCCACGATCGATCTCACTTCGACCGATCCTTCAAAGAAGAAAGAAGTCAAGTGGATGCTCGGCAGTGAGGAGGCAACCTTCCCGCTGACAGTTGATTCCGACATTACTCTTGTCGCTGTCATCACCGAGACAGATGTTCGATTCACAGTCAGATTCGTCAACACGCTGTCAAGAGAGACTCTCAGCGAGACGGTCTATGGATATGATGAAGCTGTCACAGCTCCCGAAGATCCCATCGTTTCGGGCTACACCTTTAACGGCTGGTCAACATCGCCGAGCGACAGCTCAGTTCCCGTTTATGCGGGCTCAGCTATCCCGAATGCTACGGCTGATGTAACATACTACACAGTTTACACGGCTAAGCCCGGCGTAAAGACCTACTATGTAACTTTCAGAAATCACACAGGAACTAAGATCCTCAGCACTGCAATCGTTGAGGACGGCGCTTCGGTTCAGGCTCCGGCAGAGACGCCGACAAGAACCGAGAACAGCGTGTTCCACTATGTATTCACAGGTTGGGTTGACGCCGACGGCGCAGCAGTGACATTCCCAATTGACAATGTCAAAGCTAACATAGTCGTTTACGCTAAGTTCGGCGAGGTCAAGCACTCCGATTGCGCAGACTGCCTTGATGTCAAAGCCGCTACCTGCACCACTCCTGCGGAAGCAACATATAAGTGCAGAGACTGCGGATACACTTGGACGCAGTACACGGCTCCGGCTCTCGGACACGAATATATCGAAGTCAGCAGAACCGAAGAGAACGGCAAGCTCACGATAGTTTACAGGTGCAGCAGATGCGGCGCTGAGTGGAAAAAGACAGTTAATTATAACCAGAATGTCAACGCGATAGTCGTCACCGTCAAAGACACTGACGGTAACCCGGTCGAGGGAGCAACCGTTCAGCTTTATATCGGCAATCTCCAGACTATGACGGCAGTGACCAACGAAAAAGGTCAGGCGCTGTTCCCGAAATATGACGTTGATTCGAATCCCGACGGACTCAAGGACGGCGAATACACCGTCAAGGTCACAAAGACGGGCTACAACGATGCCGACGGAACGCTTGTCATCAAGGACGGCTCCGGTTCAGTCAATCTCTCATTCGAAAAGATTGTTTGCAGATGTATTTGCCACTCATCAGGCTTCTTCGGAAAAATCAGAAGATTCTTCAACAAGCTCATCAGAACGCTGTTCAATAAGAATTACACCTGTTGCAGCTGCGGCGAATGTGAGAAAATTTATAAATAATATCTGACAAAGATATAGCGGCGGGCATTTGCCCGCCGCTTCAGCTTGTCGAAAAAGTTTTCGACAAGCTGTGAGACTGGCGAGAATGGATGACCGATGGCATTTTCTTCGGTCGATAGGCGTACAAAGGTACTCCGAGACCGAAAAACTGCCAAGCATATAAGCTTTCGGTGACACAGCTCAACACCGTGCCGCTGAAACAGTTTGCGGTTTGTGTTTGAAATAATCGGACATTTTCTTATGCTTTTTTATTCTTATGCGTTCGGGCGCCTTTATCGACAGTCTGAGCAGGCGGGAATTTGCCCGCCGCTGTTTTTTCGCCTTGGTCAGTTATCGCCAAAATAACAGTTGAAAATTTCCGATAAGTATGCTATACTACTCCCGAAAGAACAGATATTTTAATTTGTGCGTTATAAGGAGAGGTTTCTCATGACAAATACGAAAAAAATCGTTTCTGTTTTTCTTGCATTGCTGATGCTGTTACCGCTTGCTCTGCCGGCGTTTGCCGAAGGAGACGAAACAGCTTCTCAGACAGAAAAAACTCAGACTCAGTCAAGTGAGTTCTGCTACGATGACGCGGAAAAGATAGCCTTGACGGCGGCGAAATCCAAAATGATACTCGAAGGCCTGCCCAACGACATAACCGGTCAGACGGTCGTGACCAAGGTCAGCTATAACAAAGACACAGGCAGATATAAAGCGACGGTCAGAGCCGAGTATAAATACAAGTACACCTGCTACATAGCGACAAATGAGATTCTGGGCAAAACGATCGGTTTTCTTGTCGATTCGGAGTTTGATGAGCAAAATGTCGTGATCGGTTTCTTCGGTCAGCTTTTCGATAAGATCGCCTATTTCTTCATTAAAAAATTCAGCTGATAAGCAAATCGTCGGATCAAACGGTCCGGCGCTTTCTTTTTATAAAAATTTATAAGCCGTGAAGTGACTTCGTTCAGCTCTCACCAAAGCGTACCTTAGACCGGCGTTTTCGGCCTGATTTTTTGCGCCGTTTCGGGCATAATAGGTGCGGAGGGAAGAATATGCATTACTTAACCGACAAAAAGAAAAAAATGCTGAAAAAGTGCTGGCTGTGTCTCGTTCTGGTCTTGGCGGTGGCGCTGACTGCCGCGCTCGCCGTTAATGAGAGGGAGTCGAAACAGCCGGAGGGCGTCGCCGTTCTGTCAAAGCTCGGCTCGCGCGGAGATGAAGTCAGAGCGATACAGAAAAAGCTGAAAAGCCTCGGATTTTATACGGGCAGCGTTGACGGCATCTACGGCGTCGGCACGCAGTCGGCGGTCAAGGCGTTTCAGAAGAACTGCGGCATAGGCGTCGACGGGATCGCCGGCCCCAAAACACTGCTTTATCTCGGACTCGGCGGCTCGTCTTCTTCGTCGTCAAAATATTCAAATTCCGATGTTGAGCTGCTTGCCAAAATAATTTCGGCTGAAGCCAGAGGCGAAAGCTACACAGGGCAGGTCGCCGTCGGAGCGGTCGTTCTCAACAGAGTTTCACACGCCTCGTTTCCGAACACGATCGCGGGCGTTGTCTATCAGAGCGGAGCGTTTGACGCAGTGACCGACAGCAACTGGTACGCCGATGTGGCTGCTTCGGCAAGAAAAGCGGCTCAGGACGCAATCAACGGCTGGGATCCGACAGGCGGAGCGATATATTATTATAATCCCGCAAAGACAAGCAACAAATGGATGCTGTCAAGGCCTATCGTGACGACGATAGGAAACCATGTGTTCTGCAAATAAAAGCGAACGGCGGCGGACGCATTCCTGCGTCCGCCGCCTAAGTCTGTATATAAATGTGTCTGATTTTTGTCTGAAAGCGCTCCGCTGATGTCATTCGTGTTCACTGCTGAACGATAGGATAATTCTCGTTAGCTATGACCTCGCTTCCCTGCCGCGAGCATATCCAGTTATAGAGCACCCGCTCGGGGCTGCCGCTCAGAGCGTCTTTTCTGATGACGACATAGATATCCTCGGTCAGCTTATAATCACCGCTTTCGATCGTTTCCTTGCTTGGGAGCGCTCCGCCGACAGAGAACATCTTGACAGTCGCCGAGTTGCCTCCTGTTATACCGTCGATATATAGCTGATTATAAAGCGCATAGCCGATCGCATTTTCGCTGTTGTCATATTTTGCCGCGGCTTTGATAAACTGCGAGCCTGAGCTCATTATGACATCGTTTGTGGCGACCGTGAGCCTGTCGCCGAGGTTCACCACTCTGTCAAAAAGTTCCTGCTCGGGGCTGCCCTTTTTGCATTGATAGAGCAGTATTTCTCCGTCGCTTCCGCCGACCTCGCTCCAGTTCTTTATCCGGCCTGTGTAGATGCCCGATATCTGATTAAGAGTGAGTGAGTCGGCACTGTTTTTTTCCGAGCATATAAACACGAGAGCGTCCGTTGCGACGGGCGACATTTCGAGGACCTTGCCGCTCTTATTAATGTATTTCTCAGTCTGAGCGTCGGGTTCATAAGCGATAAGTATATCAAGCTTCCCGTCGCAGAGAGCCTTGTAGCTGTCGGCTGTTGTTGAGCCGAAGCCGACAATAGCTTCGGCATCACTTCTTTTGACGCCGAGAGCGGTTGCCGTTATCGCCTTGCCCAATTCGGCGGCTGTGGGCGACCCGCCCATTTTCGGAAAATTCTCATTTGTGAACTTGAAGCTGTTATTATCTATTGAGAATGTGCAGCCCGTCAGAAAGAGAAGGCACACGGCAAGAATCAAAGCTGTGATTTTTTTCATATTATCTTCTCCTTATCAGAAAATTTCATCGCTGTTGAGCTTTATAAGCTCCGAGCCGTCGGAGGCTAAAAGCTTAGCCTCGTCGTCGGTAACAACGCTGTAAAATGTCTTTCCGCCGACCGAATAGCTCTCAAAAGCCTTCAGGGAGTCAAAAGCGATCTCCTTTGTGCCAAGGTCATATACTCTGAAAAATTCATTTTCTCCCTTATCGTCGCTGCAGAGGAACGCCACATATCTGGAGTCGTAGGAGTAGAGAGAAAATTCAGCCGTTTTTCTGTCATTGAGATCTAGCTCGAAATCGTTTCTCGGGCTGTGGGAGCGGACGACAAATTTGTTGTCTTTGCTTCGGTAGTAATAGCCGCCGTCGGGCGTTTTGCCGAGAGGACCGTAGAAATCGGTCATGCACATTATATATGTTCCGAAAGCGTCATAGATATCTTGGGTGCCGTCTTTTCTGGTCAGCAGGATA
>JAQXMC010000022.1 GCA_029012445.1 Oscillospiraceae bacterium
AATCTCCTTCCTTCTACAATAGACTTGAACACCTTATTGTACCAGACTGGAGATTTTTTTGGTATAACCTTCAATGCGCACCCGCATAGCGGGTGGTTGTTTGTTTTGCTCTCTGAGCAAAACTGTCTAAAGACATTAATAAAACAGTAAGCACGGAGCTTAACGCTCCGTGCTTACTGTTTAGCTTATGTAGAGGATAATTACTCAATAGCTTCAAGTCTGCGTCTGAATTCTTCGATCGTCTCCTCGGGGAACATTCCCTCAATGAACGGAAGCCCGACATTAACGGGTATCTGCATTGCAGCATCCTTCATGGGGTGATTGAGAAGCTCCGGGCAAAGATCCATAACGATCTCCATAACCTGGGGGTCTTCCATAAGCTCTCCGAAAGTGTTATCAAATGTGTATTTCGGCATTTTCTATTTCTCCTTTTAATTATTTAGCGTGTTTTTTGCCAATCTCTATTCCTCTTTCAAGAGCAGCCATATTCAGCTGCAGGATTTCCGGCTTTTTATTTTTGAATTTTTCTTCAAGACTCTGAGCGAAAATATCCTTGCTGACGATTCCGGTCGCGCCGATGAGTATTCCGATAAGAATAATATTCGCTGCCTTGACATTGCCGAGCTCAAGGGCTATATCGTCAACATCGGCTGCAATAACCTTCACATCTGTTCTGACATTTTCAGCCTTGACGAGGCTTGAATTTATCAGAAGAAGTCCGCCGGCTTTAAGGCAAGACTGGTGCTTTTTATAAGCCTGCTCGTTCATAACGATAAGATTATCGCACTTTTTGGGAAGCGGAGACACTATTTCATCGTCGCTGATAACAACCGTGCATTTTGCGCTGCCGCCTCTCTGCTCGGGGCCGTATTCGGGGAGATATGTTGAATGCTTATGCATATCTATTGCTGTGTGCGCCAGCATGATGCCCGCACTCATGATACCCTGTCCGCCGGAGCCTGAGAATATAAATGATTTTTTCATTATTTCGCCGCCTCCACATCTTTATAAACTCCCGGCTTGAAATAAGGAATAGTGTTCGTGTTCATATATTCCAGTGTGTCAAGCGGTGCAAGTCCCCAGTTAGTGGGGCAGTTTGTCAAAAGCTCGATGAAGGTGAAGCCCTTTCCTTCAAGCTGCATTCTGAACGCTTTTTTGATTCCCTTTCTTGCGTCCAAAACTCCCTTGGGAGAATTGAGGGCGTATCTTGCAACAAAGACCGGCGCTTCAAGAGTCGAGATAAGCTCGCACATCTTGAGCGGATAACCTGTGGTCTTGGGATCTCTGCCGTAGCGCGTTGTTGTCGTCTTCTGGCCTATAAGCGTTGTGGGAGCCATCTGACCGCCCGTCATGCCGTAGGTCTGGTTGTTTGCGAAAACAACGGTGAAATTCTCGCCTCTGTTAGCCGCAGACATAATCTCGGCGAAGCCGATTGCCGCAAGGTCTCCGTCGCCCTGATAGGTGAAAACGAGCCTGTCCGGCTGAGAACGCTTGATTCCGGTCGCAACAGCGGGAGCTCTTCCGTGAGCCGCGCCGATCATATCGCCTCTCCATGAGAAGAAATTGAGCGCCGAGCAGCCGACCGAAATGACATTAAGCGCATTATCGTTCTGACCGAGCTCCTCGATGGCTTCAGCCACGAGCTTGGTCGCAAGCGGATGCAGACAACCCGGGCAATAGCCTGTGGGAGTCGGCATCAGCGAATGAGGTCTTGTATACTCTGCCATTATCAGTCACACTCCTTTACTATCTTTTCAATCGCCTGATATACGCCGTCGTCATCGAGCAGAACACCGCCTGAGCGGCCGTATTCATAGACCGGGCAGCGGCCCTGAACGGGAAGCTCGATATCATCGCGCATCTGAGCGGGAATAGTCATTTCAATATCAATGATAGCTTTGACCTTGTTATAGTCAAGCTCGGAAAGGCTCTTTCTCGGGAACGGATAAATTGTGATCGGGCGGATCATTCCGATTTTGACGCCTTTAGCGCGAAGCTCAATAACAGCTTCTTTCGCCACTCTTGCGGCAATACCGTATGCAACAACGACAAATTCAGCGTCATCAAGCATGAAGTGCTCGACCTTGACATCTTCTTCCTGCCACTTCTTATAAAGATTACCCTTCATTCTGTTCAGATTTTCAAGCGCAAGCTCCGGAAGAATAGGCGTGACGCATCTCGGAGGTCTGTTCGGGCAGCCTTCTCTTGAAAGATTCCAGCTGCTCGTACCCTCTTTTGTCACTTCTTTCATCGGGGGCAGCTCGACTTCTTCCATGATAGCGCCGAGGCAGCCGTCCATGAGAATCATTACGGGGCCTCTGTCTCTCTCGGCGTATTCAAAAGCGTTGTATGTAAGATCAACCGCTTCCTGAAGCGTAGCCGGAGCAAAGACCATTGCGTGGAAGCCGCCGTGGCCGAGAGCCTTTGTCGCCTGAAGATAATCAGACTGAGCCGGCTGAATGGAGCCGAGACCGGGGCCTCCTCTGCTGATATTGACTATCAGCGCCGGGAGCTGAGCCGCAGCGAGATAAGAAATACCCTCGGCTTTGAGGCTGATGCCCGGGCCGGAGGAGCTGGTCATTGCTCTCGTTCCGGTCGAAGCCGCACCGTAGACCATGTTGACCGAAGCGACCTCGCTTTCGCCCTGAACGAACGCGCCGCCGACCTCAGGAAGTCTCCACGAAAGATATTCGGGAATCTCATTCTGCGGGGTGATGGGATAACCTGCAAAGAATCTGCAGCCGCCTCTGACGGCAGCCTCCGCAATAGCTTCACAGCCCTTGATAAACTTTTTCTCCATGGTTCACCCTCCCCTTATTCTTTCGGCGGCAGTTCAATCGCCGCTTCCGGACACATAGCAGCGCAGACAGCGCAGCTTGTACATTTATCCTCGTTGGCAACGACGGGATAAAAATGTCCTTTTTTGTTTCTCTCTTTGCCCATCTCAAGAACATTCCTCGGGCAAAACTTTATGCAATAGCCGCAGCCCTTGCATAATAACACATTAAGCTTTACCATTTTTTATATCTCCTTATCAGCCTACTCTTCGCCCGTCGTTGATCTTGATCGCTCCGGGCATGAGCGGCGTTGTCAGCTTTGCAGTCATGTTGTCGCCGTCAAAGGTAACCTCAGCGTTAATTGTGAGCTTGGGAAGCATGGAGCACTTGCCCTTGCAGGTGAGTGTGTTTCCCTTTTCGACAATGTCGTAATACTCAAATTTAACGCCTGCGAATTTATCGGGTAATTTGATATCGAAAGCGTATTCGCCGTTGTTGTCTATAACTTCAACATCGACTTCGCCCGTGAATATCTTTGATTTAACACTTCCGTGCCATTTTCCGATTCCTATCATCTCAATCCTTCTTTCAGTTTTTAACATTTATTTATTGTATCATACAATTTTTGATATGTAAATAGAGAATAACTACTTACTGCCTATAAAATATATTTGTTTTATCCCGATTTTCGCCGGCGAAGAGGGTACTCTGTCGGCGGCGATCCCGAAGCCCCCGCCGACAGAGCCGATATGGTTTGTTGCTTAATGTCAGAAGATGTTTTATATCAACAACCGCACAGTGAGTTTATTATGCGGAAACTGCAGCCTTTATATCGCTGTCTTTTGCCATCTCCGTCAGCTTCATGAAGTCTATCTTCATCAGCGGCGTCTGCGGCAGCTCATCAAGAAATTCGATTTCTCTCGGAACAGAGAACTTCGAGAAGTTGCTCTCGCAGGCTTCTCTTATCAGGCGTTTATATTCCTCCTCGTCGCCCTTCTTCTTGAGTGAAACATACAGCTTTATAACCGATCTTTCTCCGTGCCACGCCTGAACAGCGCAGGCTTCTCTGACAAAATCGAGCTTTTCAACGAGCATTTTCTCAATGTCATTCGGATAGACATTATAGCCGGCTATAATGATAACTCTCTTTTTTCTGCCCGAGAAGAAGAGATAGCCGTCGTCATCGTAATAAGCAAGGTCGCCGCTGAGGACCCACTTTTTGCCGTTTTCATCGGTATAAAGGCCGAGATCGTCTTCGCCGCCGTCAACATAATAGCCTGCCATAATCGTCGGTCCGGAAATAGCTATTTCGCCGATTGTTCCGTTGGGAACTTTTTTGTGGTCGTCGTCCCATATCTCGATATCGACGCCTCTGAGAGGCTTGCCGATAGATCCGGGGCGATTATCCCAGTTAGTGTTTGTGCAGCAGGCTGAAGCGGCTTCGGTCAGACCGTAGCCCTGTCTGAGTCTTCCCACTGCTCCCCATTTTTCAAAGTACGAGTTAAATTCATCAAGGAAAGAATCCGAAACATCATCACCGCCGCAGAACATAAGGCGAACATTTTTGAGCCACGGACCGTCAAAATGCTTCTCTTTCATAAGCTTCTGGAACATCAGAGGTATTCCCATGAAGCCGACGACAAGATTCTTTCTCATCAGCTTATTGAAAAGTCTCGCGTCAAACTGCATCATCGGGATTATTCTCGCCGAGTTACACATTGCCATATGAACGCCGAGGCAAAGACCGAAGCAGTGGAACATCGGAAGAACGACTATCTCCGCTTCTTCGCCCGGGATATGTATTTCGTCGAGATCGGATACTCTGTATACGAACTCATTTATTGCCCGTGAAGTGAGCTTTATTGTCTTGCTTTTGCCGGTCGTACCGCCGCCGTTAAGATAAACCGCAATATCGTCGGCATTTTCACTGAGGCCCGGACATTCCCTGTGTCTTCTGATCGCATTTTTATAATACGTTGCCTTCTTTATCTTCGGGAAAACACCCTTGACGATTCCCTCGCCGAGCTTAGTGCCGAAGCGTTTGACGCCCTTTGAATAGTCCGAGCTGCAACAGACGAGACACGGCAAACCGCTTTCGTTGATCGTTTTGGCGTGATCCTTCGATAATATATCAAGCACCATGACGCCTTTTGAATGAACATCGTTGATCGTTTCCTTCAGAAACTCGGTGGACATGAGCGGATGCACAAAATTAGCGATAACACCGATCTTGTTCAAAGCGTAAAAAGCTATTATGCTCTGAACGGTGGTGGGCATAAACACGGTGTAAACATCTCCCCTGTTCAGTCCGAGATCGCATTTGAAATAAGCAGCAAGCGCTTCGATATCAGCGAAGATTTTCGATTTCATATACTTTACACCGAAATGCTGCATCATGTAGACATCGCCGAAAATGGATGTGCTTTTTTTGAGATACTCATAGCAATTAAGATTGCCGGCTTCAGGTACCATAGATAATTCCTCCGTTAGTTTATTTTCATCATATTTTTGCACGATAAGGGTGTTGCTTCTTCTGCCGTGCCGCAGCTTTTAACAATAACGCATTGCAGGGCAAATGTGTTTTGTTATTCGACACAAATCGAATATACGAAATATTATAAATAGAAAATATTAATATATAAATTTTATTGGGTAAATATTAAATGAATTTTATTAAAATTTTAGATAATTTTTATCTTTTTCGTCAAGATTACACATAATAAGTTCTTAATTTATTGACTTTTTTATGAATTTTGTAACACTCCGACAGATATTTGGGCATTTGACGGATTTCTCTTTCAGCAAAGAGTATAAATCAAGCCACCGGTTGAGCCGGTGGCTTGATTCAGCTGATCATTTGTTTAAAGCTTTAGAAATTCCGGCTTTCTTTTTTCAAAAACCGTGTAATATTTAAATCCGGCTTCTTTCAGTATCTCACCCGCTTTTCTGAACTCATGCCCGAGTGTGTCGGGTGTGTGAGAATCGGAGCCTAATGTTATTATTTCTCCGCCGAGCTCGCGGTAACGCCTGATGATATCCTCATGAGGGTTGCAGTGCAAAAGGCCGCAGCCAAGCCTTGAAGTGTTACATTCAATGCCCTTTCCGTTTTCGACAGCGTATTTCAATATCTCGTCCGTGACATCTCTGAAATCGGCGCAATCATAGCCGGCGCCCTTATCCGCAGTGTAGCGCACTATATAGTCGATATGGCCGACAACATCAAAATCGTTGAAGCTTTTTATGTTTTTCAGGACCTGTTCAAGATATTTTCTTATTCCCTCTTTTTGGGAATATCGCCCGAAATAGCCGGGATAGCAGGGATCCTCGCCGCCGACAAGGTGAGTAGAGCCGATAACGAAATCAAAGTCGCGCGATTGGACGAAGGCCTCCTGCTCCTGTGTCAGACGCGGCTGCAAGCCAAGCTCTATCCCGATAAGTACACTTATTTTATCTGCGTATTTTTCTTTCAACGCTTTGAGAGTATCGAAATATTTATCAATATCGACGGTGAACGGCAGGCCGTATTCCGGCGGATAGCCGATATCCTCGTGATCCGTGATGCAAAATTTTTTCATATCAAGCTCTATTGCCCGAAGTATCTGAAGCTCGGGATCGGCTTTTCCGTCGCTTGAAAATGAAGTGTGGGTGTGAAAATCGCAATACATAACTTTCCCCCGGTAATAATTAAAAAATACCGCATCGCGGAAGCGATGCGGTCTGCTTTATTTCAATCAGATTATTTAAGCTCTGCGAAATACTTGATGGTTCTGACCATCTGTGAGGTGTATGAGTTCTCGTTATCATACCATGCAACAACCTGAACTTCATAGAGACCGTTGCCGAGGTCGATGACCATTGTCTGAGTGGCGTCGAAGAGTGAACCGTACTTCATGCCGATAACATCGGAAGAAACGATAGCGTCCTCATTGTAGCCGAAGGACTCTGATGAAGCGGCCTTCATTGCTGCGTTGATGCCTTCAACGGTGACATTCTCGCCCTTGACAACAGCGGTAAGGATCGTTGTTGAGCCTGTGGGAACGGGAACTCTCTGAGCTGAGCCGATAAGCTTGCCGTTAAGCTCGGGGATAACAAGACCGATAGCTTTGGCAGCGCCCGTTGAGTTGGGAACGATGTTTGCAGCGCCGGCACGGGCTCTTCTGAGGTCACCCTTTCTGTGAGGACCGTCGAGGATCATCTGGTCGCCGGTGTAAGCATGGATAGTTGACATGATACCGCTCTGAATGGGAGCGAAATCGTTGAGAGCCTTAGCCATGGGTGCAAGGCAGTTTGTCGTGCATGAAGCAGCTGAGATGATCTGATCGTCAGCCGTGAGAGTGTCGTTATTGACAGAGTAAACGATAGTCTTGAGGTCCTTGCCTGCGGGAGCGGAAATGACGACCTTCTTTGCGCCTGCATTGATATGAGCCATGCTCTTATCCTTTGAGCAGTAGAAGCCCGTGCATTCGAGAACGACATCAATGCCGAGCTCGCCCCAGGGGAGCTTTGAAGCGTCGGCTTCCTTATAAATGGTAAGGGTCTTGCCGTCAACTGTGATCGTGCCTGCTTCATCATCTGAAGTTACGGTGTGAAGGCCTTCGCCTATTCTTCCGCAGTAGCCGCCCTGAGCTGTATCGTATTTAAGAAGCTGAGCGAGCATTGAGGGCTTTGTGAGATCGTTGATAGCAACGACATCATAGCCTTCTGCGCCGAACATCTGACGGAACGCGAGACGACCGATGCGGCCGAAACCGTTAATAGCAACTTTAACTGACATTTTGAATACCTCCAAAATTTGATTATGAATTGATGGTTATATAAATTTGCCTATAACATATTATTACATTTTTCAGTATTTTTCAAGACTTCATGTGAAAAAATTAACCAATTTTGTAAACTTTCGTTAATCTGAACAAAATATCGTTCTCACGAGCGCAAAAGGGCATAATACTGACGAAAAATTCTGACATTCGGGGTGTAAAAATGCTTGAGGCATTTTCAAAAAAGCTCAACTCCATAATATCTCTGCCGCCGGTTGCCGAAAATGAGACGCTGATCAGGAATCTGACGCATCAGCTGATAAACGAAGTCAGACTCTATGACGAATTAAAGCACGATGGCGAAGCCAAAAGAATAATAAGCCGCTGCTACGCCCACATGGAAAAGCTCAGCCGGAATATTCTGATGGGCGGAGCCGGCGATATGTTCAGATTTGCCCCGGCCGATTTCGGGTACGCAGTCGGTAACTGCGTTATTGCCTGCGACACGCTGCTTTGCGGGAGCGATATCGTTCTGACTTTTCAGAGCAGACCACGGCTCAGCTGCGTTTTTTGCTATAAGCTGATAACAAAGGCCGTCACCGTGATGACGGAAACGCTGCTTAGTGAAAGCGGCGGATCTCTCATAGAATTTCAGTGCAAAAAAATACCGTCCGCTACGGTATTATTGGCCTGTTGCGACAATAATAATCACAGTGTTTTTTTTAATGATATCGCTCAGCAAGACCTGAAGCTGCTTTCGAGAATAGCCGGTCTGCACTGCGGTGCCTGCGTCTGCGGCAGCAATGAGAACGGCGCGTACATTGCAATAAGCGTCGGCGACGGACTTGAAAGCAACAGCAAAGCCGTCAGAATTCCGAGCTATATTGACCTTTTGCTCGATAAAGCCTCGGATATATACATCGGTCTTAGCAATATTGATGAAATTCATTTTTCTGATTGACTTTAACCCTATTTGTGCTATAATTTATTTTAACTGATTTTCTAATTTTCTAAATGTGTGAAAGGGATAGAAAAAATGGAACTTGTTGAAAGAGAATTCATGCCCGTTATTCTCGGCGCAGATATCACCGCATACAGTCTTGCCCGTTCGTTTCATGAGGAATACGGCATTAAATCCCTGGTTCTCAGCCGCCTTCAGGCTAAAATAATCTCGGAAAGCAAAATTTGCGAAAACCGTGTTTTCCCCGGTCTCGACAAGGCTGAAATACTTATCGAAAAGCTCATCGAAATCGGCAAAGAATTCGAGGGCAAAAAGAAGCTTATCGTCATGGGCTGCGGAGACTGGTATGTCAGAGCGCTGATTGAAAACAAGGACAAGCTTTCCGAATATTATATTATTCCTTATATTGATGTCGATCTGCTCAATAAGATAGTGCTTAAAGATAAGTTCTATGAAATATGCGACGAGCTCGGAATAGATCACCCGAAAACTTATGTTTATAACTGCGGAGAGGAAAACGATCTCAAATTTGATTTTGATTATCCCGTGATCGCCAAGTGCGCAAACTCGGCTTTATATCACTACGCTCAGTTTGAGGGCAAAAAGAAGGTCTTTCGCTTTGAGGATGAAGCAAGCCTCAGGGCTATGCTCGAAAAACTTGAAAAGTCAAGCTATAACTATAAATTTCTTATTCAGGACTGTATTCCCGGCGACGACACAAATATGAGAGTGCTCACCTGCTACTGCGACAGAAACGCAAAGGTCAAGTTCGCCTCTCTCGGTCATGTTCTTCTTGAAGATCACACTCCGTCCGCCATAGGCAATCCGGTCGCCATAATCAACGAGGTCGATGAAAAGATCGTCGCTGACGCAACAAAGTTTCTTGAGCATATTGGCTACACAGGCTTTGCCAATTTCGATATCAAGTATGACAGCCGCGACGGAAAATATAAATTCTTTGAGATAAACGTCAGGCTCGGCAGAAGCAACTTTTATGTGACCGGCAGCGGCTTCAACACGGTCAAATGGATCGTTGACGATCTTATCTATCACAAGGATCTTGAATACACAGTCGCAGACAAGGAAAATCTCTTCTTTGTTGTTCCCAAAGGAATACTCAAGAGATATATAAAACACGACAAAGAGCTGACGGCAAGAGTCAACAGACTTTTCAAAGAAAAGAAGATAAGCTATCCGCTTTATTATAAAAAAGATCTCAGCCCCGTCAGAAGATTTTATGTTGTTGCGGCGTATTTCAATCAATACAGAAAATATCATAAGATGGAAAAAACCTCCGTGCCGGTTTACGGAAAAATAGAGAAATGAGGGGCTGCAGATGAAGTCCAGAACCTTAGGAATACTCGGCGGCGTCGGGCCGCTGGCCTCAATATATTTCCAGCAGCTTGTGGTGAAATATACAGACGCCTCAACAGATCAGGAGCATATACCCGCAGTCGTCTATAACGACACCTTCATTCCGGACAGGACCGCTTATATCCTCGGAAAAAGCGAGCTTGATCCCCTGCCCTACATAGAAGACGGCTTTAAAAAGCTTGAGGAAGCGGGCTGCGATCTTGCGGTTATAACCTGCAACACGGCTCATTATTTTCTCGATAAATTTTCAAAAGACATCGGTATTCCTATCGTCAGCATTATTGAAACGGCGGTCGGATATGTTCTGAAAAACACGCCCGATGTTAAAAAGATCGGCGTTATCGCAACAGACGGGACCGTTCAGAGCGGCGTTTATAAAAAATGCATTGAAAAAAGCGGGCTTGAATGTGAGGTCCCGGACGGCGACGATCAGAAAGCCGTAATGGATATCATATATAACGAGGTCAAGGCCGGAAAAAAAGGCAACTGCGGCAGACTTATGCAGGTCGTTGAAAACCTCAGAAGCAAGGGCTGCGGCGCCGTGATACTCGGCTGCACCGAGCTTTCGGTCATCAACGAAGATAACGGACTGACAAAAAAATACAGCTATATCGTTGACGCTATGGAGGCGTTGGCAAAAAAATGCGTGGTTCTATGCGGAAAGAAAGTTAAGGAGTAAAGATTTATGTGCGGATTTGTCGGCTTTCTCAATGAATTAAGCGATGAGGAAAATAACAAAATAGTCCGTCAAATGGCGGACAGAATAATACACAGAGGCCCCGATCAGGACGATTACTATGTTGACGGCGACATATCACTCGGTTTCAGAAGACTGAGCATAATCGACCTTGAGGGCGGAAGTCAGCCTATCCTCAATGAGGACGGCTCAAAGGTGCTCGTTTTCAACGGCGAGATATATAACTATCAGGAGATAAGAGAAGATCTTATCAAAAAAGGTCATATTTTCAAAACCCATTCCGATTCGGAAACGATACTTCACGGCTACGAGGAATACGGCAAGGACATTCTTTCAAAGCTTCGCGGAATGTTCGCTTTCGTAATCTGGGATAAAAACAAAAAAGAAATATTCGCCGCAAGAGATATTTTCGGAATAAAACCGTTTTTCTATTACACAAACGGAAAAACCTTCATGTTCGCTTCAGAAATCAAGGCTTTTCTTTCAAACCCGAAGTTCATCAAGGAGCTCAACAGTGAAAGAATACCCGAATATCTCTGCTTTGAATATATCCCGAGTGAAGAAACGCTCTTTAAAAATGTGTACAAACTGCCACCTGCCTCCTATTTGATATACAGAGACGGCAAGTTTGACATTCAGCCTTATTTTGAGCTGAAATATGATATCGACGACTCAAAGAGCCTTGAAGAGTGGGAGGATATTATTGATAAGACCTTTAAGGATTCGACCTCTATGCACGGCATCAGCGATGTTGAGGTGGGCTGCTTCCTTTCAAGCGGAGTCGATTCAAGCTATGTCGTTAATGAGATGGCTAAAAAGAACGATGTCAAAACCTTTTCGGTCGGATTTGCAGAAGAAAAATACAGCGAGCTTAGCTATGCGGAGGAATTCGCCGATCATGTCGGCGTCAAGCTTTATTCGAAAAAGATCACCGCAGACGAATACTTCGAGGCCGCGCCCAAAGTTCAGTATCACATGGACGAGCCGCTCCCGAATCCGTCGGCTCTCGCTCTTTATTTCCTTGCGCAGGAAGCTTCCAAGCAGGTCAAGGTCGTTTTGAGCGGCGAGGGCGCTGACGAGCTTTTCGGCGGATATCACTATTACCGCGAGCCTCTTGACTTTGCCGCTTATCAGAAATTGCCCCTCGGCCTGAGGAAGACAGCCGCCGCATTCGCGCGCCATCTCCCGAGAATGCACGGAAAGCGTTTTCTCATTAACGGCGCAAAACCCATTGAGGAAAGATATATCAGAAATAACTATGTTTTCCCATACACCGAGCGCGACAAGGTGCTTTCACCTAACATTCCCGCCGCTAAGCCGGAGACCTTCACTAAAAAATATTTCGACAAGGTCAGGAATGAGGACGACATCACAAAAATGCAATATGTCGATATAAACACATGGCTCGTTCAGGATATTCTTGTTAAGGCCGACAGAATGAGTATGGCTCATTCTCTTGAGCTGAGAGTACCCTTCCTTGACAAGGAGATGCTCAAGGTTGCGCTTCAGATACCGTCGAAATACAGAGTCGGTAAAGAAGTCACAAAGATTGCGCTCAGAGGAGCCGCCGCAAAGGAACTGCCCGAAAAGACGGCGCAGATGAGAAAGAAAGGCTTCCCCGTTCCGCTCAACGACTGGCTGAAGCAGGATAAATACTACAACCTTGTCAAAGCTGAGTTCGAAAGCAAGGAAGCCGCGATGTTCTTCAATCAGGACTATATACTCAAGCTTCTGGAAAACCACAAAAACGGCAAGGAAAAGAACATGAAACGCATCTGGTCGATATATTCATTCCTGCTGTGGTATCGTCAATATTTTGTTGAAAACTAAAAGAATACGCCGTCGCAGTAATCAAATAAGGTATTTCCGGCGATAAAGTCAGAATTTCATTTAAAGCTTTTTTGCTGTGATTTCTGCGTTTTGCGGCTTAACAAACATTTTCGGGCGGAGAAATCTCCGCCCATTGCTTTAAGGTGATTTCATGAAAAAAACCGCTTTTATTTTATCTGTTTTGCTCATTCTCATGTGTCTGACCGGCTGCGAAGGCACAAACTCCGTTCCCGAAAGCACTGACCGCATACAAGTCGTGGCGGCAATGTTTGCGGAATATGATTTTGCCAGACAGATATCAGGCGGCCTGGCTGATGTGAAAATGCTGCTGCCGCCCGGAGCAGATATGCATGACTATGAGCCGACTCCGAAGAACATCATTGACATTAAAAACGCCGATGTGTTTATCTACGGCGGCGGTGAGTCCGACGCATGGCTCGATACGATTCTTGAAAGCGTGGACGGAAAAATCAAAACAGTCAGAATGACGGACGCCTGCCGGCTTCTTGAAGAAGATGAAGGGGAAAATTCCGATGAAGAACACGAGCACAGCGAATATGACGAGCATGTCTGGACTTCGCCGAAAAACGCAGTCAGAATAGTCGGAGCCATAACCGACGCGCTGTGTTCGGCCGATGAAAAAAACGCCGATAATTACAGAAAAAACGAAAGCGAATATATATCCGAGCTTGAAAGCCTCGACTCTGATTTTCGGGCAGCGGTAAGCAATTCCGAACGTGATGTCGTTGTTTTCGGCGACAGATTTCCCCTGCTTTACTTTGTCAGAGAATACGGACTTGAATATTTCGCCGCATTTCCGGGCTGCTCTCATGACACCGAAGCTTCGGCCGGAACGGTGAGGTTTCTCATTGATAAAGTACGCAAAGAAAATATACCGGTCGTTTTCAAGATAGAGCTTTCAAGCGACGCCACGGCTGAAGCTATTGCGGCTGAAACAGGCGCCCGTGTTCTTGAATTCAATTCCTGCCACAGCATCACACGGGATCAGTTTGACGGCGGCTCGACCTATGTTTCGCTGATGAGGCAAAACCTTGAGAATCTGAAAATTGCGCTGAACTGAAAAGCGCTCAAATCCGAATTTTGAATTGCGCCGAAAACTCGCCGTTTTCGGCGCTTCGAGCTGCGGCGGGCACTAAACCGCGCCCGCCGCACTGCAATAGGACAAAGTTTTCCCAAAAGGATAACATAGGGAGGCTAAGCCGATGGCTTAGCCTTCCTATGTTATTAGCGCAGCGAATGGGCTTTTGCCCTCTGCACTTAATTTTCACCAAGCAAATATCCTAAGGCTGGAGACAGTCCGTTTTTTCACTTTGCCGAAGCACACAAAAGCCGGGCAAGAAGCTCCGCCCGGTCATATCTTATATCTTATTTCTCCGAAATCGCAACAACCGAGCCTATATCCCTGAGTCTTCCGTCAAATAGCTCAGCATAGCCCATCTTGTGCTTTCTGATAAATGCTTTTATCTCATTTGCGTTTCGGTGGCAGCTCAGTGAGCCGAAAAAGGTCACTTCGTTTTTTGAAAGCTTTGCGCTCGCTCCCCCTATAAAGCCATAAGGCTTTCCGTCAAGCAGAATATCGCCTTTTTCGATAAGAAGCACATCAAATATATCTTTCGTTCTTTTATATATGCTCTCGTCGTCGGTTATAAATGCGCGCTCGTTCAGAATACAGACCGAACACCTGCAATAGCCCTGATTGACCTTGAGCTTTTCAAGAGGCAATGCCGAAACAAACGGCTCAACGCCCTTTTTGCCGCATATAAGTCTGCTGCCGATAACGGCGCAGTTGAGTCTGACATCGTTCGGATATCCGCCTTTGATCTCTTTTTCGGTGTATCTGATATCAAAGCCCGATCTTTTCAGCTTGTCACCGGCGGCTGTCTGCCTTTTATCAAGGATTATTCTTCTGCCGCCCAGATGAAATGCTGATATATCGGCATGATTTCTGATTGACGGCTCAACATCGGGATTATCTTCAAGAACGACCGTCTCAATGCCCGATGAATTTAATCTTTTGATAATGTCTTCGTGCCGCCCTATAATTACCGCTCCGACATCTTTTTCGGGCAGATTCGGCAGCCTTATAAAATCACTCATTTATCGCCTCAAATGTGCGTCTGACATTGTTGACGCCGATAACTTCAATCATGTTGAGCGTTTTCTTTGTTATTTCCCTGAGATTGTGTCTCGGAACAACGCACTTTTTAAACCCGAGTCTTGCCGCTTCGATTATTCTTTGTTCGCAGCAGGAAACTCCCCTGACCTCTCCCGCAAGGCCAATCTCGCCGAAAGCAATAACATCATCCGGAAGAGGAATATCCTTCAGCGATGATATCAGCGACAAGGCTATCGTCAGGTCAAGAGCAGGCTCGTCTATCCTTAAACCGCCGACAATATTGACATAAACGTCGCTGTTGCTGTAATAATAGCCTGTCCTTTTTTCAAGAACAGCAATTATCATTGCAAGCCTGTTATAGTCAAAGCCCGTTGACATTCTTCTCGGATTGCCGAAGCCCGACGCGGTAACAAGCGCCTGTACCTCAGCTAAAATAGGACGCGAGCCTTCCATAACCGAAGTGATGCAGATTCCGGAAACATTATTCGGTCTGCCCGAAATCAGCATCTCGGACGGATTAACGACCTCTCTGAGGCCGGTGTCGAGCATCTCGAAAACTCCGATCTCATTTGTTGAGCCAAAACGGTTTTTGACTGCCCTCAATATTCTGAAAGATAAATTTCTGTCTCCCTCGAAATATAAAACTGTGTCAACAATATGCTCAAGCACCTTAGGCCCCGCTATATTGCCGTCCTTGTTGACATGACCGACGATAATTATAGGTATATTCAGGCTTTTTGCGACATGGAGAAAAACATTGGTGGATTCCCTGACCTGAGCCACGCTGCCGGGCGACGACTGAAGCTCGGTGAAGTTCATGGTCTGTATTGAGTCAACGATAACGAGATCGGGCTTGTTTTGCCTGATAAACTCGCCTATCTGCTGAACATCGGTCTGACAGAGAATATAGAGGTTTTCCGTCGTCACATTAAGTCTTTGCGCTCTGAGCTTTATTTGGGTATATGACTCCTCACCCGAGACATAAAGCACCGTTTTATCCTCGCAAAGATAATTGCAAATCTGCAAAAGTATGGTTGATTTTCCGATTCCTGGATCGCCGCTGAGAAGAACGAGAGAGCCGTTGACAATACCTCCGCCGAGCACTCTGTCAAGCTCGCCGAGGCCTGTTTTATATCTAACCTCTCTGTCTGACTTTATTTCGCTCAGATTCAGCGCGCGGAAGCTGCTCACACCACCGGCGGGGCCCGACTTTTCCCTGCCCGCCGGGCTGACTGTTCTTATCTCCTCGCAAAGCGTGTTCCACTCCCTGCACTCCGGGCACTGACCGAGCCACTTCGGCGTTTCATAGCCGCAGTTGGAGCAGACATAAACCGATTTTGACTTTGCCATTTTAACCTCCGTTTCGGACAAAATAATCATATGTCCCCTTAAAAATTTCAAACGCCATCTTTTTCTGATATTCTCCGTCATTCAATTTATCAGCTTCCTGCGCATTTGAAAGAAAGCCGCACTCAACCATAACCGACGGCACCTTTGAATGATACAGGAGATAGATTTCCGTGCCTGTCGGTTTTATCTTTCTGTCGTTATCCGGCTGAATATCGTTTCTGATAACATCCTGAATACACTGAGCCAGGATCGGGCTTTTCTCGTTGTTCTTTGAATAAAAGACCTGGGCGCCGTTATATTTCGAGTTTTCAAAATGATTCTGATGTATGCTCAAAAAAACAGAAACCGGATTTTCTTCAATGATCTTCATTCTGTTATGTATGTCGGAGACCTTTTTCTCCCTTATATTTGAGCAGCCGTCGTCATATATCAGCTCATCACTGCTTCTCGTCATAAGCGTGTCAAAGCCGAAAAATGAAAAAAACTGCTCGGTGCAGACAGAAACGGCTAAATTGATATCCTTTTCGACTATGCCCGTTCTTGAAAGCGCTCCTCCGTCCTCGCCGCCGTGACCGGGGTCAATAATTATCAGCGGCAATGCTTCACCGGCAGAAGCGTTTGCGCTCTTGCTAAGCAGCGTGTTATCAACAGCAAGATAAGCTGCATAAACGGTAACTCCAAGCACGACTAAGGTGCTTATCATCGTCAGGACTCTCGTCAGTCTGATGACCTTAAAATTGGCTCTGCTCATAAAATCACCCCGATAGTATTTTATGAGCTGACTTCTGATATGATTACTTTTTGTTTTTCAGCTTATTCTGAAGAGCTATGATTTCGGCTCTGCGCCTTTCCTCCTCCTCGATATCAGGCTCAAATTCGCCGTTGTCGTTGAGAATGATAACGCTCCCCTCGTGTATCTCGAACGGTATGTCTTCTATGCTGAAATCCATCATTCTCATATCGTCGCGCTCGCACATGACTATATCTCCGATTATTCTGTCAACAGAAAATCTTCTCATGAATTTTGCCCCTTTTCCGTTATAATGTTATACTTTTCGCCGTCTGTTATCAGGCTGATATCGCCGTTTTCGTCCGTGCGGTAATATGTCAGTCCGTTTTTATTGAGATAATCCACGACCTCGCTGCTCGGATGCCCGTAGGGATTATCAGCGCCGCAGGATATGACGGCCGTATCGCTTTTCGTCAGCGACATCAGTTTTTTATTAAGCGATGTATTGCTGCCGTGGTGACCGAGCAATATTATATGCGCAGAGAAATCAAAGCTTTGATTTGCCTTGAGAACGGAATTTATCTCTTTGTTCTCAGCGTCGCCAAGAAGCAGAGCAGTCATATCGCCGAACTCAAGCTTTGTTATCAGCGACATATTGTTATAGCTGTTCGTCTGCTGAACAGGCGCAAGAACCGTTATCTTAACGCCGTTAAAATCGACAGTTCTGTTTTCGCTCAGAAATTCAGCTTTTATATTTTTGCTGTCAACCGTCGACAGCAAATTTAGATACATTTTACTCGTCGGAGCGTACTTATCGGCGATATCGGGCAGGAAAATTTCATCTGCGCCCACTCTTTCAAGCACTGCGGCCATTGCGCCGATATGGTCTGAATGAGGGTGAGTCGCAATAACATATCTCAGCTTGGTTATTCCGTTTTCTTCGAGAAAAGACAGCACCTTTGCGGCGTTTTCTCGCTCGCCGGCGTCTATCAGAACGCCCTCGTTTCCGGACTGAACGACGGTGCAGCTGCCCTGCCCCACATCGACAAAATGAACGGCGACATTGCCGTTTTCGAGCTCCGGACTGCTGTCGTTTTGCAAAAAATCGAGCCTCGAAAGCCCTATAACAAGAGCCGCAACCGCAATGATGACATATATCAGCGAGTTGATTTTATTTTTTCTTTTTCTTTTTCTTTTTTCCGCCATAATTTTCACTCTTTCGGCCGCCCTGATAACGGTTATTTTTCTTGTCGTTTCTTGCGCGGTTTCCTCCGAAGTTCGGAACATTCACGAGGCATTGGGGCGCCGTGCCTATCAGATCGGTGCGCCCCGCCCGTTTCAGAGCCTCAACGACAAGCTCCTTGTTTTTCGGGTTAAAATATTGCAAAAGCGCCCTTTGCATCGCCTTTTCTTTCGGCGTTCGGGCAACATAGACCTCCTCCATCGTGTAAGGATCAAGGCCGGTGTAAAACATACAGGTGGATATAGTTCCGGGAGTCGGATAGAAATCCTGAACCTGCTCAGGTCTTATTCTGCGTTTTTTGAGAAACAGCGCAAGCTCAATGGCGTCGTCAAGCGTTGAGCCGGGGTGCGACGACATGAGATAAGGCACAAGATACTGCTCCTTGTGGGCGTTCGATGAAAGCTCGAAATATTTTTTTGAGAACTCAATGTACGCTTCAATGTGCGGCTTGCCCATTTTGTCAAGAACGGCGGCGGAGCAATGCTCGGGAGCGACCTTGAGCTGACCGCTGACATGATATCTGACAAGCTCTCTGAAAAAGCTGTCGTCCTTGTCTTTGAGCATATAGTCATATCTTATTCCCGAACGGATGAACACCTTTTTGACCTTAGGTATCTTTCGGAGTTCTCTTAGTATTTCGAGATATTCGGTGTGATCGGCTATCAGAGCCTTGCACGGAATCGGAGCGAGACATTTCTTGCCCTTGCAAAGGCCGTTTTTCAGCTGAACATCACAGGAGGTTCTTCTGAAATTGGCAGTCGGGCCGCCTACATCGTGAATATATCCCTTGAAATCGGGAAGAGTCGTTAACAGTTTCGCTTCTTGCAGAATAGATTCCTTGCTCCTCGTTGTAACAAACCGCCCCTGATGAAAGGCTATTGAGCAGAAATTGCAGGCGCCGAAGCAGCCTCTGTTGTGCGTTATCGAGAATTTGACCTCCTCGAGTCCGGGAACGCCGCCCTTTTCTTCATAGCAGGGGTGATAATTCCGCTCATAAGGCAGTGAATACACCCAATCAAGCTCCTCCTGCGTCAGCGGAGGCATAGGCCTGTTCTGCACAAGCATTTTGTTCCCGTGGCGCTGCTTGACGAGCTTTCCTCTTATATGATCCTGCTCATCCTGCTCGATACGGCACGACACGGCGTATTCCTTTTTGCTTTTGCAGACATTTTCATAGCTCGGACATTCGGCGCCCGTGAGCGGTGTTTCCGTCACATCGCAGACATAGCATGTACCTCTTATATCCCTGATTTTCTTTATATCCTCGCCGGCGTTCAGGCGATCGGCTATCTCGATAATCTGATTTTCGCCCATTCCGTATATCAGAAGATCGGCCTGAGAATCGAACATGATAGAACGCCTTATCTTATCATCCCAGTAGTCATAGTGAGCGAAACGCCTGAGAGACGCCTCCAGACCGCCGATCACTATCGGAACATCGCCGTAGGCTTCTCTTATTCTGTTGCAATAGACTATAACCGCTCTGTCGGGGCGCTTGCCGATCTCGCCGCCCGCAGTGTAGGAATCGCGGTTTCTTTTCTTCTTGGCGACAGTATAGTGAGCGACCATCGAGTCGATATTGCCCGAAGAAACAAGAAAGGCAAGACGAGGCTTGCCGAATCTTTTGAAATCCTCGCAGCTGCGCCAGTCAGGCTGCGATATTATCGCCACACGGTACCCTTTCGCCTCCAGAACGCGGGTAATGATAGACATGCCGAAGCTCGGATGATCGACATAAGCGTCTCCGCAAACATAGACAAAGTCGACATAGTCCCATTTGCGTTCTTCAACATCACTGACCGTGATAGGTAAAAAGCTCATAATTTCAATCCTGTTCTTCGTCGCCTGAGTCGGAATAAGCCTTCATCTCCAGAAGCTGAGCCTTGGAAATAAGCACCTTTCTGGGCTTGCTGCCCTCCGACTGGCCGACGATTCCGTTAGTTTCAAGCTGATCCATTATTCTTGCCGCTCTTGCGTAGCCAAGCCTCAGCTTGCGCTGAAGAAGAGTTGTGCTCGCCTGGCCGGCTTCGACAACGACCTCGGCCGCCTGACCGAGCATGGGATCCTTATCCTCGCCCGGCTCATCGTCATTGCCGCCCTTCTTCGGATCGGCCGTCGCCTGCCGCTCTATTTCCTCCATGACCTCATCGTCATAGTCGCTGTGCTCCTGCGCCTTTATGAAGTCGACTATCCGCTCCCTTTCGGCGTCTGAAAGATAAGCACCCTGTATTCTCGTCGGCTTTGAATTGCCGACGGGATTATAAAGCATATCGCCGTTGCCGAGAAGCTTTTCTGCGCCGACCATATCAAGGATAGTTCTTGAATCGACCTGAGATGAAACGGAGAGCGAAATCCGGCTCGGAATATTAGCTTTTATGATACCCGTGATAACATCGACGGACGGTCTTTGAGTCGCAACGACAAGGTGCATTCCCGCCGCTCGGGCTTTCTGCGCCAGACGGCATATGGAATCCTCAACCTCTTTAGGCGATATCATCATCAAGTCGTTGAGCTCGTCTATGAATATGACAATCTGCGCCATCGGGCTTAGCTCCGGATGCGACTGACAGTATTTATTATAGCCGAATATGTCGCGCACCGAGCACTCTGAAAACGCTTTATATCTGTTTTCCATTTCCGAAACAGCCCACGCAAGCGCGCCCGCCGCTTTTCTCACATTTGAGATAACCGGAACCAGCAGATGAGGAATTCCGTTATAAACGGAAAATTCAACCTGCTTTGGATCTATCATAATGAGCTTGACCTGCGACGGAGTCGCATTATATAGAATGCTGACTATCATGCAGTTAAGGCAGACAGACTTGCCCGAGCCGGTTGTGCCGGCAATTAACAAATGCGGCATTTTGGCAAGATCGGCGCAAGTGACATTGCCTGTGATATCCTTGCCCAAGGCGACATTCAGCTTGCTTTTTGCATTCTGAAATTCGGGAGAAGAAATAATTTCCCGCAGTGTGACCATTGATTTGTTTTTATTCGGAATTTCTATTCCGACCGCCGATTTGTTCGGAATCGGAGCTTCAATTCTGACGCCGGAGGACGCCAAGTTCAGCGCAATATCATCAGACAGATTTGTTATCTTGCTTATTTTAACGCCGGGCGCCGGCTGAAGCTCATATCTTGTGACCGAAGGTCCGCGGCTGACGCCGACAAGGCTGGTCTCAACACCGAAGCTTTTGAGAGTTTCAACCAGCTTCTGCGAGGTCGATCGCATCTCATTTGTGAAGTCGTCGCCCTTTGAAAATTTGGGCGGATCAAGACAGGTTATCGGCGGCAAACGGTATTCAAGTCTCGGCTTGACTTCATCCTTGAAGCGCTTGACCGATTCCATGTTTTCCTTTTGCTTTTCGTTTGCGGCCTCGTTCGCCTTTCTGACGATATCGTCGGCTTCGCTGTCAGAGAACGAAAGTTGCTGCGCTCCATCAGATACAGCTTCATTTGCTTTGGCGGAATCGGGCTGCTCTCCGGTTTTCGCCCCGTTCGCGCTTTCGCCGTTTTCCCCGTCAGCCTGATGAGAGTCTGCGCCGACATCTAAAAACGGATCCGTAAATCTGAAGTTCGGATTATTTGACAAAGCTATCGGATCGGGCTCTTCGGCGACATTTATCTTTTCTCTGACAGAAAATATTTCGGCTATATCTCTGCTCGTTTCCTGATGTGTGTTCGTTCCGGCGGCGTTTTTCGGATTTTCTTCAAAATGCGCGTCAGCGCCTGCGCTGCGGTTTTCATCTGTATCTTTGATTTTTAAATCAGGTTCTTTTTCTTTTTCGGCCTGCTCTCTTGCCTTTTTTTCTTCCATAGCCTTGGCAATGAGGGCTTTATCTCTTTCTTCACGCTGTCTTTCTTCTTCAAGGCGCTTATTGAGCTCCTCTTTTTCGGCTTTTTTTCTCTCTTTGCGCTCAAGATATTTATTGTGAACGGCAGAGAAAACATCTTTAATTGATGTTCCGATTATGTTAAAGGTCAAGCCGGTCAGAACCATTGTGTTTGCGGTCAGAAGTATTATGACGGTTGCAAGCGCAGCCGTCTTGCCGAAAGCCTGAAGAAACAGGCCGCCGACCGCAGCGCCCATAACTCCGCCGGTGAGATGAAGCCCTTCGGAGCTTGCAAACCAGCCTATACTTGCGCTTTCTCTCAGCTGCCGCCACCACTCGGCAAAGCCGCCGACTGTCACGGAATTAGTGCAGATATGTATAATGCTTGAAAAAAGGCAGGTCAGAGTCAAGCTGAAGCAGACAAAATTCGCAGGACTCTTTTTAAACTTATTCGTTGCGGCGATTATTCCGAAAGCGAACATCAGAAATGTCAAAAGGAAAAAGCCGCTTCCGCAGACAGCGAACAGAAAGCCCCTTACGCTCGCCCAGACCTTGATTCCGGGAATGAGCGCAAAGCAGCAAAGCAAAATGCCGACGGAAATAAAGCAGAGGGCATATGTCTGCTGCTTCTCTGCATAGGTCTTTTTAACCTTCACCGAACCTGACTGCTCTTCCCTGGCCGGAGATGTCTCCTTTTTCGGCTTTGAATTTGTTTTGGCGTTCTTCTTTTCGGACGCATTTTTGCTTGTTTTTGTTTTTTTCTTTTCTGTCTGAGCCATTTTATCCTCCGTTTATGTCGGAAAGCCGGACCCGCTTGTCCGGTCGTTTATAGTAATATACCTGCCCGTACATCTGATTATCAGCCAATCAGGCAAACATCTGAACAAGAGAGGTTGCCGTGAGAAGAATTCCGAAAACGAGCGTATAGACTGTGAAGGCGGTATAAGCCTTGGCGTTGAAAAATTTGTTGACCGTTCCGAGAACGAGGATTGAAAGCAGGAAGCTGATGACAAAACCGGCAACGGAAGCTATTATGTTGATTCCGCCGACCGTCACCGCATAATAAATAACACGGAACAGATTGACGATGAGATATGCGGGAGTTATATAAAGGAAAGCCTCCTTGAACACATTTCTGGGTTCGATATCCGAAACCGAGGTTCTCGAAGCGCCTATGGCAACATGTGAAAGTCCCGGGAAAATATAAGCCGGAATCTGGAAAATGCCGAAAAATACGGCGCTCTTGGGATCAAGAAGCGAATATTTTTCTTTGACATTCTGCTTGAGGTACCATATCGAAATGAACATGAGTATTGCGCAGAAAATGCTTGATATTCCGACAAAAACAAGACTTCCGTCGCTCAGGAAATATGTCCAGAGCGAGCCGACAAATCTCTTGCTGCTCGTGGGTATGGCGAGGACGGCAAGAGGAATCAGCGAGAGCAGGATATTTCTGCCCGCCGCCTTATATGCCCGCTGTCTGTCATCCTTGATCTTTTTTTCGGACTTGAACATATTGCTCAATATCTTTCTGTGCATTTTTCCGTAATAAATATAAAGAGAGAGCACCGCCGCAAGCGCAAAAAGTGCATAGTAGTATCCGGCGTTGAAGTTTTCATCCGTGTAGCCCAAGGTTTCCTTCAAAAGGGAAAAATGCCCCAAAGACGAAACAGGCAGCAGCACAGTTATTCCTTCAACGATCGAAAGCAAAACGATCTTTATAATCTCCAGCATAATTCATACTTCCTTTTTCTTTATTTTCGCGCAATTCACTTTTGATGTCAATGCTCTTGAAAGTATACCACATTATTACAAAATCATCAACTGTTAGCATAAAATATTGACAAAAAAATTATTGTGTACTATTATATAGATTGTTAAAAAGTTTAACAAGTACGGGTGATTTTATGGCTAACGGAAAAAGCATCTCGATGTCCGTTATAAAGCGGCTCCCGAGATATTACAGGTTTTTGGGATTGCTCAAAGAAAAAAAGGTTCAGCGCATTTCTTCGCTTGAGCTTTCAAGGCAGATGGGACTCACGGCTTCTCAGATAAGGCAGGATCTCAACTGCTTCGGCGGCTTCGGCCAGCAGGGCTACGGTTACAATGTCAGTATGCTCTATGATGAGATAGGCATCATTCTCGGCGTTGACAATAAAAACAAAACAGTCATGATCGGCGCCGGCAATCTCGGTCAGGCAATCTCAAGACATATGTCTTTTGAAAAGCGCGGCTTCGACCTTATCGGAATTTTCGATGAGGATAAGTCTCTTTCCGGAACAGAGATAAGAGGTCTCAAGGTCATAAGCACAGACGAGCTTGAAGCGTTCTGCAAAAAGCGCTCACCCGTTGTTGCGGTTTTATGCGTTCCGAACACAAAGGCAACGGAGGATCTGATAGACAGACTTGTCGCAAACGGAATAAAAGCATTCTGGAATTTCACACACATTGATATCAAGG
This sequence comes from Oscillospiraceae bacterium, assembly GCA_029012445.1. Lineage (GTDB taxonomy): Bacteria > Bacillota > Clostridia > Oscillospirales > Acutalibacteraceae > UBA6857. The sequence continues at coordinate 24,150 of JAQXMC010000022.1, forward strand.
CAAAATATCCCGATGTCGTTGTTGAAAATGTTCATCTTTCAGACAGCCTGATGACGCTTTGCTATCAGATAAGCGCAATGAGATAATTAAGTTTATAAAAACATCAAGCCGCGGGAGAAGTTCCTGCGGCTTTATGTTTGTTTTTTATTCTTTTTCATCTGTCAGCTGAGCACTGCTTTCTTCAGCCTTTTCTTCGGCGCTCTGCGTCAGAAGCGGCTCGCCGCCCTCCATAAGCTGTTTGAATACCTCGCCGCTGACCTTCTCATTCCTTATAAGGTATTGGGCAACGGTATGGAGCTTATCCATATTATCGTTTAGAATATTCTTGCATCTTGAATATGCGTTTTTCATGATATTGTCGATCTCATCGTCGATTTCGGCTGCAGTCTTTTCGGAATAATTGCGGACATGGTTATATGTCTTGCCGAGGAAGACCTCATCGTTATCCGAGCCGAAGGAGATCGGGCCGATATTGTCGCTCATGCCGTATTTCGTGACCATTTTTCTTGATATCTCGCTGGCTCTTTCGATATCGTTGGAAGCGCCAGTTGAGATATCGCCGATAACGAGATCCTCCGCCACACGACCGCCGAGCAAAACGACAAGATCGTCGAGCATTTCCTGGCGGCTTTTATAGCTTTTATCCTCAGTCGGTATTGACATCGTGTAGCCGCCGGCCATTCCTCTTGGAATAATTGATATCTCGTGAACGGGATCCTGCGTGGGAAGCGAATAGGTCGCTACTGCGTGGCCCGCTTCATGGTACGCAGTAAGTCTCTTCTCTTTGTCGGTCATTCTGTGAGAGCGTTTTTCCGTTCCGACAACGACCTTTATCGTCGCTTCTTCTATCTCTTTCATGGTGATGGCTTTCTTCTTCTTCCTTGCGGCGAGAAGAGCCGATTCATTGAGAAGATTTTCAAGATCTGCGCCGGTGAAGCCCGCTGTTGACTTTGCGATAGTGTCGAAATCAACATCCGGGGCAAAGGGTTTGCCTTTCGCGTGAACGGCAAGTATCTCTCGCCTGCCCTTCATGTCGGGGTAGTTGACAGTGACCTGCCTGTCAAACCGGCCTGGTCTCAGAAGAGCCGGATCGAGTATATCCGGTCTGTTTGTTGCGGCTATGACGATAACGCCCTCGTTTGCACCGAAGCCGTCCATTTCAACAAGGAGCTGGTTGAGCGTCTGCTCTCTCTCGTCGTGTCCGCCGCCCATGCCTGCGCCTCTGTGTCTGCCGACGGCGTCTATCTCGTCGATAAAGATTATTGACGGTGAATTTTTCTTTGCTTTCTGGAAAAGATCGCGGACTCTTGAAGCGCCTACGCCGACATACATCTCAACAAAATCCGAGCCGGATATTGAGAAAAACGGAACATTCGCTTCGCCCGCAACGGCCTTTGCCAGAAGAGTTTTACCCGTACCCGGAGGGCCGACAAGCAAAACGCCCTTGGGGATTCTTGCGCCGAGTGCGCTGAATTCCTGCGGTGATTTCAGGAAGTCGACTATTTCGCTCAGCTCCTCTTTTTCTTCGTCGGCGCCGGCGACCTGTTCAAAGGTGACCTTTTCTTTCTGATCCTTGGCAAGCTTGACACGGGCTTTGCCGAAAGACAGTGTCTGGTTGAGATCGTTGGCAGCGCTCTGAGTGTTCCTCTTGATGATATAATAAGTCAGTCCGCCGAGAAGCAGCGAGGCCAGAAGAAGCGGCCAGATGCTGTTCCAGACGGAATACTGCGAGCCCGACCTATAATTGAACTGAACCTGGCTGTTCGGGTTCTCTCTGTTATATTCAACTACCTTTTCATGAACATCGGTGATAAAGATGTTGACATTAGGCACGGTGTATCTATATTCCGTGTCATCATTTTTCAGCTTATATTTCAGTGCGCCGGAGCCCAGATTCAGCTCATAGGACTCAACCTGGTTATTATCAAAAAGATTGATGATATCGTAGTATTTCAGATCCTTTTGTTTCGTCTGAGAGGAAGAAAGCTGAGATATTGCGACTATCATTATCACGGGTATAAGTATATAAGCAAGTATGGTACCTATTGTTCTTCGTTTTTCCAAATTAATGATCACTCCTTAGCCGTTATTATCCCACATGGGGACAGCTTATTTATCATATATTGAACGCTTTAAAACGCCTATAAAAGGCAGGTTGCGATATTTTTCATCATAATCCAGGCCGTAGCCGACAACGAATTCGTCGGGGACCACTGTTCCCAGATAGTCGGCCTTTATATCGGCCTTTCTTCTTTCCGGCTTGTCAAGAAGGGTGCATATCTTTATGCTCCTGGGATTTCTGAGCATAAGCATCCGCCTGAGATTGTCAAGCGTGACGCCGCTATCGAGAATATCCTCAACAATCAGAAGATCATATCCGGAGATATCTATATCAAGGTCTTTCTTTATCTTGACGCGGCCCGTTGACTGTGTTCCCGAGCCGTAGCTTGAAACTGCCATGAAATCTATTCTGCAGGGAATTGTGATGCTTCTCATAAGGTCGCCCATGAAAACGACCGAGCCCTTGAGAACGCTGACGAGAAGCAGATTTTTATCCTTATAGTCCTCGCTTATCTGCTCGCCGAGTCTCTTGCATATAGCTTTTAGTTCTTCCTCGCTGTAAAGTATCTTTTCAATGTCGTTAAGCATAATCATCCTCCGCTTTAATCGTCATTATTTTTTTTGTTTTTTCCGTGATCTCACACTTTTTATTATATCCCGCGCCGTAAACCCATATGACCTTTTCACCGTCCGCAATAACAGGCACGCTGTTTCTGGCGCTTTTCGGGATCTTCAGCTCGTTATAAAGCTTTTTCAGACTTTTAGTTACGCCGCGTTTTGCAAGCGTTATCTCGTCGCCCTCGTTTCTGCTTCTTATCACGGCGGTATTGCCGTCTATTTTATCATAATCTATGTTGCAAAGAAATACATTGCCTGTATTTTTTTTGTTAAAAATTATTTTTTCTCTGTCACAAACGGAAATTTCAATTTTTCCCATCGGCGTTTCGTTTTCGCCTATCTGAAGCTTAACACAGAATTTGCCGGCTTCTTCGCCGGCCTTTTCCGTGACGGTGATATAGCCGTTTTTGCTTCTGACGAAATGCCTGCCGTCAAGCTGCATTTCAAAATCACGGCCGAGATTATCCGAAATAAATCCGATATGCCGGTATTCGGCGCCAAGACCGCTTTTTTCTCTGATAAAAGCAACCAGCGCCCTGCCTGCAACGGCTTTGTCTGCGCTTTTCAGCTGAACGCAGGAAAGCCCTCTTTCAGTCTCGGCCTGACCGAGAAATTCCTCGGCTGTCTTTTCAAGATATGAACTGTCACGCCGGGCTGAAGCTTGAAGTCTCGTGATAGCTCCGGCGTACCCCGGATTGATCTTTTCAAATCTCGGTAAAATCTCCCGCCTGATATAATTTCTTGTGTATTGCGTTTCAAGATTGGTGCTGTCAACGACATAGCTTATCCCGTTATCCCGGCAAAAGCTTCGGATCTCCTCAGAGCTGCACTCAATAAGCGGTCTGACAATGTTCCCTCGGACAGCAGGGATCCCGCAGACGCCCTTGAGCGAAGAGCCGCGGATAATATTGAAAACTGTTGTTTCAATGCTGTCGGAAAGATTGTGGGCGGTAGCCGTTTTTCCGCCGAGCGAAGCAAAGCACTCGTAGCGTATACGCCTGCCGCACTCCTCCTCACTTTCACCCGAAGCCTCGGCTTCAAGCGGTATGCTGCGATGGAACACCGTCAGCTCAATGCCGTTTTTTTCGCAGAAATCGCGGACAAAGCTTTCGTCCCGGTCAGCCTCAGCTCCTCTTATTCCGTGGTTGATGTGAGCCGCCCTGAGGTCAAAGCCTATCTCATCTTTCAGCCTAAGCAGAATATAGGCAAGACAGACCGAATCGGCTCCGCCTGAAAGGCCGACCGTCACCGTATCGCCCTCGCGGAGCATATCGTATTTTTGGATCGTTTTTCTGACTTTATCTATCATCTGAATTTTTCAAGATTTCCGAACATTGTGTAATCGGGATTCCATGTCAGCTCCACTGAGCCTGTCATGCCGTGTCTGTTTTTTGCGACTATGACCTCGGCAATGTTCACCCCACTGTTGCTTCCGTCGCTATCATCGGGCTCGTCTTTATCCTTATCCGAATCATAATATTCGTCCCGGTAGAGCATGAGAACGATATCGGCGTCCTGCTCAATAGAGCCCGATTCACGAAGATCGGCCAGCTGCGGCCTGTGCGATTTTCCGCGCGCCTCGGTCGAACGGGAAAGCTGAGCGAGTGTTATAACGGGAACACCGAGATCCTTGGCCATGAGCTTCAGGCTTCTTGTGATTTCCGAAACCTCCCGAACGCGGTTATCCGTCTTTGTTGAGCTTTTCATCAGCTGCAGATAGTCGATAATAACAAGGTCAACATCCTTCAGCCGCCTTATTCTCGCTTTCATTTCGGGAACCGTTATCATTGATGTGTCGTCTATATAAAGCCTGCATTGAGTCAGCACTGCCGTTGCGGCGGCTATCCTCTTCCACTCCTCGTCGTGAATTTCGCCCGTTCTCATCTTGAAGCCCTCAATTCTCGACTCCATGGCGAGAACACGCTGAGCCAGTTGCTCCTTAGTCATTTCGAGAGAAAAAAAGACGACCTTTTTCCCCGCCATAACGGCGGCGTTTCTCGCAATATTCAGAGCAAAGCTTGTTTTACCCATAGCAGGGCGCGCGCCGACAATGATAAGATCGGATTTGTTAAGACCTGTCATCACCCTATCAAGGTCACTGAAGCCGGTCGTGAAGCCTTTATACTGATCTGCGTCCTCAGAGCTGAGCTTTTTCAGAGTGTCATAGACATCGCCGACGATAATATCGCCGATAAGCGACGGTCCGCCCGTCGCCCTGCCCTGTCTGATGTTATATATTTTCTGCTCAGCCGAATCGAGAAGAGCGTCGGCGCTCTCATCGTTATTCGTTGCTTCGTCAACTATTTCCCGGCTCGTGTTTATGAGCGTTCTGATGTAATACTTTTCTCTGACTATCTTAGCGTAGCTTTCGATATTTTCAGTTGACGGTACGACCTGAGCCAGCTGAAAAAGGTAGTTTTTTCCGCCGGCGTCGTCATATATATTCTCTTTTTTCAGGCCCTCAAGAACAATGAGCGGATCTATCTTTCCGCCCGCCGCGTCGATATTCTGCATGATTGAGAATATGGCTTTGTGCTGCGGCAGATAGAAATAATCGCTTTTGACATATATCAAAGCCTGATTTATACAGGAAGGCTCCATAAGAATAGCGCCCAAAACCGCCTGCTCCGCTTCAAGGCTGTAAGGCAGATTGATATCGGCGGATCCGCTGTATAATCCGGTCGGCATTGCCACCACCCCTTATTTCTTAGGTTTATTCTCCGACATTGACATATATCCTGGCTGAAATTCCGGTGTAAAGCTTTATTTCAGCCTCATATGTTCCGAACGCCTTGATGTCCTCCATGACGATCTTTCTCTTGTCCACATTTATACCGAATTCTTTATTGAGCTTATCGGAAACTTCCTTTGAAGTCACGGAGCCGAAGAGCTTTCCGTTCTGACCGGCCTTTGCGGTGAGCCTGATCGTTTTTCCGTTGATTTTGGCCGCCGATTTTTCGGCTGCGGCTTTTTCCGTCGCTATTCTGTATCTTTCCGCGTCCTCTTTATTTTTAAGCTCGCTCATTGTCTGCGCATTAGCCTCAGCCGCTAATTTCTTCGGGAACAGGAAATTGCGGGCGTACCCGTCGGAGGCGTTCACGAGCTGACCTTTTTTGCCAAGCCCCTTAACATCCGCTTTCAAAATAACTTTCATTTGTCATCGTCCTTTCAATATTTATGCTTCGGCAAAATAATTGTCGATCTCTTTTTTCAGTTTTTCGAGAACTTCGCTGACCGTTGTGTTCTCAATCTGCGCCGCAGCCATCGTCCTGTGGCCTCCGCCGCCGAATTTTTCCATAACGACCTGGACATTCATTTCACCGAACGAACGGGTGGATATGCACACCAGACCGTCAACCTCAAAGATGACGAACGAGGCCTTGACGCCGTCTATGTTCAAAAGCTCATCGGCCGCCTGAGATGTGATCAGCCTGATGTCATCGACCTTCATATCGGCTATCGAAATTGCGCAGCCGTTATAGGTGAACGCGCTGTCAATAATCTGATTTCTGTATTTATAAACGCCCATGTCATTGCTGAAAAGCTTTTTGACCTCGACCATGTCGGCTCCCCTGCTCTTGAGATAAGCCGCAGCCTCAAAGGTCCTGACGCCGGTGTGAAGAATGAAGCTTCTCGTGTCAAGCATTATGCCGGAAAGAAGAGCTTCGGCTGTCAGACTGTCGACAAAAGACGAGCTGCCGATATACTGCGCAAGCTCTGTCACCATTTCGCAGGTGGAGGAAGCGTAGGCCGCATGGAAGAACAGGACGGCGTTCTGAATATGGTTGACCGACTTTCTGTGGTGGTCGATAACAACGATCCTGTTCGCAGTTTCAAGAAGCTCGGGGCACTCGGTGAAATAAGGCTTATGAGTGTCAACAACAACAAGAAGCGTGTTGTGAGAAAGCATATATTTCGCCTTTTCCGGGCTGATGAGATATTCGCCGAGTCCCGCCTGCTCCGCCTTTTTTATCAGCGGGAGAGCAAGAGCCGTTTCCTTGTTTGTGACGATGCTGACCGGCTTTTTAAGGCTTCTGACAATGCTCATAACGCCCATTGCCGAGCCGAAAGCGTCAAGGTCGGCGTATCTGTGGCCCATGACGATAACATTATCGCAGCCGGCTATAAGCTCGGAGAACGAAGTCGCAACGATTCTCGTTCTGACCTTGTTCGATCTCTCCGGTCCGGCCGAAACACCGCCGAAAAATGTATAGTCGTTCCCTTCCTTAATTGCGACCTGATCGCCGCCTCGGCTCTGAGCCATTTCAACGGCCGCTTTGGCGGCGTCGTTCGATTCGGTGAAGGTTTTTTCCTTGCCGATGCCGACCGAAAGCGTCGCATTGACCTTTTTATCGGCATAGGAAAGAGATCTGACATATTCGAGTATCTTGAATTTATCCTCTTTCATTGCTCTGAGGCTCTTTTCCTCTGCAATGACGAAAAATCTGCCTGTTGATAGCTTTTTGGACACACAGCCGAACTTGCTCGCCCAATTATCGACTATTTCCTCAATTCTGCCGAAAATTGCGCCGCATTCGCTGTCCTTGAAATTCTGGCGTATCTCATCGACCGTATCAACCGTTACAAGAACGGCGTAGGGCCTTGTGTCATAGTATTTTTCTTCTATCTGCTTCAGCTGTGTGTTGTCGACAAGATAGAGAACATAAAACTGCTTGTCGTTTTTGTCGTTCGCCGTCACGCAGTATACGGAATACTGCCTGCCGTTATGAGCTTTGATCTGATCTGTCTTTTCGCTTATTATTTCAAGTATCTGCGTACCGAGTATATCGGAGATATCTTTGCTCAGACTCTTCCCGTTTTTGAAGAAAGCTTCGGCGAAGCTGTCGTTGAACCAGAACACCTCGCCCATCTCATCAAATGCAACGCAGAGAAACGGTACCCCTTGAAGCGTGGCGGTCGTTTTAACATCCAGCTGAGATGAAACCGCTTTAAGCTTTGAAACTATCCTGACATCCTTGACGGAAATATAGAGCACATATCCGAAGCACAGGGCGATAAGCGCAATCAGTTCGACCACGGAAAGAGTTTTGTTATAAAACCATGTTACTGTCAAAAAAACCAGCGCGATCGGCGCGGCGATAAACGCAAACATATACTTTCGCCATATGCTCCTCAATTTTTACACCTCCATAATTATCGGTAAAATCATGGGACTTCTCTTTGTCCTCTCATACATCAGCTTTGAAACATCGTCTCTTATTCTGCTTTTGATCGTGTTCCACTCGCGGACATGCCTTGTCTGGCACCTGCTAAGCGACTCAAAAGCTATTTTCCTGGCCTCATCCATCAATTCCTCGGCCTCGCGCACATAAACAAAGCCTCTTGAAACGACATCGGGGCCGCTTAAAATCTCGCCCGTGACGGAATCTATCGTTGCGACAACTATTATCAGTCCGTCGTTGGACAGATGCTTTCTGTCTCTTATAACGACCGAGCCGACATCTCCGACGCCAGAGCCGTCAACGAACACCTGACCGGCCTGAACATTTTCAAGCTTCTTGATGCCGCTCTCCGAAAGCTCCAGAACGCAGCCGTTTTCAACTATCATGATATTGTTTTTGTCTATTCCCATATTTACGCCGAGCTTTGCGTGCTTCTGAAGATGCTTTTGCTCGCCGTGAACGGGAATAAAATATTTCGGCTTCACGATGCCGAGCATTATTTTAAGCTCCTCCTGGCATGCGTGACCGGAAACATGAACATCATACATTTTCTCATAGACAACCTCGGCTCCGAGCCTCATAAGCTCGTTGATGACATTGCCGACCATTCTCTCGTTGCCCGGTATCGGGTTAGCCGAGATTATAACATAGTCGTTCGGCGTTATCGAGACCTTGCGGTGATCGGAAAACGCCATTCTCGTCAGAGCCGACATCGGTTCGCCCTGGCTGCCCGTCGTTATAAGAACGAGCTGCTCGGGTGAATAGCGGTTAATCATGTCAATGCTGATGAGTATATTCTCCGGTACCTTCAGATATCCGAGCTGAGCGCCTATCGCAACAACATTCTCAAGGCTTCTGCCCGAAAGGGCAACCTTTCTGCCGAGGCTTTCGGCAACATCGATTATCTGCTGGACTCTGTGGATATTGGAAGCAAAGGTCGCGACGATTATTCTTCTTTGTCCGGCTCTTCTGAACAGCCTTTCAAAAGATTCGCCGACAATTTTTTCGCTTTCCGTGAAGCCCGGTCTTTCGGCGTTTGTTGAGTCCGAAAGAAGAGCCAGAACTCCGTTGCTGCCAAGCTGAGCAAATCTCGCAATATCTATCATTCCGCCGTCGATAGGCGTGCAGTCTATCTTGAAATCGCCCGTCTGAACTATCACGCCCGCGGGTGACTTTATCGCAAGGCCGACAGCGTCGGGAATCGAGTGATTGACATGGATAAATTCGACGCTGAACTTGCCGAGGGTTATCTCGTCGCCCGGCTCAACCGTTTTGAGAATGACCTTATTCAGCATTCCGTGTTCTTTCAGTTTGCCCTCGATGAGGCCGATTGAAAGTCTTGTTCCGAAAACCGGAGTGTTGACGGATTTAAGCAGATAGGCCAAGGCTCCGATATGGTCCTCATGACCGTGAGTTATGACAACGCCTCTGATCTTTTCGGCGTTTTTTTCGATATAAGTGAAATCGGGAATAACAAGATCGACTCCCGGCATATCCTGATCGGGAAACGCAAGACCGCAGTCAACTATGAACATATCGTCGCCGTATTCATAAAGCGTCATTTTCTTGCCGACCTCGTTTATGCCGCCGAGGAAAGCGATCCTGACCTTTTCGCTGTTTGTCTTTTTATTTGAGCCGCCCTTTTTTCCGGTTGTCTGACCTTTTGCGGCCTGGGTTTTGGTTTTTTTATTCTGTGTTTTCTGTTTCGGCTGTTCCGCCTGTTTTTTCTTTGTTTTTGCCGATTGCTTCTGAGTCTGCTTCGGCGCGTCTTTTTTGGTTTTTGTCTGTTTTGTCTGGTTGTTTTTATCCTTGAGCTGATCCTTCCTGACCGCACTGCTCTTCTTGTTGGTTTTATTCGTCTTGGCGGTCGGGTTTTTCTTATCCGTTGCCTTTTTTTCAGCCATTCCTATAATCAGTCCTCCTTTTCCGAGATATATGTATTAAAAATTTCCGAAATAAATTGCCGATAAAAATAGACATAATTTCACATGATACTCGATTATGATATTTTACTATTTTCAGCCAAAGATGTCAATAGATTTAAAGATTATACTTTTCCTCACGCGCAAAATTATTATGACCGTCATTTCAAGTTTATAAACCGGGCTATTGTCTGATTGGAAACTTTGTGATATCATAATATGTATAAATAATTCGGCGTACGCTCCGGCTTCTGCACACAGCCGGCGCATACCGCAAAACAAGTGAGGTCAGCGCATGAAAAAAGTATATATGTTCACTGACGGAGCCTGCTCGGGCAACCCGGGCCCCGGCGGCTGGGGAACGATATTGAGATATAAGGACACAGAAAAGCGGCTTTCCGGAGGGGAAAAGGAAACGACAAACAACCGAATGGAGCTGACGGCCGTCATCGAAGGACTCAAGGCGCTGAAGGAAAGCTGCGAGGTTGAGCTGACGACCGATTCCCGATATGTTGCGGACGGTATTTCAAAAGGCTGGGCCCGCTCTTGGAAAGAGAACGGCTGGCGCAAAAAAGACAAAAAGCCGGCTTTGAATCCGGAGCTTTGGGACGAGCTTCTGTCTCTTCTTGACAAGCATGAGGTCCACATAAACTGGGTGCGAGGTCACGACGGTCACCCTGAAAACGAGGAATGTGACAAAATGGCGGTCGTTGCGAGTCTGAAGGTGCAGATGAACTCAAACAAGAACTAAAAGACTGCTGTTTTTGAAACTAAGCGGCGTTTTGCTCCGGAAAAGATGGTATAATTTCCGGTTTTGCGCACTTGCCTGAGTTTTTCGGAAAAGCTCAGACAGCCGTGAAAGAAGTAATTAAAGCAACGGAGCGGCGGGCACTGCCCGCCGCTCTTCAGCTTGTCGAAAAAGTACTTTTTCGACAAGCTGTGAGACTGCCGGGAAAGGCTGACCGATGGCATTTTCTTCGGGCGACAGGCGTACAAAGGTACTCCGAGACCGAAAAAATGCCAAGCATATAAGCTTTCGGCGGTGCGGTTCAATACCGTGCCGCCGAAACAGTTTGCGGTTTCTGTTTGAAATAATCAGAAATTTTTATTCCGTTTTTTTGCTTATATGCGTTCGGGCGCCTTTATCGACAGTCTGAGGAGCGGCGAGCACTGCCCGCCGCTCCTCTTGTTTTATGCCGCAAAGCCTGATTTGCAGCCTTTATTATTAATACATTCCGCCGCCCTGCTGAGCCATTGCGGCTGCCGCCGCTGCGTCTCCTGCGGGATCGGGAATGTCGCTGACGAGACTCTCTGTTGTGAGAACCATAGCCGCAACAGATGCTGCGTTCTCAAGAGCCGATCTTGTGACCTTGGTCGGATCAAGAATGCCGGCCTTAGCCATATCGACATATTCTTCCTTAGCGAAATCAAAGCCATAGCCGATCTTGCCGGAAGCTTCGATATTGTTGATGATGACCGAGCCTTCAAGACCTGCGTTAGCGGCGATCTGACGAACCGGCTCCTCAAGAGCCTTGAGAACGATCTTAACACCGGTCTTTTCGTCTGCGTCTTCGGTCTTGTCAAGAAGAGTCTTAACTGCGGGAATTGCATTGAGAAGCGCTACGCCGCCGCCGGCGACAGAGCCTTCTTCAACAGCCGCCTTTGTTGCCGCAAGAGCGTCGTCTATTCTGAGCTTCTTTTCTTTCATTTCGGTCTCTGTTGCTGCGCCGACCTTGATGACAGCTACGCCGCCGGCAAGCTTTGCAAGTCTTTCCTGAAGCTTTTCTTTATCAAATTCGCTCGTTGTCAGCTCAATCTGCTGCTTGATCTGGTTGACTCTGGCCTTGATAGCTTCCTTTTCGCCTGCGCCGTCAACAATAATGGTGTTCTCTTTGGTGACCTTGACCTGACGGGCACGGCCGAGCTGTTCCATCTTGGTATCCTTGAGATCAAGTCCGAGATCCTCTGTGATAACTTCGCCGCCTGTGAGGATAGCAATATCGCTGAGCATTTCTTTTCTTCTGTCGCCGAAGCCGGGAGCCTTGACCGCAACGCAGGTGAAGGTACCTCTGAGCTTGTTGAGAAGGAGCGTTGCGAGAGCTTCGCCCTCAATATCTTCAGCGATTATAACGAGCTTCTTGCCGGACTGAAGAACCTGTTCGAGAAGCGGGAGAATCTCCTGAATATTGGATATCTTTTTATCGGTGATGAGAATGTATGCATCGTCGATAACGGCTTCCATCTTATCGGTATCTGTTGCCATATAAGGTGAAATATAGCCGCGGTCGAACTGCATGCCTTCGACGACCTCTTTGCAGGTCTCGGCTGTCTTTGATTCCTCAACGGTGATAACGCCGTCGGTCGAAACAACCTGCATAGCGTCGGATATAAGCTCGCCGACTGTCGGATCGCCTGAAGAAATTGTGGCTATTCTTGCTATGTCGTCGCTCGTGGTAACGGGGCTTGAATTCTTCTTGACAGCCTCGACTGCGGTCTCAACGGCAGACTTGATGCCTTTCTTGACAACCATCGGATTTGCGCCTGCGGCTACATTCTTCATGCCCTCGCGAACAAGAGCCTGAGCAAGAAGCGTTGCCGTTGTGGTGCCGTCGCCTGCGACATCGTTGGTCTTGATGGAAACTTCCTTGATGAGCTGAGCGCCCATGTTCTCGAAAGCGTCCTCAAGCTCGATCTCTTTGGCTATCGTTACGCCGTCGTTCGTGATAAGCGGTGAACCGTATTTTCTGTCAAGTACAACATTTCTGCCCTTGGGGCCGAGTGTTATTTTGACGGTGTCGGCCAGCTTGTCGATACCGGTCTGTAATGCTTTTCTGGCTTCTTCGCCGTAAATTATCTGTTTTGCCATGATTTTTCCCTCCGATTATTCAACTATTGCAAGAATGTCGTCCTGACGGACGATTGTGTATTCTTCGTCGTCGATCTTAACCTGTTTGCCTGAATACTTATCGGTTATTACCTTATCGCCGACTTTTATATACATTTTTATCTCTTTGCCGTTTACTACTCCTCCGGGGCCGACTGCAACGACCTCGGCGACCTGCGGCTTTTCCTGTGAAGCTGCTGCTAAAATAATGCCGCCCTTGGTCGTTTCTTCAGCTTCGACTGCCTTGAGAACGACTCTGTCAGAAAGTGGTTTAAGTGTCATGATGTATACCTCCAAAAATTGAATTACTGTTTTTAGCACTCTCGAACTTCAAGTGCTAAATATTATTATAGACGGTTTTTTTCAAAAATCAAGGCTTTTTATAAAAAATAATAATTTTATTTTCAGATTTTCGGGCAAGATAAAAAAGTGATATCCGGCGACATGAAAATTGCCGCCAAACAATCAAATATCAAATCCGGAGGTTTGCAGCGTGTATAAAAGGTTAGTCAGCGTTTTCGTCGCCGTCTGCGTCGCCTTCTCGCTTCTCACAGTTAAAATTATATCACTGAATTACTCGTCCTATGCCAAGGCCGGCAACAGCACCGCAACCAAAACGCTGAAAATAGGTTCGTCAAGAGGCAATATATATGATATAAGAATGAACAAGCTTGTCAACGCCGAGGAAAAAACGATCTGCGTCGCTAAACCGAGCGCAGAAGCCATTTCAAGCGTACGAAAAAGTCTGAGCTCAGTCAGCTCGGCGGCCGTTATCAAAACTCTGACGGAGGGCTATCCCGCCATGTTTGAAAGCGACAAAGACATTAACACGGATGATGTTCAGTCGTTTCATGTTCCCGTCAGATATTCTTCCTCTCAGCTTGCAAACCATGTTATTGGCTATATTGACGGCGACGGGAACGGCGTGTCGGGAATTGAAAAGGCCTACAACGAGCTTCTGACGCAGGCAAGCGGCGAGCTGTCGGTGACTTTCTCGGTCGACGCGAACGGCAGAACGCTGAGCGGAATGTCGCCGACTGTGAACGACAACAATTTCGCTTCAAAGCAGGGAGTTGTTCTGACAATAGACAAAGATGTTCAGCAGGTAGCCGAAAACGCCATGAAAAAAATAAAAAGCGGAGCCTGCGCAATAATCGACTGCGCCACCGGAGCGATAACAGCCGCAGTCAGCAGGCCCGATTATGACAGAAACGATCTCGCGGGCGCAATAAAAAGCGACGACTCCCCTCTTTTGAACAAAGCTTTCAGCGCTTATTCCGTCGGCTCTGTTTTCAAGCCGATACTTGCGGCCTGCGCTATTGAGAATAAAACCGATATAACCTTTGAACACGAATGCACGGGAAAGATAAATGTGGACGGTACATCTTACGGCTGCATAAACAAGGCGGCTCACGGCGAAGTGGATTTTGAAAATGCTCTTCAGGTTTCCTGCAACACTTATTTTATCAGCCTGACGCAAAAAATGAAGCCCGGGATTATTCATGAATTCTGCTCAAATCTCGGCTTCGGCACCGGCGCTCAGCTCGCCGACGGACTTTATTCCCAGGACGGTTTTCTGCCGGACGAGAGCGAGCTTAAAAATTCGGGCAATCTCGCCAACTTCTCTTTCGGTCAGGGCGATCTGACGGCAACTCCCATCCAGCTCGCCGGAGCGTATGCGGCAATAGCGAACGGCGGAAAATATAAATATCCATATATAGTCGCCGGCACTGTCAGCGCAGACGGAACCTTCACCGAAGCCGAAAGAAAGCCGGACAGCAATGTTCTGAGCAAGGAAACGAGCGACAAAATGAAAAAGCTTCTCGAATCGGTCGTCACCGAGGGCAACGCATATTACGGCGAAGCCTCTCTCTGCACTGTCGCCGGAAAGACCGGAACGGCTCAAAGCGGAATACGCAAGGCGAACGGAGACGAGGTCCTCAGAACATGGTTTGTCGGATTTTTCCCTGTCAGCGACCCGCTTTATGCTGTTGCCGTTCTGTGTGAGGACGGCATAAGCGGCGGCAAGGACTGCGGCCCCGTTTTCAGCGAGATAGCGGACGGTGTGATGCAGGTTATGATAGACAGAGCGAATTGAAATGGGTGGCTTTGATTAAACCGCCTGAAAATCGAAAAACAGGGATTTCTCCCTGTCTCACGAATTTATAACTTTCATATCAAAAACGCGTTTAAGCGCCGCGACTCTTCCGGCCATGCAATCCTTGACCACATCGCTGTTTACCGCTATATCGTATCCGTGCGGTGTACCCGAGGTCTGACGAAGCTCAACGCTCGCTCCCGCCTTTTCAAGCTTTTTCGCATAGGCGATATCCTCATCGTGAAGACAGTCAAATTCGGCGGTCTCGATATATGCGTCCGGAACATCGTCGGGCAGCTCCATCTGCATCGGAGAAGCCTCATGGATCTTATTCAGGCCAAGAAACATCGACCACATTTCTTCATCGTTCTTTGAGTTCCAAAGAGGTGTGTCCGGAAAGCTTTTCTTTGACTCGACTGCCGCTTCGGCGTCAATGACAGGATAAAGCAGCATTTGAAGCAGCGGCGTTCTCAGCCCCGCCGCAGCTGCGTCGTGAACGACATAGACGGCCAGAGCGCCGCCGGCGCTGTCGCCCGCAACGGCCAGTCGGCTTTCGGGATAGCTTTCACAGGCGTAACGATAAGCCTTGAGAGCGTCCTCTCTCGCCGCCGGATAAGGATATTCCGGCAGCAGACGGTAATCCGGAAATATCACACGGCAGCCGACCTCTTCAGCCAGCAGCGCCGCCAGCTTTTTATGATGCGGAGCGGCCTTGAAGCCGAACCCTCCGCCGTGAAAGAAGACAAGACACGGCGCATAGCTTTTTAACCCGTCAGGCTCTAAGATATAAACGGGGCAGCCGTTTGCGTCGGCCTTATGAATGTTCACACCGGGCGTTCTGACAAGCTTCAGCATAAGTTCCATCGGCGCATGGCTTAGAGAAATAAGCCCCGCTTTAAACGGCACTTTCACGCAGTATTTTTTGATTTGCCTGTCGATTTCATAGCTCAACGCAATTCCCCTCCTTTTCTTCCGGATATAATATCATATTATGCAAAAAAATTCAAGAATTTAACCCTTTCTTAATATTTCGATATTGCAATATAAAGTGATGAAAATGCGGCCGCCGTACACCAAAAAGGGTACGGCGGTCTCAAGGTTGATAATTATGTAAGAAATATTAAGAGTTGTTTCAGTTCAGTGTCTCGGTTTTGTCTTTTTTCTTATTGATTCAAGGCGGTTGAGAGCCTCATAAAGTGTTTCGTCTTTTTTGGCAAAGTGCATACGGATATAATATCTTATATCCTCACGGAAAAATCCTGAGCCCGGAACTGCGCCGACTCCGACATTCCTTGCGAGCGTTTCGCAAAACTCAAGATCCGATTCAAATCCGAACTCCGAGATATCCAGAAGAACATAATATGCTCCCTGCGGCACATTATGTATTATGCCGATATCGTCAAGCCCTTTCATAAACAGGTCTCTCTTTGCCGTGTATTCGCCAAGCAGGCCTTTGTAATAATCGTCGCCGAACTTCAGCCCGACAGTCGCCGCCTCCTGAAGAGGCGCGGCCGCGCCGATAGTCAGAAACTCGTGGATTTTTTTGGCTGCGCTGACAATATGAGGCGGAGCAATTAAATAGCCGAGCCGCCAGCCCGTTATTGAATAAGTTTTTGAAAGAGAGCCGCATATTATCGTCCTCCCCCGCATATTCGGCAAAGAGGCAAAATAGACATGCTTGTTCGGCTCATATACGATATGCTCATAGACTTCGTCGACAATAACATAAGCGTCATATTTTTCGGCGAGCTGAGCAATTATCTCAAACTCGTCATATGTGAAAACCTTTCCGCACGGGTTTGACGGGTTGCAGATTATTATAGCCTTTGCTCCTTTTTTGAAAGCGGCTTCAAGCTCGTCGGCGTTAAAATTAAACTCCGGCGGATGCAAAGGGACATACACCGCCTCTGATCCGGCAAGCACGGGATCTGCCGCATAGTTTTCATAAAAGGGTGAAAATACTATTATTTTATCTCCGGGATCCGTCACTGTCATGACAGCCGCCATCATCGCCTCTGTGCTGCCGCAGGTAATGATGATTTCTTCGTTCGGATCAATCTTCATTCTCATCAGCCTCGACTGCTTCTGCGCCAAAGCTTCACGAAAATTCTGCGCTCCGAAAGTCACGGAATACTGATGGCAGTCCTCTCGGGAAACCTGAGCCAGTCTGTCAAGAATTTCTTTCGGCGGCTTAAAATCCGGCGCTCCCTGAGAAAGATCGACAGCGCCGTATTTCAGCGAGACTCTCGCCATATAGTGTATCGCCGAATCAGCGAAGCTTTTGCTGCGTTCGGATATGTCTTTCATATGTTCCTCCGTTTTTTATGAAATAACGAAATATCATTTCTTTTTATTTTTGAAATCAGTCTTTTTAATAATTACCAAAGAACAAAATATAAAATTTCAATTGAAAGCCGACGGGGCGTCCCGCCGGTCTTTTTCATTTATGATATGTTTTACTTTTCAGCGTTTCAGCTCCGACCATCGATAATGAACACATCGCTTTTCGCGCAGACAGACCGCCTATGTTAAGGCTGCCCGTACCTATTAGCCGGTTATTCCGAGAACATCGGCGTTGAGAGATAGCGATCGCCAGTGTCGGGCAGAAGCGCAACTATGATTTTGCCCTTGTTCTCAGGGCGCTCGGCGAGCTGCGTCGCTGCGAAAACAGCCGCGCCGGAAGAAATCCCGACCAGAAGGCCCTCTTCTCTCGCTATCGCCTTGCCAGTTGCGAAAGCGTCATCATCGGAAACGGTGATGACTTCGTCATATACGGCGGTGTTGAGCGTCTCGGGAACGAAGCCTGCGCCGATGCCCTGGATCTTGTGCGGTCCGGCTGTTCCTTTTGAAAGCACGGGGGAAGTTGCAGGCTCGACCGCAACAACTTTGACATCAGGATTCTGCGATTTCAGGTATTCGCCGACTCCCGTCACAGTGCCGCCCGTTCCGACGCCAGCAACAAATATATCGACCTTGCCGTCGGTGTCGTTCCAGATCTCGGGGCCGGTAGTGCTTCTGTGAGCCGCAGGATTGGCGGGATTGGTGAACTGCCCCGGGATAAAGCTGTTCGGAGTTTCTGCGGCAAGCTCCTTCGCCTTTTCAATAGCGCCCTTCATTCCCTTGGCGCCCTCGGTCAGAACAACCTTTGCGCCGTAAGCCTTGAGAAGATTGCGCCGCTCAACGCTCATCGTTTCCGGCATTGTGAGAATAATCTCATAGCCTCTTGCGGCCGCAACCGAGGCAAGCCCTATGCCCGTGTTGCCGCTCGTCGGCTCGATTATCACAGAGCCTTTCTTCAGAAGTCCCCTGCTCTCGGCGTCTTCTATCATAGACTTCGCTACTCTGTCTTTGACGCTTCCGGCGGGATTAAAGAATTCGACCTTGGCAAGTATCGTTGCTTCAAGCTTTCGCGCGCTTGTATAGTTTTTCAGCTTAACGATAGGCGTTGAGCCTATCAGCTCGGTGATTTCATTATAAATTTTCATAGCGTTGCCTCCTTGAGTTTTGTTTTCTGTAGGTTAATTTTAAATATTTAACCTATCAAATTTATAGGTATTATGTTAACATATGGCATTTCGTTTGTCAATACATTTTTGAAAAATATTTTAAATAGCATGAAATCTCAGCATAAACGGAAAATAAATATTGACTTTTATTTAAAGTTACAATATAATGCATAAAACTATCGATTGAATAGGTATTGAAAGAGGTATTATCATGAACGTTTCAAAAACACGGGAAGAAGCCTGGGCGCTTCTGAATGAATACAACAAGGAGCCTTTCCATATAAGGCACGCCGTCACTCTTGAGGGCGTTATGAGGTATTTCGCCGCCAAGCTCGGCTATTCTGACGAAGCGGATTTCTGGGGAATGGTCGGTCTGCTGCATGATCTTGACTTTGAGCAGTTCCCCGAACAGCACTGCATTAAAGAGGAAGAAATTCTTCGCGAACGCAGATATGACGAAAAGCTCATTCACGCCGTTGTCAGCCACGGATATAATCTCACGGTGAATGTTGAGCCGACGCACGAAATGGAAAAGGTTCTCTATGCGACGGACGAGCTGACCGGGCTTATTGGTGCGGCCGCGCTTATGCGCCCGTCAAAGAGCGTATCCGACATTGAGCTCAAATCTGTTAAAAAGAAGTTTAAAAGCACAGGTTTTGCAGCCGGATGCTCCCGTGAGGTCATATCAAAGGGCGCTGAAATGCTCGGCTGGACGCTCGATGATCTGATTGAAAAAACCATTCTCGCAATGAGAAGCTGCGAAGCGGAATATTCAAAATACTGATAAAATTAACGGGTTAACAGGAAAGCGTGGACTATTATATATGGAAAAGACTGCTCTTATAGCCATGAGCGGCGGTGTTGACAGCTCCGTTGCCGCATATCTCACAGTCTCGCAGGGCTTTAAGTGCATGGGGACGACCATGCGGCTTTACACAAACGAGGACCTCGGCCTCAGCCGCTTTCACACCTGCTGTTCGCAGAAGAATATCGAAGACGCGGCTCAGGTCGCTTTTGACCTCGATATACCGTACGAGGTGCTTGATCTGACCGTCGACTTCAAGGAAAAAATAATCGAAAAATTCATTCGTACCTATGAAAGCGGTGGTACGCCCAATCCTTGCATCGACTGCAACAGATATATGAAATTCGATAAGCTCCTTGAATTTGCAGAGAAAAACGGGCTGTATTATATCGTTACCGGACACTACGCCGCAATCGAGGAAAGAGACGGGCGCTTTCTTTTAAAAAAAGCTCTCGATCCGACGAAAGATCAAAGCTATGTTCTCTATTCTATGACACAGCGCCAGCTCAGGCATACGCTTTTCCCGATGGGAGGACTGCTCAAGACCGAAACGAGAAAGATCGCCGAGCAGCAGGGCTTTATCAATTCCAAAAAGCCCGACAGTCAGGATATTTGCTTCGTGCCGGACGGCGATTATGTGAAATTCATGGAGGAATACACGGGCAGGCATTACCCCGACGGCGACTTCATAAACGAATCCGGAAAAATCATCGGCAGACATCACGGCGCTGTCCGCTACACGGTCGGTCAGAGGAAAGGCCTCGGGCTCGCTTTCGGGAAGCCCGTCTATGTTTTCAAAAAGGACATGAAAAAAAACACTGTTTCGGTCGGAGACGAAAGCCTGCTGTTTTCAAAGGAGCTTTCGGCAAACGACATGAACTGGATCGCTTTCGACGCCCCGAATCGGCCTATCCGCGTCAAGGCAAAAACAAGATACAGGCAAGCTGAGCAGTGGGCTACGGTTTATCCGAACGGAGCAGACTGCATTGATCTGATTTTTGACGAGCCGCAGAGAGCCATTACCTCCGGGCAGGCTGTCGTTCTTTATGACGGCGATATTGTGGTCGGCGGCGGAACGATAACACAGGTCAAGCGGTCAGACGGCTCAAAGGAATCGGAGGAAAACCATGATATATCTTGATTACGCCGCAAACACACCGGCCGACGAAGAAGTTATCAGGCGCTTCTGCGAAACCGAAAGGGCATATATCGGCAACGCAAATTCATCTCACTGCGCCGGAGCTGCGTCAAAAGAGCTTTTAGCTCAGACGACAAATTCAATAGCTCGGCTTTTGGGCGTTCTGCCGTCCGGGATAATTTACACATCGGGAGCGAGCGAATCGAACAACACGGCGATAAAAGGGATAGCCGCAGCGTCAAAGCGAATCGGGAAGCACATCGTTTCAACGCCCCTCGAACATTCGTCGGTCAAAGCCTGCCTTGATTATCTTCGTGACCGAGGCTTTGAGATCGACCTTGTCAAAATCGGAAAAGACGGCAGGATAGACTTGAACGACCTATTATCGCTTATCCGGAACGACACTGTTCTTGTTTCTGTCACGGCCGTTGACAGTGAGCTCGGAGTCATACAGCCAATAAAAGAGATATCTGATATCGTCAGAACCAGGCCGGACTGCCGGCTTCATGTCGACGCAACACAGGCTGTCGGCAAAATTCCTTTTTCATTTGACTGCGCAGACGCCGTCAGCTTCGCACCCCACAAATTTTACGGGCTGAACGGCTGCGGAGTGTTATATAAGCGCCGCAGTGTTGAACTTGAGCCTCTCGTTCACGGCGGAAGCGGAGCAACACCTTATCGCAGCGGTACACCGCCTCTGGCGCTTATTGCATCTTGCGAAACGGCGTTGAGGCTCGCCTGTGAAAAATGCGGTGAGAGATTTAAAGTCGTTGAGAAATATAACCGGGAGCTAAGAGAGTTTTTCTCCGGTTATCCTAAAGTTCGGATCAACAGTCCGGACGGCGCTGTTCCTTATATTCTGAATTTAAGCGTTGACGGCGTTAAGGGCACCGCCTTTCAAAAAAAGCTGAACGAACATGGAATATGCGTTTCGGTGAAATCGGCCTGCTCGACCGACGGTAAGCCGTCGAGCGCAGTGCTGGCGGTCAGCGGCAGCAGAAAAAGCGCTCTTTCCTCGTGGCGGATAAGTCTCAGCCACCTGACAACGGAAGACGAACTGAGTGAGTTTAAAGAAGCTTTTGACGCTTGCTATCGGGAAATGACAAAATAAAACAGGAATAAATCCGGGCGGAGCCGCCTGTTAAGACAGCTCCGCCCGATTATTTTATTTTCCGTCTCTTTCTCTGATAATAAATCTTGTCGGGGTTCCCTCAAGACCGAAAACCTCTCTGATCTGATTTTCGAGATATCTCTGATAGCTATAATGGAAAAGCTCTTTTTTGTTGACGAAACAGACAAATGTCGGCGGCCTTGTTGAGGCCTGAGTCATATAATAGATCTTCAGTCTTCTGCCCTTATCCGTCGGCGGCTGAACTCTCGCCGTTGCCGACGCCAGAACATCGTTGAGCTTGCCTGTTGAAATTCTCATCACATTCTGCTGATCAACAAAGTTTATCAGCTCAAAAAGGCGGTCTAGCCGCTGACCTGTTTTCGCCGAAATAAATATTATCGGTGCATAAGACATGAAAGAAAAGTCGTTCATCAGCTTTTTGCGGTAATTATCCATAGTTTTTCCGTCTTTTTCGAGGGCATCCCACTTGTTGACCGCAATTATGCAGGCCTTTCCCATTTCGTGAGCAATTCCCGCAACCTTGCTGTCCTGCTCGGTGAAGCCGTCGACCGCATCTATCATTATAACGCAGACATTCGCTCTTTCGACTGCCATTTTTGCTCTTATAACGCTGTATTTTTCAATCTGATCTTCGACCTTGCTTTTGCGGCGCAGTCCGGCCGTATCAATAAACATGAAGTCGCCGAATTTGTTTGAAATATAGGTGTCTGTTGCGTCTCTGGTCGTTCCCGCAATATCGGAAACTATCGCTCTGTCCTCACCCGAAACGGCGTTGATCAAAGAGGATTTTCCGACATTGGGCTTTCCGATAACGGCGACCTTTATGATTCCGTCGTTCTCATCTTCATCTTCCTCCGGCTTCGGCAGGTATTTTATGACCTCGTCGAGCAGATCGCCCGTTCCGTGGCCGTGAATAGAAGACACCTGAATCGGATCACCCAGACCGAGATTGTAAAATTCATAGAATTCAAGCGGAGGCTCGCCTATGCTGTCGCATTTATTGACGCAAAGCACAATCGGCTTTCCGCTTTTCTGAAGCATGGCGGCGACTTCTTCATCAGTCGCAACAACGCCCGAACGCATATCGGTGACAAAAATTATAACATCGGCGCTCTCGATAGCCAGCTGCGCCTGTCTTCTCATCTGAGCAAGTATTATATCGTTTGATTTCGGCTCAATTCCGCCGGTGTCAATCAAAAGGAAATTATATCCAAGCCACTCGCAGTCGCCGTATATTCTGTCTCTCGTGACGCCCGGAGTATCGTCCACAATAGCTTTTCTCTGACCTGTCAGCTTGTTGAAAAGCGTGGATTTTCCGACATTCGGTCTTCCGACGATAGCAACTATCGGTCTTGCCATATACTGTCCCCCTTATCTTCCTAACATTTTATCAAGCAGCTCATAGCCGTCAACATCGCAGACGGTCATTTTAACGCCAAGCTTGCTTTGTACCTCGTCGAGCGTCATGCTGTCAAGGAACATATCTCTTTCATGCCGCAGCATGACCGACGGAATCAGCAGTTCCTCGCCGAGATTGGTGCCTTTCAGCTGTTTCACAAGATCCTGACCGACTATGAGGCCGGCGACGGTTATATTTTCTCCGAAAAATTCATTTTTTATCTCACGGACATCTATGTGAAGTCCGCTGAATTTTTTCTCGGCCGCCCGCGAAAGCTCTGTCAGCAGCGGGTACGCGGCAACTCCCGTGGCAAGGCTGATTCGCCTTTCGCCGCCGAGACTCAGCTCGCCGCTGTCGCCCTCAAGCGCTGAATAAAATTCGGATCTGAGACTTGCCCACAAGCCTACGCCGTTTTCTATCTGAGGAAAATCCTCATAATATGAAGCCTCAGGAATTTTTCTTTCTGCCTTGAGATAAAACTCGTCGGCGGCAAAAGCCAGACGCGTTTTGTGAAAATACTGAAAATGATCGGCGAAGCACTCGATTATATCTATAACCTCTCCCGCCGTTTGTTTGTTATAAAGCTCAAGCTTGCAAAGCCCCTCGCGGTGCTTGGTCAGCCCGACGGGAACGGCCGCTATGCTCTGCACCTGAGGATAAAGCTTGCCGAGCTGCTCGAGCGAATATTCAAGCTCTTTGCCGTCGTTTATTCCCGGGCAGAGAACGAGCTGCGTGTTCATTTTTATCCCGGCTTCGGCGAGTCTGTATATTATATCAAGGCTCTTCCCCGCGTTGGGATTTTTCATCATCTCGACTCTGAGCTTCGGGTTCATCGTGTGAACCGAAATGTTGACGGGACTTATATGCATCTCTATTATTCTGTCAACATCATGCTCTGTCAGATTGGTCAGCGTTATATAATTGCCGAAAAGAAAAGAAAGCCTTGAATCGTCATCCTTGAAATAGAGGCTGTCTCGCATTCCGCGCGGAAGCTGATCTATAAAGCAGAAAATGCATTTATTTTTGCAGTGATGCTGGCTGTCCATCAGATATGTCTCAAAGTTAAGACCGATATCGTCATCAGCGTTTTTTCTTATTATGATATAGCGTCTCTTTCCGCTGTCATCGAGCATCTGAAGCGCAAGCGTGCTTTCTTTCAGATAAAACTGATAGTCGAGCACATCGTTGATCTCATGGACGTTTATCTTTTCAAGAATCCAGCCCGCCTCTATTCTGTGGCGCTGCGCTATTGAGTTCTTATCGACCGATTTTATCCTGACAGACATTTATTTCCCTCCGCAAATCAAAGAGGCAGAGATATTTAAACATCTCCGCCTCTTCGCCGTTCTCAAAGACTTAAAACTGACGGACATAAGCAAACGCTTTGCACCGTCAGCCTGATTTGCCGTTCACAAAGACTTATTCAGCGTCATCCTTAACGACAACCTGCTTGCCCTTGTAGTAACCGCAGCTACCGCATACCTTGTGAGGTACGGTATATTCGTTACAGTTGGGGCACTTAACAAGGGTGGGAGCGGAAAGCTTCCAAACGTTTGAACGCCTCTTATCCCTTCTTGCCTTTGAAACTCTTCTCTTTGGTACTGCCATGTCAGCACCTCCTTATACAAAATATCAAAAATTACTCAGGTGTCGCTCTGCAGAAGGTCCTGCAAAGCCTGTAAACGGGGATCGACATCTTTTTTGCAGCCGCACGGTCCCTCGTTGAGGTTCTTGCCGCACTTCGGGCAAATTCCCTTGCAATCCTCTTTGCACAAAATCTTCATCGGCAGCGAGAGGTATATATCCTCCAAAACGAGCTGCTCTATATCCAGCTTCATGTCCTCAACCAGAATGAAATCATCGTTGTCTTCATCATTCAGCTCAGAGACGAGAATATGCTCAACGGGAACGGTCATGTCTCTTGAAAAGCTCGCAGCGCACCTGTCGCATACGCCGTCGAAACGGAAAGACGCTTCAGCGCGCAGATAAACAATATCGGTTTCGTTCTTTATCGAACCGCGAAGGTGAACGGGAGTTGCGAATGGATACACTCCGTCGTAATCAGCGCCCGAAAAGTCAAAGTCGAAATCAGTTCTGATCTCGTCTGCACCGTTATTGAATATGTTCTCAAGATTTATAAACATAACACACCTCATACTCAAGATATTATATAGATGTAAGGTGCTTTTGTCAATATCAATAATTAAAATTTCTCAATTTTTCTGTCAAATCTCAACCGGAACTCGCTCCGTCGGTATAATAAACTCGATTTCAGGGTGAGTCTGTCTCATTATGTCTCTGAATTTTTCAACGCACACTCTTTTGGTGAGTGGCGGAAACGCATCGTCAAAATGATCGACAAACACTCTTTTCGGGTGAATGCTTTCAATAAACGGCTTCGTCAGCTCCGGAATAGAAAGGTTTCCGCCGTTGGCAAGAATGAACATATCGCAGTCCTCGGGATATTTCACCCCGTCAACAGTTCCGAACGAGCCTGAAAGAAGGATACTCTTGCCGCCGTTTTCTATCTTATACATAACGATCTCATGATGCTCGGGCATATGAAGATGATGATAAAACAGATTCAGAGTCATCGGAAGCTCCAGAGCGCATCTGCCGAACACGGAAAGCACATAGCCCGAGTCGAATTTAATATGCTTGCTTTGATATGCGGTGACTTTGAAATCGCCTATCTCAACGGTGTCGCCCGGCTTGATAACGCTTATTCTTTCTCTCGGCACTTTATTTTTCATCAGTGTTTCGGCCGGCGTCTTTGTGCAGTAGACAGTAACATTTCTGTCTATTCTTGTCAGCTGCGGAACATCAAAAAGATGATCGTAATGTCCGTGTGTGATAAAAACTGCGTCAGCACCCGCAAAGCCCTCAATGGGCGTGCTGTATTTCAGCTTTTTGTTTCTTCTGACGAACGGATCGAAAAGCAATTTGTTTTTTCCGTCGTCAATGCCTATTGTGGCAGTTCCGTACCATGTTACCCTCATATTATATCCTCCCCATGCCGAAAAAACGGTATAGAAAATGATATCACACTCATGAGCGAAAAACAACTTGTGTATAATTTTGTTACGCTATGTTTACGCTTAGTTAAATGTGTTCATTTTTTGTTAAATAATGGCTTCCCCGCAGGGCAGCTTTCGCTCCTGCGGGGACTTTATATCTGTTATTGCTGCAATGATTTTTTCCACCACAAATTTTCTTCGCGCTTATAAACAGAAAATCCGCATCGCTTTAAAACATTGTGGGACGGAATGTTTTCCGGCTCGGTCTGAGCAATGACCGCACTGATATCGCCGCGTTTTTCCGCCCAGCCGCACATGAACCGCACCGTTTCTGTCATATATCCGTTATGCTCGAACTGTTCACCGAGACCGTAGCCTATCTCGACCTCACCGAGCTTATCCGGCGGGCGCTTAAAATCCGCAGATCCGACGACCGTGTTATCGGATTTTCTGACAATCAGCCAGAAGCTGTGCCAGATATAGTTATCGGGATCGCCTGACGCGACAGCGGCCTGCCCTTCAATTATCTGTTTAAAAACTCCCTCGACAGGATCCGCCTGATATGAAACGCCGAGTTCTTTTTCAAGTGCGGGAAGATCTTCGGCAAGCATTGAAAGCTGCCTCGGATCAAGCACTATAAGTTTTAATCTTTCCGTCTCGAAAATTATCTGATCATTATCGTTCATTTTTTGTCTCCTTGATTTTCAGCGTTTTCAGATATTCTTTTGTTTCTTTCGGTATTCTGTTGCTTTCAACGGCTTTCTGTATTGTTTTATTATGCACCCATGGCGAAAGGCGCTTTTCAAGCAGGAACGGCAGCGCAGCCTCGTATTGCTTTGCAAGAGCCGTTGCGAAAAACCAGGCGATCATCATGTTTATGTAGTATTCGTCGCTTCTGACAGCCGAGACCAAGCTCAGATATTCCGGTCGGAATTCGACGCCGAGAAAATGCTTCATTAGCATCTCTATTCCGAAGCGTACGGAATATGTTCCGCCGCCTGAAATCCAGAGCTTTATATTTTCTATAAGCCTGTCTTTGTTTTTTTCAAACGCCCGTGGGCTCATGAGGTCGCAGGTGGACCAGTTATCGACATAGGGCAGAAATCTGTCAAGCTCCCGTATGCATTTGTCATAATCCTTTTCCGTTTCGATCAGAAAGCCGTGGAGATTGTTTTCTTCGTAGTATCTGTGCGGCAGGCTTTCAAGCAGCAGCTTTGCGTTTTCCGTTCCTGCGAGCTTTTTCGCATAGGCTCTGAGAGCCGGCGTTCTGACGCCGATAACAGTCTCTTTTCTTATATTAGGCGTCAGCTTTGATGAAAATTCCCTGTAACTCTCGTCCTGCATTTCAAACAGGTCTTTTCTTATGCTGTTAAGAGCGTTCCACCGCTGATAGGATAAACTGAATATATGCAAGGTTCTGTATTCGTTCATAGGCTTACAGAAATAATTCTCATCCGTTCGGCTGTAAACGAAATCGCACTTTTCCTGCGTTCTTTTCGACTTGAGGTTTCCGTCGAAATATCCGCACCACAGCTTTTTCATTCCGAGCGCTTCAAAGCAGTGCCTTTCTGTTTCTCTCACCGCCTCGGGCATAAGTCCCCTGCCCCAATAAGGCTTTCCGAGCCAGAAGCCGAGCTCTGCTTCGTCTTTATCAAGCTCAAGGTTTGAGTCAGACCCGGTCATTATGCCGATATCGCCGATGACCTCGCCTGTTTCTTTCAGAACGATAGCATAAGTCTGCGGAACAGACAGCACATTTCTGATAACCTCCAGACTTTCCTCAACGCTTTTATGCGCCGGCCAGCCCGTTATCGGCCCGACATCGGGGTCACTTGCGTATTTATAAAGTGCTTCGGCGTCCTCCTCGCACCACGGGCGAAGCCGGAGCCGTTCGGTTTCAAGCTGCATTTTTATTTCTCCCTTTCTCGAGCGCCTGTTTTTCGGTACGCGGCAGTTTTCTTCATAAGGCAGATTATAGCTTCCTGAGCCTGTTTTGTCAACGAAACGCCTCAAATCAATTTCATCTCAAGGCGGAATACGGCGGAAAATAAGCGTTTTCACTCTGTTGCAAAATATTAAGAACTTATTGTAAGAATGAAAAAATATATGTTAATACTTGCTTTTTCCGGCTAAATAGTATAGAATTTAGAAGTATCTGTTTCACGGCTGTTCGACGCCGTGATAAAAATAAATTACGAAAAGGATGAAATAAGAGAAATGGGTAAAAAAACCGAAAAGACTCAGGCCGAGCTTTACCGTGAGCAGCGCAAAGCAAGACTCGCTAAGGCCGCCGCAAAGAAAAACAAAAAAGCTAACAGAGTCACCATGAGCAAGGGCGCAAAAGCCGCCATAGCTATTATTATTGTCGTTGCTCTGGCCAGCGGAATTGCGGGCTTTGCAGTTTCCAATTCGGGCGTTAAATACAGAAAGGCTGCCGCTCTTTCTATCGGCGGTGATGTCGGAACTGTCAGCGCCGCTGAATATTCTTTCTATTACCGCACTATATTCAACAACTATTTTGAATACGCTTATCAGTATGACTCACAGTACGGTCAGGGCTACGGCGCTATGGTAACAGGCGGCTTTGATTACACTAAATCCCCCGACGAACAGAGTTACAGTGGTGAGCTTGAGGGTTATGAAAACCCGACATGGGCCGATTTTTTCGACTACACGGTCAGAACTCAGATTGTCAACATCAAGGCTTTCGCTAAGCTCGCAGCCGAAAAGGGACTCACTCTTGACGAGGACGAGATCAAGACAATCGACGATCAGATCAATTCCGTCAAGGAAACCGCAAGTAAAAACAACTATTCTCTCGGCGCATACTTAAAAGCAAGTTACGGCGACGGAGTTTCAAAGGGCCTTTTCAGAAAGATACTCGAGGAACAGTCTCTTGCCAGCAAATATCAGGAGGTTATGACCGAAGAATTCGCCGGAAAGCTCTCTGAAAGCGATATCGAAAAGGAATATAAAAAGGACACCGACGCATACGACAAGGTCGGACTTGCATATTATCTTGTCAAAGCAGAAACCGAAAAGGCCAAGGATAATGACGGTAACGAATCCGAAAAGGTCACCGACGCAACAATGAAAAAAGCAAAGGCGACCGCTGATAAACTCGCAGAAAGCAAGGATCTTGACTCACTCTCAAAGGCTGTTGACAAGGTTGCGGGCGCAGATGATTCTCTGACCAAGCTGCCCGTGACTTCAAAGGAGAGCATCACTCAGAGCATTGACGAATCAATAGCCGAATGGATATACGGCAAGGGCGTTAATAAGGGCGACACCAAGGTCTTTGAGTCAGAGAACACCGGATATTATGTCTGCATGGTTCTCGACACTCCTTACAGAGAGGAAAGAAACACAATAGATGTTCGCCACATTCTCATCAATTTCACCTCCGATGACAGCTCAAGCGACGACGATTCGACAACCACAGCCGCCGATGATTCAGCAAACGACGAGAGCGTTCCCGCACTCGACACATTTAAAGACGCTCCTCTTCACATGAGCGTAACCGAAGAAATGGCAAAGGACAAGGAGGCCTACAAGAAGGCTGAGCTTATCCTTCGCAAGTATCTCTCAGGTGACAGAACAGCCGACAGCTTCGCCGCTCTCGCAACCGAGAACAGCGATGACACCGGCTCACAGAGCAACGGCGGTCTTTATGAAGATGTTGCTCCCGGCACGATGGTCAGTGAGTTCAACGACTGGTGCTTTGATCCGAGCCGCAAGGCCGGTGATGTCGGCATAGTCGAAACCACCTACGGTTATCATATTATGTATTTTGTTGAGACGAACTCAGACCCCGAATGGAAAGCAACGATCAAATCTTCTCTCTCTTCAACTGATTTTGAGGAATATGTTGAAGAAAATATAACGGCCGAAAAATATCCCGTTACGGTTGTAAAGCAGTCATATGTCGATAAGGCTATCGAATCGACAATGAAGCTTGCGAAGAGACAGATTCAAAGCCTCACAAGCTCTTCGACAATTTCATAATTTAAAAGCGATCACCGCCGCCGATTGAATCGGCGGCGGTTTTTTCATATATAAGCGGCTGTGATATTTCATATTTTAGGGTGAAACGGATTATACAGTCCCTCTTGCTCAGGCTTTTTTATTTTCATGGCCGACGCCCGGACGACCGAATTTTTGCCGTATTTAGCTCTTATTTTATCCACATAGCTTTCAAGCGTTTCAAGCTTCTCGTTCTTCTCGTTATCACAGAACAAACAATATTGCCGGGCTTCACTGTCGCTGACAAAGTCACCGGCATGTATTGTGACGGAACGCACTTCACTGTGCCAATCCCAGTTCTCTCTGAAAAGCTCCATAGCCGTTGAAACAAGCTCCTCAACAAGTCTCGTCGGCTGTCTCAGCTTTCGCTGACGCTCAATCGTCACGAGCCGCTCGTCTCTTATTGATATTGAAACGACCGACGCCAAAACAGAGTCCTTTCTGAGATTGTGAGCCACACTTTCCGCAAGCGAGATAAAAGTGGCTCTGACCTGATCTTCGTTGACGAGATTTTTCGGCTGAGTCGTTCCGTGGCTGAAGCTTTTAGCTTTCGGAAGCGAGTCTGTTTTCAGCACAGGAGAGGTGTCATAACCGTTGACGGCTTTCCAAAGCTCAAGGCCGTTTTTCCCGAGCTCAAGCTCCAGAATCCTCGTTTTGCATCTCGCCACATCGCCTATCGTTTTAAGCCCGATACGCTCAAGCGTTCTCATGGTTGCCTTGCCGACTCCGATAAGCGAATCGGCGGGCAGATCCCATATTTTTTCTTTGAAATTCTCCTTGGAAAGCACTGTCACCGCGTCAGGCTTTTTGAGATCACTGCCAAGCTTTGCGAAAATTTTATTGAAGCTGACGCCGACCGATATCGTGACTCCGATCTCCGATTTTATCCTTTCCCTGATATTGTGAGCGATCTCCTCACCGGTGCCGAACAGCAATGAGCTGCCGGTCACATCAAGCCAGCATTCGTCTATTCCGAAAGGCTCGACCATGTCGGTATATTCGGAATATATTGCTCTCGCCCGCCCGGAAAAATCAACATATCTGTCATAATGCGGCTCGACGCAGACAAGCTCGGGGCATTTATTTTTAGCCTGCCAGATGGGCTCGGCTGTTTTAACGCCGAAAGCCTTAGCTTTGTCGTTTTTTGCGAGCACGATACCGTGCCTTTCTTCAACGCTGCCGCAGACAGCCATCGGAACAAGCTTCAGCTCCGGCTTATAAAACGCTTCGACAGACGCAAAAAAATTATTCAGATCGCAATGCAGAATCACTCTGTTGTTATAAAGTGACGACATTCTATCACCCTCAAAGAACATTTGTTCGGTAAGGATATGATACAACATTATCCTCTGTCTGTCAACAGTAATATTCATAAATTTAAGAAAAATTATTCCGGGATAAAATTTTCCTCCGATTCTTTATTCCGATAAGTGCAAAGTTCCCCGTACGCCAAGCGAAAATTCGCAGACGGACGGGGAGCTTTCGGTTTCAAAACAGATATTTATTTTTTATCAGCGGAGGCTTTCTCCTCCGCTAATCTGTCATATTTCTTGTTGATAAAATAGATAACAAGGTTGGCGGAAACCATAAGAAGGTTGATTATGTAGACCGCAAGAACATAGTTTATCGTGTGACTGCAAAGCTTGGCGCCGATTCCGGCAACATAGCCGAGCATTATCAGCAGAATAAACTGAACGCTCATATTCTTTGCGCTTTTCGCTTTCGCATTCTTATAAACTGACATCGGCCACGAAAAACCGAAGCAGACCAGCATAACCGTTTCCAATATCTGTGCCATTCAGACGGGCTCCTTTCAAATTAAAGCTTTTTATACTTCTCGAGAGCTATATCATAAAGGTTTGTTCCCTCGCTGTCGATAACGACTATAACAGGGAAATCCTCAACATAAAGCTTTCTTATTGCCTCTGCGCCGAGATCGTCATACGCGATGACCTCAGACGATTTTATGCGCTGTGAAAGGAGAGCACCCGCTCCTCCGACTGCCGCAAAATAAACGGCTTTGTTGCGAACGATAGCGTCGCTGACTTCCTTTGTTCTTCTGCCCTTGCCTATCATTCCTCTCAAGCCGAGATCGAGAAGCTTCGGCGCATAGGGATCCATTCTTCCGGCCGTTGTCGGGCCTGCGCTGCCTATCGGTCTGCCCTCTCTCGCCGGAGACGGCCCCATATAATAGATGATATTTCCGCTGACATCAAACGGCAGCTTTTCACCTTTTTCGAGAGCCTCGGCCATTCTTTTGTGAGCGGCGTCTCTTGCGGTGTAAACCGTTCCGGTAAGATAAACATAATCGCCGGTGCGAAGACTTTCGGCGTCCTCCCTGCTAAGGGGTACATTTATTTTTCTGTCCATGTTAGTCACCTCATATCTCTCTGACTGCATGTCTGTTAACATGACAGCAGATATTGACTGCAACAGGCAAGCCTGCTATGTGTGTCGGATAGGTGTTGATATTCACGGCAAGAGCGGTCGTTGAGCCGCCGAGACCGCCGGGGCCTATTCCGCTCTTGTTTATCGTGTCAAGCAGCTCCTCTTCAAGGGCTCTTATGTGAGGAAGCTCGGAGCGCTCCGAAACATTTCTGAGAAGCGCTTTTTTTGCAAGCAAAGCGCACTTTTCAAATGTTCCGCCGATTCCTACGCCGACGACCATCGGCGGGCAGGCGTTCGGTCCGGCGTCATTGACGGCGGTGAGAACGGCTTTCTTGACGCCCTCAACTCCGTCGGCCGGTGTGAGCATGAATATGCGGCTCTTGTTTTCACTGCCGAAGCCCTTGGGCGCAACCGTTATTCTGACCTTGTCGCCCGGAACTATCTCGGTGTGAATGATAGCCGGTGTGTTATCCTTTGTGTTGACTCTTAAAAGAGGATCGCCGACGACTGATTTGCGAAGATAACCGTCGACATATCCGCGGCGTACGCCCTCGTTGACAGCGTCCGTAAGATCGCCGCCGACAAGGTGAACATCCTGCCCTATCTCAAGGAACACTACTGCCATGCCCGTATCCTGACAAATGGGGATCATCTCTTTGCCGGCAATATCAAGGTTTTCCTCAAGCTGAGAAAGAATCTGTCTGCCTAAAGGAGACTCCTCTGTGTTCTTTGCGTTTTCAAGTGCGCACTTCATGTCGGGCGTAAGATAATGGGTAGCCTCGATGCACATTTCCTTTATATTGGAAGTGAGCAGTTTAACATCTATTTCTCTCATTTTTTGATCTCCCAGCCTTTCTCGATATTTCTCTTGCTTCCGTGAGTGTATGTCGGCAGGAGCTTGGGCGAAACGCAGTCAATTTCAACGCCCGCTTTTTTCATTTCGGCTTCATAGTCATAAATGTGACCGAGAGTCAGCTCGCCGATCTGTGTGCTCTTCGCTTTTTCAGCGGCATGCTTGCCCGCATTTCTGCCGAAAACGATAACATCAAGAAGAGAGTTGCCCATAAGTCTGTTTTTGCCGTGTATTCCTCCGACGGCTTCACCGGCAACAAAGAGGTTTTCAAGATCCGACATACCGTCGGGCGTTATCTTTATGCCGCCGTTCTGATAGTGAAGTGTGGGATAAACAAGTATCGGCTCTTTTCTCATGTCGATGCCGTATTCAAGATACATTCTGAGCATTGCGGGAATACGCTTTTCTATGGTGCCTTCGCCGTTTATCATATCAATCATCGGAGTGTCGAGCCAGACGCCGAAGCGCTCGCTTGAGGTCGGAATACCCTTGCCGTTGGTGACGCACTCACGAATGATGCATGAAGCGGTAACATCTCTTGTTTCAAGCGGATTCATGAAAGCAACACCGTCAACATTGACAAGCTGAGCGCCGAGTGAACGGACTTTTTCCGTTACAAGCGCGCCGTATATCTGTCTCGGGAAAGCGACGCCCGTCGGATGATACTGCATTGTGTCGGCGTAAAGAAGGCTCGCGCCGGCTCTGTAAGCGATAACGAGACCGTCGGCCGTTGCGCCGTAGTGATTTGAAGTCGGGAAGTTCTGATAGTGAAGTCTGCCCGCTCCGCCTGTTGCGATAATAACGGTCTTGGCTCTGGCTATAAGAAGCTCGCCGGTCTCCATATTTTCGAGAACAGCGCCCACTATCTTTCCGCTGTCATCCTTTATAAGCTCGATAGCCGCCGTGTAGTCAACAACGGGGATCTCTCTGTTCCAGACTTCATCGCGGAGAACGCGCATTATTTCGGCGCCTGAATAGTCCTTGCAGGCGTGCATTCTCTTTCTTGAAGTTCCGCCGCCGTGAGTCGTTATCATTGTTCCGTCGGCTTCTTTATCGAACATAACGCCAAGCTCGTTGAGCCACTTGACAGCTCCAGGAGCGTCCATAACGAGCTTTTTGAGAAGCTCGGGGACATTGAAGAAATGACCGCCGCCCAAAGCGTCGAGATAATGCTGAACGGGAGAATCGTTTTCCTTGTCGGCAGCCTGAATTCCGCCCTCGGCCATCATTGTGTTGGCGTCGCCGAGGCGAAGCTTTGTGACTATCATTGTCTTTGCGCCCGCAGACTGCGCCTCGATAGCGGCCGAAGCTCCGGCTCCGCCGCCGCCGATTATGAGAACATCAACATCATAGTCTATATTGTGAAGGTCAATGTTTCTTCCGCTTATTCTGCTCTGGCCCTGAAGAAGGTGGCAAAGCTGCTTCGGCACTTTTTCGCCCTTGTTCGGACCGACCTTGAGCACTTCAAAGCCGTCCTCTCTGAAATCCGGATGATATTTCTTGAGTATTTCTGATTTTTCTTCTGCGGACATTTTAGGCAGATCCATACCCAATCTTTCCTGTCTTGTTGCTTCGACCTTTTTGATCGATTCTATCATTTCATTAGTCAGCATAGCTCTCCCCCCTTATTTCTCAATATCTCTGTGGTTATATAACTCTTTGAGCTCCTCGATAGGCTTTTGCATGACCTGTTCGATAAGCTGTTCGTATTCGCCCTTTTCTATTTCCTCAACTCTCTTGGTCAGATGCTTTGATTCGGGAGCGATATATTTGCCGGTCAGTCTTCTCGCGAGAACCGCTACCTGCGGATGTGAAATACCGGCGGGGCATCTTGAGCTGCAGACGCCGCAGGCAACACAGTCAAACGATTCCTCGGCGCATTTTTCATATTCGCCTCTCTGAGCATAGGCAATATACTGCATGACCGAAAGTCCCTGCGTGCATGACTTTGTGCAGGCGTTGCAGCCGATGCAGCTGTAAATTTCGGGGTAAAGCTCCATCATTATCTGCTCGGTCGGTCTGATCTTGTTGATATCGTATTCCGCCTTTTTCGTCGGGAAGAACGGCAAGGTCGAAACATACATGCCGTCCTGGACCTGAGTCTGACAGGCAAGGCCGGTCTTGACATCGAACTCGCCCTTTATTCTGTAAATAGTTGCGCACGCGCCGCAAAATCCGTTTCTGCAGCCGCAGCCCCGTACATATTTATATCCCGCATACTCCATTGCAGTCATGATCGTGAGCGTAGCGGGTACCTCATATTTTTTGCCCATGAGGTAAATATTGACCATTTTTTCCATATTCAGTGTCCTCCCTTAATATTCATCGGGCAATTCATCTATCTCGTCAAAGCGAAATACCGGGCCGTCCTTGCAGACATATTTGCTGCCTATGTTGCATCTTCCGCATTTGCCGATGCCGCATTTCATTTTAAGCTCGAGCGTGGTGTAAACCTGAGTCTTGTCAAAGCCCATTTCAAGCAGAGCCGACAAGACAAACTTTATCATTATCGGAGGTCCGCATATGATAACGGTGCTGTCCTTTGGAACCTCAAGTTCTTTAAGATAAGCGGGAACAAAGCCGACATGACCGTCCCAGCCCTCCTGCTCTCTGTCTATTGTCAGATAGACATTTATGCCGTCCTCCTTGCTCCATTCGTTCACTATCTCATCATAATCAACGAGATCATCGGCGCTTCTTGAGCCGTAAAGGATATCAATTTTGCCGTAATCATTTCTGAAATGTCTGACATAGTTTATCACCGAATGGAGGGGCGCAATGCCTATGCCGCCGGCAACGAACAGCAGGTTTTTTCCCTTGAACTCGGTGTCGACAGGGAACGGCCTGCCGAACGGGCCTCTGATGCCTATCTCCTGGCCCTCTTCGATCTGGTGAAGATAATCGGTCAGCTGACCGCATCTTTTTATGCTGAAATCCTTATATCCCTTTTCTGTGGGCGATGAGGTTATGGAGAACATAGCCTCGCCGACGCCCGGAACAGACAGCATTGCGCACTGGCCGGGCATATGGTCAAACAGCGTTTCGCCCTCTTTCGCAACAACGCGGAATGTTTTGACATCCGGAGTGTCCTGTCTTATCGAGGTCACAACCCCGATTTTCGGTATAAGCTTATCATTCAATATATCAACACTCATTTTTCACTGCCTCCGAAAGCTCTTATTACTTTGACTATGTTCAGCCTGGACGGGCACTTTCTTATGCACCTGCCGCAGCCGACGCATGAAAACTCACCGCCGTTGTTTGCCGGAAAATAGGCGAGCTTATGCATAAACCTCTGCCTGAACCTCTGCATCTGTTTCGGTCTTGGCGTTCCGTGAGCCATCATTGTGAAGTCGTTATACATGCAGGAATCCCAGCACCTGTATCTTTTAATGCCGTGCCCCGTGTCATAGTCTCTTATATCGTAGCACTGGCAGGTCGGGCAGACAAATGTGCAGGCTCCGCAGCCGAGGCAGCTCTCGCTGAGCTTCTCCCAGTTTTCACTGTCAAATCTTTCCTCAACCGTGCTTTCTCCCCATCCTTCAAGGCTGAGATCGCGAAGCGGAAGCTTTTCAAGCTTTGAAGCTATCGCACTTCTTATTTCGCCGACCTTTTCATCTCCGCACTCGCTCAGAACGCCCGAAAGCTCCTGCGTCAGCCTTTCGCCCTTGTCGGTGTTCGGCCGCCAATAAAGCTCGGTT
This sequence comes from Oscillospiraceae bacterium, assembly GCA_029012445.1. GTDB lineage: Bacteria > Bacillota > Clostridia > Oscillospirales > Acutalibacteraceae > UBA6857. The sequence continues at coordinate 60,878 of JAQXMC010000022.1, forward strand.
TCATCCGACCATGTCGTGACATCTCCTCCCGGCGCTGCGGCGTCAACGCCGAAGGTGCGGCAGAAGCAGGTCTCCTCCGGCCTTGAGCAGGCGGCGGTTATGATGACCGCACTATCCCTTTTCGCTGCGTAAAACTCATCGACAGGCTGAGCGAGAAAGACCTTGTCGAGAACTTCAATGCCCTTGAGGTCGCAGCCTCTGACGCCGAAAAGGACGAATTTCTTAAAGCTGTCCTCGTTCGCTTCAACGGTTATTTTTCTGTCTTCCTTTTTGAAAGAGATGATATTTTCACTCTGCGGAAAGAACAGATCTTTCGCCGATCTGACCGTGTTAAGCTCGCTGTCGCAATACTCGTCGCCGCTTTGCCAGAGATAAAAATCCGACTGACCGTTTTTCATGATCGGCATATATAAAGGGGTACGCTCCGAGATCGTTTCAAAAAGGGAGCTCAGCTTTTCTTTTGAGATCTTATACATTATCAGTTGCCCCTTTCCTCGACTATCGACGGCTCGGCGTCCTCGCTTCTGTAATCAACGAGAGGCGCGCGCGAAGCCGGATCTCTGCCCGCCTGATATTCGCCGTAGATATCGTCGATATCCTTGATAAATTTTCTGTTTAACAGATGAAGCGGTATTCCCTGCGGACAGACACGGCTGCATTCACCGCAGTCGGTGCAGCGTCCGGCAACATGGAACGCTCTGATTATGTGAAAAAGCTTTTCTTCAAAAGAATCGCTGTTTGCCTTTGACGCAACACCCGAGCCGGGATTGTCAAACACACACTTCATGCAGCTGCAGGCCGGGCATACATTTCGGCAAGCATTGCATCTTATGCACTTTGAAAGCTCTCCCTGCCAGAAAGCAAATCTTTCGTCGGGAGTCATCTTCTCAAGCTTCTCAACGCAGGCGAAACGGTCCTGAGTCTCAAAGGGCTTTGAATCAGTTTCAATCTTTTCATCATAAGCCATAGGTTCGCTGCCCTTGCAGCAAAGGCATTTTTCGAGCAGAACATCTTTCTTCGCAACGCTCCGGCTTCCGTCCGGAGTGAAAACATCAAGGCTGTCGCCCTTATCAATGACCTTTGTCACGCCGCTGAAGCCCGCTTTTTTCAGTTTGTCGTTATCTATCATTCCTGTGCAGGGAACTGCGAGAACATATATCTTCTCCCTGTCTATTCTGTGTTCACACAAAAGCTGGTTAAAACTGTATGTATCGCACGGCTTGAGGACGGCGAGAATCTTGCCCTCAGTCTGCTCCTTACAGGCTCTGATGAGATATTTGCTGAGATTTGCGGCGCAGAAGCTGTCATATATCATTTTGTCGATATTACCCTTATCGAAGAAAGTGGGAGATACCTCATAAATGAAATCCTCACTTCTCGACCACGCAAGAACTCTTGTCACAGTGCCGTCATCCAGAAGCTCAAGGGCTCTTTTTTTAATCAATCCTGCTGTTTTTTGCATCTTATATCCCCCAGTTTCTTATTCTCACCAAGTTGGTGGATCTGCTTTGAGAAGTCGTTCATCACGAGTGAGAATTTCTGCCCTTCGGCTGCGGAAACCCATTCGACTCTTGTTCTCCCTCTTTCTATTCCGAGATAATCGAGCATTGAAAACAGAAGCGTCATTCTTCTTCTCGCGTAATAATTTCCCGTGCTGTAATGGCAGTCGCCGGGGTGACAGCCGCAGATTATAACGCCGTCGGCTCCCCTCTCAAAGGCTTTGAGTATAAACATCGGATTAACTCTGCACGAGCAGGGAACTCTGATTATTTTGACATCCGCCGGATAAGCCAGACGGCCTGTTCCGGCAAGATCGGCGCCGGCATAGCTGCACCAGTTGCAGCAAAACGCAACTATCAACGGCTTGAATTCAGATTTTTCCAAATTGTCATTTATTTGCATATTGCGTCAACCTCCGCCATGATTTGTTTGTTGCTGAAGCCCTTGAGATCCATCGCTCCGCTCGGGCAGGCTACCGTGCAGGCGCCGCAGCCCTGGCAGACTGCGCTGTTGACCGAAGCGACTCTTCTCGTTTCTTTGATTCCCCGGTCGTTCAGCATCTTTTCAACATATGTGATAGCTCCGTAGGGGCAGACCTTTTCGCATGACGAGCAGCCGTTGCACATCAGCTCGTTCGGCTCGGCAGTGCAGGGATTTGTGACAAGCTTGTCCTTTGCGAGCAGACCGACGACCTTGACCGCCGCCGCACCCGCCTGTGAAACGGTTTCGGGAATATCCTTCGGGCCCTGGCAGACGCCCGAAAGGAACACGCCCGCCGTCGGGCTTTCGACCGGTCTGAGCTTCGGGTGAGCCTCGGTCAGGAAGTTGTTCGTGTCGATACTCGCCGTTAACATTGAAGCAACCTTTTTAACGCCTGCACTTGGCTCTATCGCGGCGGCGAGAACGACCATATCGGTGTCGATCATCACTCTTTCATTCGTGATAAGATTGACCGCTCTGACGGTCAGACCGCCCTTCTCGTTTTCGTATACCTTGCCGACCATTCCCTTGATATAATCAACATTATACTGCTCAACGGCTCTTCGATAAAATTCATCGAAATTCTTTCCCGGAGTTCTCACATCAATATAGAAAACATGAACATTCACATCGGGATATTTTTCTCTGATAAGCATTGCGTGCTTCGCTGTGTACATACAGCATATCTTCGAGCAGTAGCATTTGCCTCTCGATGTGGTGTCTCTTGAACCGACGCACTGAATAAAGACGATATCCTTCGGGTGCTGATGGTTTGACGGGCGCAGAAGAACGCCCTTTGTGGGGCCCGCCGCATTCATCAGCCTCTCAAGCTCAAGCGAGGTCACGACATCGGGATGCTCTGTGTACTGAAATTCATCGTACTTCGTAACATCGCTGATCTGATAGCCTGTCGCAACAACTATTGCGCCGTATTTTTCTTCGATTATCTCGTCTTTCTGATCAAAGTCGATTGCATTTGCCGAGCAGTTTTTTTGGCAAAGTCCGCACTTGCCGGTCTTGAAATGCAGGCAGTGTTCAGTGTCTATAACGGCGACATTCGGAACAGCCTGGGCGAACGGGATATAAATTGCGCCTCTTTTGTCAAGCGAGCAGTTAAACTCGTTGCCGGCTTTTCTTGACGGGCACTTATTCGTGCAGACAGCGCAGCCGGTGCACTTTGTTTCGTCGACATATCTCGCTTTTTTTCTTATTTTAACATCGAAATTTCCGACAAAGCCCTTGACTTCTTCAACCTCGCTGTATGTATAGAGGGTTATATTCTCATGCTGGGCGGCTTCGACCATCTTCGGCGTGAGGATACAGGCCGCGCAGTCAAGCGTTGGGAATGTCTTGTCAAGCTGAGCCATTTTTCCGCCGATCGTCGGCTCTCTCTCGACAATATCGACCTTATAGCCCGCGTCGGCAATATCAAGCGCAGACTGAATGCCCGCTATGCCGCCGCCGATGACAAGCGCTCTTTTTGTGACGGCGCTTTCGCCCGGCTGAAGCGGAGTGTTGAGACTGACCTTGGCAACGGCCGCTCTGGCGAGAATGATAGCTTTTTCGGTGGCTTCCTTTCTGTCCTTGTGGATCCAGGAGCACTGTTCACGGATATTAGCAACCTCCAGCATGTACGGATTAAGTCCTGCTGCCTTGGCGGTTTTTCTGAATGTTGCCTCATGCATTCTCGGGGAACACGAGCAAATGACGACTCCCGTGAGCTTATGCTCCTTTATGGCGTTTTTAACGAGAAGCTGACCTGCTTCGGAGCACATATACTGATAGTCCTTCACATAAACGACTCCGGGCTCTTTCTTTATTTCCTCGGCAACTTTGGCGACATCGACCGTTGCGGCGATGTTGCTTCCGCACCAACAAATGAAAACTCCTATTCTTTGCAAACTTAACACTCCTTATTTTCTGAACTTTCTGAAAGTGCTGACTATTGCCTGCTGCGGCAACTGCGGATCAAGCATTGACGGTATTTCATCGGGAGAGATGAAATTCTCGTTTCTGTTTCTGATAAGGCAGACTCTGACCGCCTCGATAAGTCTCGCCGGCTCGACATCTCTCGGGCATCTTTCAACGCAGGCAAAGCAGGAAACGCAGCGCCAGAGCGATTTTGATTTCAGCAGTCTGTCTATTCTTCCGTCGCACAGGAGAGAAACAAATTCATGCGGATGGATATCCATTTCTTCAAAGGCCGGGCAGGTTGCCGAGCATTTTCCGCATTTCATGCATTTTCTCGGATTTATTCCGCTTATTCTTTCAACTTCCTTGCAAAGCTCTTTTGAATCCATAGCTGCGACCTCCTCACTTTATTCCGAGCGCTTCGGCGAGAAGCTCGGTGAAATAATATACCGGCAGCTTATCTTCGCTGCTTTGTTTCAGATTATAGAGACAGAGCGGGCAGGCCGTTATTATGCTGTCGGCTCCCTTCATCTTCGCCGAATCGACGATCATAGTCGCCATTTTGCCGGCGAGAGGCTTGTCTGTCATGGTCATATATCCGCCGCAGCACTCGTTTCGGAAAGGATATTTGACAGGCTCTGCTCCGATAGCTCTGATGAAATCCTCCATAATTGTCGGATTTTCCGGATTGTCAAAAGCCATTTCCTTGCCCGGTCTCAGCAACAGGCAGCCGTAATAAGCGGCGATCTTTCTCCCTTTGAGAGGATTTGTGACATTTTCCTTCAGCTTGTCAAAGCCGAAATCGTCCCTGAGCATTTCAAGGTAGTGAATTACTCTCGTTTCCCCTGAGTATTTTTCATCAAGCTTCAGATAATTGTTAACCTTCATCGCAAAATCGGGCTTATTCTTCATGTCATAATTGACTCTCTTGATAACATGATGGCAGGCTGAGCACATCGTCAGAAGCGTTTGCTTCTTTTCTCTTGCGCCGAGAAGCGCTCTGACCGCCGAAAGCTTTGTCGACACTTCGTCGCTCGCCAGAGGATAAACGCCCCCGCAGCATTGCCACTCCGGCAGCTCCTCGAGAGTTATGCCGAGCTTTTCTGCGGCTTCTCTTCCGTAAATATCAAGGTCCTTGGCCTTGGTTTTCAGGGTGCAGCCGGGATAGTAACTGTAAATCATCTGTTGTCCCACTCCTTATATATTCTTAATGACCGATATTGCGTCGGTTATCGTTTTTTCATATGCCTCGGCGCCGTATTTATCAACCTCGGCTTTGTTCTTTTCGCCGTGAGTCAGACAGCCGGCTCCTCCGATGCAGCCGCCGACGCACGCCATGCCTTCAACAAAGTTTGAATTGAGAACATTCTTGCTTTTTTTCAGAAGCGCCGTTCTGCATTCCTCTATTCCGTCGCAGGAGGTCGGTCTGAGCTCAAAATCAGATCTTCCGCGCTCCTTGAGTCCCTGGCGGACGGCGTCGGCAAGACCTCCGCATCTTGCGAATATCCTGCCGTAGTAAGAGGCGTTATCCAGAACATCATCATCAAGAGAGGTGATATCTATATCCCTGCTGTCAAAGAGAGCCTGAAGCTCCTCAAAGGTAACGGCGGAATCGACATATTTGCTGACTTCTTCCTTTCTGACCTCGGCCTTTTTCGCGGTGCAGGGCCCGATAAATACGACCTTGGCGGTCGGATCGGTGCTTTTTATGTATTTTGCGATAGTTGCCATAGGCGAAAGATTATGCGAAATATACTTATCAAGTCCCGGAAAGTTCTTTTCGATATAGCTGACAAATGCGGGACAGCATGAGCTCATTAAAAAGCCCTTTTCATAAAGCTCCTCCGATTCGTAATAAGCCACCATGTCCGCTCCCAGCGCGGCTTCGATAACTGTGTAAAATCCGAGCTTCTTGAGTCCTGAAATCACCTGACCGTGTTTGGCATATGTGAACTGACTCGAAATTGACGGCGCAACCAGAGCGTACACCTTATAGGCGGAATTATCGGCGCTCTCTTTAATAAAGTCGATAACCTCAAGTATATAGGATTTGTCGGTTATCGCTCCGAACGGGCACTGATAAACGCACGCTCCGCAGGCTATGCACTTATTTTCGTCTATCTTCGCCGCCTTGTTTTCATCCATAGATATCGCCTTGACCTTGCAGGCGCTCTGGCAGGGACGCTTTCTGTTGACTATCGCCGAAAACGGGCAGACCTTTGCGCAGGCGCCGCAGTCGACGCACTTTGATTTGTCAATGTGAGCGACATGATTGTGGTCGAACGATATGGCGCCCCGCTTGCAGACATCCTCGCAGCGGTTGGCAAGACAGCCCCGGCAGGAATTGGTGATCTCATAGCCGCCCATCGGGCACTCGTCGCAGGCGGTCTCGATAACCTCGATCACATTGGGATCGCCTTTGTCTCCGCCCATTGCAATTTTCACTCTTTCGGATAAAATCGCCCTTTCCTTATAGACGCAGCAACGCATGGTCGGCGTATTACCCGGAACGATTATCTTGGGTATCTCAAAAAGATTTTCATAAAGAGTGCCGTTCCACGCCTGTCTTGCCACTTCTCTGAGCACCTTATATTTAAGGTACTGGACCTTGGTGTCAAATTTTCGCATAATACACTTCCCTCTTTAAAAATAACTGACCTTTATCTTTTTTCCCATCTTTTTCAAGCAAGCCGAAAGCTCCTCGACAAGATTCATTTTTATATTGAAATTTATCGGCAGATCAGGATTCTGATGAGCCGGATTGATTGCTTTTCCGACAAAAAAATTGATATCTGTCGCTTCTTCGAAAAGTATCCGGCATATCAGCGAAGCGCCGTCCCGCTTGAAGCTCCAGTTTTCATATTCCTTGTTTTCCCCGAGAGCGTCCTTGGCGTATTCAACGACTCTGTTGACCGTTATAACTCCCTCGGTCACAAGATCGACGCCCTCAAGCTCCGCCGTCGGAGGAATATCGCTCTTTTCAAAGTTAAGACTCGGTCTGAGCGGCTTTCTCAGATATTTCGCCGCGATTGAAGCCGTTGTACCGCCGCAGATTATATGCTTTCCCTCCTTGCCGAAGAAAAGAGACATCATTCTGTCGCAGTCGTCTCTGTGAGACGGAGGCCCGAAGAGAATATTCACAGGCGATCTCTTTCTTATCCTCACAACGCAGGCAGTGGCGTCGTCTCCCGGCTCATAGCCGTAAAGCTTGTTGCACTCGTCAACGAGCATCGTCGCAAGCGTTTTGGCGTTATAGCCCGCCGGAGCCAGCATTTTCATGAAGTCCGCTATATCCTCCCGTTTCCAGCCGAAATTATAGGCTATGCCTATTCCGGCGTGGGGGCAGCCGTCGCTCATGGCGGTTATTATGTCGCCGTCCTGAAGCTTTATGACGGACTTATATATCTGCTTTCCGCCGATGCGCATCTCGGTTTGCGGATAGTCATATATCTCGCCGTCCCTGATAAATACGGCGAACGGATTATCATATTGAATAAGCTCGAGTGTGTCGCTGTTTATAACATGCATTATAGTGAATGTCGAATAAGCGACTCCTCTGACCGAGCATATCGGCAGCGCCGACGCTATCGTTGAAACACATTCCTCAATCGAAAGTCCCTCGGATATCATGGTCGAGATTATCTTCGATGTGAGCGTTGAAAGTATGCTCGCTTTAACGCCGCTGCCAAGACCGTCGGCAAGGACGATGACCGTTGAGTTTTCGCCGTGTTCAACGATGTCGACATGATCTCCGCAAAGCTGCTCGCCCGCGTGATTTATGCTTTTGTAGCCGATTTCGGCGCAAAGGTTATTCATCTGAGATCGACTCCTTCAGTTTGGCAAGCGCAATTTTTGTTTCAGCGGCGGTTTCGCCCAGAAGAGAAGCTATCTCCTGAACTATTCTCATTTGTTTATCGACCACCTTGTCGGCTGTTTCGACCGTCTGGCGGCTTATTCTTTCTTTCTTTTCCCTCGCCGCTTCTTCTTCGGTGATATCTCTCATTATGCAGACAAGAAGTCTGTAATCTTTATCATAAACTACCGTCTGTTCAACATATTTTTCATATTCGGCGAGATATGTTTTGCGGTTATGGACATCCTTTTCGGTCGAAAGCACCTCCATAAAAACGGTGGGATCGAGAATCCTGACGACATTGTCACCGAGTACATCAGACGCCGATCTGATATGCATTATTTTTCTCGCCGCTTCGTTTATTTGCTGCACTTCCAGCTTTTCGTTCAGAACAATAAGACCGTTCGGGGTGTTTTTGACCATGCTGTCGGAAAAACTTTCCGCCTTTTCCTTAAGATAAGGCAGGCACATTGAGATTTCCGCCTTATCCTGATAAATCGCAATTGCCTTTTCTCGGCAGGTATTATATCCGCAGGAGCCGCAGTTAAGCTCGTCCGAGGGCTTCATCTTGCCCATCTGTCTTAATATATCCCTGATCTCGCTCTCGCTCGGCATCTGACGGCGAAGCTCGATCGGAGTGAAGGTTTTCTGAAGCTCAAGGCTGTCCGGCTGCTCGACCTTGAAGTCGTTTTCTCCGGCGAAATCCGAGACCGCAACATAATCCTTGACAGGTGAGCGATGGAATTTTTCCATAACGGGGCCGCCGACGCAGCTTCCGGCGCACGCCGACATTTCGATAAAGCAGTTATGGATCTTTCCGCTTTCAAGGTCCTTCAGCGCCTGAATACAGTTCTCAACGCCGTCGATCGCCATATATGTGTATTTCGGATTTCTCTCAGTGAGCGTTTTGAGTATTCCTCCCGTGGTCGGGAAAAATCTCGCAAGGCTGTCGGGATCGCTGTCCGGTTTCTTTTCAATTTCCACATTTTCCTCGCCGAGCCATTTTGTCAGCTCGTCAAAGGTCAGAACCGCGTCGGCGAAGCCTTCATAATAAGAGGCCTCGTCCTTTTTCGCCACACATGGGCCTATGAACACGGTTTTAGCGTTCGGAAAGCGTTTTTTGATATCCCTGCAATGCGCCTGCATAGGCGAGAGAACATCGGCAAGGTCGTTAAGCAGCGACGGGAAGTATTTTTGAATAAGCAGATTAACGGAGTGACAGCAGGAGGAAATAAGAACATCTCTTGTTTCTTCTCTCAGAATGCGCTCATATTCTTCCTTGACAATAGTTGCGCCTATCGCAGTTTCTTCAACATCAAAAAAGCCGAGCTTTTTCAGCGCGTCTCTCATCGCCCCGATGCCGACTCCGTCATAGTTAGCGATAAAAGACGGAGCGAGACTGACGATAACCGGATCGCCGCTTTGAAGAAGCACTTTGACCTTTTCCGTTTCATCGACTATCTCTTTGGCGTTCTGAGGGCAGACAACGAAGCAATGTCCGCACAAAATACATTCGTTGCCGATGATATAAGCCTGATTGCCCGAAAATCTGATGGATTTGACCGGACAGTGTCTGATACACTTATAGCAGTTTTTGCAGTTGGATTTTTTCAGCGTTAAGCAGTTGTTCACTTCGTTCACCTATCCTTGATTTTATCAGCCGAGCTTTTTCAGCGCGGTATTTTCAAAAAAGTCCTTCACCGTTTCCGGCGTCACCGAATAAAGCTCGCCGTCAACGGTCACACAAACGCCCTTCTGGCAGTTGTTCATGCAAAATGCGCCCGAAAGCTCGATTTTGTCCTCAAGTCCCCGCTCGCTGATCAGCTCCTGAAGCTGACCGACGACCTGGCGAGATCCTTTGATGTGACACGAGCTGCCTATACAGATAGTGATTTTCATGTTTATTTCCCCTGTTCGATAAAAATTATCTGTTTCCTTTTCAGCGACGCGGTTTTCATTTGCCGTGATAACCGAAAGCAGCGCTTTAAGAGGCCATATGATATTTCCGCCCGATAGCAGCCTCTTTTATCCCATATTACTTCCATTTTAACAAAAATACGACATTTGTAAAATGCGAAAATTATATAGGCGCTATGCTTTTATCATATAGCTGAAAGCGTTTTGAGCGCAATCTCTTCCGCCGGAAAATTTTCGCTCATCTGAGGTACGGTAAAATTTTCGGCTTCGTCCGACCGTTTCAAAAAGCACCCGGCCGGAGCGTACCGCAAGCGGCTTTTTCGGAAATATTTCAACATATTCAACAGATAGTTAATTTTAACATATTTTCTTAATTAAATCTATACTTTGCCCCATTATTTTGACAAATTTTTCTCAATCTTTTTTCTGATAAATTATATTTTATACTCAGCTAATTTAATTGCCGGTTTCGGTATAAATCGGTTGCTAAAGCAAACAATAACTGCGAAAAAAGTTATTTTCAATATTAGGAGAGAGCCAGAATGAAAGCAACAGGAATCGTCAGGAGGATTGACGACTTGGGCAGAGTCGTCATTCCCAAGGAAATAAGGCGCACCATGCGTATTCGGGAGGGCGACCCGTTACATACATCATTGACACCGTATGAAAAGTTCTGTTGTGCAGTGCTTCAGTTTGCTGAGCGCTGTGGCGGATAATAAATTTACGGAAATCAAAAGCTATGACAAACAAAACGGACATGAGGATTACTTACAGAAAGGTTATTACTGATAAAAGCGGAGCTTCGGCTCCGCTTTTGTCATACAATTTTTATTTTTTGTATGACGAAAGTGTTGACCGAAATTGCAAAATTGGATATAATATATTCGTATTACAATATTAAGAATTTGTTTGACGAAAGTTGATCTGCTATGACGAAGATTGAAACGGCAAAAATGATTTTGAAAAACTCCGACGGCATCGCACAAACCTGTGATTTTACAGCCGCCGGAATCAGTAAATCCGATCTTGAAAAGCTATGTCATGACGGGATCATTACCCGGATTCGCTATGGCTTTTATCAGTGTGCCGACGATTGCGATATTTCCGAAGCACAGTACATTTCAAAACTGTTTCCGGAAGCTGTCGTTTGTGTGGAATCGGCTCTGTTTTATTACGGATATTCGGATTTTACACCGAGAGAGTGGTCTCTTGCTTTTCCCCGCAGCGTTTCTCAAAGAAAAATGAAGCTCGATATTATTCCGTTTAAGCCGTATTACATTCAAAATGAGAATCTGGAAATCGGAAAGAGCGCCGTTACGATTGACGGTGTTGACCTTGCAATATATGACAGAGAAAGAACAATATGCGATTGTTTTAAATATCGAAACAAGATGGATAACGAGCTTTTTGCAAAAGCGATGAATGCTTATGTTGCCGACAAGGATAAGAACCTTGTAAAACTTAGCGAGTACGCAAAAAAGCTTCGTGTGTATAAGAAAGTTACGGAGCTTATGGAGGTGCTTCTGAATGGCTGATATAGGTGCATCAGTTCTTGCAAAATTAAAGAACAAAGCAAAAGCGTTCTTGCATTTAATAAGGACAGTTCCACGAAAAATAAATGGACGGTATTCTGCAAAAAAGTCAAAGCCGAAAGCGATTCCAGCATTGTACTCGACACGATAAACAAGTTTTTGT
>JAQXMC010000023.1 GCA_029012445.1 Oscillospiraceae bacterium
GAACGCATATAAGCTGAAAAAAGTGAAAGAAAAAAGCCTGATTCTTTCAAACACAAATCGCAAACTGTTTCTGCGGCACGGTATCGAACCGTGCCGCAGAAAGCTTATATGCTTGGCATTTTTTCGGTCTCGGAGTACCTTTGTACGCCTGTCGCCCGAAGAAAATGCCATCGGTCATCCTTTCTCGGCAGTCTCACAGCTTGTCGAAAATTACTTTTTCGACAAGCTGCCGCAGTCCGTATAGGACTGCGGCGCCGCTGCGCCCGAAGCTCGATTTTCCACCGCTGCTGATTTCGTCAACGGTTTTATTCTTCTGTTGCTTTTGTTTATTATAGACAAGTGTAAACTTTTAACATTTTGTTAAACTTGTTAAACTTAATATAAACACTGTACTATTTTGCGCATTTGTGATAGAATATGTGACATATTTGATAAGAGATCCCGGCTTAATTTGTGCAAATTATATAATAGACTGATCAAATTATAAATGGGATCGTTTCTGAGGAGGATAACACATTGAAAAAGCTTGCGGAAAATCATCAGCAGGAGCTTGACAAATGCACCGATTATGCTGTCAATGCAATAACTGAGATCTGCGACACGATAGGTCCACGCGAATCGGCCAGTAAGGAAGAAAGAAAAGCTCAGCAGTATTGGGAAAAGGAAATGAAAAAATATGCGGATAAGGTCGAGGTCGAGGATTTCGATGTTCATCCGCACGCATTCATGGGCTGGGTTGCGATCGACGCAACGCTTATGCTTGTCGGACTCATATTCTATTATCTGAAGTTCCCGATAGTCACTCTTATAGCGTCGATTCTGTCAATAATATGCATGGCGTGCGAGTTCCTGTTTTACAGACAGTTTCTTGATCCGCTTTTCAAGAAGAAGACCTCATGCAATGTTATAGGCAAACGCGAGCCCACAGGGGAAGTCAAGCGCAGAATAATATTCAGCGGTCATGCCGATTCAAGCTGGGAATGGTATTTCACATATAAGGGCGGCGCCGTCTTTCTGAAATTCATGCTCGTTCCCGCTGTTGTCGGTCTCATCACCGTCACGATAGTTTCTCTGCTGACGGTTATCATGGCCGGTCCCACCGCTTTGGTCGCTAACGGCTTTGTTCATGTCATGGGCTATGTTCAGCTTATTTTCGTTCCGTTCTTCTTTGCTCTCTATTTCTTCGTTAACTGGAAGAGAATAGTTCACGGCGCTAACGATAATCTGACCGGCTGCGCAGCCTCGGTTGCGGTGCTGAAATATCTTGAAGAAAACGATATCCGTTTTGAGAACACCGAGGTTATAGCAATGACCTCCGGCTGCGAGGAGGCGGGCCTCAGAGGTGCTCACGCCTACACAAAGCGTCACCGCAAGGAGCTTAATGAGATACCATCCGTCTTTTTCGGAATGGATACACTCACTGATTTTGACGATATGGCTATATACTACCGCGATATGACCGGCACTGTCAGAAACGACCAGAGAGTCTGTGATCTTATGAAGGCCGGCAGTGATAAGGCAGGTCTCGACCTTCCCTTCAGAGTCGTCTTTTTCGGAGCTTCCGACGCCGCCGCAGTTTCAAAGCTCGGCGTTCCCGCGGCTACTCTTGCGGCAATGGATCCCTCACCGGCGAGATATTATCACACAAGACTTGATAAGCCGGATAAGCTCGTTCCGAAGACGATAAAAGCCGGAATAGACACCTGCATTCAGTCGCTTTATATATTTGACGAACAGGGCTTGAAAAAAGAATACAAATAAGATAAAATAAAGACCGACGGATCAACCGTCGGTTTTGTTTATGCTTTCGGTGCGCAGCCGTTTTCAGCGTACCGCCTGAAAAATCACAAATAAGGAGTCAGCTTATGAAAAATGTTAAATTCTGCCCGATCTGCGGCGCAAAAAAGCTAATTCACTCGTTTCAGCTGAACAAGGCTTCAGAAAAAGCCTATGATAACGGAGCAGCCCTCACACCGCCGATGGGCTGGTCGAGCTGGAATCTTTTCAGAGATAAGATCAGCGAACAGCTCATTAAGGAAATAGCCGAAGCCATGGATAAAAGCGGCCTCAAGGACGCCGGCTATCAATATGTCAATATCGACGATTGCTGGCAAAGCTCCTCAAGAGACGAAAACGGCAGACTTCAGGCCGACATGATCAACTTTCCTTCCGGAATAAAGGCTCTGAGCGAATATGTCAATTCACTCGGGCTCAAGCTCGGAATATATTCATCAAACGGAACGCTCACCTGCGAAGACTATCCGGCGACACTCGGCCATGAGGCTGTCGACGCCGACACTTTCGCCGAATGGGGAGTCGAATATTTCAAGCATGATTTCTGTCACAATGTTCCCGTGCCGACGAAAACGCCCTATATTATCAAAATAGGCGTCGGTGAAAAGTACAAGCAGGATATCTGCGTAAAATATGCTTCCGAAGCCGTTCTGACGGGCAATGCGCGCCTTGTTGAGGATAAAGAAATAGACGGCTGCCATTACATAAAGGGCCTTTGCAGCCGAAACGGAACCGCAGAATTTAACGACATAACCGTTCCCGAGGATAACGACTATGTTCTGACGCTGACTATAAGAAAAAGCGGCACCGACGACAAATTCCTTGTTATCTGCGTCAACGGTGAAGATGAATACTACCTTAACGCTCCGGGAACAAAGTCACCGACTCCCGAGGGAAGGCTTCAGATAGGAATAAGGCTCAGGGCGGGCAAAAACTCGATCAGATTCTATAATCCGATAGGCTCCAAAATGGACAGCGCCTTCTTCCAGTATAAGCTCATGGGCGAGGAGCTCAAGAGAGCCACAAGGGAATATGCGGAAAAGAACGGAACGGAAGAAAAAAAGATAGTCTATTCAATATGCGAGTGGGGCTTCAGATCGCCCTGGAAGTGGGGCAGGGAGGCCGGCAATCTCTGGCGCACAACGCCCGACATAATGGCGAACTGGTTAAGCATACTGAGCATATATGAGAGAACGGTCAGACTCGGTGAATACGCCGGAATAGGCGGCTGGAACGATCCCGATATGCTCGAGGTCGGCAACGGCGAGCTGACATATGAGGAGAATAAGAGCCATTTCTCGCTGTGGTGCATGATGTGCGCTCCGCTGATTCTCGGCAACGATGTCAGAAAATTCATAAAGCCCGACGGCAGCGTTGACAGAGACAACAAGGTTTATCAGATACTGACAAATAAATATCTCATCGGCATTAACCAGGACGCCCTGGGAATACCGTGCAAAAAAGCCAAAGGCTTCACTAAATCGCCTCTGATTGATATTCTTGTGAAGCCGCTGACTAACGCAAGAGTCGCAGTCTGCGTTTTCAATAAGGATAACAAGCCCTGCGAAACAGAGATCGACATCAATAAAATAGCCGACACGGCGGGCGTTAATTTGAAGAAAAAAGCCTCCTACAAGGTGTTTGACTGCTGGGAGGAAAAAGCCTTTGAAACATCAAAGATTAAAGCCGAGCCCGAAAAACACGGCGTTGAGGTGTTCATAATCGAATAAGGGGCTCAGGCAGAAAGATAAACGGCTTTCTTGTCTGATATCGCAAAAGAGCGAAAAAGCGCTTGGAAAATCAAATAAATTCAATATTCTGCCGAACATGGGGCGGACGCTCACTGCGTCCGTCCCATTCTTTTATCAAACGGAGAACAATTTGACCGCTCCTCGGTTTCGACACCAAACGCCGGGCATATAGCCTATAATATTTTCGGGTGGTGATATCATGCAGGTCGTCTATGCCGATGTGCTGATAATTCTGAATACATATGTCAATTTTGCTCTTCTGAGACTTGCCGCCGTGATATCGGGAGCAGGGGTGAACCGCCTGAGGCTGTTTCTTTCCGCTCTTGCCGGCGGCGTCTATTCGCTGGTGATATTCGTCGACTCAATGCCTGCGGCTCTGTCGTTCGCGCTGAAAATAGCTGTCAGCGCCCTGATGGTGCTGATCGCTTTCGGATATAAAAATTTCGCCGTGTACGCAAAGAAATTTGCAGCGTTTTTTTTCGTCAGCTTCCTCTTTGCGGGGCTGATGTTCGCCCTGTGGATCTTTGTCAGACCGCAAACTATGCTTTTCAATAATCAGACCGTTTATTTTCAGTTTGACACATTAACGCTTCTGATCGCCACGACTGTTTGCTATGTTCTTCTGCGTGTTATCTGCTTTATAACGGAAAAGAGAGCGCCCAAGGGGCATATTTATGAAATTACAGTCTGCATCATGGAAAGAAGCGTTACCTGCAATGCTCTGCTTGACAGCGGAAGCACACTGAAGGACTGCTTCACATCGCTGCCGGTGATAGCGGCCGACCGTTCGCTTTTTGACTTTATCCCCGAAGATATCAGCGAAATTCCGAAAAAGCTAAGACCGAGATATATTCCTCTGAACACGGTTTCGGGCGACGGAGCAATGCTCGCGGTCAGGCCGGATAAAGTGAGAATAAGGGGAGTGAACTGCGACTTTGAAACATCGGAGTTGTTTATCGGACTGAGTGCGGCGAAGATAAAAAACGGCGACTTTGAAGCGGTCCTGCCTTATGAGATATTGGAGCAACGGGAGGGAAAAACATATGTTTAAGGCTTTGATAAAAAGAATAAAACGGCTGATAGCGTCGCTTAAAAGCGGAAGGATATATTACATAAACGGTTCTGAAAATCTGCCTCCTCCGCTAAGCAAGGAGGAGGAGCAGAGAGTTCTCGAAAAAATAGAAGCCGGTGACGAGAAAGAAAGAGAGACTCTGATAGTCCACAATCTGCGTCTGGTGGTCTATATCTCAAGAAAATTTGAAAACACCGGAATCGGGATTGAGGACCTCATTTCGATAGGCACGATCGGGCTTATAAAGGCGGTCAACACCTTCTGCCCGTCGAAAAATATCAAGCTTGCAACCTATGCTTCAAGGTGCATAGAGAACGAGATTCTGATGTACCTGAGAAAAAACTCTCAGCAAAAAAACGAGATATCAATAGACGAGCCGCTGAATATCGACTGGGACGGCAACGAGCTGCTGCTTTCCGATGTTCTGGGCAGCGAGCCGGACGAGATCAACAGGGGAATGGAGCTTGAGGATGAAAAAAATCAGCTTCTCGAAATAATATCGAGACTGAGCGAACGGGAAAAGCTGATAATGACGATGCGCTTCGGCCTTGGCGGAACTAAAGAATACACGCAAAAGCAAGTTGCGGATATTCTGGGAATATCGCAAAGCTATATATCGAGGCTTGAAAAAAGAATAATTGCGAAGCTAAAAAAAGAGATAGAAAAAGCCGTTTAGCAAATTTAAACTTACTCTTGCCAAGACGGAAAAAATGATGTAAAATATCGGTAGAAAATTCAATAAATTCATGGGGTGGTAAAATGAACCGTTCACAGGTCGTTTTCAAGGCTATTGATATTTTCGGCTATATTCCGCAGAATATAACTCATTACAAGGGCGTTGCCTGCGTCAAGGATGTCGCTTTCAACAAGAGCCGGGATAAGTATGAATCCGGCGATGTGTATTACAGCGAAAAGGCCATGAAGCTGTGCAAGGAACAGGGCAAAAAGATGCCCGTCATACTTAATATTCACGGCGGCGGCTTCGTTATGGGCGATAAAAAGTGCCGAAAGAGCTATTCGTCCTTCTGGGCTGAAAAAGGCTATTTTGTTTTTAATATCAACTACCGTCTTGCGCCCAAAGCGCAGTTCCCGGAATATCTCTATGACAGCATAGACGCGCTGAATTACCTCGAAGAGCTGAATAAATATTACGGTACGCTCGACCTCGATAAAATAATAGTGATGGGCGACTCGTCGGGCGGATATTCAGCGGCGTTTGTTGCCGCGCTTGCGTTTGACGATGATCTCGTCAAGACTCTCGGTACGCCTGAGGTAAAGCTGAAGCCCGCCGTTCTTGCGCCGTTTTGCGGTATATATGATATCGATACCCTGTTTGACAACAACATTTTTCCGTTCAAGTTAGTTGATGTCACTGCGGAGACCTTCCTCGGATATGAACACTCCGACGAAGGAATTGAAGCTATCAAGAAATATAAATATGTCGACTATATTTCACCGATGAAGTTTGTCAATAAAAATTGGTGCCCGACATTTATCGTCTGGTCAAACAGCGATATTATCTGCACAAATCAGGGACAGCCGTTTTATGACGCTCTCGTTGCGAATCTCGGCGAGGAAAATGTTGGCAAGTTCACTGCCGACGGCTTTGCCAACAACCATTGCTTCCATCTTAACATGGCGCTCAAGATATCAAAGCAGTGCTTCAAGGCGGCTGATGAATTTTTCAGAGAAAAGCTTAAGTTTGAGGATGTGTTAGCCGAGGCGGCTGAAAAAGAAAAGGCCGAGAAAGAAGAAGCAGAAATCGAAAAAGCCGCCGAAAAAGAAAAAGCGGCTCAAGCCGATAAAAACTAAGATAAATTAAAACCGCCGGCTATCCGGCGGTTTCAGCTTGTCGAAAAAAGTTTGTGGTTTGCACTTGAATGAATCAGACATTTTCTTTCGCTTTTCAGCTTTATGCTTTCGGGCGCCTTTATCGACAGTTTAAAACCGCCGAATATCTGGCGGTTTTAATATTATCGCTGTTCCTCGCTTAAAAATTTGTCAACGGCGGCGTTGAAGCAGGCCGCGTTTTTCCGGGCGATGAAATGATCGCCCTCAATGAACAAAAGCCTTGAATCGGGAATGTTCTCTGCTATCTTTTTTGTGTGCTCTCGCTTTATCATATCTCTTGTTCCGGCGATAACGAGAGTTGGGGCGGTTATGGCTCTGAGCGCGGACTCGTCGATATCCGGATCGTTCACCATAAGGCCGAGCATCTCGGCGGTCTTTTTTGCCCCGGCGCTTTTCCCGGCGAATAATGACGCCAATTTAAAGCCTATCTCAACCGGTATCTGAAAATAGGGCTTCACTCCCGATGTGTCAAGGTTTGCGCCGTCAATTACCAGCCTATTGACCGATTCAGGGTATTTTATCGCAAAGCAAAGAGCGATGTTGCCTCCGTCCGAGAAACCGAGAATGTTTGCTTTTTTTATTTCGTGTTCCTTCATGAAATAATGCAGATCGTCCGCAAACCGTCTGATAGTGAAAGGACCTGTTCCACGCTCCGATGCGCCGTGACCTCTTGTGTCGATGGCAATTACTCTGAATTTTCTGCTGAAATATTCGATCTGATGAATAAAATAGCTGTGATCCTCTCCGTTTCCGTGCAGGAGTATCAGCGGCTCGCCGCGTCCTTTTTCCTCATAGTTTAAACAAATATCCATGCTTACCTCCGATATCGGTTGCTTTATAATTGCCGTGCTGATGTTTCATTTGATACAGTATTCACTGCCGACATTATTTTTCTGCTTCTGCGTTCCGCCTCACTGAGCTGATTCAGGCCGCAGCTCTATGACTTTATCAATATCATCTTCCGTCATTTTCATGAAAGATATGTTCATTCTTTACCCTCCGTGATATGTCCGCCGCGTTCCGCCCGGAATAACAAGCGCTTTCAGCTTGCAAATGCGGCGTATAGTCGTTATGTTTGCGGAACGGGGCTTAAGCTTTATTCCGATTATATTATATAAAAATAAAAATTTCAACGGATAGAGGTATATTTTTAAACAGCGTCTTACTGCTGTTTCTATTCGAATGAAAGAAGAATTTTTTTGATTTATATTGTAATTTTTGTTGCAATTCGTTGACTTTTTTAATAAATTTTTATATTATATTCACGAGACAAAACATCCGTGCTTTTTGTTTGAAAATCAGCTTTCGGCATAAGGCACGCTTGCGCATCTTCGGAAATTTCAATGCAAAAAGTTTAAAGGAGGAAAATCATGTCATCATTTTTTGCGAAAATTTTAGCTTTTTTTATGTCCATTCTTGTCTGGATGGGAATAATCCCAGCTGACAAGCTGCCCGATGACGGAATCAAGGCCGACGCAACGATCGTTTATACAAACGACGAGGCGGGTTCTGCCGCCGGAACTGTCAGCGTCACAGCTAACTACGACGGCGATTATGAGCTTTATTGGGGCACTGCAAGCGGAGATAAGCTTACCGTCACAGCCGAGGACTACACAGCTTCTTACAGCGAATTTGCAACAGTCAGCGTTAAGGAAGGAAAGGGCAGCGCGCAGCTTAACCGGTTCCTTGCCATACCCGACGGAGCAAAGACCGTCCTTCTTTATAAGGACGACGAGCTTCTGGAGACTGAAAGCGTACCCGAAAACAAGGTCGCTGATAACGGCGAAGAAACCTATAAATTCGGCGCTCTGAGCGATGTTCACTTCAACAGATACGATGATTCATCAGACGACGACGCCTCCCTTGCTTTCCCGAAAGCGCTTGATTTCCTTGATAAGTTCGGTGTAACTATGGTCGGAATGAGCGGCGACCTTTCAAAGGGCGGCGAGGACAGCGCATATGAAAAGTTCAACAGCATCACTTCAAAATATGACTTCCCGGTATTCACGGTCAAGGGCAACCACGATTGCATGGCCGCTGACAATTTCGCTTCATGGACTGCGAATATCAACCCGGGTGTATATTCTGAGACAAAAAGAGCCGGCGTTCTTTCACTTGCCGAAAACGGAATAGACTTCACATTCTCAGGCCCCGAGGCTAACGGAGATATCTTCATCTTCCTGAGCCAGAGCGGCTGCGTATACGGTCCTGACGCAAGACTTCTCACAGATAAACAGCTTGACTGGCTTGCCGGTCAGCTTGAGGAGCACAAGAACGAAAGAGTCTATCTCTTCTTCCACACCTTCCTCACCGATGAGGACGCAGAGGAGCCGTTCCTTTCGGAGGGCAACATTATCAACAAGGCCGGTATTTTCTATCCTCTCGTATTTCTCCACAACAACCCCGATGAGGTTCGTTTCAGAAGTCTTATAAAGCAATATAAGAATGTCATATTCTTCAACGGACACTCACATTGGGCATATTCAATGCAGAAATTCAATCCCCAGCTCAATATCAGCGATTACAGAGGAACACACGCTACGATGGTTCATGTTTCGAGCGTTACCGCGCCGAGAACAATCGGTGATTATGATCCCATGTATAAGTCAAATGCCGGAACAATGTCGGAAGGCCTGCTGATGACGGTCTATCCTGAACGCACAGTTATTACTGCCTGCGATTTTGTTAGCGGCGAATTCCTTGCATATGCAACATATACGGTTGCAAAATAAACTTTCACGAAATAAGCTTTCGGCCCGCAGCTTTGCTGCGGGCTTTTGCTTTTATGCGAGTTTTTCCGAAAGAACGGCCGGCGTTAATAAGACGGAAAAATCCGCTTTCATCGGTGCTTGCGGAGACGGTCAGACGCCGACAAGAAAACACCCGATGTTTAATCCGGCGGCGCAGATATAAAAATGCGAGAACAGGGGCAGTGCGTTCCGCTATATAAAACTTGAATTTTCGCTTTAACAGTGATATATTATTTAGTGAAAACGGGCGGTTTCAGCCCGGAGAAAAATGAAGACATTTCGGAGGTAATTTATGAACTTCAAGGATATCATAGCAAAAAAGAGGGACGGCATGGAGCTCAGCCGCGAGGAGCTTGAATTTTTCGCCGACTCGGCGGGCAGGGGAAGCGTTCCGGACTATCAGCTGTCTGCGCTTCTGATGGCGATATATCTTAACGGACTCAATGACCGCGAAACTCTTGATCTGACGAATGCAATGGTCCGTTCGGGCGATGTCGCCGATCTTTCGGGCATTGACGGAATAAAAGGCGACAAGCACTCAACGGGCGGCGTCGGTGACAAAACGACTCTTATTGTCGCTCCGGTCGTTTCCTGCTGCGGAGTCAGAATAGCCAAGATGAGCGGCAGAGGTCTCGGTCACACCGGCGGAACAGTCGATAAGCTTGAATCTATCCCGGGCTTTAATTCTTCGCTTTCATCCGAAGAATTCATCAGAGCCGTTAATAAATGCGGAATTTGCGTCACCGGTCAGTCGGGCAATCTCTGCCCGGCCGATAAAAAGCTCTATGCGCTCAGAGATGTCACGGCGACGGTCGGCAACTCGTCTCTCATAGCTTCAAGCATAATGAGCAAAAAGCTCGCCGGCGGAGCGGACTGCATAGTTCTCGATGTTAAATGCGGCAGCGGCGCATTTATGCACGATATTGCTTTCGCAAGGGAGCTTGCGGAAAAAATGGTCGGAATAGGCAAGGGCGCGGGCAAAAAGATAGCCGCGCTGATAACCGACATGGATGTTCCGCTCGGTAAGAATATCGGCAACTCTCTTGAGGTCATCGAAGCGGTCGAAACGCTGAAAGGCAACGGCCCCGAGGATCTCAGACAGGTCGCTCTTCATCTTGCGGCGAAGCTTTTGCAGCTGGCCGGAAAGGGTAGCCTTGAGGAATGTCTCGCTCTGGCTCAGTCGAAGATAGACGACGGCTCTGCGCTTGAAAAGCTCGCCGATATGGTTGCCGTTCAGGGCGGCGACAGCAGATATATTTATGACACATCGCTGTTTGAAAAGGCAAAATACAGCTTTAGCATAAAAGCCAAAAAGAGCGGCTTTATCACTTCTATGGAGACTGAGGAAATAGGCTCTGTCTGCGTTATTCTCGGAGCGGGCAGACAGAAAAAAGAGGACTCGATAGACCATTCCGCCGGAATAGTGCTTGAAAAAAAGACGGGCGATTATGTCGAAAAGGGCGATGTTATCGCCGTTCTTCATTACTCCGACGAGACTCTTTCTGCGCCTGCGGCCGAGAAGTTCCTCGGCGCCGTCACGATAAAGGATGAAAAGCCTGAAAAACGGCCTCTGATTTTAGGAACAGTCGAATAAAACGATATAATATTGCGGCATACGCACCGTATGGGTGCGTACGCCTTTTTATGTTTTCGGGCTTTATTTTGCGCAGAAAATTATGTTATTGAATAATAAACGGATTTTAGAATGTGTTGAAGAAAAAATCCCGATTCAGTTCGATTTTTTTGTTGAATTGTTCTCGCGCTTATGTTATACTTAAAAAAATATTCAAATGTCGCTTTGCGTGACGGGAACAAGTGAGGGATATTGATTTGAAGGAAAAAGTGTCAAAGTTGATCGGAAACGCCAAGATTTATTGGAAAACACCGCCACTCGGGTATTATATGACTTATAAGGAAATTGCGTCTTATTCAGTCGGCGGTATCGGTTGGTTCTTTATCGTTTATGTCATTCAGCAGCTGCAGCTTTCTGTCGGCAACTTCATAACAGGAAATGTCATCGGTATCAAAATGACGCATATTTACGCTCTGTATGTCGTTGCAATGATAGCGAGCTTTCCAGCGACGGCGCTGAGGGCAAATATAATCGACAACACGAGAAACCGCAAGGGCAAATACCGCCCTTATCTCATCACAATGGGTATTCCGACCTGTATTCTGGCAATCGGTTTTGTCTGGGCGCCTTATGAATATATGAGCTATTGGATGAAGTGCGCGACAGTTCTTTTCTTTAATATCGGCTTTCAGTTTATATATATGTTCTTCTATGACGCCTATGAGAATCTTATCTATGTCCTCTCGCCGAACACTCAGGAAAGAACGAATGTCGCCGCGATAAAGAGCATCGTCTATTCGCTCGCTCCGTCGATAATGGGCTTTATAATGCCGATTGCTTCCAAGTGGATAACCAACGAGCGACTTGACGACATGAAGCTTTACAGAGTGATGTATCCTCCGGTTGTTATCATCGGAATGTTCATCACAATACTCGCTTATGCCAACACTCAGGAAAAAATAATTCAGGCTAAGACGCATCATGTTCAGATGAAGTTTATCGACACTTTAAGAGCTGTCATCAAGAACAAATATTTCTGGATCATTTCTGCTGCGTCATGGGTCGGCTATCTTGAGGTTCAGTTTGTCAACATTCTCACATGGACATATAACTACCGCCGTCCGTGTTCTGCTGAAGTTTATGCTCTTATCTTCACGATATACGGCAATTCGGCTCTTTGGGGAATGTTGCTTGCTCCGTTCTGCATCAAAAAGTGGGGCAAGAAAAATGTTCTCATCGTTACCAACACGCTCAACATCTTTTTCATCGCTTCGCTTTACCCCATAATAATCGAAAGCCCGTCATACATGATATGGCTTATGCTGTGCAGCCTTTATCTCAACGGAATCGTCACTAATTTTGCGAAAGTCCTTGAACCGAGCACGCAGGGCGATATCCGTGATTATCAGCAATACATAACGGGCGAGAGAATAGACGGAATGTTCTCCGCCGTCGGTCTTATCGGAACGGTGTTCACTACCGTTATCAGTCTCATTCCCTCCGTTGCTTACGAGAAAGCGGGCATAAACAGCGAGCACTTCTACGCTTTGAAGCCTCAGATAGAGGCGGCCGCGGCTCAATACGGAGCGACTATATATGACGCACAGGGCAACCCGAATCTTTATTCTGTTCTTTATGACCGGAACACCTTCAACAGCGTCATAACGGTTATGATATCAATATCGGTCATAAGCGCGCTTTTCAATGTCATTCCATATTTCTTCTATGACCTCACGGAGATTAAGCAGAAGGGTATTGTCAAGATACTGAAAGTCAGGGCAATGTTCGAGGACTACGGCAACAACGCCCTTTCAGATAAAGAGCTTGTCGAGGGCATAGACCTTATCCGCAAGAGCAGAGAATATGCCGCAATGGAGTCAAGGCCCGTCACAAACAAGGAACTGAAAAAGCTCAAAAAGACTCTCCCGGCCGAAGAATACAAAAAAGCGAAAGAAGAATATAAAAAGGATAAGGACACCGCCGTTGAGATCGAGACATCAAAGCTTCTTATGAGCGAGCTTTCCAAATTCGAGACAGATGAATTCAAAGAAAAGGTCGCCATTGCTCAGAAAATATATGACGGCGGACTTCAGGGCCTTTATACCTGCGATCCGGAAATACTCAAAAACGCCAGAAAGATGAGCAAAAACACCAAGGAGGAAAAGAGATACAGAAGTGAATGTATTTCTTCCGCCAAGGACAGATTAAGAAGCGTAAAGCTTTTGAAAAAATATTATCCTGATTCGATCGAAGAATTCGATTTCTCAGTGTTTGAAAAGCTTTATGAGCGCGAGGATGAGATCGACGCGCTTATAACCGAAGCGTACGGCGAGTTCCACGCGGCAAAGGACAGAAAAGACGAGGAGTCGGCAAAGCTCTGGAAAGAGCAGATCAAGACATTGAAGGCGGAGAAAAGAAAAGCCGAACTTCAGATCAAAAAAGCAACCGACGAAAGCTCAATATACTCCCGCTGCGCTAAGCCCTATAACGACGCGAGAAGGCTTCTGAACCAGAAGGAAAACTACAGCCGCTACGAAGAGATAGTCGCAATGTATGACGAAGCAAAGACAAGAGCGGACGAGGAAGCGGCGAAAGAGGAAGAAGAGCGCCTGAGACTTGAGGAAGAGGAGAAAGCCTACGCACTGAAGCTCACTCAGGAAAGAGAAGCCAGAAAAAAAGCAAAGAAAAATGATTAAGGAGAAACGATATGTTTTCACAGTTAGACAAACCGAAAAAGGGCGACAAGATCGCAAACATTAAAACGAACAGGGGCGACATCAAGGTCAGACTCTTTCCGGATAAGGCGCCGAAAGCAGTTGAAAATTTCGTCACCCACGCCCAAAACGGATATTATGACGGATTGATATTCCACCGCGTCATCAATAACTTTATGATACAGGGCGGCGACCCGACAGGCACAGGCTGCGGCGGCGAAAGCATATGGGGCGAGGCGTTTGAGGATGAATTCGATCTTGAGCTTCACAATCTCAGAGGTGCGCTCTCAATGGCAAACGCTGGCAAAAACACCAACGGCAGTCAGTTTTTCATCGTTCAGGCCAAGTCGGTTCCGAACGGAATGATAGCTCAGATGGAGGAACTCAGCGATCAGGGCTTCCCGCATGAAGCGATAGAAAATTATAAGGCGGTCGGCGGAACTCCGTGGCTTGATTTCAGACACACCGTTTTCGGTCAGGTCTTTGAGGGCATGGATGTTGTCGACGATATCGCTGCGGTCAAGTGCGACCAGAGCGACAGACCGGCATTCGATGTTGTCATAAACTCGATAGAAATATCAGAGGCAGAATAAAAAACAGATAAAAATACACAGCCGGACTGTCTCATTCTGAACAGAAAAAGCAAAACAAAATAAGAAGCTATAATTTACATCAGAGCCGAAACAAATCGCTTTGTTGTAACTTATAGCTTTTTCTTTTGCTTTTATCTTATATTGTTTTTTCAACCGTTTACCGTACCCGTATTCAGCTTCGGGGGCAAATAAACAAGTTCTGCGTCCCAATGCGGCATTACAGTGCTGAATATATATTGAGAAGTTCATGTCAATCGGTGTTTGGCATTATAAAAACATTTCGAGCAAATTATAAATATACACAAAAATATCTTGTTATTCATATGTTTTTTTGTGATATAATCATATAAACCGAACGGATATGACTATATTCAGAGATTCAGACAGCATTAACAAGCCTGATAAAACGAAATAACGATCCCGGTATCCGTGGAAAGAACAGCAAAGCAGGGGGTATTAAAATGAAAACATTACTTAAAAACGGCAAGATCTATGACGGTAGCGGAAAAGAACCGTTCATAGGCGATGTTCTTATCGAAAACGACAGAATAACAAAGGTCGGCGAGAACATATCTGATGAAGCGGACAAGGTAATCGACCTCACGGGACTTTCGGTGTCTTCGGGATTTATAGACGGCCACTCACACAATGACTGGTTTGCCATCAAAAACGATCCGGTGCCGTATTTTGAGCCTTTCATCAGGCAGGGAATAACAACTTTTGTGACAGGTAACTGCGGCTTGTCAACGGTAGGCTTTGATAAGGACTGCCCCAATGTTGACAAAATGGGCGGCGGACTGTTCTTCTTCAAAGACACAACCGGCAAATACGGCGAGGTTGAGGATTATTTCAGCGCCGTTGATAAGCGTTGCCCGGGGAACATAGCTGTTCTTGTCGGCCACGGATCGGCCCGCGCGGCTGTTTCCGGCTATAAGAACGGCAAACTGACCGAATCCGAAGAAAAAGAAATGCTCGGAATATTGGAAAAAGCGTTGCAGCAGGGCGCCTGCGGAATTTCTCTCGGCCTTATGTATGAGCCGGGTCTCTATTCCGATATCAACGAGCTGAAAAAGGTTGCCCGGCTTTGCATTAAATACAACAAGCCTCTCACAGTACACCCGAGAGCCTGCTCGGCGATCTCAATGGCTTATCCCCAGCTTTTAGGCAGATCTCACCTCTTAAGAGCGCTTGACGAGCTTGTTGAAATAGCCAAGGGAACAAATCTCAAGCTTCAGTATTCTCACGCTATTTTTGTCGGAAAGCGCTCGCTCAAGGATAAGGACGAATTTGTCAGAATAATCAAAAAACTGCGCGAAGACGGAGTGGACGCCGGATTTGATATATATGACGAATGTCTCGGCGTTTCGGTCATAACCGTTGTTTTGCCGACATGGTATCAGGGAATGTCGGTCGAGGAAAGGAAAAAGCCGATAAACCGCATAAAGCTGTCTGCGCTTATCAAAGCGACAGCCTTGCTGCTGGGCTTTAATTTCAACGATATCCAGATCGCATATATAGGCGAGGGCTATGAAAAATATGAGGGCAAGACAGTTCACCAGATAGCGAAAGAAGAGGGCCTGTCAGACCTCAACGCATATCTTAAACTGTGCGAGCTCAGTGACTTCAAGGGCCGTGTCAATATGGGCCCCTATTCAACGCCGGAGATCATTTCAGAGTTTTCACATAACGACAACTGCACCTATATGACAGACGCATGGGTTGAGGAACACGGCATTCAGAATCCGGCTATCTATGACTGCTATCCGAAATTCCTGCGCGATTCTCTTCTGGGAACGGGCGACACGATGGCAAAGACCGTTCGCAAAATGACGGGAGCAATAGCCGACAGATTCATGATTAAGGACCGCGGCTATGTCAGAGAGGGGTGCTTTGCGGATCTGACGGTTTTCGATGAGTCCGAGCTCAGAAAGGCAACGCCCGACAGAACCTGCTCATTCGGAATAGACAAGGTTTTCGTCAACGGTGAAATGCTGGTTGACGGCGAAAGCTTCGACGCCGAAAAAGCGGCAAAGGCCGGCCGTGCTCTCCCGATAGCATAAAACGAAGATTTCACGAAACGATAAAGTCCGGTTATATGCGCTTTGAAAACAGCGCATATAACCGGACCGACAGCATACAGACAAAATAAAAGCGGGACGGTACCGTCCCGCTTAAAATTTTTCTATAAACTTATTTGTTGCTGAAGAACAGAAGCAAAAGCGACGAAACAAGAGTAAGCACAGAGAAAATCGAACCGAAAATAACGGTGAGTCTGCGAAGTTTTGCTTCCGTAGTGCGGCCCTTGTTCTTTCCGAAGAACGAATCCGATGAGCCGCCTGTGATTGCTCCCGAGAGCTCAGCCTTGCTTTCCTGCATTAAAACGAGAACAATGATGATGACCGAAATAATCATAAGAACGATGCCTAAAGCAATCTGTATACCTGACATAAATTTAACCTCCAAAAGTTGACATAATGCGGCTGACAACAGCCAAGTTCTTTAATACTGATGTATTTTATCACACCGGAAAACAAAAATCAAGTGCTTTTTCACAATATCCGCAATGTTTTTGCCTAAGATCATAAAACTCAGCTTTCGGCCTGACTATATCGCTTCATTTTTGCATAGATTTGTTAGAAGGGGGCGATAGTGTGGTCATTAAAATCAAAAAATCCGTTCTGCTGCTTGCCGCAGTTTTTATCCTTCTCTGCGCCTTGTGCGTCGGAGACATGAATGCAGTGTTCACCGCGGCGCAGCCGGCTTCCCTTGCGCAGAGCGTTCGCATACCCATTATCATGTATCATCAGCTAAGCACGAGAAGCAACAACCTCGGGAGATATATTCTGTCGCTCAGCCAGCTTGAAAGCGACCTGAAATATATCAGGGAAAACGGCTACACGACAGTGAATGTCGCCGACCTTATTGAATATGTTTCGGGCAGCGGAAAGCTCCCGGAAAAGCCGATAATGCTGACCTTTGACGACGGCTACGAGACCGGATACACAATGCTTTATCCTCTTTTGAAAAAATATGGAATGTGCGCCGTCGTGTCTGTCATCGGCTCGCTGACAGACCTTTACACTCAGATCGACGACCATAACGACTACTATTCCTATCTCACATGGGACGAAATACGGACACTTTCTCAGACTCCGGAGATAGAGATACAGAATCACTCCTACGATATGCACTACGCAGAAAGCGGCAAGCGAAAGGGCATAGCAAGGCTCAGCGGCGAGAGCGACGAGGCTTATTATAACGCTTTGTATAACGACATCGGCAAAATGCAGCTGCTTCTTATGAAAAAGGCGGGCTGCACAGCGACCGCTATGGCTTATCCTTTCGGCAGTTACAGCAAGGGAACGGTCGATATCTGCAAAAGGCTCGGCTTTAAATGCAGCTTTACCTGCGAGGAAAAAATAAACACCATAACAAAATATAACGCCGACTCGCTTTTTAATCTCGGCAGGTACAACCGACCGAGCGGCAAGACCTCAAGCGGCTTCTTTGACAGGATATTCAAAGCGAACAGCGATAAAATATGTTTGACTTGACATTGAAATAAAGCGGATATATAATCTGAAAAACGGCAGACGGGAGGAAAAACATGGTCTCAATCAACGGAACGGGAATGAAGCGCGCTGTGCTCATAAACGATCTTTCATGCATCGGCAAATGCTCGCTAAGCGTTGCAATGCCGATAATCTCCGCCTACGGAGCGGAGACGGTGCCGCTTCCGACAGCAATACTTTCAACCCACACGGGCGGCTTTGAAAACTATGTTGTTCGGGATATGACGGAGGAAATGTCGGCTTTTATAGCTCACTGGAAAAGTATCGGCGCCGGATTTGACTGCATCTATACGGGATTTTTCTGCTCGGTCGAGCAAATGAAGCTGACAGAGCAGTTTATCAGGGATTTTTCAGATGAAAATACTCTCGTTATAGTTGATCCGGTTCTTGGCGACTGGGGCGAGCTTTACGGCTGCTTTTCAGATTCACATGTCGAGGCAATGCGCAGTCTTTGCGCTCTGGCCGATGTCATAACGCCGAATGTGACCGAGGCGGCTCTGCTGACAGGCTGCGGGATTGAAACTCCTGCGGACGAGCTTCTGAAAAAGCTGAATGTCAGAAATGCGGTCATAACCGGCGTCAGATCCGGGGAGAACATAGGCTATCTGGCTGATTTTTCGGGCAACAGGATATCAATTGAAAAAGAATATCTGCCTATCCGGCTTCACGGGACGGGCGATGTGTTTGCGTCCTCTTTCTGCGGCGAGCTTCTGAACGGAAAAAGCTATCGGGACGCTCTTATCGGCGCCGCCGACTTCTGCGCCGAAAGCATAGAAGAAACCTCGAAACGCCTTCCCGCTCACTGGTACGGTCTGGCGTTTGAGGATGTTCTGAAAAGAAGAATGAAGCTTAGCTGACACAGCAAAAATATGAATAAGAGATAAAGAAGCGCAATGTAAAGCTATAAAAGCTTGCATTGCGCTTTTGCTTTTATTTAATCAAAATAAACGGCCTCAAGCCAAGGCTCGAGTATTTTCCGCTCCCTCTCGTTAGCGTAAGGCAGCTTTGCCGCAGAGATGACAGGCAGCCATTTTCTGACTCTGTGAACATCCGACTGCGTTTTTCGGCAGAAGAGCTTGAGATATGCCGTCGCAAATTCGTTGCAGCCCTCAAGCATAAATGTCAGATATGTGCTTGCCGCGTCTGCGTAAATACTTCCCTGAGCGGCGTGCGTCCAGTCGATGATGTAGTATTTTCCGTCCTCACCGTGAATTATATTGTCCGGTGAAAAACAGCCGTGAAAAATACCGTCTCCGTCAGGCAGATTTTTCAATATCCGAAGAAGATCCTCTTTAAGCTCCGGCCGAAGCTCGGTTTTGGCGATATCTCTTTTTAATCTGTCCTTGAGCTCGGGCAGATCGGTTTTTCTCGGCGTATGCATGGAGATTTGCAGTTCGACAAGCTTTTCGAGGCTGAGCATTGCTTCAGACCGATTTTCGTTTATTTTGTCGTCGAGGCTTTTGCCCTCAATGAAATCAGAGACAATAGCCCATTTTTCGTCAATCTGAATTATCCGGGATATCGACGGAACATTCAGCCCGGCGCACTGAGCCTGAGTCTGGTTGAACGCCTCGGTGAAAATTTTGGCTTTTGAAACATTTTTTTCAAAAACCTTGAGACATTTATTTCCGTCTCTGTATATTGTTCTGTCGTTCCTTAAAGCGATAATTCTGTCTAAAAGCATCTGCCGAGCCCCCGATCTTTGCCTGATATATATAGGATTATCGACTTTATTCTATCAAATTTTCGGGCTTATGAGTATTTCTAAATTTGCATAGGCTATATATCAAAAATAATATACCCATGGCGGCGTCTATATATAATTATGCTTTAAGCAGCGGTGGGGATATGCAATAAAAACAATTCCGCCGGCCGGAATTTGATGCTATAATCTCAAAGAACGGATAAATAGAAAAACAAAGGATCCGTAAATAATTATAAAAGGAGTAATACCATATGGCACGTTTTACTTTACCAAGAGACATTTATCATGGCGAAGGCGCATTGGAGGCTCTTAAGACCTTTGAAGGAAAGAGAGCTATCGTCTGCATCGGCGGAAGCAGCATGAAGAAGTTCGGATTTCTCGACAAAGCGGTTTCTTATCTCAAGGAAGCCGGAATGGAGGTCGAGATCTTTGACGGCATCGAGCCTGACCCGTCAGTCGAAACGGTAATGAGAGGCGCAGAGGCAATGCAGAAATTCCAGCCCGACTGGATCGTTGCTATGGGCGGCGGCTCACCGATAGACGCCGCAAAGGCTATGTGGATCAAATATGAATATCCCGATGTCACATTCGAGGATATGTGCAAGGTCTTCGGTCTGCCGAAGCTTCGCAGAAAGGCTCACTTCTGCGCTGTTTCTTCAACCTCAGGCACTGCTACCGAGGTTACGGCATTCTCGATTATCACCGACTATTCAAAGGGCATCAAGTACCCGATAGCCGATTTTGAGATCACCCCCGATGTTGCGATTGTCGATCCGGCTCTGGCTCAGACGATGCCCAAGAAGCTCGTTGCCCACACCGGAATGGACGCTATGACTCACGCAATCGAAGCTTATGTTTCAACAGCAAACTGCGATTACACCGATCCTCTTGCGCTTTATGCGATCAAGATGATAAAGGACGATCTTGTCGATTCATATAACGGAGACAAGGAAAAGAGAGACAAGATGCATAACGCCCAGTGCCTTGCCGGCATGGCTTTCTCAAACGCACTTCTCGGCATTGTTCACTCAATGGCTCACAAGACCGGCGCGGCTTTTGCCGACTACGGCGCACACATTATCCACGGCGCAGCAAACGCTATGTACCTGCCGAAGGTTATCGCTTTCAACGCCAAAGACGAGACAGCTAAAAAGCGTTACGCTGTTATTGCCGACTATATGGGACTCGGCGGAAAAGACGACGATGAGAAGGTTTCGCTTCTTATCGCATATCTCAGAAAAATGAACGACGAACTTAATATACCGCACTGCATCAAGAATTACGGCGCTGACAGCTATCCGACCGAGAACGGCTTTGTTCCCGAGGAGGTATTCCTTGAGAGACTGCCCGAGATAGCCAAGAACGCACTCGGCGACGCCTGCACCGGATCAAATCCGAGACAGCCCAGCCAGGAGGAAATGGAAAAACTGCTCAAGTGCTGCTATTACGACACTGAAGTCGATTTCTGATAAGCGGAAAAAAGACAAGGAGACCTGAAAATGTATAAGATCATCAGAAAAAAAATTCTTAATCCGACCGTTACCGAAATGCATGTTTATGCTCCGCTTGTAGCCCGAAAGGCTCTTCCCGGTCAGTTTATAATACTGCGTGTTTCGGAGGACGGCGAAAGGATCCCGCTCACTGTCGCGGGCTGCAATAAAGAGGAGGGCACCGTCAGGATAATTTTCCAGGTTGTCGGCGCAACGACTGTGCGTCTTAACGAGCTGAACGAGGGCGAATATATCCACGATTTTGTCGGGCCGCTCGGAACTCCCACTGATCTTAAAGGTCTCAAAAAGGCTTGCATAGTCGGCGGCGGCGTTGGCTGCGCCATTGCCCTGCCGATAGCCGAGGCATTGCATGATATGGGTTGTGAAGTGGTATCAATTGTCGGATTTCGCACAGAAAGTCTGCTCATACTTGAAAACGAATTCAAACAGGCCTCAGACCGCCTTTATGTTATGACCGACGACGGCACCTATGGCGAAAAAGGTAATGTGTCCCAAAAACTCTCTCAGATATTAAAGGATGAAACTTTCGATAAAGTTATCACCATAGGTCCGCTGGTCATGATGAAGAGCGTGGCTCAGACCACTAAACCGACCGGAATACCTTGCGTAGTTTCAATGAACCCTATTATGATAGACGGTACGGGAATGTGCGGCGGATGCAGATTGACGCTTCATCAGGACGGCAAATCCGTCACGAAGTTTGCCTGCGTGGACGGCCCGGATTTCAACGGGTATGAGGTGGACTTCGACGAAGCAATCTCCCGCAGCCACCTGTATCGCAATTTTGAAAGACATGCATATGACGAAGCGTGTCATCTTTTTAAAAAGGAAGAGGTAAAATGATGGTTTCAAATGTTCAAAAAGCATGCCCGATGCCGGAGCAAGAGCCGGAAAACAGAATTCATAATTTTAAAGAAGTTGCCTTGGGCTACACCGAGGAAGACGCTTTGAACGAGGCTCAGAGATGTCTCAACTGCAAAAACAAGCCCTGCATGAAGGGCTGCCCGGTCAATATCGACATTCCCGCATTTATAGCAAAGATCCGTGAGAAGGATTATGACGCCGCTTATGATATCATCAGCGAAAGCTCATGCCTGCCCGCAGTCTGCGGCAGAGTCTGCCCGCAGGAGAACCAGTGCGAGCGCAACTGCATCAGAGGCATAAAGGGCGATCCGGTCTGCATAGGAAGACTTGAACGCTTTGTTGCCGACCGCCACAGAACTTCCGGCTGCGGCGCTGAGAAGGCGATAAAAAAGAACGGCCATAAAGTCGCCGTTATCGGTTCGGGCCCCTCAGGTCTTTCCTGCGCCGGTGATCTTGCGAAAAAGGGATATGAAGTTACGGTATTTGAAGCACTACACACAGAGGGCGGCGTACTGATATACGGTATACCTGAATTCAGACTTCCGAAGAGCATCGTCAAGACAGAGGTCGATGAGCTGAAGAACGAGGGCGTTGAGTTTATGACCAACACAGTCATAGGCAAGACTCTCACTATTGATGAGCTTTTTGAAAGCGGATATGAGGCTGTCTATATCGGTTCCGGAGCAGGACTGCCGAGATTTATGGGAATAAAAGGCGAAAATCTCGACGGTGTTTATTCCGCTAACGAGTTTCTGACGAGAATAAATCTCATGAAAGCCTATGAGGATGACGGCGAAACGCCCGTTATCAGAGGCAAGAGAGTCGCTGTCGTCGGCGGCGGAAATGTCGCAATGGACGCCGCAAGATGCGCAAGAAGACTCGGCGGAGAAGTAACGATAATATACAGAAGAAGCGAAGAGGAGCTCCCGGCAAGACACGAGGAAGTCGGTCACGCCAAGGAAGAGGGCATAGAATTCAGCTTCCTGACCTCACCGCTTGAGATAAAGGGCAACGAGGATCATTTCGTCAGCGGCATTGTCTGCCAGAAAATGGCTCTCGGTGAGCCTGACGAAAGCGGACGCAGAAAACCGATACCGCTTGAGGGCAGTGAATTTGAACTCCCCGTCGACTGCGTTATCATGGCGATAGGAACTTCACCCAACCCGCTGATAAGGTCAACGACAAAGGGACTTGACACGAACAGCAGAGGCGGAATTATCACAGATGAGGACTGCAAGTCATCAAGAGAAGCCGTTTATGCCGGCGGAGACGCCGTCACAGGCTCGGCGACTGTAATATCCGCTATGGGAGCCGGAAAGACCGCCGCTGAAAGCATAGACCGTATGTTAAGAAAAATCAGCTGATTCTGATATGTTTCCCCATATTATATAATCCTATACAGAAAACCGCCGCGTCCGGAATTATTTCCGGGCGCGGCGGTTTTTGAACTTAGCGATTATCAGTCTGAGTTTTTATTGAAATTTTCTCTTTTTGATCTGCATAGCTCGGTTATAAACTGCATATCGAGCTCAGAAAGCTGATATCCCTTTTTGCGGATAAGAACATCTTTATATATCCTCGTGTTCCCGCTGCTTCTGCGCTGAACAAGTCCGTATCTGCCAAGAAGCTCGTCCGGAATGGGGGAGACCCACATGAAGGTCTGCGGATTCTGAGAAAGAAGCTCGAACTGGCTTGCCCTCTCAAAAACGAATATCCGTTTGTGTATATTGTCCGGCAATTCGTCTTTTTTGACCTGCGCCGTCGGCAGAGACGGAACGAACGGGTCGGCGTGAGCTATCTCAATGAGATCTTCAAGGTCGTTGAAAGAAATGTCCTCTTTTTCAGCCAGAGTGCTGTTCTTGTTCATCAGCAAAACATAGCTGAATGTTGTGACGACTTCGTATTCAAGCTCTTTTTCGTCCATCAGGGATTTATAGTGCCTGTCATAATCTTCGGCATATCTCACAATACCGAGTTTATAGTCCTCCTCCTGAACATTTTTCAGCGTACGCATCGAGTTCGTTTCTTTATAGATAGCTTCGACCTCGTTTTCGCCGGCGAGCGCTTTTGAGAAGCGGGCGAAAGCGTCGGCAATATAGCTGGCTCTGGGCACCGAAACGGAGAATCTTTTTTTCCGTGAAGCTCCGTTTTTGAACATACCCTCGACTTCATCGACCTGCTTGAGTATTTTCTTCGCATATTTCAGAAAGGTTTCGCCCTCGGCGGTCGGTATCATGCCTTTCGGGCAGCGCTCAAAGACAGCGACGCCGAGCGAGGATTCGAGTTCCTTTATTGCCCGGCTGAGGTTGGGCTGACCGATATAAAGCTTTTCGGCGGCCTTGTTGATAGATCCGGTCTTTGCGACCTCGACCGCATATTTCAGGTGCATTAAGTTGATTGAAAACACCCCCTCGGTTTTCTTTTGAACAATGTTGATACATATTCTATCACAAAAAATCAGAGTAATCCATAGTTTAAACCGATAAATTTTATTCGATACGCTCAAAGCTTGTGCTAAGCAGGGCTTTACCGTGACCGCAAATATCGCTTGCTTCATTAATTTGCCGCATCCGATTGGCTTCAAAATGCCTCGGTTTTAAGTGCTTTTCAGAGTATTTTAATTTATATCTTCATATATTTGCCTCAAATGAGACAAATATATATCCGACTCAGCGCGGCTTTTAAAAACGATAATATTTTTATCCTTATATTTTTTCATCAGTTCAATTATTGACGGTCGCTGTCTGAATTGAAATTTTTAATGAAATTTAAAAACTCCTCGTCCTGTTCACCGGAATTTTCAGTCCACGGCATATCCGAACGCGGCTTGCCGGTCCTTGAATTTATTCCCTCGAGGCAGATTTCCGTCGGATAATCGAGAAAAAACACAGTGTCGCATTTTTTAATCCGCATTTCGAGAGTTTTGCCGTAATTGCCGTCAATTATCCATGCGTCTTCGGCGACGGCTGCGTTCAGCCGTTTTTAAAATGTTTCCTGCGAAACGGTGGTTTTATCTGCGTTCCGGTAGAGTATGTCAAGATGAACGAGCGGGATTTTCGTTATATTGTGCAAAGCCTTTGAAAATTTGCTTTTGCCGCTTCCGGGGCAGCCTATGACGATTATGCGTTTCAAGAGAAATACCTCCTAAATATTAGCGCATTTCTGTATCATTCGGCACAGATTATCATAAATATTAACCGGTATGTTCTGATTTTAAACTATTGCGGCATTTGAAAAACGCCGTGTTTCAGCCTTGCGGATTTCTTTGCTCTGTCATATAATCAATATATTTTGAGATCAAAATATCCGGCCGGTCAACCGCAAGACGCTTAATTTTTCGGATACTGCTTTATATATTATACAAAACCGAGCGAAAGCCGTCAACATTCCTGTTAATAGGCGCCGTGTTAAAGTCCGCCGATAAACAAAAGACAGATTCCGGCTGAGACTTGCCTTCCGATAAAAAGATGAGCGTACCCGAAAGATAAGTTCTGAAAAGCTATGTTTTGACAGTGAAAGAAAAATTGCCTGATCAGAACAAAAATCACAATATTTTGACAACAAACCGACACATTTTTATGAAATGCTGTTAATAAATAGTTTATTGACTTGTCGGCACATTGGTTGTATAATTTATTCATATTGTTTATTACGGAGGGAAAAGCATGAAAAAGCTTATTGTCCCTGTTCTTGCTCTCCTGATTATATCATTGTTCGTGGCATGTTCAGGGCGCGGCGGTGAAAACACATACACCGGCGATTTTAAGGAATACAGCAATTTGTCGGATTCCTCTTCGGGCAGTTTAAACACTTCTTCCGGGGATACGGCTTCATCGACGGTCACGGTACCGCTGACAACACAGGTCGGAGGAACGGTCCCTGAGGTCACAACGACTCAGCCGACAACGGAATTTTCCACCATTGATTATACGCCGATAGTGCCTGACACAACAAAGCCGATAGTCAACACTACATATTATTCCGATCCGAACAGCACGACGAACAGCCTGACGCCGTTATCACCAAGCGACACGACTTCTTCGACGACAAATTCATCTGATGAGAAAAAACATCCTGTAAAGATAAAAAATAATGAGACCTATGTTTTTTTCAATACGCAGGATAATAAATTAGTTCTCAAGCTGATTGTTCAATCGGAAAAAATTAAGGGAAAGCCTAAAGCCAGTTCAGGAGGAGATGCCATTATTACGGTAGATGGAAAGTCCTATCAGAACAGACGATATAATGTTTTGAATAAGTTAGATCCTGATGGTGGAATTGTTGTCGAGTTACCGATATCAAATAATGACAATATTAATTTTGTGAGTGGTGACACTGTAACTGTAACACTTAAAGAAGGCGCAATAAAGACTGATAAGAACTATATAAATGAAAAGTTTACAAGCGGTGTAGGCTATTACTAATACTAATACCCGAATGTTTAAGGCGGAGCGAAAACGCTCCGCCTGATTTACAATTCCGGATAAATGCAGTATGAAAATGAATAATAAATCAAAGACCTGTTTCGTTTCTGAAACAGGTCTTTTTTGATAAGCCGGCTTAATCGTTAGTGTGGGATTTTTCAAAAAACATGCCGCGGACGACACACTGTCCGCGGCAATTTGGTGCCGGTGGCGGGGGTCGAACCCGCACGGTGTTGCCACCAACGGATTTTGAGTCCGTCTCGTCTGCCAATTCCAACACACCGGCAAAATTTCAGCCCGATAATAATATCATATTATCGGGCTGAATGTCAACTGTTTTTCAAAATTTTGAGCTTGAGCCGGTTTTACGCCTCACCGCTTTTTATCTGCTTTTTTTCTTTATTGCGGTTCGATATCTTGTTATAGATAACTCCTCCGAGTACTCCGAGAGCGGCTGTTGCGATGAATATTATCGCCGCAAACAGATAATTCTTGTCGGAAAGCGTTGCGCCGCACCATGTCGAAGAAACAATGGACGGTATTCTCGCAATGCTGGCGATTATCATGAACGGAACGGTTTTTATCGGCGTCAGACCGACAAAATATGTGAAGATATCCTTAGGCGTTCCGGGAATAAGATAAAGAATGAACACCATAGAATAAAGCTTCTGGTCGTCTTTGAAAAGAGCCATGCTCTCGAGCTTGCTCGTCGGAACGAAAATATCAACGATTTTTTTGCCGAAGAACTTTGTCAGTGCGAGGATAACGAACGAGCCAAGCAGCGAGCCGAGCATACAATAGAACAATCCGCCCCACACACCATAGGCGTAGCCGGAGCCGATTTCAAGAGGCTCTGCGGGGATAAATTTGACCACCGTCTGAGCCGCTCTTATCAGAACGAAAATGACTCTGTCGAAGCCGCCGAATCCGTCAAGATAAGTTTTGAAAACGACAGGATCTTTGACTACCGCCCAAAGTCCCTTGCCGAATTTAAAATAAAGAACGAGGCAGACCGCCCAGAAAGCGAGAGCCGACCAGACGACTATTCTCTGCTGTTTGTTGAGCTTTAACAGGTTAACAGTCGATTTTACCCGCGACTTTATCTTGCTCTTGGGGACGGGACCTTTGTTTTCGACCGGCGGATAGAAGCAGTCGAGAACTCCCTTGTACCCCTTAAGCCAGGGCTTGTATTTTCCGTTGTAATGAACGATGACGGTGTTTTCCTTGACATAATTTATGTCTTTTTTGTACCGTTTGAGAGTCTTTTCGTCCATGTTATAAAGCTTCTCGTCGATATCAATTGTCTTATCCCAGAAAAGAGCGTTTATGACATCCTGGTCGGCGAGATAAAGCTTCTGAATATTTTCGTTGACATATGTCATGATTTTTTCAACAGTCGTGCATTTTCGCATTTCCGCAATGTTCATAAGCATGATGCCGGCGTTGATGTATTTTGAATTTTTGCCCATTTTGAGCCTGACATGATTGAGTTTTTCAACGAAGCTGTAAGTATGGCTTGCAGCGGCTATTATGTTGTCGCCCATATCAATGTTATAAAGCGGCTCAAGAGAGCGCAGAACATAGATATCCGGGTCGAGATAAAGGCACTTTTCAACGCTCTCGGGTAAGAATCTGAAAGCGAGAAGCCTGTAAAATGTCTCTTTTGAGAGACGGTCGTCAACGGGTGTGTTTTCGAACAGATCGTCGTCGAGTTTTATGGGTATCACGGTAATATCGTAATTTGCAGTAACATCGTCCAGCTTGTCAAAATCTTCCTGAGTGAGCTTTGAATGTGCAACATAAGCGTCGATATGGCTATCTCTGTTCGACTTGCCTATTGAGTCAAGAGCCACCAGAAGCGGCGGCAAATAGTTCTTGTCGATTGTTACTAAGATATTCATTTTTTCCTCCTACATCAAAGCGATGTCAGTCTAATATATTCAAAAATCGTGAAGTTATATACTTTTTAAGTCAAACATCTGTTTTTAATATCATCGCATCACCTGACTTATATAATTTTTGTTTCTCTTCTTTTCGGTACGCACCCGATGGGTACGCATGGGGCACGGCATTCACCGGACCGGTATTTTTTCTTCTTTATATAATGTCGGGTAATTATATCACCCGATTTTTACGGAATAATAACAATATGATAACGAAAATGTCACTTCAAAGTCAGTGATTTTAATTTTCAAGTGAATTATACACGATTATATCTGATTTTGCAAGTATAAGCGTAAAAGTGAGCGCTCCGCATTTAAAAAAGCGCCCGGCATCAGAAACGGGCGCTGTTAATATATGTTTCTATTTAACGCATCTTTGACACGGAGAATACTTTTCCTTTGCCGAGGCTATATCGGTCTTTATAGCGTTTTTGCCGGCGCAGCGCTTGCTGAAATGATAGCGGCTGCCGGTAGGTGTGATATAGACCGTGTTCTTGTCTGCCGAGCTTTCTTCGGCGGTTGTTTTTTCTTTTGATTCGGATTCGGGGCTTGTTTCAGAGACTCCGTTCTGGCTTTTTTCACTCGTTTCTGTTGCCGCGTCAGATGAGCTTGTGTTGTTTGAAACCGTATTATCTGAGACAGAAACAGAGGATGATTCAGTACTTGCCGTGAAATATTTGCCGCCGGCGAGAGAGTCGGATTTTATCGCGCTGTTCCTGCCGGCGAAGCTCCCTATAACGCAGACCGCCATAAAAAACAACGCTGTCCAGAACCAGCCGTCTTTATAGAACGGAGGCCTTTCGCTTTCACGGCGTCCGTTTTCTCTTTCCTGAGCAGTCTCGCTCCTTTCGTCCTGATCAGACATTTTTCATCTTCCCCGCAAATTTATTTTATCATCTCGTCAAATTGCTGTTCATTTATTACCGTAACGCCGAGTTCGGTTGCTTTTTTGAGCTTGCTGCCCGCGTCCTCGCCGGCCAGAACATAGGTCGTCTTTTTCGACACCGAGGAGGCAGTTTTCCCGCCGAAGCTTTCTATTATTTCCGCCGCTTCGCTCCTTTTGTAGTTACTCAGCGTACCTGTTAAAACAAAGGTCATTCCATTGAAACGGCTGTCTTTGATCTCCCGCTGCGACTTCATATTCACGCCGGCCGATCTTAGCTGCTCTATCAGTTCTCCGGTTTCGGGAACGGCGAAATAGTCGGCGACGCTTTGCGCCATGACCGAGCCGAAGCCGTCTATCTGTTCAATATCCTCCTTTTCTGCGGAAATTATTCCGTCGATGTCGGTGAAACGGTCCGCAAGAAGCTTGGCCGCCTTCTGACCGACATGCCTTATGCCGAGAGCGAAAACGAGCCTTGAAAGATCGTTCTGCTTTGATTTTTCTATCGCATTTATCAGATTTTCGGCTGACTTTTCACCGAGACCGTCGATATCGGATATCTGCTCTTTTTTCAGAGAATATATGTCGGCCGGGCTTTTTATCAGCCCTTTTTCTGTGAATGTTCTGAGAAGCGCCTCACCGAGACCGTCGATATCCATTGCGTCTCTTGAGCAGAAATGAATAAGCACCCTCAGAAGCTGAGCCGGGCAGTCCGGATTGTTGCAGCGAACAGCAGCCTCGCCCTCGTCGCGGACCGTTTTAGCTCCGCAGGACGGGCAGAATTCGGGCAGCTTATACACTCCGCAGCCGTTGTGCTCTGTGACCTTCAGCACTTCGGGGATAATATCTCCCGCTTTTCTGATTATTACCTTGTCGCCTATCTGGATACCGAGCTCGTTGATGAAATCCTGATTGTGGAGAGTCGCTCTGCTGACCGATGTGCCTGCGAGAGTCGTCGGCTCAAAAACGCCTGTCGGCGTCAGAACGCCGGTTCGGCCGACATTGACTTCGATATCAAGCAGAGTCGTTTCCTTTTCCTCCGGCGGATATTTGAACGCAATAGCCCATTTCGGGAATTTCGCAGTGCTGCCGAGAGCGGCTCTCTGCGAAAAGCTGTTGACCTTGACAACCGCTCCGTCAATGTCAAACGGAAGCTCGCCTCTGATGTTGCCGATCCGCTCTATTTCTTTGAGCGCATCCTCAATATTGTCGAATTCGCTGCAGAACGGTATAGTGCTGAAGCCGAGACTTTTTATGTAGTCTATCGACTGCTTGTGTTCGGTCAGCGTATGACCTTGAATTTGCTGAATGTTGAAAACGAAGATGTCAAGCTTGCGCTTTGCCGTGATTTTCGGGTTTTTCTGCCTGAGTGAGCCTGCCGCGGCGTTTCTCGGATTCTTGAACGGCTTTTCTTCGTTCAGCTCCTGCTCCTCGACAAGCCTGAGAAAGACCTCGTGAGACATATAGACCTCGCCTCTGACCTCAAGAAAGGGGAGGGGGGTGTTTATTCTCAGCGGGATCGTTCTGACTGTCCGCAGATTTGCGGTCACATCTTCTCCTATTCTGCCGTCGCCTCTCGTTGAGCCTCTGACAAATTCGCCGTTGACATATTCGAGAGAAACGGAAAGACCGTCTATTTTCGGCTCGACGACATAGACGGGATCCGACACGACAGAACGGACTCTGACATCGAAATCTCTGATATCGTCCTGCGAAAAGGCGTCCTGAAGGCTTTCCATGACGACTGCGTGTTCAACAGGCGCAAACTGACCGTCGGCTTTTCCGCCGACGCGGTGAGTGGGCGAGTCGGCCGTGACAAGCTCGGGGAACTCCTCCTCGATAGAAATCAGCTCTTGCATCAGTCTGTCGTATTCAAAATCTTCGATCTCGGGCGCGTCGTTCTCATAATATTTTTTGTTGTGGTAATTGATTATAAGACGAAGCTCCTCGGCTCTTTTCTTTTTTTCCGAAAAATTATCCATACTTTTACCTACCCGTATATTGTATCTTTGAGTATTTTAGTGTTTTTTTGAAAGTCAATGCTGATGACCGACATTTTTCTGATAGTCACAAACGAATATGTTCCGCTCGCCGGAATACTCTGACTCGTGACTGAATATTTTGCGTATGCGCCGGAGTTTGATATAAGCTTGAGAATGTCGCCCTGTTTCAGATTTGTGCTGACAAGGGGGAGAACATTCGTCATCAGCGAAATAAGCTGCTTTACGCTTGCACTTTTGAACGAGGTTATGAGCGCCGAAAGCACCTTGCGCTGTCTTTCCGTCCGGCCGAAATCCGTTCCGATATAACGAATCCGGGCGTAGGCCAGTGTCTGACTGCCGTTAAGATGAACGCTTCCCGCCTGAGAAGCCGAAAGAGCGTACTGCCCGGAGGGAAGACCGCGAAGCTTGTTGATCTCTTTAAGGTTGTGGTTTATCTGTTTTATCTCGGCCGCCGTGACGGTCAGCGTTACTCCGCCGAGGGCGTCGATGACCTTAATGAACGAAAAAAAGTCTGTCTGAGCGTAATTATTGACGGTGATGCCGAAATTCTGCTTGATGGTTTTCATAAGCAGAGACGCCCCGCCGTAAGCATAGGCCGCATTAAGACGGTTATTGCCGACTGAGGGGATATAAAGATATATGTCGCGCAGAAACGAGGTCAGAACGAGCTTTCTGGTTTTTGAATTTATCGAAAAGAGAATCATGGCGTCCGACCTGCCGCGTTCGCTGCCTCTTGAATCGGTGCCTATGAACAAAATATTATATACATTCGAGTCAAACAGCTCCTCAACGCTGCCCTTGTTATTTTCTATCAGCTCTTCGACATTTTCGATAATGTTGCCGTCGCTGTCGGTCAGATCTGCGTCTGTCTCGTTTTCAACGGAGGAAAGAGCCGAATCCTCCTCTTTCTGATAATTCATCATCGAATAATAATGATAAAATATTCCGTATCCGACAGCGATAATGAGGACTATGGCGGCTCCGACGGCAAGAAAGGCTTTTTGCCCGACGCTTCTTTTCATAATTTTACCACTTCTTTCGGCTTAATTCAAGACCTGATAAACACCGTGTCAGCCGGAATATTTTTTGACTTTTCCGGCTAAATGTAGTTTAACCGAAACGGCCGACTTTATCAGAGCTTTCAGAGTGTGAGAAAAGCTGAGCCGTTTGCGGACATATCGGGAGATGTGTCGGACATTGCAGTAATAATAAAAAATAATCACATTAAAAAGCAATTTTTGGTTGATATATATAAAAATTTATAGTATAATCCAATATATTGAGCCTGCGCGCAGCCTGTTCGGGTGACGCTGAAGGCTCATAATATATGAAGGCACAGGAGGAAAAATCATGAAAAAAATTATATCGGTGGTTCTGGCTTTGGCGCTTTGCTTCTGCATTGCGGCTCCGGCAGCCGCCGCAGCAGAAAAAGAAGAAGTCTATCCGATTATCATTGTTCCGGGTTACAGCTCGTCCGCTTTATATAAGGACGGCGAAAACGGCGAGAAGATCCATATCTGGAACATTCAGATGGATAAGATCCTGACGAGGATAGCCGTCAACGCCGCCGAGCTCGGCATTGACATCGGTGCTCTGGCAAAGGGCGACGCCAAAAAGCTGGCGGATACGGTCGGCGTCGAATTTGAAAAAATGTTCGGCGATATGGCGTACGACGAAACGGGCAAGCCCGTGACGCCGCTTCACACATATCACAGTCACGCATATGACACAAATTCAAAGTGGCTCAACGAAAATGAAAACGGCGATTACCGTCACGAGATTGAGATAATGCCATATGTCACCGAAAATCTCGGCGATAAGGCTGAGGAGTGGACTTTCAATTTCAACACCGATTTCAGACGGAATGTTGTCGACTGCGCAGCTGATCTTGACAAATATATAGGCGATGTCCTCGAATACACCGGAGCTTCAAAGGTCAACCTCATCGCAGTCAGCCACGGCGGACAGACGACGGCAACCTATCTTGCTCTTTACGGTGAAAAGGGACAGGTCAACAATGCGGTAATGACCGTTCCGGCAATAGGCGGCGCTCTTCTCGCATATGACATTATAACCGAGAGCATCAGCTTAGACGAGCAGACGCTTCTGCGTTTCATCGAGAACGGAATGATGTTTGAGGAGGACTATAACTGGCTGGTCGAGGCTAACGAGCTCGGCTTTCTTGACGATGTTCTGAACAATCTTGTTCCGTATTTGAAAAATGTAGTCGGAACATGGGGCAGCATATGGGATTTCATTCCCACCGAACAATATGAGCAGACAAAAAAAGATTATGCTCCGGAGGCTTTCCTCAATTCGGAGATACTCAAAAAATCAGACTATTTCCATTATGAGATACTCGCTAATATGTCGGCTCTTCTCAAAAAGGCGGAGAGCGCCGGCACCAATGTTTACATAAT
Source organism: Oscillospiraceae bacterium (assembly GCA_029012445.1). Lineage (GTDB taxonomy): Bacteria > Bacillota > Clostridia > Oscillospirales > Acutalibacteraceae > UBA6857. The sequence continues at coordinate 33,424 of JAQXMC010000023.1, forward strand.
AGCGGGAACCGGCTGGCCCAGCGTTATCGGCACTCAGGAAAATTCAGACGCTATCATTTCGGTCAATTCTTCGACCGGCGCAACCTGCGCGCCTCTCGGCTCGCGCTTTAACGACGGTTATCAGACGCTCGGAACGATATGCTCCGACAAGACTCACGACCACCTTTCACCGGGTATGGAGATTGACGCTTCGACAGCTTATCTTCCCGAAACGACATGGTTCTGCAACGGACTTTTCCATGGAATGACGCTCAAGGACGATTATTCCGCAAAGCTTATGAAGCTGCTTATTGAAACGAACGATCATGTTGATGTTCATACATTCGCCGAGTACCCGCAGTTCCACTATTCGATGAATGTCTGCGAATCGGTCTACGCTGAGTTCGATTCAAGCGTCCCGGGATATATAACGGCTGACGACACGGCTCTCGTTATAACAAACCTTTCAAAGAAAAACAATATGAGAGTCCTCTCGGTCGCCGTTGAGGGAATGGATATAAGCTTTGACCTTTCAGAGTATATGCTCAAGGAGATAAAGCCGAGGGAGAGCATAACCGTGAAGTTCAGCGGAAAGATCCCCGCCGAAAGTCTAACGGCAGCGTCGGTCAAGGTCTCATATTTCATCGTCGGCTCGGCAACGCCTCTTAACGATAAGACCTTCAATTTCACGGTTATGAACGGTGAAGCCAAGGAATATGACCGGGAGAATCCATATGTCAGTCTGACAGGTGAAAGCAAGTTCAGGGAGCATCTCGGCAACGCTTCGCAGATAAAGATATTTGACCGCCTCGGACTCACTTCTTTCTTTGAAATCATTTATGATATTTTCTATAATATTATAGGGAAATATATAGTTCCCATAATTTCCGGAAAACTCTATAAATAAGCTAAACGGCCCGCGCCTTGTGTTTAATAGCGCGGCGCATTTGTGCTTTTGCCCCGGCTTGCCTTAGAAGAAAGTCAGAGCGGCAAGCTGAAACCGCTTGATATTGTCTCAGATGATATATTTTTTCAGGTAATATGAAATAAAACACTGTGTGGACCAATCCCGGCCCACACAGTGTTTTTTTATTTATCTGACTGCTTATCCGATTTTTTTCTTCTTTTGACCCGTTCATCACATTCAATTGGTATCGCTCTTTGCTCTATGCTTGTTGAAAAAACGACCTGAGTGCTTGTGCTGCCGAAGCGCTGAAGCTCTGTGATGAAAGCGTCAAGCTCCCGCGTGTTGTGAAAAGCGGTTTTCATGTGCATGGAGTATTCGCCGGTGACAAAGCTGCATTCGAGAACATTCGGGACATTTTCAACGAAAGCGTAAAACTTTGATCTCAAGGACGGCTTCATGACGAGATTGATATAAGCGGTAACATTATAGCCGACCTTTGTCAGGTCGATTTTTGCGGTGTAACCCTTGATAATGCCTTCCTTCCTGAGCCTTTCTATTCTTGTCGAAACAGCGGGAGACGAGAGATAAACCTCTTTGGCAATATCCTTGACCGATATCCTCGCGTCCTTTTGCAGAAAATTCAAGATGGCGGCGTCGATTTTGTCCATGCTGCACTTCCTTCCGGCTATCATGCGCTTAACGGTTTCAGCTACAAATTGTGACTGCAAATGAGAACTTCCGGCATAAGCCGACAATTTTCATCGCCACGATCATATCACACGGATATCATAACCCCTTTGAGATTATTTGTCAACTTAATTTTTTAAAGTTAATGCTTAATTTTTTTAATTATTATTAGCAATATTATACTTAAAAATATAGATAATTTGATAGTTAATTGTAAAACTTGCAAAACCCTAAGCAAATGCTATAATTGTTTTGCAGGTAACGGTGAACGGAAATTCACCGCAGAAAATATAGATAAAAATTTTATAAAGAAAGGGCAGAAAATATGAAAACGAGACTTGAAGCGGATTCGATAGGCGAGCTTGAACTGGACGCAGACGCATACTACGGTGTGCAGTCTCTCAGAGGCTCGAGAAACTTCCCGATAACGGGCAGAATGATGCATAAAGAGCTTATTATTGCTTTGGCTCAGCTCAAGAAAGCGTCGGCGATGACATCAAAGGCTTCGGGCAGACTTGCCGAAGATAAAGCCGACGCCATAATTCAGGCAGCCGACGAGATTATTGCCGGCAAGCTTCACGACAGCTTTATAGTTGACGCTATTCAGGGCGGCGCAGGGACTTCCGCCAACATGAACGCAAACGAGGTCATAGCCAACAGGGCGATTGAGATCCTCGGCGGAAAACCCGGTGATTACAGCATTGTTCACCCGAACGATCATGTTAATATGGCGCAGTCGACAAACGATGTTTATCCGTCTGCGGGCAAAATCGCTATGGTTGCCCTTCTTAAAAAGCTCATTCCGGAAGAAGAACGGCTTTATGACGCTCTTATCAAAAAAGCGCAGGAATTTAACGGCGTACTCAAAATGGGCAGAACTCAGCTTCAGGATGCTGTTCCAATGCGCCTGGGGCAGGAATTTCACGCATACGCATCGGCTGTCAAAAGAGACATAGCCAGACTCAACCGTGTCAAGGATGAGCTTCACCGCCTCAACATGGGCGCAACTGCAATCGGAACGGCGATTGACGGCGATCCGTATTATATCACCTATATCTGCGACAATGTTTCCAAGGTCTGCGGCGAGACCTACACTCAGTGCGACGACCTCTTTGACGGTACCTCCAACCTTGATATTTATGTCTCGGTTTCCTCTGCGCTCAAGGCGGCGGCTGTTGACCTTTCAAAGATGTGCAACGATCTCAGACTTCTCTCCAGCGGACCGAAAACAGGCATAGGCGAGATCTCTCTTCCGCCGAAGCAGAACGGCTCCTCGATAATGCCCGGTAAGGTCAACCCGGTCATTCCCGAGGTTGTTTCACAGGTCGCATTCAGAATAATCGGCAGCGACACGACTGTCACAATGGCGGCCGAAGCCGGTCAGCTTGAGCTTAACGCTTTTGAGCCGGTCATATTTTACAGCATATTTGAAGGCATCGAGTCTCTGACAAACGCTGTCAGAACGCTTATCGACAACTGCATTTCGGGCATTGTTGCCAACGAAAAGCGCTGCGACGCCCTGCTTCACGCGAGCGTCGGAATCGCAACCGCTCTCAAACCCTATATAGGCTATAAGGAGTCGGCGAGAATAGCCAAGGAATCGCTCAGAACGGGCGTTCCGGTCAGAGATATAGTTTTAAGAGACGGACTTATGGAAAAAGATAAGCTCGACGAGGTTCTTAAAGCCGAAAACATGACGGAAATCAAGCGCCTTGACAGATAATCGGTCAGCTTTAATAAATAATTAACAACAAAACAGCGTCTCCGGCTGAGAAAGGTTTTCCCTGCCCGGAGACGCTGTTTCTTATTCGTCTGAGATATTATTCTCCTAATTCGTCCTTGTGTTCGGCCATGAATTTTTCAAAGACCGCCTGCACGAGATCATCGTCGTCAATGCCGACATAGCTGTCATATTCGTCGCTCGTGGCGTCCTCCTCAACTCTTAGAATGAGCAGCTGACCGTTTTCTCTTTCAAGAGGATAAAGCACTATGAAATCCTCGCCGCCGTATTCAACGAAGTCAAGAAAACCGAATTTTTCTTCTCCGTCGTCGGACTCGAGAGTTATAATCGAATCGTCGTCCATGATATGTCTCCCATCTGAATCAAAATATCGGTGCGAAAGGAAAACGCCCGTTTCAATATTATATATTCTGCGCGGATTTATGTCAAGAAAAACACTGTTTTCCGTCCTGCTTTTGCGGTACGCACGAGGTCTGTTCTTAAAAACGGCGGTTTCGCTCTGAATAGCATGAAATGTGTCGCAAATATTTATAAACTCTTAATTTTGCCGCGGAGAATAAGAAATTTATAACAATCACTTGAGACTGGCCGAAGTATTTGCTAAAATATATATTGAAATTTTTGCATCAAAAATCAGGAGAATAAAGAAAATGAAAAAATTAAAAAGATCAGTGTCTGTCCTGCTTGCTCTGATGACTCTTGTCAGCATTATCAGCAGCATAAACCTTGCTTCCGCAGCCGACACGACGGTAAAAAAGGGCAATTACATATTTATAAATGTCGGAACAGGTCAGTGCCTGACTCTGAAAAGCAACAGCGACAAGGACGGCGCCTCATTCACCCTGAAAAGCCGAAGCGAGGGCGAGGTCAGTCAGGTTATGAAAATCAAGGAGCGAGGCTCGGATTATCTTCTTCAGCCGGCCGAATCGACAGAACGCTTTTTAAAAATTGCCGACGGTCTGTCAGACGGAAATAAGGCGAAGCTGATGAGCGAAGAAGAAGGCCCCGCCCAGACATGGCGATTTTCGGTCACCATTCTCGGCGAATATGTTATCAGAAGCTCTGAAAACAAAAATCTCGTTCTGACGGCGGAGGACAGCGCCGTTACCGTCAGAGAATATAAAGAAGGAAACCCGGATCAGAGATGGAAGCTTGTCCCGTTCGTTTTTGAAAAGAGCGGAGACGCCGCCGGCGTTTGCGGATACGGCGTTGATGTTTCAACCCACCAGGGCACCATAAACTGGCAGGCGGTCAAGGAATACGGAATCGACTTTGCGATAATCCGTCTCGGCTACGGTCAGGATTTCAAGGATCAGGACGACTCGCAGTTCAAGGCTAACGCTGACGCCTGTCAGGCTCTCGGGATACCGTTCGGCGTCTATATTTATTCCTATGCGACGACGGTCAAAAAAGCGCAGTCGGAGGCCCGTCACTGTCTGAGACTCGTCAGCGGCTACAATCTCAGCCTGCCGATATACTATGATCTTGAAGATCCGAAAACGACCGCGTCCTGTTCAAATTCGCAGATATTGGCAATGTCGAAAGCCTTTGCCGAAGTGATAACCGCCGCCGGACATGAGGTCGGATTTTATTCAAACACAAACTGGTGGAACACAAGACTCACCGACGGATTCTATAACGGTTATTCGCGCTGGGTAGCGCAATACTACGACAAATGCACATATACCGGAACCAAGGATATCTGGCAGTATTCCTCAAAGGGCAAGGTCGCCGGAATTGAGGGCAACACCGACATGAATGTGATTTATTATCCGCTGGATAAATATGCCTATACGGGAAAGCCCATAACTCCGTCCTTCCCCGTCATCGGTCCCGACGGAAAGACTCTTGTCAAAGGCAAGGACTATGTTGTTTCATATCAGAACAATATCAACGCCGGAACGGCTTACGCCGATGTTAAGGGAATAAATGAATACGCGGGATTTTCTTATCAGTGGAAATTCCATATAAATCAAAGGCCGATAACGAGCGCCGCATTTTCTTCGATAAATGATAAATACTATACCGGAAAAGAGATAGAGCCTTATTTCAGCGTGACATATAACGGGAAAAAGCTCGTCAAAGACAGAGACTACACCGTCAGAATAACAAACAACAAGAAAATCGGAAAAGCCAATATTACCGTGACGGGCAAGGGCAATTTCATAGGCGTTAAGAATATAAGCTTCAACATCAAAAAGCTGAATGTCAGCAAGGCCGTTATCACCGGCGTCATAAACAAGCCTTATAACGGAAAGAAAAGCTGGACCTCGATAAAGCTCACAACAACGGCCGGAGTGAAGCTCGTGAAGGATAAAGACTACACCGTTACCTATAAAAACAACAAGGAAATAGGCAAAGCCTCTGTGACGGTCAAGGGAATCGGCGAAAACTGCTCCGGAACATATAAGACTTCGTTTCTGATAATTCCCAACACCCCAAAGGATCTGACCGCGTCAAATGTAACGAGAAAGACGGCCGACCTCAGCTGGGGAAAATCCGACAAGGGGACCTATTACCGGCTTTATCGCTCGACCGAGCCGGACGGCAAATATGAGCTTATATACAGCGGAAAGTCAACATCTTTCGGGGACACGGGCCTCAAGAGCGGAAAATTCTATTTCTATAAGGTCAGGACGGTCAAAAAGACGGACAGCGGAAAATATTGCAGTGAATACAGCAATGTCGTCACCGTCAGCACTCCGATAAACAACACGGATTTCGAGCTGAAACGAAACTTTGAAAAGAACACGGTCAAGGTCAGAATCGAGCCTGTCGGCAGAGTCACCGGCTACATGGTCTATCAATACAGCGGCTCTCAGAAGAAATATGTTAAGGTCTATCAGGGACCGAATCCCGAATATGTTATAAGAAAATGCAAAGAAGGAAAAAATTACAGGGTGAAGATACGCACCTATAAGGACACCGAATACGGCAGGATATACGGCAAATTATCAGCTGAAAAGAGCGTTAAATTCAAACGGTAACTCTTGTCAAAGCCGCGATTTTGTTGTATAATAGCCTCAATCGTTTTCGGAGGTGAGATGCTTTGTTTGAAAATATCACTATGAGCGACGCCGCAAGGCAGATGATAAGCGCTTTTTTTAAACAAAGAAGAATACCTCACGCAATAATTCTCGAGGGTACGACTGAGGACAACCGGATGATGGCGGCGAAGCTCCTCGCGGCCGCATTTGTCTGCGAAAGCGAAGCTCCGCCCTGCCTTAAATGCAGACAGTGCATGAAGGTCAGAGAGGGCGTTCATCCCGATGTTATCGTTTTCGATAAAGAGAGCGGAAAAACCGCGATCGGCGTTGACACGATAAGAAAGATGAAATCCTCGGCTTTTATCACGGCGAACGACGCCGACAAAAAAGTTTTCATTTTCAAAGAGGCGCAGACAATGACCGTTCAGTCCCAGAATGCGTTGCTCAAAATATTTGAAGAGCCGCCGGAGGATGTGGCGATTATTATGACATGTGACTCAAAAGAGACACTTTTAGAGACTGTTTTATCAAGAGGAACAGTCATAACGCTCGGTCAGTCTCAGATAAGCGGCGTTTCCGACAAGCTCGCCGAGAGAATAAAGTCAGTGTCAAGGGAGCTTTGCGAAAGCTTTTGCTCTGAAAACGAGTTTGAGTTCATGAAAAGAACGGCGGTCTTTGAAAAGGAGAAAGTGCTTCTCTCTCCCGTGGCGGAGATGATGGCTTCTTATTTTGCTTCGGCTGCCGTTATCAAAAGCGGAGGAAGCTCGCTGACCTGCCCCGACAGAGAGACGGCCGAAAAGCTGAGCCAGAGGTTCACACTCAGCCAGCTTGTGAGGTTTGTCGATGTTGTTTTGAATATCAAGGCGTCAGCCGATAACAGTGCGAACGCAAATCTGACGGTGACAAGACTCAGCAGCACGCTCGCAAATGCAAGAACGAAAGGATAATATAGATGGCAGAAGTGATTGGAGTCAGGTTCAAGGAAGTGGGAAAGGTCTACTACTTTGATCCTCAGGATAAAAAGTACGCCGAGGGAACTAAGGTCATAGTTGAAACGGCGCGCGGAATCGAATGCGGCGATGTCGCAATGGAGAACAAGGAGATCCCCGACGATGAGGTGATAAGCCCACTCAAAACGGTTATCAGAGTCGCTGATGAAAATGATATCAGAGTGCTTGAGGAGAACAAGCAAAAAGAAAAGGCGGCGTTTGATATATGCCTCAAAAAGATTGAAGCTCATAATCTCGATATGAAGCTTGTCGATGTTGAATATACATTTGACCGAAGCAAGATTCTTTTCTATTTCACCGCCGATGGGAGAGTCGATTTCCGCGAGCTTGTCAAGGATCTCGCGAGCGTTTTCAAAACGAGAATAGAGCTTCGCCAGATAGGCGTCCGGGACGAATCAAAGGTGCTCGGCGGCCTCGGCGTTTGCGGAAGGCCTTTTTGCTGCAGCACTTTTCTGGGCTCGTTCCAGCCCGTCACGATAAAAATGGCTAAGGAACAGGGACTTTCATTAAGCCCCGTCAAGATCAGCGGCACCTGCGGCAGACTTATGTGCTGCCTGAAATATGAGCAGTCGTCATATGAACATCTGCTCAGGGTAACGCCCAAGGTCGGAGCGATAGTTGAAACAAAAGAGGGCAGGGGAACGGTCATAGAAAACAACCTGCTGACAGGCTCGCTCAAGGTCAGGCTCGACAAAAGGCCGGAATCGGCTCCGCTTGTCGTTGACAGGCATCAGGTCAAGCTCATCAAGGACGCTCAGATAAGAGTCGCCAAGGAAGAGCTTGAAGCCCTGAAGGGAATAGAATAAACAAAAGCGGGATACGCCGTAGCGGCAATTTCCCGCTGATTTTTTTGTGGGTGTACGGACAAACGGCTGCAAAATCAGATTTTCGGATCCGGCTCGGAATTTGTTGCAAAAGCTCGGATTTTGCTGTATAATCTGCTTAATTAAAATATGAAAGGGGAGAGGCCTTTTGGAGCTGCTCAGAACAGATAAGCTCGGATTCACATATCCGAATCAAAAAGAGAAAGCTGTTGACGGTGTTTCATTCGCGCTGGAAAAGGGCTCTTTCTCTTTGCTGATAGGCGAATCCGGCTGCGGAAAAACAACTCTCCTGCGCCTTTTAAAGAACGAACTGTCGCCGCACGGAGAAAAAGAGGGAGATATATTCTTTCTTGACAAGCCTCTTTCTGAAACGGCGGCGTCGGATATAGGCTTTGTCAGCCAGGAGCCCGATGAACAGATCGTGACCGACAAGGTGTGGCATGAGCTTGCGTTCGGGCTTGAGAATATCGGAATCGACAGAGAACAAATACGCCTCAGGGTGGCCGAAACGGCAAGCTATTTCGGAATTCAGAATTTATATCACAGAAACACGGACGAGCTTTCCGGCGGTCAGAAGCAGCTTCTGAATCTTGCGTCGGTGATGGTCATGCAGCCTAAGCTCCTGCTTCTGGACGAGCCGACAAGTCAGCTTGACCCGATAACCGCCGCCGACTTCATATCAACTCTCAAAAAGCTCAACATTGAGCTCGGACTGACCGTGCTTCTTGTTGAACACAGACTTGAGGAGCTGTTCCCGATAGCCGATGAAGTGCTTGTCATGGAAAAAGGGAGGCTTATTCTTTCAGGGACTCCCAAAGCTGCCTGCGGCGAAATGAAGGGGCGCCGCCTTTTCGCGGGCTTTCCGAGCGCCGCAAGAATATGGAACGGACTTGATGTTCCCTGCGATTGCCCGCTGACCGTCAGAGAGGGGAGAGATTTTCTCGACAAATACTTCCCTGCGGCGGCCGGAAGAATATCAGATAAGCCGGACTGCGCCGACACGGAAACCGTTCTGGAAGCCTCGGGCTTGTGGTTCAGATATGAAAAAAACTCTCCGGATATTATTCGTGATTTTTCAATCTCGGTCAGAAAAGGCGAGATATTCAGCGTGCTCGGCGGCAACGGCTGCGGAAAAACGACAATGCTCAATGTTCTGTCCGGCCTTGACCGCCCTTATAAAGGAAAATGCCGGGTATTCGGCAAAAAAATAAGCGAATATAAGGGGAATTCCCTTTATCGCAGGACTCTTGCCATGCTTTCGCAAAATCCAAAAAGCGTCTTTATAAAAGATACCGTCAGGGAGGACTTCAGCGATATATTGTCGGCTCTTGAAGTTCCGGAAGATGAACACGACGAAAGAATAAACGCTCTTGCCGGGCGGTTCGGAATAACCGGGCTTCTTGAAAAACATCCGCTCGATCTCAGCGGCGGCGAAACGCAGAAATGCGCCGTTGTCAAGCTGCTTTTGACAGAACCGGGCATAATTTTGCTCGACGAGCCGACCAAGGGCCTCGACGCATACTCAAAAAAGAAATTCGGCTTGTTTCTGCGGGAGCTTACAGACAGCGGAAAAACAGTGATAACAGTGACTCACGACATTGAGTTCGCCGCTGAATTTTCAGACAGGTGCGCCCTGTTCTTTGACGGAAAGCTGTTATCCGTCGGCGCTCCGAACAAATTCTTCTCAGGGAACAATTACTACACGACGGCGGCCTGCCGTATAGCGAGAGGGCATTTTGAAAACGCCATGCTGTGCGATGAGGTCACGGCGCTGTGCAAAGGGACTGATTAAATGAAAAAAATCATATCATATATTCTGCTCGTCGTTTGCATACCGATAGTTCTGATATTGGGCATGACCGTGTTCAAAGCTAAGCAGTATGCGTTCACGATACTTGCGCTGACTCTGCTTTCCTGCGCGGCGTTCGCCCTGTCGTTTGAACAAAAGGAGCAAAGTGTAACCAAGCTTATAATTATAGCGGTGATGACCGCTCTTTCGGTTGTCGGAAGATTTATTTTTGCCGCTGTGCCGGGATTTAAACCCGTGACAGCCCTTGTTGTGATAACTGCGATGTATTTCGGCCCTCAGGCAGGCTTTATGACCGGAGCTACGACGGCGCTGATATCAAATTTCTATTTCGGCCAGGGAACATGGACTCCGTTTCAGATGTTCACATGGGGGCTCATCGGTCTTGTCGGCGGCCTTATGGCTGAGGAGCTTAAATCAAACCGTCTGCTTCTCTGTCTGTTCGGTGCGCTGTCCGGAGTCGCCTTTTCTCTGATTATGGATATTTACACTGTTTTGTGGCAGGATAACGGCTTCAACCTGTCAAGATATGCGGCGGCTCTTGTTTCCGGAATGAAATTCACCGTCATATATGCCGTTTCAAATGTGATATTTCTGCTTTTGCTCGCCGGGCCGATCGGAAAAACGCTTCAGCGAGTCAAGAATAAATACGGGATATAGGTGAGTCATATGGATAGTGCAGAAATTTTTCCGATAGCGCGCATATACAACGATTTTGATGAAAAGTTCGGCGTACCGAGGCAGAGCGGACTTGCGCCGAGCGTCAGGTCGGTCGTTGTGTTTGAAAAGCCATATCGAAGCCGTGAGGCGCTCAGGGGGATAGACGGCTATTCGCACTTGTGGCTGATCTGGCATTTCTCGGAATGCGACGGAAAGGCCTGGTCGCCGACAGTCCGCCCGCCGCGGCTCGGCGGAAACAGAAGAATGGGCGTTTTTGCAACCCGTTCGCCGTTCAGACCGAACAGGCTGGGACTTTCCTCAGTGAAACTCGAAGGCGTTGAACACACGGCCGACAAGGGCGATGTTCTGATCGTTTCGGGAGCGGATCTGATGAATGGGACGCCGATTTTTGATGTCAAGCCGTATGTTGCCTATTCAGACAGTCACCCGGAGGCGGTCAGCGGCTTTGCCGATTATTTTTCGGATTACTCGCTGAGCGTCAGCTGCCCGGACGAGCTGATCTCAAAGCTTTGCGAAAGCAAACGCGGCGGACTTATCGAAATGCTCCGCTGTGATCCGAGACCATCATATCAAAACGATCCCGACAGGGTGTACGCTGTGGTTTATGCGGGATTTGAGGTTAAGTTCACGGTCAGCGAAAAAGAGCTGACGGTAACGGATATAAAGAAAAAGTAACAGAGGCTTGGTCCGATAGGTTTAAGACTGAGCCGCAGCGCTTGGTCGATGTTTTGAGGATAGCAGAAAAATCTGCGCCGAAGAAAAGGCTTGAACAGAAGAAGGGGCATACATAGCCACACCAAACGGTGATTGCTGTTTCACAAAAATGATACAAAAAATTCCTCAAAACTATTGACATGACAGTCAAAACCATATATAATACCAAGGCAGTGAGCAAGCGGGAGACCGTTGCTCTGAAAAAAGCCGGGGTGTGGCGCAGGTGGTAGCGCGCTTGACTGGGGGTCAAGAGGTCGCAAGTTCAAGTCTTGTCACTCCGACCATAGTGAGTATTCATAACACAAGTGAATACTCACTAATTTTTTATCTTCATTTCCTCAGTTTCAATTTTAATATATTTTGTTATGTATCGAGCAGGAGTTGTCCTGCTCTTTTTGTTATGCGGTCAAGTATTCAACCGCTACACCTTGTCTCGCTTCGAGGATGATATTTTCCTCTTTAATTGGATTTTCTATCACCCCAACAAAACGATAATGAATTATGATTTTCTGTGTTTTGTTTTTGCCTTTACCCTCAATAGAATGAACTTCAATTTTCTCAATCAGTTCGTTCAGAAGTGCAGGTGTAAGAGTTTCCATCTGCATAAACTTACGAACCGCCAAGGTGAATTGCTCTTTGCTTGTACGAAGATTTTCGATTTCAAAGAGATCATCTCTGTATTGCCTGATTTTAACTTTCAGTTCGTCACGCTCGGTTTCATACTTCTGTGAGAGCTGCATAAAGCTTTCTTCATTGACAATGCCGTTGATGTGCTTTTCAAAGAGCTTTTCATACATCACGGCAACCTCTTTTGTTCTTGCCACCGCTTTATCAATACTGCTTTCAAGAAACTTCTGCTGATTAAGAATACTCTTGTTGGTTTTTGCTTCAAGAATATCGGCAAAGGCTTCTTCATCATTTTTAAGAAAACTTGCTAAATTTCTCAGCTCAAGCATCACGATTTGTTCCAAGGAATCAGCCCTGACATAATGTGTACCTTCACAAGTGCCTCTGCGACCTTTGTAGTTGGAACACATAAAATACTTGATTTCCGTATTAGGATGATTGACATTGAACCACAACGGACTTCCGCAATCGGCACAATATACCAAACCGCAAAACATATTCTTTTCGGCATGTTCGGGATTTGGTGCTCTGCGTTTCGCCTTTTTTCTCATACCCTGTACCATTTCAAATGTTTCTCTGTCAATTATCGGTTCGTGAACATCCTTGAAAATCTTCCAGTTTTCTTCGGGGTTATTTAGTCTTTTCTTGTTCTTGAAATTCTTTGAGTAAGTCTTGAAGTTAATAACATCACCGCAATATTCCTGTTGAGCAAGGATTTTACCAATGGTTGTTTTACACCATTTATACGGGTCGGGCTGTGTTTTCTTACCGCCCTTGTTAAGACCTTTGCTCTGCCAATATGCCATTGGTATCAATACCTTGTTTTCTTGGAGTATTCGAGCAATAGTTTCGTTGCCTTTGCCCTCAATACACATCTTGAAAATGCTTTTGACTACCTCGGCAGCCTCCGGGTCAATTATCCACTTCTTTTTATTCTGTGGGTCTTTCATATACCCGTAGGGTGGCTGAGATAAAGGCTCACCGAGATTACCTCTTATGCGGTGAGAAGAACGAACTTTCCTTGAAATATCCCTTGCATACATCTCATTCATAATGTTTTTGAAAGGTGCTATTTCATTATCACCCTCATCGCTGTCAACCAAGTCATTGACGGCTATGAATCTGATGTTGTGTTCGGGGAAGAAATTATCCGTATAATGACCTACCGAAACATAATCTCTGCCGAGACGGGATAAGTCTTTAACCATTACGGTTGTCACATATCCCATTTCAATATCTTCAAGCATCGCCTGAAATCCCGGTCTGTTGAAATTAGTACCTGTGTAGCCGTCATCAACATAAAACTTTGTGTTTGCGAGTTTTAACTCTTTTGCTTTTTGTGACAGCAATTTCTTCTGATTACCTATTGAGTTGCTTTCGCTGTCTGTACCGTCATCACGAGACAAACGGCAATAGATGGCTGTTATGCCAAAGTTATCTGCCTGCATTTATCCTCCCTTCTCCGGCAGTCGAATTTACATATTCTGTGTTCATTGTATTTATATCATCGGCATTATTTGCGACCTTTGTCAACCAAGCTTTTGGATATTCTATTACCTTTCCTTTATGCAAAGCATCAGATAAAGCAAGAAAAACATCCTGAATGCAATCATCAACATAATCAGGTAAACTTTTTAGTTTATATGTACATAGTTTGCGAATATACGGCTCGTGCTCTTGCCATAACTCGTTTACTATTTTTTTATTATAATCCATTTGTTCTATATCCTCTTTTCATATTATTCCCATATAATAGTAATCGTTTTAATTGTCATATTGTGACAAGAAAAATTAAAAATTATCTTTAGTTTGACTGTATTTATATAATTATAACATATTATTTGTGCTATTTGTTATGCAATTTTGACTTAATTTTCTACTTTTTTACAGTTTTACGCATTAAATTGAAAAATATAGATATTTTTAGGCTTTTGTTGTTGCACATAAACATAATAAAAAAGTCACGAAACATTCATAGAAAACATTTCGTGACTACATACTTTAGAATTATGTTTAATCTTTTATTTTGATTCAATAATTTTCAATTCTACATATAAAATCTCACCATTGAGAGAGTGTTGCTTCTTCGTAAGAATAACATTAAAATTATTAGTTAATAACTTCCATAAGTTAGCTGAGTATTCATTCGGCACTTCAATAGTATAATTTATATTCATACATATATCAACTCCTTGCAAATTATTTCTCTTGCCTGTGCTTCAATATTGCTCATTTTCTTTATCCACATCATTTGATTTTCTGCTTTGAGCTGTTCGGTTATACCTTCGGATTTTGTCATTTCACTAACCAGCTGAGAGAACATTTCTTGTGCCTGTTTATCGACTTCGGCAAGGTATTGCCAGAATCTGCCTTCGGCGGTCATAATGGTTACTGCGACTTTCTTATGTTTCAGCATATAATCCTTATGCAACATTCCCCATTTTCCGAGGCGGACCTTTGCTTCTTCGGGTGGTAATACAAGGTTGGGAATGAAAAAGTCGCCAACTTGACGGTATTCGACATTTGTGTTATTATTCATACTGCATTTCCTTTCTTATGAGGAAAAGAAGGTCTTTTTGGTCGGATACGAATATGTATTGCCGGAGAACTACTTGTGTTATGAACACCCGTACCAAATATAAAACCCCGCGAAGCCTTGAAAAATAAGGGCTCGCGGGCATTTTTTATTTTCTCTGAAAAGTGCTGATTTTCAGAAAGTGTTAGCAACGTGTTAGCAACGATAAAAAAACTATGCCGAAAAATCAAGCATGTTTATCGTGTCTCGGAGAGCTTTTAAGTCAGCGTGAGTGTAATCTTTATCCGTCACACCTTTTGCCGAACTTGATGGGCATTGACATAGTTTTATTTTTCTTTCTGTTGTCATTTTTTGAAGCGCTATTGATTTCTTGATGAAATACGATTACAATATCCGTGTTCGTTTATTTATAGAAAATGTTTTCAATATTCCGGGATAAATAAAAATGTGTAATTTCGCAGGATTTCCCATTATCGGAATTTTGCATGAATAAAGAAACAGAAAAAGCAAACAGGCAAACGGCTAAAGACAAAAACAGCAAAGCACTTTCAAATCTGTTCTTCTTGAAATGCAGGAAAGTACGCCGCTCAATAAAATTACCGTGACCGGCTTGCGCGGACTTTTTCGGTGATTCATGGCCGGATAGCAGAGGAAGCCGATATTACGCCGGAAAACCGACAAGCTTTGTTGCCGTGACATAAACCAAGGGAGCAAATGAAGTCAAACAATGTCGCCCAAGGAATTTTAATGTCTTATATGAGACATATAGGACTCTTAGCAAGGTTGACTGCTGATTTTTGCTGTATGGCGTTGACATTATCGGCGGAATATGATAATTTTTGAACATGATCAAAGCGCAAGAAAACCGCTGGTAAAAAACTCAATCCGGAGAGGGCAGTAATCTGACGGGGGATTTCTTTCTTGCGGCGGCAAAATGAATAACAGCACGGAGGAAATATTTATGGAAGAAACCAAAGAAAAAGAAACACTGAAAGTGAAAATCACGAACGGCATAGGAAAGTTCAAATCGCATTGGAATAAACCTCCCGAAGGCTATCAGGTTGCTTACAAAGAGTTCGCCGCTTTTGCGGCAGGCTGCGGCAGTCCGAATATACTTGGCGTTCTGACGCAGTACACAACGATAGCCACAAGCGTTCACCTGATGATTTCTTATTTCAGAATGTCAACGGGAATGGCGTGGATACTGACGATTTTAGCTTCGGTGATTGCGATTATTCGATCGCCGATTCTTTCAATGATGATTGATAATTCCAACGGCAAAAGCGGAAAATTCAAGCCGTTTCTGCTCTGGTCGGCAATCGGCACGGCTGTCAGCTTTTCGTTTGTTCCGTACATACCGGCTTCATGGATGGACATTCATCTTTTCAACATACCGCTTCCGGCAATTCCGATTATGGGCGTTTATGAAGCTTCAACAATCGACTTCAACCTCGGAATTCTGCTTGCGTTTATCCTCATTCAGATCGGTCAGTTCTTTATCACACTTCTGAATCAGAGCATCGCGGGAATCGAGCAGACTATCTCAACCGTAGCGCAGGAGAGAGCGAATATCGGCTCTATCAAAGGACTTGTATCGGGCTTGCCGAGTTCGATCGTCAACGTTATACTTCCGATTTTGGCCGGCACCGTTTTTGCCAAACAGGGCGGCTGGAACGCTGTCGGAATGTACCGCATCATTTTCCCTGTCTGCGGTGTTCTGGGCGTACTGCTGGTTCTTCTTCTGGTCAAAGGCGTTGAGGAAAGAACGGTCGTCAAGCAGGAATATGTCGCCAAGGTTAAGTTTTCAGAGGGCATGAAGCTTTTAAGCCAAAGCAAGTACTTCTGGATCATCACGATATTCAACGCTTTTAACGCTGTCAGAAATCTTGCCAACATTACAACATGGATCACCCAGTATAGCTTTGTTTCGGATACGGCTAAGACATGGGTAGGTCTTTATTGCTCAACGATTCTGATGAACGCAATAGCCGTCGCTCTTCTGGTCGGTCCGTTCCTTATCAAAAAATTGGGCAAAAGAAATCTCATGATTATTTCATGCGTCGGCTATGTTGTCATGATTGCGCTTCAGGTGATTTTCCACAGAAGCCCTGTTCTGATTCTGGTCGTCTCGTTCTTTGAGCAGTTCTTTGGCGGCTTCTATTTCCTGACAGGAATTATGACTTCGGATATCATGGACGAAATTCAGATGAAAACCGGCAAGCGCCTTGAGGGCTTCTGGCAAAACTACATGGCTATTGTCACAACGGTGATCGGCGTGTTTACCGGTATGCTGACTCCGTTGTTCCTCTCTTTCGGCGGCGTAGGTTTTTCGGACGATATTTCTCTTGCGCTGCAGAACACCGAGCTTAGAAATAATATATTTTTCTATCAGTCGCTTCTTTCTCTTATAGGCGCGGTCATTGTTGCAATTCCGTTTTTCTTCTATGACCTCACGGAGCAAAAGCACGCAAACATCGTCAGAGTCCTCAGAATCAGAGCGGCCGTTGACAATTTCAACGATAATGTTCTTCAGGACGCTGATATTACCTATCTCAAAGAAATTGTCGACTATGCCAATGAAACGAAAGAGCCGATGGTGACACAAGAGTTGGCAAAGTACGACTGTATCAGTCAGATCTTGGAAACCGAAAGTATTTCTGGAGACTGACCTGAACTGATATATACGAAAACTATATTCAGGCACCTTGCGGACCGCAAGGTGCTTTCAGCTTGTCGAAAAGTTCTTTTCGGCAAGCTTTGAGACTGCCGGGAAAGGCTGACCGACGCCGAATTTAAATGGAAAAATCTCATTCCTTTCAAAAAATGCGATAAATTTTCTTAATTTTTGCCTAAATTCGACAGAGTACTTGACTTTTTGTACCGTATATGTTAAGCTTATGCCACTACTTTAAAGCATTAAAGCGAAGGGAGTTTTAACATGGAACATAAAGCAGTAATATGGCTGACGATTGCGGTTTATATCGTGTTTATTGCGATTGTCGGAATCATGAATGCGAGAAAATCCAAAAACATCACACAGTTTACCGTCGGCGGGCGGAATGCCGGAGCGTGGCTTTCGGCTTTCTCATACGGAACGGCTTATTTTTCCGCAGTTATGTTTATCGGTTATGCAGGCGGAACAGGCTGGAAATACGGTATATGGGGAATTCTTCCCGGAATCGGAAACGCAGTTATCGGCTCGCTTCTGGCGTGGCTCGTACTTGCGAAAAGGACAAGAGAAACGACGCGCCGGCTGGAAATCAAATCAATGCCGCAGCTTTTTGAAAAGCGATTCAAAAGCGAAAAGATGAAAACTTTCTGCGTTGCGGTCATTTTCCTGTTCCTTATCCCGTATTCGGCGTCGGTTTATAAGGGACTGACGAGCGTATGCTCTGTATTGCTCGGCGTTGATGAAAAAATTTGCATGATAGTAATTGCGGTGGCTTCCTTGATTATTGTCATTCTCGGCGGCTACGGCGCAACGCTCAAGGCTGATTTTGCTCAGGGAACGGTCATGCTTGTCGGCGTTATATGCCTGATAATCGCCGTTATGAGAAGTCAGGCTGTCGGCGGATTCTCTCAGGGACTTTCGGCAATCGCCGAGAAAACACAAGAGCTTAATCTTACCCCTGTGAGTCATATAGGACTTTGGGCGACTGTGCTCATGACCTCGTTCGGTACATGGGGACTTCCGCAGATGGTGCATAAATACTACGGCATCCGAGACGACCAGGAGGTCAAAAGAGGAACTGTTATTTCGACCGCTTTCGCCTTTGTTGTTGCGGGCGGCGGATACTTTATCGGCTCACTTTCAAGACTTTTCTTTAACTCGCTTGAAGAAATCCCGGGCTCAGGCAGCGGAAAAACCGATTATCTGATTCCCAATATGCTGAAAATGTCGGGCATTTCCGAAGTGCTTATCGGTATAATCCTTGTGCTTTTGATAGCCGCTTCGGTTTCAACGCTTTCATCGATTACGATAACCGCAACGACAACGCTCACAATGGACTTCATAAAGCCGAAAATTCTCAAGAATCTTGATGAGGTTAAGAGCGCTAATGTTTCGAGGGTGCTGTGCTTCCTGTTTGTTGTCTTTTCTTATATCATCGCAAACAGCGACACGCCGATACTTGATATGATGTCGTATTCATGGGGAATCATATCAGGCTCATTCCTTGCTCCTTATGCAATTTCTCTTTATTGGAAAAAGCTTAACCGTTCCGGCGCGTGGGCAGGTATTCTCGGCGGCTTCTTTACGGCGCTTCCGCCGGTTGTCTGCAAGCTGTTCTTCCCCGAGGCCGCTTTGCCCGTATTCGGCGCAATAAAGGATCTCGGACCGCATTTTGCGTGTCTTGCCATGATAGTTTCCGTTATTCTCTGCTTTGCCGTTTCGGCGCTTACACAGAATAAAGAGGAGATCAACGAGGAGTTCTATCAAAAGGCTGAAGCTTAAATATATAAAACTGTCGCCGCACGGATAACCGCGCGGCGATTTTTTCATGCCCAAAAGCGCAAAGAAAACCCGCACCTCAAGGCGCGGGTTTCAGCACTGTTTTTAACCATTGTTCAAATCGCCGAGTCAACCGATGGTCTGATTATTTCGTCTTAGTACTCTTGACTTTTGACCATGAAGAATAGAGCTTAACATTCTTGCCGTTCACCTTGACCGTCTTATATGTTCTGACGCGGACATAATATTTTTTGCCGCTCTTGAGCTTATTGACCGTCTTTGATGTCGTTTTGTTCTTGCTGATATCGGCTGTTTTTGCGCTCTTCATGCTCGACGATGTGCTGTATTGAAGCTCATAGCCCGTTGTCTGCGTTGTCTGCTTTGACCATTTCGCCGTGAACTGCTTTTTGCCGGCTGTGAGCTTTGATATTGAAGTTCCTTTCGGAACTATCCTGAATGTCAGCGTTTTTGTTCCGCTGTAATTTCCCTTGAAGGTTACAGTTACCGTGTACTGACCGACATTTTTGCAGCCGCTTGAATATTTGACCGTGTAATCTGTTCCGTTCTTCAGCGTCTTGCCCTTGCTGTCCTTAACGGTAACGGTCGGCTTCTGCGTTTTGCCATTGTAGGTGAAGGAAGTTTTTGAAAGGCTGACAGACTTCACCCTCGCAATGACCGACTTCGTTCCGACTGCTCCGCAGACTGTGCACTTAGGTGCTGAATATCCGTCCTTTGTGAGCGTCGCTTTTGTGACCTGCGCAGTGAATTTATGGCTTGTGGTGGGAATTTTTGTTACATCGGACTTGCTGTCGCAGCGTGAGCAGTGGTGTGATTTTGAGCCCGCCGCCGTACAGGTCGCGGCTTTGTCAACAGTCCATTTTGTACTGTAATTGTGTCCGAGTGCAGGAATTGATTCTGTGTAGGTGTCGCCGCAGGAACAGATATAGGTCTTGATTCCGGCTTCTGTGCAGGTCGGTTCTTTTGTTACGGTTGATGTATAGCTATGAGTGTGAGCATCACCCAATGAAACAAACTCAAAGCCGTTATCGTTTGCATATTCTTCTGCTGCTGTGCCGCTATAACCGTAAATAGTGAAGCCGTCGATTTTTACAGTTTCAAAATTATCCCAATCAAAATAATATCCAAATGCTTCTCTTCCGATATCTGTCACACTGTACGGAATTGTTATGCTTTTTAAGTTTTTGCAACCTGAAAACGCATCAAATCCAATGCTCGTTACTCTATTTCCGATTGTTATGCTTATTAAGCTTTCACAATCTTCAAACGCATCATAGCCTATGCTCGTTACGCTGTCCGGGATGATATAACTGTTGTCTGCTTTGCCGGCAGGATATTGAAGCAATTCTGTTTGTTCTTTATTAAACAATATGCCGTTTAAGCTTGAATAATTGGGGTTGTTTTCAGCAACTGTTATGCTCGTTAAGCCTGTGCAACCATAGAATGCATAATTGCCAATGCTCGTTACGCTGTCCGGGATTGTTATACTTGTTAAGCTTTCGCAATCTTCAAACGCCCAATGGCCAATGCTTGTCACGCTGTCCGGGATTGTTATGCTTGTTAAGCTTGAGCAACCAGAGAACGCACCTCCGTCAATGCTCGTTACGCTGTCGGGAATTGTTATGCTTGTTAAGCTTGTACAATCCCAAAACGCACCATAGCCAATGCTCGTGACTCCATCGCTGATTATTACGGCTTTGATAGAATCTCGCATTTCATACCACGGGACATCTCCAAAATAATCCCAATCAGTCATTTTCCCTGTTCCGCTGATTGTGAGCGTGCCCTCTTCGTCAAGCGACCAAGTGAGGTTTTCGCCGCAGGTGCCGCTGCCGACTGCCGCCTGAGCTGTGATTCCGATGTTCGCCGCCGGCATCATCGCAACAAGCATGACAACAGCCAACAAGCAAGATAAAACGCTTTTAATTTGCTTTCTCATTTTTGTTTCGTCCTTTCATTAATCATTGATTTTTTAAATGTTTTCACTAACGCAGATATGAATTAAAATAGCTTCAGCTTTTTGCTATTTTGAATTATTTTAACACCTGACTATAAATATGTCAATCAGAAATATAAATTTATGGAAATAATAATCAAAGGCAGAAGCCACGCTCTTTCGGGCGTGACTTCTGCCTGTATCTGCTCCGTTTCGGAACAGGAGATATTTTTTAATCCTTTATTTATCAGGCATTCATAGCCTCTGCAACTGCAACAGCCAACAAGCAAGATAAAGCGCTTTTGGTTTTCTTTCTCATTTTTGTTTCGTCCTTTCTTGAATTATTTATTTTCTGATCGTTCAGCATAACGCAGATATAAATTTTAATAGCTTCTTCTTATTTATTGATATTGTTAAGTTTATTGTAACATTTTGTAAAAAGTTTGTCAAATAAAATTTAAAGCCGTCGAAACACGAACCGCCCGAATTGTCCGGACGGCGAAAAAGCCCACATAATATAAAAACTGAAATCTGACTTGAACTGGGCAAAACATGAGGCTGTGGTTAAGATTTTGATATTGACGATTATTTCATTTAAAAAGGTGAAAACTTAAATTTCTTATTGATTTTCACACAGAAACATTCTAAAATATGATCATATAGAGTTGGGGGTAATATTATGACAAATTTCACTAAGAAATGCTTATCTGCGCTTCTTGCCGTCGCGGTGATGTTCACATTCACAGTCGCATCGTTTGCTTCATATGCCGACGATGCGGGAATTTTCCGCATTTCATGCACGGTCAACGGAGACAGCAAAACACAGCGCGGTTTTTGCTGGTACACGGTAAATGACAGCGAGACAAAAATTTCAATTTATAAAAACGGCTCCGATGTCACGGACGAGCTGACATTAAGCGGCGCCGTGAGCGAAAAATGGCAGGGCTGTTATATGCACAAGATAACCGTCTCCGGTCTTGAAGCCGGAACCGACTACACCTATAAGATAGGCGACGGAGCGGACCTTAGCAGGGAAGGCTCTTTCACGACCGACGACGGCGACGATGAAGTGAACGCTGTCGTATTTGCCGATATCCAGGCAAGCTCCATTGAGAATTTCAATGTCGGAGCGAGAGCGGTCACGACTGCGTACCGCATGGTGGGAGACAAGCTTGACTTCGCTGTCAATCTCGGCGACTTCACCAACGACAGCACGGATGAAGAGTGGAATTACTACGCCGAAGCCTTCGACAAAATAAATCTCACTTCGACTCTCGTTCCGGTCGCCGGCAATCATGACGGCCTCGGAAAATATCACTGGTTCAACAATATGTTCAATCTTGACACCTCAAAGAGCGTTCAGAACCTCAACGGCGTTAATTATTCCTTTGATTACGGCAACGCGCATTTTGCCGTTCTCAACACGAACGATATGCTCACGGTTTCATATTCTCAGCTGAAATGGCTCGAAAAGGATATGAACTCAAGCTCATCGGACTGGAAGATCGTTCTGATGCATAAGACTCCTTATTCTCTCGGCAAGGACGGCAAATGGCCCGACGCCATGTATCTTCAGGAGGCTCTTTCCGATGTTTGCGACAAGTGCGGCGTTGATCTTGTTCTTTCAGGCCACGATCATCAGTATCTCAGAACAAAGCCGCTCACAAACAACGAGGTCAGAGATAACGGCAGCGTATATGTTCTATGCGGAACGGCCGGCTCAAAAAGATATGAGATAAGAAAATTTGCTGTTGACAATTTCACTCAGAAGAGCTTTATCAACACTATGGTCGCTCAGAAAGACGGCTTCTATTTTAACGGAACAGACTTTGATTCGCAGTCAGACGAATACATAGGCTCATGCTTTAACACACTCAGGATAAAGGGCGGAGAGCTTGAGTTTAAATCATATATTATTTCGGACGATAAGGACGAGGTCACGCTGATCGACGATTTCACGCTTTCAAAGCAGACAGGCGAGGGAGAAGCGACATATGACGGCGACACCTCAACCGGAACGCTTGAATATGCGGCCGGCGGTGTCGGAACTGTTTTCGGCCTTCTCACTTTTGTGATAACAAAGTGGCTTCCGAGAGTAATAAAGGCATTGCCGGAAATAATCGGCAGCTATATCAGCGAGGGAGTATTCTGATGATATCAAGGCGGAGAACGCTGTGCGGCGTTCTCCGCCTTGAAGCGAACGCACGCCGGCCGCGGGCCGACGCGCGTTCGCTTGTCAGCCTGCGAAACGATATCCCGGCTCACACTATCAGCAGCGGGGCGCTCGCTTGCCGCCGGAGTATCGGCTGAATTTTTTCTTCAAATATATTGACAAAAAGCACCGGCGTTTGTTATACTAAAATGCGGTAATTTTGAGCGACGGTGTTCATCATCGGGGATATTCGCCCCATTTTTGATGAACACTTTTCTTATTTATAATGAAAATTCAAAAGAAGTGGGGAAAGGTATATGACTAAGTATATTTTCGTAACAGGCGGCGTCGTTTCAGGTCTCGGCAAGGGAATAACCGCAGCGTCGCTTGGCCGTTTGCTGAAAGCGAGGGGCCTGAAGGTCGCGGCTCAGAAGCTCGACCCCTATATCAATGTCGATCCGGGCACTATGAGCCCGTATCAGCACGGCGAGGTCTATGTCACTGAGGACGGCGCGGAGACTGACCTTGATCTCGGGCATTACGAAAGGTTTATCAACGAGGACCTCAACAGATTTTCAAACCTCACGACCGGAAAGGTCTATTGGAATGTTCTCAACAAAGAGAGGCGCGGTGAATATCTCGGGCAGACCGTCCAGGTCATTCCCCACATCACCAACGAGATAAAGGAATTCATATACAGCGTCGGAAGAAAGACCGACGCAGATGTGGTCATAACGGAGATAGGCGGTACGACGGGCGACATCGAAAG
Source organism: Oscillospiraceae bacterium (assembly GCA_029012445.1). Taxonomy (GTDB): domain Bacteria; phylum Bacillota; class Clostridia; order Oscillospirales; family Acutalibacteraceae; genus UBA6857. The sequence goes on from JAQXMC010000023.1 coordinate 57,249, forward strand.
CCAGCCTTTCCTTGAAGCCATAAGGCAGGTCGGGCTCGAGGTCGGCAGAGAAAATTCCCTCTATATCCATGTCACGCTCGTTCCGTTTCTTCACGGCTCCGATGAACACAAGACAAAGCCGACTCAGCATTCCGTCAAGGAGCTTCAGGGAATGGGTATTGCGCCGAACATAATAGTTCTTCGCTGCGACGAGCCGCTTGAAGAAAACATTTTCAAGAAGATAGCAATGTTCTGCAATGTCAAGCCTGACTGCGTTATTGAGAATATTACTATCCCCGTGCTCTATGAAGCTCCGCTGATGCTTGAAAAGAACGGACTTTGCGATATCGTCTGCCGTGAAATGGGCATTGAATGCAGAGAGCCTGATCTTTCCGGCTGGGAAGCAATGGTCTGGAGTATAAAAAGCGCCGACAAGAATGTTAAGATAGGCCTTGTCGGAAAATATGTTCAGCTTCACGACGCATATCTTTCGGTTGCCGAAGCGCTTCGCCACGCCGGTTACGGCTGCGGCGCCAAGGTCGATATTGACTGGATAGACAGCGAGACAATAAACAAGGATAATGTTGCCGAAAAGCTCGGCTCGCTGGACGGTATAATCGTCCCCGGCGGCTTCGGAGCAAGAGGCATCGACGGAATGATACTGACTGCGAAATACGCAAGAGAGAATAATGTTCCATATCTCGGAATATGCTTGGGTATGCAGATAGCGGTCATAGAGTTTGCAAGAGACATCTGCGGCTTTGAGGACGCAAATTCAGGCGAATTTGACGAAATGTCAACGCATAAGGTCATAGATTTTCTTCCCGACCAACATTCCGATATTGAAAAGGGCGGCACGCTCAGACTCGGCGCGTACCCGTGTAAGATTGCCGAGGGAACACAGATGATGGAATGTTATCGGCAGGATATGATCTCAGAGAGACACAGACACAGATATGAGTTCAACAACGATTTCAGAGACGCGCTCAGAAACGCCGGACTCGTTATCAGCGGCACCTCGCCCGACGGCAGAATAGTCGAAACCGTTGAGATCGACGAAAACGATTTCTATGTTGCCGTTCAGTTCCACCCCGAGTTCAAGTCAAGACCGAATAAGCCTCACCCGCTGTTCCTTGGGCTTATCTCATCTTCGCTCAAAAGGCGTGAGAAAGAAGGAAAATAAATGAAACTCAAATTCACTAAAATGCAGGGCTGCGGAAACGACTATATTTATTTTGACTGTTTTGAACAAAAGGTAGACGATCCGTCCGCTCTCGCAGTCAGACTTTCCGACAGACACTTCGGAATAGGTGGCGACGGAGTTATACTTATCTGCCCGTCCGATAAGGCCGACTGCAAAATGCGTATGTTCAATCTTGACGGCAGCGAGGGCAATATGTGCGGAAACGGAATCCGTTGCATCGGAAAATATATGTTTGAAAAACGCGGACTTCATAAGGATAAGCTGACGGTTGAAACAAAAAGCGGAATAAAAGAGCTTTCCGTTAAGACGGAAAACGGCAGAGTCGTCTCTCTGACCGTGAATATGGGCAAGCCCGTTTTTGCGGCCGATAAAGTTCCTGTTCTGAGCCGGAAAAGAGAGATCGTCGGCGACGACATAATGATCGGCGGAAAAACATACACGGCGACCTGTGTTTCAATGGGAAATCCGCACTGCGTCATATTCTGCTCCGATGTGAAAAACACCGATGTCTGCAAAATCGGTTCAGAGATAAGCTCAAGCCCGATATTCCCCGAGGGTGTCAATGTCGAGTTCATTCATTTTATTAATGAACGCACGCTTGAGGTCCGCATCTTTGAGCGGGGCAGCGGTGAAACGCTTGCCTGCGGAACAGGGGCGTGCGCGGCGGTCTCGGCGGCCGTGAAGCTCGGCTTAGTGCCCGAAAACGAGAGCGTGAAGGTCATACTGACCGGCGGAGAGCTTGAAATAGCCTGCACCGAAAGCGGAGTTATGATGACCGGCGGCGCCGAAATAACCTTTAACGGAGAGGTTGAGATTTAATGGCAAATATCAACAGCAATTTTCTTAATTTGGAAAACAGATATCTTTTCACGGAGATCGAAAGGCGCAAAAAGCTTTTCATGAAAGAAAATCCCGATAAGGATCTGATAGATATGGGCGTCGGCGATGTCACGCTGCCGCTTTGCGACGAGGTAATAAAAGCTATGCACAAAGCGGTCGACGAGATGCGCTGCTCCGACACCTTCAGAGGCTACGGCCCCGAACAGGGATATAAATTCCTGAGAGAAAAAATCAGAGAGGATTATCTTGAAAAGGGCGTCGAGCTGACCACTGATGAGATATTCATATCAGACGGCGCCGGCAACGATCTGGGCAACCTGAACGACATTCTGAGCGCCGACAACAAGGTGCTGATAACAGATCCGGTCTATCCCGCATACGCTGACATAAATATAATGGACGGCAGGAATATCACCTTTCTTGCAGCGAGCGAGGATAATGGCTTTGTGCCCTTGCCCCCGGCCGAAAAATATGATGTTATATATATCTGCACTCCCAACAATCCCACCGGCGCCGTTTACAGCTACGAACAGCTCGCCGACTGGGTTGATTACGCAAACGAAAACGGAAGCATTATCATCTGCGACTCGGCCTATGAGAGCTTTGTCAGAGAGGATTGTCCGAGAAGCATATATGAAATCAGGGGGGCCAAGTCCTGTGCGATAGAGATCTGCTCATATTCAAAAACAGCGGGCTTCACCGGAATACGCTGCGGTTACACAGTTATTCCGAAAGAGCTTGTCAGAGACAAAGTCTGCCTTTGTGATCTCTGGCGCCGCAGACAAAACTCAAAGACAAACGGCGTTTCCTATATTACCCAGAGAGCCGCCGAGGCGATATACAGCAATCAGGGCAAAAAAGAGACAAGGGAAAACATTGACTTTTATCTTGAAAATGCTGAAATAATAACAAAAACGATGAAAAAGCTCGGCGTCAAATACACCGGCGGAGTCAACTCGCCGTATATCTGGATAAAGTGCCCCGAAACGGCGAGCGGATGGGATTTCTTTGACCTCGCCCTGGAAAAAGCAAACATAGTCGTTACTCCGGGCGACGGCTTCGGAGATAACGGAAAAGGCTATTTCAGACTGACGGCATTTTCGACTAGAGAAAAAACGCTTGAAGCGATGAAACGGATGGAAAAACTGCTCTGACCGCAAAAAGATGCTAAACCTCCGCTCTGTGAGAGCAAAAGCAGAAAAGATCAACGCATAAATAAAAGCCCGACAGTTTGCCGGGCTTTTATAATTTAAGCTTAAAAGCCTATTTTGCCGCGCTCATGCCGCAGTACGGGAAAGGTTCATTATGATATTAAGAGCCCGAGGGCGGAGGCAGGCGAGCGATAACGGAAAAAATACAAAAATTTTCTGATTTTTCTTGCATTTGATATTCGACTGTGATATACTACTTAGGCAAAAACTCACGCATGGGAATTATCTGCCGGTGCGATCCGTCGGATCGTTGCAGATCGGAACCGTGCGGCGGTTAAACTAAGGAGGATAAAAACATGGCAGTAGTATCTATGAAACAGTTACTCGAAGCAGGTGTTCATTTCGGACACCAGACCAGAAGATGGAACCCCAAGATGGGCGAATACATCTTCACGGAAAGAAACGGCATCTATATCATTGACCTTCAGAAAACGGTCAAGAAGATCGAAGAAGCCTATAAATTCATCAAGGAAGTCTCGGAGCAGGGCGGCGATGTTCTTTTCGTCGGCACGAAGAAGCAGGCTCAGGATTCCATCAAGGAAGAAGCTATCCGCTGCGGAATGCCCTATGTTAACGCTCGCTGGCTCGGCGGCATGATGACTAACTTCAACACGATCAAGACAAGAATCAAGAGACTCGAGCAGCTCAAGAAGATGAAAGAGGACGGAACCTTCGATATGCTCCCGAAAAAGGAAGTTGCGAAGCTTGAGCTTGAAATCGAGAAGCTTGAGAAGTTCATGGGCGGTATCACCGAGATGAAGAAGCAGCCGGCTGCGCTGTTCATCGTTGATCCCCGCAAGGAGAAGATCGCCGTTGCAGAAGCCAGAAAGCTCGGTATACCCAGCGTTGCCATCGTTGACACAAACTGCGATCCCGATGAGGTTGACTATGTTATCCCCGGCAACGACGACGCTATCAGAGCGGTCAGACTTATCGCCGGCGCTATGGCCGACGCCGTTATCGAAGGCAGACAGGGCGAGCAGAATGCTCCCGAAGCAGCAGGAGCCGCCGAAGCTGACGCTGAAGCGGAAGCAGCGGTTGCCGAATAATCAAAATATCAAGCGGGCGGATCTGATATTCATATCCGCCTGATTTTGAATTGTTAATTTTTACATTTATATACAGGAGGATATTTATTATGGCATTTACAGCTAAAGATGTGCAGCTCCTTCGTGAAAAGACCGGAGTCGGCATGATGGATTACAAGAAAGCGCTCGTTGAGACAGACGGCGACATTGATAAGGCTATTGATGTTCTTCGTGAGAAGGGCCTGGCTTCGGCAGCAAAGAAAGCAAGCAGAGTAGCGGCAGAGGGCGTAGTCGCGGCATACAGCGACTCAAAAGCCGGCGCACTCGTTGAAATCAACTGCGAAACAGACTTTGTTGCCAAGAGCGACAAGTTCGTTGATCTCGCTTCAAAGGTTGTCAAGACTGTTGTTGAGCAGAATCCCGCAGATGTTGACGCTCTTCTCAAGCTCAAAATCGCAGACGGTTCAGAGACTGTTGAAGAGGCTGTTCAGGAGGTATTCCTTGCTCTTCGCGAAAACATGAAGATCCGCCGTTTTGTTCGCGCCGAAGCACCGGTCGCAACATATATCCACATGGGCGGCACTGTCGGTGTTATCGTTGAGTTCGACGCCGACGCCGAAACGGCCGCAAAGCCGGAGTTCGCCGCAATGGGCAAGAATGTCGCAATGCAGGTCGCAGCTATGAGCCCCTCTTATCTTGACGAGGCATCGGTTCCCGCTGAGGTTCTCGCTAAGGAGAAGGAAATTCTTGTCGCTCAGATGAAAGAAGATCCGAAGATGGCTTCAAAGCCGGAGGCTGTTCTCAAGAAGATCGTCGATGGCAAGATCGGCAAATATTACACTGAAAACTGCCTGCTCAATCAGGAGTTTGTTCGCTCCGATCTCTTTGACGGCTCTGTTTCAGGCTATGTTGCCAAGGTCGCCAAGGATCTCGGCGCTGAGATAAAGGTCAAGGGCTTCACCCGTTTCGCCAAGGGCGAGGGCATTGAGAAAAAGTCAGAAAACTTCGCTGAAGAAATTGCGAAAATGGTCAAAGGCTGATAAAATATCGAATATTTCGGCGGCTGCGCTAAATGCGACAGCCGCCGTTGATTTATCTGAAACAAATCTGACGGTATGAACGCAGTTCACACCGCTTAGTGTATTCAAAAGCCCGCATGAAAACAAACTTCATGCGGGCCGGTTTTTATGCCAGTGTGTCTTCCTTGTTGATTGCGTTCATGAATGCCGGTATAAGCTGTTTCTTTCTCGAAACAACATTATCGAGAATTATTGAGCCGTTTTCCGTCCTTCTTCCGAACGCCTCGAACACAAATTCATCCGCGTCATTGCCGTAGCAGAGAAGCTCGCTTCGCTCTTTCAGAATGTCGGTCAGCATAAAGAACGCCATGTCAAGCTCTCTTTCCTTGCAGACCTTTTCGAGCATCGGCGTGAGCTTTTTCTTGATCTCTTTCAGCTCGTTTTCATTCATCGAGCTTATCTGACCGACGCCGAAAGATATCTCGCCGAACTCGAATTTTTTATAGTCCTGATAAAAAATCTCCTCGGCGGTCTTTTGCTTCAGATTGCTGCCGGCAGTGAACATTTCTATTGCGAACTTTTCGCAGTCGATGCCGGCTATCTGAGAAAGCTCCTCACATGCCGCCTTGTCAAGCGCAGTGCAGGTGGGAGAGCGGAAAAGAAGCGTGTCTGACAGAATCGCACTGCAAAGCAGACCGGCAATATTCTTCGGAATATCATATCTTTTCTCTTTATATATCTGCCAGATTATGGTAGCCGTGCAGCCGACGGGCTCATTTCTGAAATAGACCGGCTCGATTGTCTGGATTGAGCCGAGCCTGTGGTGATCTATGATTTCAAGAATATCGGCGTTTTCAATATTATCGACAGCCTGGCTGACCTCATTGTGGTCAACGAGAATAACCGCTCTCTTTTTAACTCCGAGAAGATTTCTTCTTGAAATCATTCCGATATAATGGCCGCTCTTGTCAGTCACGGGGAAATCGCGGAAACGCCTCGTTGACATGACTGACTTTACGCTCTCGGTGTAATCGTAAGGATCAAAGGTAACAAGATTTTCGGTAGTCATGAAATATTCGACCGTCATGCTCTGGTTGAGAAGCCTTGCGACGGTGTAGGTGTCGAGCGGGGAGACAATGACAGTGCAGTTATTGGCCTTGGCGAGATTCCGGATGGACTTTGAAACGGGCGAATCGAGACAGACAACTATACAGCCGGCCTCCATTTCGATAGCGCTCAGCTGAGACTCATATCTGTTGCCGAGAATGACCATATCTCCTTTGCCGATATAGTCCTCCATAACATCGGGATTGGCCGCCGCAATGATGACCTTTCCTTTATCGAAGCAGGCGTTGATATCGCCGACTATCATTTTTGCGTCGAGCGTCTCAACAATGTTTTTATAGGGCGTTTTGGCATCGGACAGAATTGAACTGCTGAGCTCCTGCATATAAGATGTCGCAATATCCTGAATGGTGATGAGACCCTCGAGAATATTTTCGTCGTTGACTATCGGCAGTGTGACGCACTTGACATCGCCCATGAGCTGCCAGGCCTTTCTCAGCGAAAGACTCCGCTTTATCGGCGGAGTGTGTCTTATCTCCATCTCTTTGACTCTTGTTCCGAGGTTGTTTAAATAGAGGGGCTGTTCCATTCCGAAATAGTCGAGAACAAATTCTGTCTCCGAGCTTATCTGGCCCGCTCTCGTCGGGGTATAATGATAGCTTCCGCCGTCACGGTTTTTGAGATCCGCATAGGCTATCGCAGAGCATATGGAATCCGTGTCGGGGTTTCTGTGGCCTACTATATAGACATTCCTTTTTTCTTCCATTGGTTTAACCGCCTTTTCAAGTCAGCGGCGTGATAACAGCCGATGACTTATATATGAATTTAAACTATCAGAATTATACCACAGCGCAGGTCTATAAAACAATATAATTTTTAAAAAATTCGGCCTTTGGGAGATCCTTGTGAAAAAGCTTAAAGGGGCGGCAGTCAGCCGCCCGATCAAAACCGTGAATATCAGTTTTCCCGGGAGGATAAGCTCACCGGTCACTTCTTGTCGTTTTTGCAGTTGGGAGGAAAGAACTCCTCGATCGGAAAATGGATCTTCCTGAATGTATCGCACGGGTCCATTGCGTCTATGCAGCATTCTTTTGTCGGCACGCAGAAATCGTAGGCCGGAATGAGCATCTGAACATCTCTTTCGAGCTGAACGATAGTGAAAATGCCAAGACTGACCTTGACGGCGTTTTCCTTCGACTGGGGCAGGAACTGACCGTCGAACAAAGCGCAGATGCAGGCGGGTATTCCTTTTTCGGGAATACACTCAAGGCAGTCTTTCGGCGTGCAGAGCTTAGCCTCAAGACAAATCGGCTCAACGACCTGAACCTTTGCTCTCGGAGCGGTCGAGTTGAATCTGGCGGGCCTGTCACATTCGCACTCGTTTGGCGAATATTCGCTGGTGAAGACCTTGACGTTGCCCTCCGAGCCGTAAAGTATGCACTTCTTTGAGAATGTCGTCAGACCGCAGACGGTTTCGGGCGCAGCGCACGGAGAGGTGCAAACGTCGATCGTTACCTTGAAATAATAGGTTATATCAACGCTGTAACAGCCTCTGTTGAACGGCACGCTGTCAACGCTGATATTTGCGTTAATGACCTCTGCGCCCCGGCATCTGACGGAGGTCGCCCGATCGATGACGCACTGAGCTCTGTCCGTGAAGATAAGCCGCAGATCGCTCAGGCAGTCCTTGTCGGCGCAGGAGTCATAAACTCTGTTGGTGTCAATGCAGACAGCCTCCTTGATCCGTGTGTTGTCACAGGAACTAAAGCCTTTGTTATCCACAAATAATACCTCCTGTATATAGATTTGAAAGCTTTAAGTAAAATATACTTAAATTTCAATATCATTTTATGTGGTATGCGCCGACTGTGTTCTTGAATTCGGCTGTTTTCTGTGATAGAATGTCGGTGCTGCTGATTAACTTAACCGACGCGGTGTTTAAAGGGAGTGAGACTGATGAAAAAAGCGGTGATAATTCCGGATTCCTTCAAGGGAACCTTCACTTCGGCCGAGGTGTGCGAAACGGTCAGAGAGTCTCTTGAAAGAAGATATCAGGATATAGAATGTGTGCTTATCCCTGCCGCGGACGGCGGCGAGGGAACGGCAGACGCTTTTCTGCGCGCTCTCGGCGGGCAAAGGATAAATGTCTTGACTACCGATCCGATCGGAAGAAATATCGAAGCTCATTACGCCCTTATCAAAGGCAGAACGGCGGTCATAGAAATGGCGCAGGCGAGCGGACTGACGCTGCTTGAAAGACCGGAGCCAATGTCGTCGACGACCTTTGGAACGGGAAAAATGATAATCGACGCGCTCGGGATAGGGGTTAGGGATATCATTATCGCAATAGGCGGCAGCGCAACTACTGACGGCGGAACCGGCTGCCTGACGGCTCTCGGCGGCGCTTTTCTGACATCGGGCGGCGAAAAGGTGACGACAGGCGGCGAACTTGACAAGATAGCCGATATTGACCTGTCGGGACTCGATGAAAGACTGACAAAGTGCAATATAACCGTTTTATGCGATGTGACAAATCCTCTTTTCTCAAAGAACGGAGCGGCCTATGTTTTTGCTCCTCAGAAGGGAGCAGACAAAGAACAGGTTGAGCTTCTTGACAAGGGGCTGAGAAATTTAGCCGCCGTCACCGAAAGAAAGCTCGGCAAAACCACGGCGGATATTCCCGGAGCCGGAGCCGCAGGCGGACTCGGCTTTGCGCTGATGACATATCTCAAAGCTGAATTCAGAAGCGGCATAGACAGCTTTCTTGACCTTTGCGGCTTCAGCGAAAAAATAAAAGACGCGGATATCATAATAACGGGCGAGGGGAAAATGGATCAGCAAAGCCTTTGCGGAAAAGTGCCTTTCGGGGTTGCAAAAAGAGCCGGAGGCGTACCTGTCACCGCAATTGTCGGCGTCTGCGATATCGGCGAGGACGAGGCAAGGCGCAGAGGAATTGACAGAATAATTGAAACAAACCCGGAAAGACTGCCCTTCAGCGAGGTGAAAAAGCACTGCCGCGAGCAGCTCAGAGCGGCGGCCGATAAGATAACCCTCTGAAGCGCAGCGCCGCATAGCTTAAACTTTAAACTTTATTAAAAGCATTGACCTTAGCTTTGATTTCAAGTAAAATAACTAAGTAATACATTTTCGGAGGCAATATCATGTCGCATCTGGTTGAAGTTAAAAATGTCTATAAAATATATAATCCGGGCGAGAACGAGGTCAGAGCCCTGGACGGAGTTTCACTCACCGTTGACGAAGGCGAATTTGTCGCAATAATCGGTCAGTCAGGCTCAGGAAAAAGCACATTTATGAATATGCTCGGACTTCTCGATGAATGCACGAGCGGCGAATATTATCTCAACGGCAGAGATGTCAGCAATCTGACGGACGACGAGCTTTCGGAGATCAGAAACGAGGAGATCGGCTTTATTTTTCAGGGCTATAACCTCATACCGTCGCTGACGGCTCAGGGCAATGTTGAGCTTCCTCTCGCTTACAGAGGCATGCCGAAGGAGGAACGCCACATCAGATCGACGGACGCTCTTGAGAGAGTCGGCTTGGGAAAAAGAAAAAACCATCTGCCAAGACAAATGTCGGGCGGTCAGCAGCAGAGAGTCGCTATCGCCAGAGCAATAGCGGCAAGGCCGCCGATAATCCTGGCCGATGAGCCCACCGGAGCGCTCGACAGCGCGTCGGGCAAAGAGGTGCTGAAGATACTCAAGGAGCTGAACGACGAGGGAAAAACGGTTATCCTCATCACACATGATAACTCAATAGCGGCTCAGGCAAAGCGCATTGTCAAAATACAGGACGGAAGAATAATCGAGGACAGGGTAAATGTCCCGACTGAAAACTGAACAGAAAATTATGAACCGCCGACGGATTGTTATCCGTCAGCGGTTTTTCTTGACAGTCAGCCCAACATTTAGTATAATTAAAATACAAAACCATGCGCTTATATCCTTGGATATAAAGCTTGATATGAGGAGAATTGTTATGATCTATTTCGGAAAAGAAAACACTTTCCATTTGCAGACTGAAAATACGAGCTATATCCTGCGCGCGATGCCGTCGGGACATATAGAGGGACTTTACTACGGCAGAAAGGTTTCTCATACCGACGATTATAAATATCTTTATGATAAGCATGGCTGCGGATACAGCAATTCAACGCCGTATTCGCAGAAAGACAAAACCCTTTCACTTGATCATATCGCTTTGGAATACTCGACCTACGGCAAGGGCGATTACAGACTCCCCGCAATGCAGGTAAAGCATGAAAACGATGATTTCACGAGCGATTTTATTTTTGTCAAGGCTGAGAAAACTCTCAAGCCACAGCTTAAAGGACTGCCGTCAAGCTACGGCGAAAACGAAACTCTCTGCGTCACGCTCAGGGATAAGGCTCTCGACGCAACTCTTGAGCTTTATTACAGCGTTTTTGAAAAGGCCAATATCATCACCAGAAGCGCAAGACTTATAAATAACGGCAAGGGAACCATAAGAATAAATTCAATAATGAGCATGCAGCTTGATCTCCCGAGAGGCGACTGGACTATGCTAACCTTCGACGGCGCATGGATAAAGGAGAGAAGCAAAAACGAACACAGGCTCAACTCCGGCGTATGCTCGGTCGGCTCGATAACCGGAACCAGCTCGAACAGACACAACCCGTTCTTTATCGTCAAAGATGAAGAAGCAACGGAAAATTTCGGCGACTGCTACGGCTTTAACCTCGTCTATTCGGGCAACCATATTGCGAGAGCCGAGGTCTCGACTCACGGACTTGTCAGAATCCAGAACGGTATAAATCCGTTTGAATTTGAGTGGCACCTGAAATCGGGCGAGAGCTTCGACACACCGGAATCAGTTCTCACTTTCAGCGACAAGGGCCTCAACGGCATGAGCGCAAATATGCATGAATTTGTCAAGGAGAATATAGTCAGAGGCAAGTGGAAGCATAAGGCGAGACCTGTTCTCGTCAACAACTGGGAGGCGACATATTTCAGCTTCACAGAGAAAAAGATACTTTCCATCGCCAAGACGGCGAAAGAGCTCGGCGCTGAGATGTTCGTGCTTGACGACGGCTGGTTCGGCAAGAGAAACAACGACACCTGCTCTCTCGGCGACTGGTATGTCAACAAAAAGAAGCTGCCGCACGGTATAGACGGGCTTTCACAGAAGATAAACGAAATGGGCCTTATGTTCGGACTCTGGGTTGAGCCGGAAATGGTTTCGCCCGACTCCGATCTTTACAGAGCGCACCCAGACTGGGCGCTGAAATCAGATGATTATGAGCCGTCACAGGGCAGAAATCAGCTTGTTCTTGACCTGACGAGAGCCGAGGTCAGAGAATACATAACAAACACTCTCACCGATGTTTTCCGCTACGGAAACATTGAATATATAAAGTGGGATATGAACCGCCAGTTTTCCGATGTTTTCTCACACAGAGCCGGAAGAAAGTCGGGCGAGATATTCCACCGCTATATCATGGGACTTTATCAGATTCTCGACACTCTCACAGAGAGGTTCCCCGATATTCTCTTTGAGTCCTGCTCCTCGGGCGGCAACCGCTTTGACCTCGGAATGTTCTGCTATATGCCGCAGTGCTGGACGAGCGACAACACGGACGCTCTTGACAGAGTGTTCATTCAGTCCGGCACCTCCTACGGCTATCCGCAGTCGGTAATGACGATGCATGTTGCGGCGTCACCGTCGTTTGCGAACTTCAGACCGTCGTCTATCGAGCACCGCTTTAATGTTGCGGCTTTCGGACTTCTCGGCTATGAGCTTGATGTCACTCACCTCAACAGGTTTGAGAAAGCGGCCGTTAAGAAGCAGATAGAGTTTTATAAAAAGTACAGGGAGACTCTGCAGTTCGGAACCTTCTATCGCATCGGCGACTTTTTCAAGTCCGACATTGCCAAGTGGGAGATCGTCTCAAAAGACAAGTCACAGGCGATACTCGGCTATTTTGTCGACAGAGTCAAGCCCAACTGGGGCAACGATGTTATCAAATTTGTCGGCCTTGACGAAAACACGACCTACGATATGTGTACACGCACACAACTGCTGAATTTAAAGACTTTCGGTGAAATTATCAATGTTCCAATGCCGATCAAAATGGATATGGAGGACGGCAAGTTCTATGAATTCCTGACAAACACGATCAAGCTTCGCACCGAAAAGGAAAATTACACACTCGGCGGTGATTCGCTGATGTTTGCCGGCTTCAAGCCGGGCCAGCCTTTCGTTTTGAGCGGATATAACTTCAAGACGAGACTGTTGGTCGATACCGATTCCAGAATGTATGTTCTCAATAAGCACAAGGAGGAAAGCCGCTGATGTCAAGAAGCAATATAAGTCTCAACTTCGGCTGGAAATTCAGCGAGGAATATTCAGATGAAAAAATGCAGCCCGGATATGATGACAGCGGGCTCGCCGAGGTCAATATACCTCATACCTGCAAGGAAATACCCTATAACGACTTTGACGAAAAAATATATCAGTTCATTTCGGCATACAGAAAGAAATTTGATTTTCACAAAGAGAAGGGCAAGCGAGCCCTGCTTCACTTTGAGGGCGTCGCAAACTATGCCGAGGTGTGGCTTAACGGCGAGCGTCTGGGCGATCACAAGTGCGGCTACACCCGTTTCAGCTTCGATGTCACAGATAAGCTGAAAGACGGCGAAAACCTGCTTGCGGTCAAGGTCGATTCGACCGAAAGAAAAGAGATCCCGCCGTTCGGCAATGTTGTCGATTATCTTTGCTACGGTGGAATTTACAGAGAAGTCTGGCTCGAGACGGTCGATGAGGACTATATAGCCGACGCATTCATCAGAACGAAAAATGTCACGCTCGCTAAAAAATGTATCGACTGCGATGTGACATTCAATCATAAGGTCAGCGGCGAGCTAAAGATCGAACTGCTTGACGGTGAAAGCGTTATTGCCGCCGAAAAATGCAATGTTGACGGAGAACAGATCAATTTCAAATGGCAGCGTTCAGATGTTCTTCCGTGGACGATAGAAAGTCCTAAGCTCTATTTTCTTCGCCTTTCTTTCGGAAACGACAGCAAGACCTATCGCTTCGGTTTCAGAGAGTGCGAGTTCAGAAAGGACGGCTTTTATCTCAACGGAATGCATATAAAGCTCAGAGGGCTAAACCGTCATCAGGCTTATCCCTATGTCGGCTATGCTATGCCCGCTTCGGCTCAGAAAGCGGACGCTGATTTTCTCAAATATCAGCTCGGTGTGAATTTTGTCAGAACATCGCATTATCCCGACAGTGTTCACTTCATTGAAAGATGTGACGAAATAGGCCTGCTTGTCTTCACCGAGATCCCCTCATGGCAGCATATCGGCGAGGGCGAATGGAGAGAGAATTTCCTTAAAAATGTTGAAGACATGGTGCTCAGAGACAGAAACAACCCGTCGGTTATCCTTTGGGGCGTCAGAGTCAATGAGGGACCGGACTGCGACGAGCTTTATAAAAAATCCAATGAAATAGCCCACCGTCTTGACGACACAAGACCTACGGGCGGCGTCAGAGCCATACCTCATTCTCATCTTTTAGAGGATGTTTATACCTATAACGATTTCGTTCACAGCGGCGGGAAAAAAGCCCTGCTTAATCCTGCGGTGGTCGCAGGCAGCGCCCCTTATCTTGTCACGGAGCATAACGGACACATGTATCCGACAAAGAGCTTCGACAGGGAAATGATAAGAATTGAACAGGCTCTTCGCCACGCAAGAGTTCTCAACAAGGCCTATTCATCAGACAGATATTCGGGCGCGACCGGTTGGTGTATGTCCGACTATAACACACACAAGGATTTCGGCAGCGGCGACAGAATATGCTATCACGGCGTATCGGATATGTTCCGTGTTCCTAAGCTTGCCGCAGCGGTCTACGCCTCGCAGCAGGACGAAACACCGGTTCTTGAGATATCGTCAACAATGGATATAGGCGAATATCCGGGCTGTGTCATGGGCCAGATATATGCGTTCACAAACTGCGACTGCGTCAAGGTTTATAAGAACGACAAATATGTTTCGACCGCTTATCCCGACAGAAAGGAATTCAGTCACCTTCCGCATCCGCCGGTGTTTATCAGCGACTTCATCGGCGACAGCCTTATTAAAGAGGATAAGCTGCCCGAGTTTTCGGCCTCTATGCTGAAGCCTGTCATGATCGCCGCCAGAAGACGCGGCTGGTCGATTTCACCCAAATATTACCCGATGACTGCGCTCGGCTTCATCACGAGCGGAAAGACCATAAAACAGACGGTTGACCTGTTCGGAAAGTACCTTTCAAACTGGGGCGGAGCTTATGACTGCTATAAATTCGAGGGCTATATTAACGGCGAGTGCGTCAAGACCGTGACAAGGTCATTCTGCACTTCGGTCACGCTTGACATTAAGGCGGACAGCCGTGAGCTTATCGAAAACGACACCTACGATGTGACGAGAATCGTTCTTCGCGCGGTTGATCAGAACGGCAATCAGATGCCGTTTGCCTCAAACGCGGTCACAGTCAGAACGACCGGCCCCATCGAGGTCATCGGTCCCAAGACATTTTCGCTCATCGGCGGCGACAGAGCCTTCTGGATAAAAACGACCGGAAAGAGCGGCAAGGGAATTGTCAAAATCTCGGCTGAATCGCTCGGCGAATATTTCATTGATGTGAGCGTTAAAAAAGTCAGAAAATGAAAGAGTATATAACATATATATATAATGAAAAGCCGCCTTGGGACTCGGTTCCCAAGGCGGATATAAGCTGTTTTCAGTGGGAAAGCGCCGAAAAATACAGACCTGAAGCATACGCTAAAATGTGTTTTGTCAGAAACAGCGGGGTGTACGCTTTGGTTATGTGCAAAGAGGTAGCGCCGAGAACGCAGTGCAAGTCACTGAATGACCGCATTTATGAGGACAGCTGTCTCGAAGTGTTTCTGTCATTCGGAAGCGAGGGATATATCAATATTGAGACCAACTCAGAAGGCGTCTGGCTTTCTGAATTCGGCGACAGGAGGGCGGATCGCCGCCTTTTAAGCGAAATCACAAACACAGTGCCGACTGTCACGCCGATAAGAGACGGCGCATACTGGGGAAACGAGATATTCTTTCCGAACGAGCTTTTTTCTGAGCTTTATCCTGATTTTCAGGGCGTTGCCGAGGGCAATTACAGAGGCAACTTCTATAAATGCGGCGATCTGACCGAGATACCGCACTATGGTTCATTTTCGCCCATGGGAAATTGGGAGCTTGGCTTTCACGACCCCGAACATTTCGCATATTTTACTGTAAAGGAAGAGACTGAATGATAAATAACGAGCTTAATCTGATCTGCGGTAGCTTAGGAATCAGCGAGCCGATAGAGGAGGCAAAGCAGGTCAAAAACGGACTCATCAACACGACATATCTCGTTAAAACGTTTGACGGAAAAAAATATATGGTGCAGAAGATCAACACCTTTGTTTTCAAAAAGCCCGACGAGCTTATGGAAAATATTTCAAGGGTCACTCACTTTCTCAGAAAAAGGATAAAGGAGAGCGGGGCCGATCCCGAAAGAGAGACTCTGCGTTTTCTCAAGACTAAGGACGGCAAAAGCTATCTGACGCTTGAAAACGGCTCGACATGGCGCGCCTATGTCTATATGGATAATTCGTTCACTGTCAACGAGACTGAGGATCTCGAGGTGTTCAAAAGCGCCGGAAAGGCATTCGGCAGATTTATGAAAAGACTCAATTCATTCCCCGTCAAGGAGCTTCATGAAACCATCGAGGACTTTCATAACACACCGAAGAGATATTCGGACTTTCTCGAAAGCGTTGAGCGCGATGAAGCGGGGCGGAAAAGCACATGCCTGGAAGAAATACGCTTTGTGACCGAAAGATGCGAGGATATGAACACGCTGATGCGCCTTTATAAAGATGGAAAGATACCGACAAGAGTAACGCATAACGACACGAAGCTCAACAATGTTCTTTTCGATGACAGAACGAAGGAAGCCTTTTGCGTTATCGACCTTGACACGGTAATGCCCGGAATGTCGCTTTATGATTTCGGCGACAGCATGCGTTCGGGCGCAAATTCCGCCAAGGAGGACGAAGCCGACCTTGACAAGGTCTTTTTGAATCTCGATCTTTTCAGAAGCTACACAGAGGGTTATCTCAGCGAAACGGCTCATTGCCTGACTCAGACTGAAATTGACTGCCTGCCGTTTTCCGTGAAGCTCATGACGCTTGAGTGCGGAATGAGATTTCTCAAGGATTATCTCGACGGCGACAAATATTTCAGAATCGAATATCCGGAGCATAACCTTGTCAGAGCGAGAAACCAATTCAAGCTGGTTTCCGACACCGAAAGCAAAATGGACGAGATGACGAAGATAGTCAGAAATATAGTGTCAAAGATGTGAAAAATACCCGGCGGCCGCTTTTAAAAGCACCGTCGGGCTGTTTATTATTTGTTTTTGAGAGCTTCAGCCATCATTCGCGCCGCTTTATAGATATCTCCGCAGCCGAGAGTGATT
This sequence comes from Oscillospiraceae bacterium, assembly GCA_029012445.1. Taxonomy (GTDB): domain Bacteria; phylum Bacillota; class Clostridia; order Oscillospirales; family Acutalibacteraceae; genus UBA6857. The sequence goes on from JAQXMC010000023.1 coordinate 74,134, forward strand.
ATGATATCGCCCTTTTCGGCGTGGCTCACAACATAGTCCGAAACCTCCTCGAATGTGTTGAACCAGACGCTTCCCGGAATCTTTTCCGCCAGATCCTTTGTGTATATGCCGTAGGTGTTTCGCTCTCTTGAGCCCATGATCTCCGTCATAACGCATCTGTCCGGAATCTGGAGTACTCTGACAAAATCGTCAAACAGTATTCTGGTTCTTGAATAGGTGAAAGGCTGAAATACCGCCCAGACCTTGTTGTACCCCATCTTCATAACGGCGTTCAGCGTGACCTCAAGCTCTCTCGGGTGATGAGCGTAATCGTCCGCTATTGTTATTCCGCCGAATTCACCGAGGATTTCAAAGCGTCTGCCGGCGCCGGAAAAGGCTTCGGCTCCTCTGATACATTCCTCGGCGCTCGCACCGCAATACATAGCGGCCGCAACAGCTGCGAGCGTGTTCAGAATATTGTGTTCACCGGGAATATTCAGCTTGACTCTGCCAAGCTTTTCACCGCGGCGGATTATGTCAAATTCAGCAAACGCGCCTCTGTTATATTTAATATTTTCGGCAGTGAAATCATTTTGCGCACCTCTGCCGAAGGATATCATTTCCTTGCCATCAACGCCGCTGACCGCCTTGAGGGTGTTAGCGTCGTCGCCGTTATAAATAACGGCTTTTGTCGACATTGAGACAAATTTATGAAAAGACTTGATTATGTTATCGAGAGTTTTAAAATAGTCGAGATGATCCTCGTCAATATTCAGAACGACGGAAACATCTGGAGAAAGATCAAGGAAGGTGTCAACGAACTCGCAGGCCTCGCACACGATCGTGTCGCTGTGACCGACTCTGCCGTGGGAGTCGATAAGCGGGAGCTTTCCGCCGATGACAGCCGTCGGGTCCTTATCAGCCATGATGAGGATCTGCGTGAGCATGGAGGTCACCGTTGTTTTGCCGTGAGTTCCGCAAACGCCGACGCAGTTTGAATACATTCTTGTTATTGCGCCGAAGAGCTTTGATCTTTCAAAAGTCGGAACGCCCATTTCGCGGGCCGCGCAAAGCTCGGGGTTGTCGTTCAGAAGAGCTGCGGTGTAGACGACCATTTCAGCGTCGCCGATATTTTCTTTTCTTTGGCCCATTGCTATCGGAATGCCGAAAGAGCGAAGCTTATCAATATTGTCGCCGGGGTTATTGTCTGAGCCCGAAAGCTGATATCCCCAGTCGTGGAGAATTTCCGCCAAAGGGCACATTCCGGAGCCGCCTATTCCGATAAAGTGTATTCGCTTGACTTTCTTTAAAAGCACATCTATTTCGTACATAATGATATCTCCAATCGCTAAGAATTATACAGTCATTTTTATTTTCATATACACTATTTTATACGCATTGTTTATTATAACATAAAATACGCTCAAAGGCTATATATGGGACTAAATAATAAGAAAATTTTGCTTTTTAACCCAAAACGGTGCTTTTGCATAATATAAAAGTGCATGAGGGAAGTTTGTGCGCCGAGGGAAGTCTGTGCAGGGGGCGGGCAGCCAATGCCGCCTGCGGCGGCATTGGCTCGTCAGGCGAAGCGGAAACGCTTCGCCTGACGGACGGCGCAGCACAGCTGCGCCGTCGCGCGCCCCCGGACCTGAGGTCAGAACAAGCTTTCCGAGACAAAACAAACTTATCTTGAGGTGACTTAGATGAAGATTATGGTTATCGGCGGAGACGAAAGAAATTTTTACCTGACAAAAAAGCTTATATTAAACGGATATGATGCAAGGTGGTATTGCGCCGAGCTTTTCGGAAAAACCGAAACCGGCAAAAAGATCCGGGACGATATAAGCTCCTTTGACGCTGCCGTTCTTCCCTTGCCGCTGACAAGAGACGGCGAAACGCTGAACTGCCCGTTTTCGCGTGACAGGATATCACTTTCGCAGCTGAGCCGCCTGTTAAAGGGCAAGACGGTGTTCACCTCAGATGACAGGATAAGCGGAATAAACTATTTTTCTGATAAAAGAGTCATCGTTGATAATGCGAGACTGACTGCGGTCGGCTTTTTGGCGGAGCTGCTTGCGCATGAAAAGCGGGATATCATGGGGAAAAAGGCTCTCGTGACCGGTTTCGGCAATGTGTCAAAATGTGTCTGCAAGTTGCTTTCGGATAACGGAGTCAGAGTTTTCGTCGCTGCGCGCGATCCTGTTCAGCGCCATGAGGCGCGGGCTATGGGTTATTCGTCCGCAGGCTTCAAAGAGGCGGAAAAAATTATTTCAGGTTTTGATTATATCGTCAACACGGTCCCGGCTAAGGTGTTTTCAGATACAGCTGTCGCCGAAATCCCCGAAAACGCTTTCTTTTTTGAACTTTCTTCGGGCGTACCCAAAGAAACATTTGAAAGCAAAGGCGCATATATTGAGTGTAGGGGTATGCCGGGAAAGCATACGCCGAAGGGGGCGGGTGAGGTCATAGCGGATTTCATCTGCTCCAAGCTAAGGGAGTGATAAAATGAAAACCATTGGCTATTGTCTGACAGGCTCATTTTGCACCTTTTCAAAATCAATTCCGCAGGTCAGAAAACTCGTTGAGGCGGGGTACAATGTAGTGCCCATAATGTCATATAACGCCGAGAGCCTTGACACCCGTTTCGGTGAAGCGAAAGACTTTATTTCACAGCTTGAAGAGATAACGGGCAACAGGGTGCTTAAAACAATAACGGAGGTCGAGCCTATCGGACCTAAAAATATGCTCGATCTGCTTATAATTTCGCCCTGCTCAGGCAACACGCTCGGCAAGCTCGCAAGCGGCATATATGACACGCCGGTGACGCTCAGCGCTAAATCGCACCTGAGAAATCAGAAGCCGATTTTGATCGGTGTTTCGACAAATGACGCCCTGACAGGCAGCGCAAAGAACATAGGAATGCTTTTGAATTATAAGCACTACTATTTTATTCCGATGTCGCAGGATGACTTTATCAAAAAGCCGTTTTCGGTCGTTGCCCATTTTGAAGATACGCTCGAAGCGGCAAAGCTGGCGCTTGAAGAAAAGCAGATGCAGCCTATACTTAAAGCCAAAGGCTGATAAAACCGACAGAAACAAAGGACGGCAAGCGCAGCTTGCCGTCCTTTGTTTCTTTATATGTCTGCGGCGAAACCGGCACAGCAGACATTATTTTATTCCGAGCATATCGCAAATGATATCCGCCGCTTCTGAAACGAGCCGCCTGCAAGGTCTGGTTTCATAATATTCCACCGTTCTTGCCTGCGGAACAGCGCTTTTTTCAGGCTTGTTAAGCTTCAGAAGCTCGCGGCAGATTATGGAGCCCTCTTTTTCTTTCAGCCGCGAAGCAAATTCTCTGACATGAGCATAGGTGTTTGCTTTTGAAGCTGAATCTTTGCCGTCCGTTGCGCCGTATTTCATTCCGAATATCATGCTTGCCCCGGTCACAACTCCGCATACCTCGCGCAGTCTGCCGACGCCGGCTCCGAGTCCGGCCGATATTTTCAAAGCGGTGTTTTTATCTATTCCGAACAGATCCGAAAATGCGGTGAAAACCGATTGGGAGCAGGCGAAGCCCTGGGAAAAAAGATCATCGGCGAGTTTTATTCTTTCAGTCCTGTTCATTCTTTTTGCTCCTTGAAATGTGATGCTTGACTCTGCGCTTGATCATATCGAGAGCAACGATATTGTGCCCTCCGCCGACAACGATTATATCCGCCATTCTCTTGCTCGGCTCAACATATTGCTCATGCATAGGCTTGACCGTTGTCAGATATTGCGTTATCACGGAGTCGATGCTCCGGCCTCTTTCAAGAACATCGCGGCGTATTCTTCTCAATATCCGTTCGTCGGCGTCCGTGTCGACAAATATTTTTATATCCATCAGATCGCGCAGCTTTTCATTCTGAAAAATTAGGATGCCTTCAACAATAATAACGCTGGCCGGCTCTATCCTGACTGTTTCCTTTGCCCTTGTGTGTTTTGTGTAGTCATAAGTCGGACAGTCAACAGCCTTGCCGTTTTTCAGCTTTATCAGGTGCTCTATCATAAGATCGGTGTCGAAAGCGTCTGGGTGGTCATAGTTGAGTTTGACTCTTTCCGACATGGGAATGTCGTCGTTGCATTTATAATAGTTGTCGTGATACACCACGCTGACATCGTTGCCGAATTCCTCTTTCAGGTTGTCGGTTATCGTTGTTTTGCCCGAACCTGTTCCACCGGCGATGCCGATTATCATAGTTGACATTTTGATCGTCCTTTCTTTGGCAGAGCGCATGAGTTTTATATATATTATCACAGAATGTTGCTGAGTTAAAGCTTTTTGCTGAAATTTCGAAGCTAATTTGCGGTACTCCTTGATTTATCTTCTCTGAAAATATATAATCAATAGGAAATAACGAATTAAGGAAGGTAACTGATATGAAAAAATTCAGAAAAATAACTGCCGTTATCATCTGCGCCGTCATGGTGTTTGCGTTTGCGGCCTGCGCCGGAAAGGACAACGGTGAAACGGAAGAAATCACAACAAGCGGCATGGTTACGCATCCAAAGGTCAAGGTTGTCGTCAAAGATTTCGGCGAGTTCACACTTGAACTTTATCCCGAATACGCGCCGGCAACCGTCGAGAATTTTGTCAAGCTCGTCAGAGAGGGCTTTTACACGGGATCGAGCTTTCACCGGGTTGTTGACGGCTTTATGGCTCAGGGCGGACAGAGCGCAACCGGAGAAAAGGCCGTAACAATAAAGGGTGAGTTCAAGTCCAACGGCTTTGCCAAGAATACGCTTTCTCATGAAAGAGGAGTTATTTCAATGGCGAGGACGGCTGACAAAAATTCGGCGTCAAGTCAGTTCTTTATTTGTTATGACAGTCAGAAATGCAAGACGCTCGACGGCGATTATGCGGCGTTCGGAAAAGTTATAGAAGGAATGGATGTTGTTGACAAATTCACAACTGTTGAGAGAACATACAACTCGATAGGCGAAAAGGCAACGCCCGTTGAAAGCATTATTATCGAGAGCATGGAGGTCATAGTCTGACAATGTCACGCTATATAAGAAGCGAACTGCTTTTGGGGGAAGACTCAACGCAGAAGCTCAGAAATTCAAAAGTAATAGTCTTCGGTGTCGGCGGCGTCGGCTCTTATGTCGTCGAGGCGCTGGCGAGAGCCGGAGTGGGAACTGTTGCGATAGTTGACGACGACACTGTCGCTGAGTCCAACCTGAACAGACAGCTTATTGCGACGGCGGAAAATATCGGCGAGGAAAAGACCGAAGAAGCTAAAAAAAGAATACAGGCCGTCAACCCGGACTGCCGCATTGTGGCGGTGAAAAAGTTTCTGACAAAGGACAATGTCGGCGAATTCGACCTTGAAAGCTATGATTATATAGTCGACGCGATAGACACGGTCAGCGCAAAGATAGCCCTTGCCGTCTACGCAGACAGTCACGGCGTACCGATAATAAGCTCTATGGGAACGGGCAACAAGCTCGACCCGACTCGCTTCGAGGTCAGCGATATATATAAAACATCGGTCTGCCCTCTCGCGAGAGTTATGAGATATGAGCTGAAAAAGCGGGGAGTCAAAAAGCTGAAGGTCGTCTATTCGAAAGAGGAGCCGATAAAGCCCGCCTGGTGCGGGGAGCCGGGCACCGGTCACGCCAAAAGGCAAACGCCGGGCAGTGTTCCGTTTGTTCCGCCGGTCGCGGGAATGATAATTGCCGGCGAAGTCATCAAGAGCATCGCAAAGGAGCGGTGAAAATGAAAAAGATATTAGCAGGCATGAGCGGCGGAGTCGACAGCAGTGTGACCGCCCATCTTCTCATGAAAGAGGGCTTCGAGGTCGCGGGAGCCAATATTGTCATGCACTCGGATAAAACCGGAGGAGCCTGCGGCTCGATGTCAGAGACCGGAATAGCGAGACAGGTCGCCGAAGATCTCGGAATAAAGTTTTTTGTTTTCGATTTCCGGAAAGAATTTTCCGAAACCGTCATAAAGGACTTTATTGAAACATATGAACGAGGGGCGACGCCAAACCCCTGTGTTGTTTGCAACAGATATGTCAAATTCGGCGCATTGCTTCAAAAGGCAGAGGAAATGGGCTATGATGCGATCGCAACCGGTCATTATGCGCAAATTGAAAAATCAAACGGAAGATATCTGCTCAAAAAAGGCGAGGACGAGACAAAAGATCAAAGTTATGTTCTTTATTGCCTGACTCAGTCCCAGCTTTCAAAAACGCTGTTTCCTCTCGGAAAATATAAAAAGACAGAGGTGCGCAGGATAGCCGAGGAAAACGGCTTTGTGAATGCGCATAAGCATGACAGTCAGGATATATGCTTCATTCCCGACGGAGATTATGCCTCCTATATCGAGCGGTCGACGGGAACAAAATTTCCGCAAGGGAATTTTGTTACGATCGACGGAAAAATTCTCGGAACCCACAAAGGCATTATCAGATACACAATAGGTCAGCGCAAGGGCCTGGGGCTGGCGCTTCCCGCGCCGATGTATGTTTACCGGAAGGACACGGAAAGCAACGAGGTCGTGCTGACAGATGAAAAAAAGCTGTTTTCAAAAGAACTTATTGCAAAAGATGTTAATTTTGTTCCGTTTGATACACTTAAAGGGCCGATGAAAGTCAAGGCTCGCGTTCGCTATAAGCAACCGGAGCAAGACGCGGTGATAGAACCGTTACCCGGCGGACGGGTTCATGTTGAATTTGAAACCGCTCAAAGAGCGATATCGAAGGGGCAGTCAGCCGTTTTCTATGACGGCGAATATGTCGTCGGCGGGGGAATAATAGAATAATATCTGAGCTTAACCAAGGCGAGCCGCAAAAGTATTTTGCGGCTCGCTGAAGGGGCGGCGGGCACTGAACCGCGCCCGCCGCCCGCGTAATACGGCAGCCTTTTCAGGCTGCCGTATTAAGTATATTATGTTATTCTTATGCAACTAAGGAATAGCTTTTGCCGACAACTGTCGCTGTGTAAAGCTGCTTATCCTTTGCGTTTGTGAATTCGCTTTCGTCAAAGCCGAGAGAAGCGGCGATTATTCTCGGCACCATAAGGTTTCTGATCTGCTCGCCGTTCTCGATGAAGTTGCTTGAGCCGTAAACGAACAGGGGAACATTACTGCCGGTGTGCTGTCCCCATGTGTAAACATAGGTGCCGTCTTTAGCTCTGAGACCGCCTGTCTCGTGGTCGGCAGTCACAACAATCAGAGTGTTGCCGTCTTTCTTTGCGAAGTCGAGAGCTTTTGCAATGGCTTTATCGAATTCCTGAAGCGCGAGAACCATGTTGTCGGCGTTGTTTCTGTGGGAGTGCTTATCAATGTGAGCGCCCTCGACCATAAGGAAGAAGCCTTTGTCGTTGTCAAGAACGGAGATCGCTTTTTCGGTCATCTCCGAAAGCGTCGGGTCGTCGGTGCCGGTGTCGCTTTTCCATGTGTCGCCGTTGAACTGAGCGAAGCTCTTTGAGCCGTTGCCGAGCGCATTCATTTCGCTTTCGCTTTCAACGACCGTGAAGCCGTTGGCTTCGGCTGTTGCCTTGTCGAAATCGCTGTCCTCATTGCCCCAGACGATATCGAGAAAAGAATGCATCTGCTGATCGACTATTTCGCTTCTGTTCTTTCTTGAATTAGTGTGCGCCGAGAAAGCAGCGGGAGTCGCACCGGTCACGCTGTCGGTGGTGACAACGCCGGTCCGGAGTCCGTGAGCATTGGCTATTTCGGTGATGCTTCTCGGTACGCTGTAAGTCTGACAAGGATCGAGCCAATATGTACCTATATAGCCGTTTTCTGTTCTGACTCCGCAGCTGAGGGCGGTTCCGCCTGCCGCGCTGTCGGTTATGGGGCCTGTCATGGAGCGCGTCTTGGACTGACCTCTGTAAGGGAAGGTTTCCATAGTGAGCTCAATTCCGAGCTTCTGCTTAGTGAGCTTGAGATGATTTTCACCCATACCGTCGCCGATGAAAAGAATAACATTTTTGACCTGATCCTTTTCGCCGACTTTTGTTGATTCAAGCCCCGTTCCGAAGAAAACGCCCGTGAAGAGCATCAGTATCGAAACGAGAACCGCCATGCATTTGTTCATAAATTTAACTCCTTTCATTTTCCGTCAACAAGGAAAAAATATATAACGGAATATGTAACTTTTAACTAAAGTTACCATCTATATTTTAAATATAAATGTTATATTTGTCAATAGAAATAAAATTTTTAACAAAATTTCGCCGTGTCTGACCTGATTTTAACATAACTGTGTTGAAAAGTTTCCCGGTGTGCTATATACTTAAACAAATAAATTGACCGGAGAATGAAAAATGATAAACGAAGAACAAACCAAAGAATATTTCGCCAAGAAGCTTTCAGAGCTAAGAAAGAGCAGAGGAATGACGCAGGCGCAGCTTGCCTTGAGTCTGAATTACAGCGATAAGGCAGTCTCAAAATGGGAGCGGGGCGAGAGCATACCCGACGCATACACATTGCTGAAGATATCGAAGCTGTTTTCTGTGCCTGTTGATGAGCTGCTTGATGAGGATTTCGTCAGCGGCTGTCCGGATTCAAAGAAACAGTCTGCAGAGGGAAACAGAGCCAAGAGAATATTCATACCTGTCATATCGGCGCTCGGGGCGTATTTTGCCGCATCGCTTGTCTTTTTTGTGATGAAAAACATACCGTCTCTCCACGCTTATGCGCCGCTTGTGTTTTTGTTCGCGACGGTTGCCGCCTTTATAGTCCTGACCGTGTTCGCATCAATGTGGTGGAAAAGGATTTATCAGTGCGTCTGCGTTTCCGGAATAATATGGTCGGTCGGTCTTTGCATAGCCATACCTGCGCCGACTGTGGGCTTTAACTATATATTCATACCGTGCGCCATATTGCAGTGCATCTGCATTCTGATATATGTTTTCGTCTATTTTCTCAAGAAGCAAAGCGTAGGCAAAGACTGAGGATAACCGACTGATTTGTCAGTAAAGGAAAAAATACAGCCCCAGAAAATGTATCAGCGAGCCGGCAAGAACGAACAGATGAAAGATGCTGTGAAAATATTTTTTTGTTCTGCCGAGAGCGAGAAAGGCTGTTCCGACGGTGTAAACCGCGCCGCCGAGAATGATGATGCTCATGAGCGCAAGGGCATGATTGCAGTATCTGTGAAGCGGAAACGCCAGAATGAGGCACATCCAGCCGAGCACCATATAAAGCACGGTCTGAACGACCTTGAACTTTTCCTGGTCAATATAGGTCAGAACTGTGCCGACCGTACCTATTATAATGCTTATTGATATCATCACTTCGGCAAAAATCCTGTTATAAGGCATAACGCCGACCAGAATGACCGGTATGCTCGTGCCTGATATCAGAAGATAAATAACTGCGTGGTCAACGACTCTCATTATCTTTTTCACATATGACGGCTTCAGCGCGTGATAGACTGCGGACGAAGAGTAAAGAATAATCATTGAAACGCCGAAAATAATTGCGCCGGCGCGGGAATATGAGTCAGTTGATTTCATCAATAACATTACTAAGCTGAAAATGCCGAATAAAATGCCTGCGCCGTGTGACGCGGAGTTAACAGCCTCTTCTTTTTCCGTGTAGCTCGGCAGTTTTACGCTTTCAAAATACATAGTGATTTTCCTCTTTTCTTTATTGGTCGGGGAAACGCCGGTTTCCCCTTTGCCTAAAAGTGTATTACAGCGAAAGCCGATTGTCACCCTACCGATTGATTCTTATGCTCTACTATATGAGCGCCTGCGGTAGAGTTATACGGTTTTACACTCTACTTTTCGGCGCACTGCGGTAGAATAAGAGGAAAAGCCGGCGAAACAGGCCTGATTGTCTGAAAAATGCAGATCCTCCCGACACCTTAAAATAAAAATTAACGCCGGATAGCAAAAGGAGAAAATATGGAGCTTTATAAATTCAATATAAAAGATCTGACCGAAGATGAATATGAACACTATCGTTCACTGATGAGCGAAGAAAGAAGAAAGCGCCTTGACGGTCTCAGATTCGAGGAAGACAGAAAGCGAAGCCTTTGCGGCTATATGCTTGCCGTTAAGGCTCTAAGTCACCTGACAGGCACAGCCGAAAACGATATAGTTATTGCAGATGATAAGAACGGAAAGCCATTTGCGGAAAATATCGGACTGCAGTTCAGCGTCAGTCACAGCGGTGAGCTTGCCGTCTGCGCGGTCGGAGAAAACCGGATAGGTGTTGATATCGAAAAGGTGAGAGAAGTGAATATGCAGTCGGCGAAACGCTTCGCAAACGAAGAAGAGCTGATATATATTTTCGGCAGACTGCCCGAAAAAGAGGACTTTAAAAGCAAAAACGGCGAAACTCTGAAGCACTTTTTTGAGATATGGACAAAGAAAGAGGCCATAGGCAAAACGAAGGGCGTCGGTATAGGTTATGACATGAAAAACGCTGACACATCAGAAACGCTCACATATGAGAATAACGGCTATGTTATAACGGTCTGCGAGGAAAAATAAAGACAAGTGATGCGCGCACCGGAAAGTGCGCGCATCAGACTGACGGCGATGTCGCTGTGTTATATAATAAAATACCGATAAAGAGATATATCTTTTTCGACAGTCTGATATCTTGACTTTATTTTTTACCCTAAATGGGTCGCATATATTTACAACGAAATGCGCTTTTTGCCGACCTTTTTAAAAATGTGTTGAAAAAATTTTTTGATTATGTTATAGTTTACTGAGTGTAGAATATCGGCTGTTTAAGCCGGCTCTTTGCAGAAAAGCCGGCAGCCGGAAAAAGTCCGGAGCGTACCGAAAATCAGGACGAAAAAATAAACCGTTTCTGACGAAAAGGGAGGAAAACTATGGAGACTGCGGTTAAAAATCAGAAAAACATCAAGCTTAAAGAATATATACTTTATATGCTTGCCGTGTTCTTTTACACAAACATGACGGGAATGATAAACGAATACAGGCGGGCCTATCTTGTCGACGGACTGAAGCTGACAACAAATCAGCTTTCGTTTTTCAATGTTTTTACGGGCATTGCGGGATTTGTGATTTCTTTCGTCTGCGCAATGATACTTGACAACAAGAAAATAAAAAACGGCAACAAGTTCAAGAATATAGGAATGCTTGCCGCAGTTCCGTGCGGTCTTATAACAATACTTATTTTCTGGACTCCCGGCCTTATACGCGAAAACCCGATACTGCTTATGGTCTGGCTTTGCGCTCTGGCTTTGATTCAGTGCGTCTGCTTTTATTTCGGCAACACCGTCAGCATGGTGGCGGTTGTTATGTCTCCCGACAGCCGCGAAAGAGAGCAGCTTCTTTCTTTCAGAGGAATCGTTTCGGCGGTCGGCAATTCCGCCCCGCTGGTTATAGTTCTTGTCGTTGCCGCAATAACTAAGGCACTCAAGGGCAACGAGGATAATTCGGTGAATTATCTTATATCCGCGATACTTTGCGGCGTTGTCGGAACGGTGACCATGCTTCTGGGAATGAGAACTGTCAAAGAAAGAATAACATACAGCGAGGAAAAGAGAAACCCGCTGGAAGGCTTTGTTCTCGTGTTCAAAAACCGCCACGCCAGAAGAGTGCTGTTCAGCGAATTTCTGAAAGCGTTCAGGGGTATCGCAACATTCATGCAGCCGTTTATAGCGGCGGCGATGCTCGGCTCCTCAAGCAAAACGCTGATATTTGCTTTGCCTGTCGGAATAGGAACGATGACAGGTATGCTCATAATAAATGCGCTTCTGAAAAAGTTCACTTCAAGAACGCTCTATATTGCATCGGGCCTTTATTCCGTTATCATAAATTTAGTAGCATTCGGCATCGGCTATCTTTATATAACGAGGGGACAGCCTCTTGCGCTTAATATCGTTTTCGTTGTCTGTCTGTTCGGAACCGGACTGCAGTTCGGAGCTTCAAATCTGCTCCCGAATATGTTCCAGGCGGATATACTTGATGATCTTGAGCTGACGACCGGCAAGAGACTCGACGCGACGCTGCCGTTTGTTATCAGCATCGGCTCAACGGTCTCAACTCTTATAGCGAACGGCGTTGTGCCTTATATCCTCTATGATAACGAGGAGACAGGCTGGAAGTCGATAATCGGCTATCAGCAGGGGCTTCTTGACGGCACGCAGCAATCGGTCAGAACAAAAGTAATGCTTCTGTTTTTCTATACGGTTGTCCACGGAATAATGATGCTTCTCGCCGGACTTCCGTTCTTAAACTATAAGCTTTACGGCGAAGAAAGGGACAGAGTTCACAGTGAAGTTCTGAAAAAGAGAGAAAGCCTTAACATAAATTGAATTGTCAGCGCACGCATGATGAAAATCATGCGTGCGTTTTGCGTATGAGTCCGTTTTTCGGGACACAGGCATTGTTATAATTATGATGTCAGATGAAAATGAGACATAAGCTTTGGCTATATTGCATATCAATATTTCGGACGGGCAATATCGTTAAGCAAATCGAACAAATTTTCGAAAAAAATCGAATTTTATCGAACATTTGTATTGACAAGCCGAAAAAATCTGATATAATAACAAGTGCAAGGAACAAATGTTCTAACAGGAGGTAATCACTATGTCATTAGGTTTATTTATAATTTTTGCTGTTGTTTTCGGATCGCTCATCGCTTGGGGACTTAAAAATGAAGATCGTCTGATCGACCTTGAGGATAAGATCATAGAAGATATCCGCGACAGCAGAGCGCAGGCAAAAAGAGAAAAGCACATCCATGTTGTTGAAAGACGCAATCTGAGCGACAGTGCGAGAAAAGTGAAAGCTCGCTGCGAGAAAACAGAATATGTGGCATAATTAAGCTAAGCTTGAAATTGCCGACGGAGGAGTGCGGTCTGACGCCGCGCGCAGCGAAGCCTCCGTCGGCTTTTTTATGCCTGTTTCCGGCGGGGCGGAAAAGCATTTTCCGCCCCGCTTTGAGCGGCGGGCACTCGCTGACGGCTACCGCGCCCGCTCTTTCCCGTCTGCGCTTGACAAATTCGCTGTTTGTGCTATCATGTAAAGCGACGCTTTCAATAACAGACAGCGGCACCGCCGTTAAAACGGGTGAAAAGAGTTAATTATGGAATTTATAATTGAAAAAATGAGATTATCCCATGTCGGGCAGATCGCTTCTATTGAACGGGAGTGCTTTTCAACACCTTGGAGCGAAACCTCGCTTAAAGCCGAAATTGATAATCCGAACACCATATTTTTTGTGGCAGTCAGCGGCGGAAGAGTTATAGGCTACTGCGGAATGCACTCGGTCTGCGGCGAAAACTATATAGACAATATAGCAGTGTCCGGACCGTACCGCAAAAAGGGGATAGCGACCGCGCTTCTTCGGAAGCTTGAGGAAACCGCAAGAGCGGAAAACGGCGAATTTCTCTCGCTCGAAGTCAGGGAGAGCAACACAGAAGCCGTGTCGCTTTATTTGAAAAACGGATATGTGAAAGCCGGCGTCAGAAAGAATTTTTATCAGCAGCCGGCCGAAGACGGAATTATTATGACCAAGGAGATCGGGCAATGAAAATTTTGGGAATAGAATCGTCATGCGATGAAACGGCGGCGGCGGTCGTCGAAAACGGCAGGACAGTGCTGTCAAATGCAGTCGCAACGCAAATTGAGGAGCATAAGCTTTACGGCGGAGTTGTGCCTGAAATAGCTTCGCGCAGACATGCCGAAGCCATCTGCCCGGTTGTCGAAAAGGCGCTTCGGGACAGCGGCTGCGGCTTTGACGATATTGACGCAATAGCCGTCACCTATGCGCCGGGACTTATCGGCGCTCTGCTTGTCGGCGTGAACTATGCGAAAGGCCTTTCTTTCACAACGGGCAAGCCGCTTATCCCCGTTCATCATCTTCGCTCTCATATTGCTTCAAACTATATTTCTCACCCTGAGCTTGAGCCGCCGTTTTTCTGCCTCGTTGTCAGCGGAGGTCACACACATATGATAGAAGTCAGCTCCTACACTGACTTCAGAATAATCGGCAGGACTCACGACGACGCGGCGGGCGAAGCTCTCGACAAAGCCGCCAGGGCAATGGGGCTGCCTTATCCGGGAGGTCTCAATCTTGACAAAACGGCGCAAAACGGCGACAGCTCAAAATATAAATTTCCGCACCCGAGCGTTGACGGCTGCCCCTATGACTTCAGCTTTTCGGGGCTGAAAACCTCCGTCATAAACACCATTCACAACGCTAAGCAAAAGGGCGGGGAGGTTGATATCGAAAATCTCGGGGCGTCTTTTATGTCGGCGGTAGTCGACTGCCTTGTCAAAAATGTTGAAAAGGCCTGCGCCGATTTCGGCTATGATAAGGTCGTGCTTGCCGGTGGAGTTTCGGCCAATTCCGTGCTTCGCAAAAGAATGAAGGAGTCATGTGACAGGTATTCGAGAAAGCTGTTTGTTCCGGAGCTTAAATATTGCGGCGACAACGCTGCCATGGTCGGCTCCCAGGGCTATTATGAAGCTCTGAGCGGCAATTTCGCCGGTCTTGACCTGAATGCGGCGGCAACTCTGCCGATAGATTTTAAGCGTTGATGTATTTTGCGAGCCAAACCCGATATGGTTTAAAGGCATTTTCCGTTTGAATATGTTAACAAGCTCTCAATACAGTATCCCGTATTGAGAGCTTGTTTTTCAGACAAAGGTCTGTTCGTCTAAAACTGCTATGCGCCGAGGCTGTTGATGAATTTTCGCTTTTGAAGAGGGCAGCTTTGCTTTCGAAAACCATGACAATAAGAGAAACCGGCGGAAAATATAATAATATCATCTGATAGCGAAGATTCCTGTTTAAATACGACACGAAGAAAGGCTGTCACATTCAGCGCTGAATGTGACAGCCCGAAATATTTTCGGTTTAAGCTTCGGTTAAAGCAACGGCAGGCTGAGCCTGAGCTTCAGCTTCGGACTCGACTTCGGTTTCAGCCGTCTTTTCTTGCTCACGGGCGGCCAACAGCTCGTTTCCGTCGACCTCGGGCAGCTTTTCTTCCTTGGGAATGAGCGACCATATCGTTGCTATGACCGTGAACATGAACCAGGCGAAGCTGACGCTTTTGATGAGCTTTGATAGCTTATTTTTGCATTTCAGTTTCTGAGAAAGAGTCTGGATTATGTTATCAAGCTTAAAAAAATCCTTCATTCTGATATCTCCTAACTTAATCGACCTCATAAAGTCCGCTCTTGAGCCAGACGAATTTGCGCTTTCCGCTGATCACAAACTGAAAAACTCTTTCGTTGAAGCTCATAAAGTCCTTGACCTTGTTAGTCTGCGTGTTATAGGCTCTTATCTTCCGGCTGCCGTGGTTGCAGACATAAAGAATATCGCCGTCCTTGGTTATTGAGCACGGTCTGCTGAAGGTCGTTGAAGCTCCGCCGCCTATTCTCATGGGAATCCGGGCGTCGGACGGGCTGTATTTGATTATAGCGTTTTCATCGGGTACGACGCACCAGATGCAGTCGCCGTCGGGGGCGATGTCGAAAGCGGGCGAGCCCTTATATGTCAGCTGCGAAGAAAGATATACGGTTCCGTCCGGATTAAATATGTAATATTCTCCGCTTGAATATATCGCCATGATTCTGCCGTCTGGGAGAGCGGCCGCATTGCAGGAAACATAGTCGCCCAGAGTTTCGGCAATGTCCTCATATTCGAAGCCGAATTTTATTTTCAGATAAACATTTTTCTTTATTGAAGTGAATTTGTCGTTCACCGCGTCGTAGCCGTAAAACTTGACCATCAGAACGCCCTTGTCGTTTTCTTTCTTGACCGCAAAAATGAACCCGCTGTCAAATACCGTCACATTGAGGATTTCACCCTTATATATACAATCCATATCTATGTCGCCGGCTCCGCCGCGGGAGCCTTACCTTTCAGAATGTTTTAAAGCGGCGCCTGATTGACTTTTCTGTACGCACGCAGCTTCACTTCTTCAGGCTTGTCGGCGCATGGAGAAAGGCAGGGCGTACCGCAGAATATTGCCGCACTCTTCTTAATTATATTACTACACATTTGCTTTAAGGTCAACCCCCGTTCTTTTAATAATTCTTTTTATATTAGTGCATTGACAAATTGCGATCTTTGAGATAGAATATAATCGCAAAATTGTGGATACACTTGAGAGTTTATTCTAACGGAGAACAATAGAGTTTCGGAAGCGACTCACACAGGAGGTTGTACTCTATTCTTTTTTGTAATCTATAAAAACGGAGGAAATTGTTTTGGCAGGAAAATATGTATTAGCGCTTGATCAGGGAACAACAAGCTCCAGAGCCATAGTCTTTGACAAAGCGGGAAACATTATCGCAAAGGCTCAGGAAGAATTCGATCAGATCTATCCGCATGCGGGCTGGGTTGAGCATGATCCCATGAAGATCCTTTACAGCCAGCTTTCGTCGCTGACGCAGATATTCAACTCAGGCGAAGTTTCAGCGAAGGACATTGCGGGTATAGGCATAACAAACCAGAGAGAAACGACTATCCTTTGGGACAGAGCCACCGGCAAGCCCGTTCACAACGCCATTGTCTGGCAGTGCAGAAGGACGGCCGACTACTGCGAGGAGCTCAAAAAAGATAAGGAGCTCGTCGATTACATTCAGGAACATACCGGACTTCTTGTCGACGCTTACTTCTCGGCAACGAAGATAAAATGGATACTTGACAATGTTCCGGGAGCAATGGCTCTCGCTCAGGCGGGCCAGCTTCTTTTCGGAACAGTCGAAACATGGCTTATCTGGAATCTCACCGGCGGCAGAGTTCATGTGACGGATTATTCCAACGCTTCGAGAACGATGCTTTTCGATGTTGATAAGCTCTGCTGGGACGAATATCTTTGCAACAAGCTCGGAATCCCCATGAGCATACTTCCGACGCCCGTTCCCTCAAGCCAGGTTTACGGCTGGGTAGCCGGCGGAATAACCGGTATAGAGGATCTTGAGGGCGTTCCGATCTGCGGCGCTATCGGCGATCAGCCGTCGGCTCTGTTCGGTCAGGCATGCTTCAAGCCCGGCATGGCGAAAAATACCTACGGCACAGGCTGTTTCCTTCTGATGAACACCGGCAAGGAAAGAGTCCATTCAAAATGCAATCTTCTCACGGGCGTTGCGTGGTCGCTGGGCGGCGAAACGACATATTCGATTGAGGGCTCGGCTTTCAATGCGGGCTCTGTTATAAAGTGGCTTCGCGATGAGCTTCAGCTTATCGACAGCCCGCGCCGCTGCGATGAGCTTGCCGAAAGCGTTCCGGACGCAAACGGCTGCTATCTCGTTCCGGCATTCACCGGTCTCGGCGCGCCTTATTGGGATATGTACGCAAGAGGATGCATCGTCGGTCTGACGAGAGGCGTCAACCGCGCTCATATCGCAAGAGCTGTTCTTGAGAGCATAACATATCAGATGACCGATCTTCTCGAAGCAATGCATGAGGATTCGGGTATTGACATAACCAACCTTCGCGTTGACGGCGGCGCAAGCGTCAGCAATATCATGCTTCAGATTCAGGCCGATATGATCCAGTCCAAGGTCGATCGCCCGAAAGTTGTTGAAACCACTGCTCTCGGTGCGGCGTATCTCGCAGGTCTCGCAGTCGGCGTCTGGAAGGATCTTGATGATATTCAGGCTAACCGTCAGGTCGACAGGATCTTTGAGCCGAAGATGTCCAAGGAACACAGAGACGAGCTTTACAGAGGCTGGAAAAAGGCCGTTGAAAGAAGCAAGAGCTGGATAGACCAGTGATATAAATTAACCTATAATATTTATAAAATACAGGAGTGAATGTTATTATGGCAAAAATGAATCTTGATTGGGAAACCGCAAGAAATTTCATGAAGGACGCTTTCATCGCAGTGGGTGTTCCCGCTGATGACGCTGATATCGTTGTCGATGTTATCCTTGAGTCCGACAGACGCGGCATTGAGTCACACGGCTGCAACAGATTCAAGCCGATTTATATCGACAGAATCAACGACGGTATCCAGAACCCCGTAACGAATTATGATATCGTTAAGGAGACAGAGACAACGGCTGTTGTTGACGGTCACGACGGTATGGGCCAGGTCATCGGCTATAAGTCAATGAAGATGGCTATCGAAAAGGCTAAGAAATACGGTATGGGTATGGTCGTTGTCCGCAATTCCTGCCACTACGGAATTGCCGGCTACTATGCAACAATGGCAACCAAGGCCGGCTGCATCGGTATCACCGGTACAAACGCCCGTCCGTCAGTTGCTCCGACATTCGGCGTTGAGGGTATGTTCGGTACTAACCCGCTGACAATCGGTATTCCGACCGACGAGGATTTCGACTTCATTATCGACTGCGCTACATCTATCACTCAGAACGGCAAGATCGAGTATTACGCAAGAATAGGCGAGGATGTGCATCCCGGAACAGTTATCGGCCTTGACGGCAAGGATGTAACAGGCGATTCGGGCGAAGCTCTTAAAATGATCCGCAAAGGCACAGCGGCTCTCGCACCTCTCGGCGGTATCGGTGAAGCTCTCGGCGGATACAAGGGCTACGGCTACGCAATGGTCGTTGAGCTCCTTTCATCTGTCCTTCAGGACGGCGCATACGGCAAGGCTCTTAACGGCAAGGACGCAGACGGCAATAAAGTACCCTATCATCTCGGTCACTTCTTCATTGCTATTGACACCGATCACTTTGTCGGCGAGGAGCTCACAAGAAAGAAAGCCGGCGAAATTATCCGTTCTGTCCGCGCTTCAAAGAAGGCTCCCGGTGCTGAAAGAATATACACGGCTAACGAAAAAGAGTGGAATGTCTGGCTCCAGAGAAAAGATACAGGCGTGCCGATCAACGAATCGGTTCAGGCTGAGCTTTGCAAGGTAAGAGACGATCTCAAGCTCGATTATGTTTTCCCGTGGGACAATAAATAATCATTAACGGGCAAAAAACGGGGCGAAGTTTATCTTTCGCCCCTTTAAAAAGGTTTTATTTAATATTTCGGAGGTTATAATTAAATGGATTACGCAAAAGAATCCCTCAGATTACACAGAGAATGGAAAGGCAAGCTTGAAGTTACACCCAGAGCTGCCGTTGACAGCAAGGATGCTCTTTCACTTGCTTATACACCCGGCGTTGCTCAGCCCTGCCTTGAGATCCAGAAGGATATCAACCAGTCTTATGAGCTGACACGCCGCTGGAACACCGTTGCGGTCGTCACCGACGGCACAGCAGTTCTCGGTCTCGGCGATATCGGTCCCGAAGCGGGCATGCCCGTTATGGAAGGCAAGTGCGTTCTTTTCAAGGCGTTCGGCGATGTTGACGCTATTCCTCTCTGCGTCCGTTCAAAGGATGTTGACGAGATAGTTAAGACAGTATCTCTTCTTGCCGGTTCTTTCGGCGGTGTAAACCTTGAGGATATTTCCGCTCCCCGCTGCTTTGAGATAGAGAAAAAGCTCAAGGAATGCTGCGATATTCCCATCTTCCACGACGATCAGCACGGCACTGCAATCATAACGCTCGCAGGCCTTATCAACGCTCTCAAGGTCGTCGGCAAGAAGATCGAGGATGTCAAGATAGTCACCAGCGGCGCAGGCGCAGCAGGCATAGCGATTATCAAGCTGCTTATGAGCATGGGACTCAAAAATGTTATCATGACAGATCGCACGGGCGCTATATATAAGGGCCGCGAGAACCTCAACCCGATCAAGGCCGAGATGGCTGAGATAACGAATCAGAACTGTGAAAAGGGCAAGCTCGCAGATGTTATCAAGGGCGCAGATGTATTCATCGGCGTTTCGGCTCCCGGCACTCTCACTCAGGATATGGTCAGAACAATGGCTAAGGATCCGATCATTTTTGCCTGCGCTAACCCGACGCCGGAGATCTTCCCCGACGAAGCAAAGGCAGCGGGCGCCGCTGTTGTTTCGACAGGCAGAAGCGACTTCCCGAACCAGGTCAACAATGTTCTTGCTTTCCCGGGCATCTTCCGCGGAGCTCTCGATGTCCGCGCCAGCGATATCAACGACGAGATGAAGGTTGCGGCGGCTTATGCGCTTGCCGGCCTTGTCAGCGACGAAGAGCTGAATTCAGAATATATTCTTCCTGCGGCATTTGATCCCAGAGTTAAGGACGCAGTTGCCAAGGCAGTTGCCGAAGCGGCTAGAAAGAGCGGCGTAGCCCGTATCTGAGCCAAAATGATATTAAGCAAAAAAGAGGGCGGTTAATCCGCCCTCTTTTTAATGTTCATATTGATTTGCCGGATATTATGCGTTATGTACGACCGGTTTAACATGCTTTGAAAGGAACTGATCGACTCTGTTCCAATATTCTTCGTGAAACCAGTGTGAAGAAACCGCGTGTTCGGCGCCCTTGACAACATATTTCTCTTTTTCAGCGGCGCAGGCGTTATAAACCTTGTCAAGATTTTCAAACTTAACAAAATCGTCCTTATCGCCATGCATAAACAAAGTCGGAGTCTTTGACTTTTTAAGCTGTTCAACGGAGGACGCCTCTTTAAAGCTGAAGCCGTTGAAGATCCTGTTGACGAGACTTGCGGAGGGCATTGAGATAAACGGCGGAATATGATATTTGTCTTTTGACTGGTCACGGAATATTTGATAAACACTGCTGAAGCCGCAGTCCTCGACAGCGCAGACGACATTCGGCGGGAGCTTTTCGCCCGTCGCCATCATTGTTGTTGCGGCGCCCATTGAAACGCCGTGAAGAACTATCTGAGCATTCGGGTGCTCTGAGACTATGTAATTTGTCCAGTCAACTATCTCAAGCCTGTCGAGCCAGCCCATTGAAACCCATTTTGTTTCGCTGTTTCCGTGACCTCTCAGATCGGGGATTATGACATTATAGCCCCGGTTATAGTATTCCATTGCATAGCTTGACATCTCGCGGTTGATATTAGTCCAGCCGTGGATCACAATTGCCCAGAGGTCGCTTCCGCTGTCGTTTTTGAAAAACTGGGCGTGCAGATGCTTGCCTTTTTCGTGAGAGGGAATAAGTATTTCCTCATGAGGCGTTTCGTCGAACCACTTATAGCCATTTATGAGATTTATATTGTCGGCATTTCTCTCGAAAAGTGAATTTTTGCAGGGTACCTTCGGATCCTCTCTCCTTTTCGGACCAAGAGCTATTTTGAAAAAGACAAATCCCAGCAAAAGATCAAGCAGGCAAATGACGGCTATAATGATCAGAATGATGATAAAATATTTCATAAATTATCTTCTCCTTGTTAATAGTTTATACTGATTATACATCATCGTGACATTAAAATCAATATTCGGGCTCTTTACTTTTACGAGAAGATGTGTTAAAATATAAAAGTGCAAAAACGCAATTATAAATTCGAGTTTTAATATATTAAATCGGAGGAATGAAAAAATGAGCGCCTTAAGTGATGAAAATCTGGACTTTTTATATGAAACCATATTGCTTTTGCAGACAAAAGAAGAAGTGGAAAAATATCTTTCGGATCTTTGCACTATCCCTGAGCTGAAGATTATCTCGCAAAGAGCGGTCGTTGCGAAAATGCTTGACGAGAAAAGCAATTATCAGGATATTGTCGAGAAAACAGGAGCTTCGACAGCGACCATCAGCCGCGTCAACAGGTCTTTGCAGTACGGAGCCGGCGGGTACGAAATAATATTTTCCCGTCTCGCCTGTGAGGATGAATAAGAGGTAAAAACCATGGCAGCTTACGGTGAACTTGCTTTCTTTTATGACAGGCTGACTGATAACGCCGAATATTCAAAACGATGTGATTACATAACGGATCTCCTCTCTGAAAACGGTGTCAGTGAGGGGATTTTGCTTGACCTGGCCTGCGGAACGGGCAACCTCAGCGAGCTTTTCAGCCAAAAGGGATTTGATGTTATCGGCGTTGATATTTCGGAGAATATGCTCAGTGTGGCGACTGAAAAAAGCTACGACAAAGGGCTTGATATCCTATATCTGTGCCAGGATATGGCCGAGCTTGATCTTTACGGAACGATAAACTGCGCGGTTTGTGCGCTTGACAGCATAAACCATGTCACTGACAGCGATAAAGTCAGAAAAGCTATTCAAAAGGTCGGGCTTTTCATGGAAAAGGGCGGCGTTTTCATTTTTGACGTGAACACAAGATATAAGCACAGAGAGATATTGGGCAACAATACTTTCGTCTATGATCTCGACGATATATACTGCGTCTGGCAAAACACGCTTGACGAAGCCAGCGACACGGTGCATATCGAGCTTGATCTGTTTTCATCCGACGGCGCCGGAAAATACGAACGCTTTGAAGAAGAATTCGACGAGGTCATCTATGACAGGGAGCAGCTTGAAGGCTGGCTT
Organism: Oscillospiraceae bacterium; assembly: GCA_029012445.1. GTDB lineage: Bacteria > Bacillota > Clostridia > Oscillospirales > Acutalibacteraceae > UBA6857. The sequence continues at coordinate 96,409 of JAQXMC010000023.1, forward strand.
AAAAAATACGGCTTTGAGATAGCCGGCGTTTATGAGGAGTTCACAAGACAGCCCGTTAAGCCGGACACTCAGCGGGCGGTCTATGTTTGCCGGAAGATAAAGCAGACAAACGGCTTTTTCAGGGGAATTATGAGCAGCCGCTGAGAGTTTATCTTAATGTCAGTCTGTGCAGGGGGGCGGGCATTTTTGCCGGCTGCGCCGGCAAAAATCGCGGCGGCGCAGCCGCCGCGGGCGCTGCGAAGCAGCGCCGCCCGCCCCCAGAACTGACCTTACGCACTGACTGTATATTAGCGCACAGATTTCCTGCGTATGATTCGCACAATGATAAAAATTCAAGGAGCAATATTATGGCAAAAACAGTAAGATGTATTTCGGTTGACGGAACTCTGACGGTAACGGCAATAGATTCGACCGATATAATAGAAAAAATGCGCAGAATACACGGAACATCACCCGTCGTCAGCGCAGCTTTAGGCAGGCTTATGACTGCGGCGAGCATGATGGGCGCAGTTTTGAAAAACGAGGATTGCAGCGTCACTCTCAGAATAAAGGGAGGAGGCCCCGCCGGAACAGTCATGGCCGTCTCGGACTGGCAGGGAAATGTTCGCGGCTTTGTTCAGAATCCTGTTGTCGATCTTCCGTTGAATTCCAAGGGAAAGCTTGATGTCAGCGGAGCGGTCGGAACAGACGGCGAGCTGACCGTTATAAAGGATATCGGTCTGAAAGAGCCCTATGTCGGTCAGGTTCCGATCGTTTCCGGAGAAATTGCGGAAGACATTACCTCGTATTTTTTCACAAGCGAGCAGATACCGACCGTGTGCGCACTCGGCGTTCTGGTTGACAGGGATATCACAATAAAGGCGGCGGGCGGTTTTCTTATCCAGCTTCTGCCGACAGCCTCTGACGACACGATAAGCGCCGTTGAAAGGTGCATTAAAGACATTGAGCCGGTGACGGCAATGCTGACAGCAGGAATGACGCCTGAAGATATATGCCGTCATGCGCTGAAAGAGTTTGACCTTGAGGTGCTCGACTCGTCGGAGCCTGAATACCGCTGCAACTGTTCGCGTGAGCGCGTTGAGAAAGCCCTCATCGGAACTGGACTTGTGTCGCTGGAGGAAATGGCTCAGGATGAGAACACAGAGGTTTGCTGCCAGTTTTGCAATAAGAAATATAATTTCACCTCAAACGATATAAAAAAGCTGATAAAAGAGGCGGGCAAAAAATAAAAAGCTCGCCTGTCGGGAGCTTCTACTGCTTATCAGATAAAATTAAAAAGAAAAGGCGCCCGAACGCATATAAGCTGAAAAAAGTGAAATAAAAATGTCTGATTATTTCAAACACAAACCGCAAACTGTTTCGGCGGCACGGTATTGAACCGTGCCGCCGAAAGCTTATATGCTTGGCATTTTTTCGGTCTCGGAGTACCTTTGTACGCCTGTCGACCAAAGAAAATGCCATCGGTCATCCTTTCCCGGCAGTCTCACAGCTTGTCGAAAAAGCAGTTTTATTCTACCGTTACTGTTCCGTCCTCGGAAACAGTGATTTTCATGCCGGTCTTAACATATTCAAGGAACTCATCGCCGAGATTGTCAACGGTGGGCATTGACTGATCTGTCCAGACCTCTGAGAGAACGGCGCCTGCGGCTGCGAGAGAGTCTATCTCCTTGGCGAACAGCAGACAGGCGGGATTTCTGCCCATAGCCGTTGCGCAATAGAGAACCATTCCGCCGGTTGTGGAGCCGATAGTCTGGGGCAGGCAAAGAGCCGTGCCGGCCATGGGCTTGTTATATAAGTCGGCGTTGTTCTGATCGCCGCATTTTGCTTCCTTGTCGCCGAACATGAGCGAGTGCTGGAAAGATGCGAGGGTGTTGAAACCTCCGTGAGAAACGAGAGCGGTTGCCTCTGCCTTACCGGGAACTACCGGTCTGCCTTTGAAAGTTTTCATAGTGATTATACCCCCTTAGTGATCTTTTCAAGAATTTCAGCGCTCGTGTAATATCTTGAAGAAGTGTATGTGCGAAGCTTGTTGGAGTTTGTGATGACCGGCTTTTTGCCGCAAAGCGGGTTGTTCATATACATAAGCGGGCAAATATAGCTGAGGATAACTCCGGTTTTCTTGAGCCTTTCGGCGTATTCGGTTTTGTTGAACTTCTCGATAACGGCGGGAGCTGTCGTGAATACCGTGGGAATCTGCACCTTGGAATTGCCTGCCTTTTTGAGGCCGGCTTCAACATTTTCGGTCCATTCAACGAGCTGGCTGAATGTCAGATGCGGGCAGCCGACAAAGCAAAGCTTGGGTTTGGCGTCCTTGTTCTTCCAGATGCAGGGGTAACTATCCTTGACTCTTTTAAGCTCGGCGTCATCTATGACATAAGTCTTTGCGCCCTCTGCGATGATGCTTTCACCCTGCTCCTTGGCTTCGGGAGTGAGACCTGCGATGTGATAAAGACCGACGGCTCCGTTGCTTGCCGTTGCGGCGCCGAAATCCTTGAGGTACGCTTTGGCGTCATCTGTCAGCTCATTGCCGATGAAGTCAGTCAATCCCTTGACATAGGGGACATCCTCCATGACCTTCATTCCGATAGCTGAGCCTAAAACCTGAGCTTCGGGCTTTTCCGTCGTCTTGACTTCGACAACCCATGTCGCCTTTCTGCCCTCGTCGGTGAGAAGTCCGAATTTCGGAACATAGCCGACTATTGAGCCGAAAAGCTCGATGATTCCTGAGTTCCTGTTGCATCTTGCTCCGAGCACCGAGTTTGCGTAAACAACGGCGGAGGACTCTGCCCAGGAGAGAATGTCGCCCTTTTCGGGCGTGTTGCCTATCTCGTCCATATAGCAGGCGCAGGTATAAGCGCTGTCGCTGACGATGCCCATTTTGCGAAGCTGTTCCTCATAGCTTGACTGCGCCGAATACATAAACTTGTTGAAAATGAGCTTTTCAATCGGATTTGACGGCACATTTTTGTCGAGCGGTCTGGGATCGACCGAAAACTTCTGGCTACTGACGGCGCCGCCTGCGATAAGCTCGTCGATGAGGTCATAGACCGGCTTCATGACTCCGAGGCCGAACGAGGTGACGAGATGGCCCATTTTGCTTGTGACAGGCACCATTTCGGTTGCGCCGAAGGTTTCACCGTACATAACGAGAGTCTTCATGACCTTCGCCATTGCGCTGCCCTTCTTGCCGTCCAGAATGGCTTGCTGTTCAGGGGTTAAATTCATGCAAATCAATTCCTTTCGAATTTGCGCTTTGACCGACAGAAAGTCAGAAAAAGCGAGAAATTATTTATCCGATAATATTCTAACAGTCTGATAAAATATTGTCAATAACCTTGAAAAAATTGCCGAAAGAATTTATAAAGAAATATTGTGATACTTGCTTTTTCTTCTTGGCGGATATATAATAAAAACCGACAACAATGCCCTGAAAGTTCAGCGGTGAAGCCGGACTCTGAGGCAGATGGAGGAATTATATATGGACGCAAAATATGAACCGTTATTCACACCATGGAAGATCGGAAACTGTGAGATCAAAAACAGAATAGTTCTCACAAGTATGGGCGGAACCGATCTTTTCGGCTGGATGGAGAAAAACCATTTTGACAAAGACGGCGCCCGCTTTATACTTGAAGTCGCCAAAAACAATGTCGGACTTGTTCTGCCGGGCTGCCAGCCGGTCTATAACCCGATGCTCGGTCAGTGGCTTTATAAGAACAAGAAAATGTATGATGACCTTAAAAAGTGGATCCCCGAGCTTCACAAAACGGGAGCGAAGCTGTTCGTTCAGCTGACAGCCGGCTTCGGCCGTTCCTTCACCATAAGCAGCATGATGGAAACGCTTTACACCAACCCCGTTCTGCGAAAGGTCAGCAAGCCTTTCATGGATCTCGACAGAATAACGGCTTCGGCGAGTCCGTCGCCCAACCGCTGGTCGGATAAGGTCCCGTCAAGAGAAATGACGGTCGAAGAAATACACGAGATGGTCGACGCGTTCGCGAAGTGTTCAAAAATGCTCAAGGACGCCGGCGTTGACGGCGTTGAGGTTCACGCTGTCCATGAGGGCTATCTTCTTGACCAGTTCACGCTTAAATATGTCAACAAGCGTACCGACGAATACGGCGGCTCATTTGAAAACCGTTATCGCTTTGCGGTTGAAGTCGTTAAGGCTATCAAAAAAGCCTGCGGCGACGATTTCCCGGTTTCGCTTCGTTACAGTATAGTTTCAAAGACCAAGGGCTTCAGACAGGGCGCGCTCCCCGGCGAGGACTATGTTGAGGTCGGAAGAGACATGGAAGAATCGGAAAAGGCCGCTAAATACCTTCAGGACGCAGGCTATGACTGTCTCAACTGCGACAACGGAACCTATGACGCATGGTATTGGGCTCATCCTCCGATATATATGCCCGAAAACTGCAATCTTGAAGATGTTGAGCATATCAGAAAGTTTGTTGATATTCCCGTTATCTGCGCCGGCCGTCTTGATCCGGTGGTTGCGGCTCAGGCCGTCAAGGAAGGCGCTATCGACGGTGCCGGCTTTGCCCGCCAGTTCCTTGCGGATCAGGAGTGGGTAACAAAGATGATAGAAGGCAGAGAGGAAGATATACGCCCCTGTATCCTTTGCCACAACGGATGCTTCAATATGTGTCACTATAAGGGAGTACCCAACGATCAGGAGCTTTCGGACAGCCTGCATCTTTCGCGCTGCGCCGTTAATGCGGAAACCATGCAGTGGAATAAGCATTATATCAAAAAGACAAAATCACCCAAGACCGTCCATATAATCGGCGGCGGCATCGGCGGCATGGAGACTGCTCTCGTTCTCAAAAAGAGGGGACATAACCCGATAATCCATGAAAAGAGCGATGTTCTCGGCGGAACATTTATTCCCGCCAGCGCAGAATCATATAAGGGCAAGCTTCGCGATCTTCTCAAATGGTATAGACTTCAGATTGAGAAGAACGGCATTGAGGTCAGATTCAACGACGAGATCAAGGATGTTTCCGTTCTCGGAGATGTTCCCGTTATAGTTGCCACCGGCGCCGTACCCAGACTTCTCAGAAAAGTTCCCGGTTACGAGAAAATGATCGAGGGCTGCGACTATCTCAACGGCGCTCCCGTCGGTCAGACAGTTGCGGTTATCGGCGGCGGACTCACAGGCTGCGAGATCGCTTATGAGATCGCGCTTCAGGGCAAAAACCCGATAATCGTTGAGATGAAAGACGACCTTATCAGCCAGAAAGGCGTCTGCCTTTCCAACTCGTCTTATCTCAGAGAGTGGTTCGCTCTTCATGAGGTGCCGGTTTATCTTGAAACCTCGCTCAAAGAGGTCAGGGACGGCTCTGTCGTCTGCACCGACAAGACGGGCAAGGATATCGAGCTCAAGTGCGACTCAGTCATCAGCTGCGCCGGCTATATTCCCAACCCAGTCGCCAAGGAGGGCAAAAACATTCACCTTGTCGGCGACTGCAAGGAGGTTGGCAATCTCCGCTCAGTCATCTGGAGAGCATGGGATGTCGCAATGAAGATCTGAAATTGATATCATTCCGAAAACAAAATAATAATTCATGCGTCTGTGAGGGCATAAGCTTTTGCAGGCGCATTTTTTTGTACGCTCCGGCCGCCGTGCGCCGAAGAACAGGGGCGGACGAAAGCGAGAGAGTGAGAAAACCGCACTTTTCCTATTGATTTAATCTGTCGTATAGTGTATAATTACCACGAAACTATAATAGGAATGGTGTTTGTCAGTGGCAGAAATTTTAAGCGGACTGCCGGTCGTGCCGCTTCGGGGAATAGTTGTTTTCCCCGATATGCGGCTTCATTTTGAACTCGGCAGAGCTAAATCAATAAATGCAGTCAACGCAGCCGTCAGAGGCGGCGGAAAAATCTTTATCACCGCCCAGAAGCATATGGCGGCGAATGAGCCGGACTTTGACGAGCTTTATAAAACAGGCGTTATAGCGTCTGTTGAGCAGACCGTTCAGGGCCCGACGGACGGAAAACTCAGAATAGTCATCAGAGGACTTGAGAGGGCGGAGATGCTCTCTCAGACAGATGCGGGCGATCACTTTGAGGCTGAGGTTGCCGTTATAAAAACGATCGAGCCTGATATCGGCGAAAACTATGCCAAAGCGCTCAGAGAAAGCCTTCGCAGCATGTTCGAGGAATATGTGAATATAACGAATAAGCTCGCAAACGATGTGCTTATAGCTGTTCTTGACACAGACGATCTCGGCCGGCTTTCCGACCTCATAGCGGGCAATGCAATTGAGGATTATACAGCCCGTCAGTCAATCCTTGAAGAGAGAAATTCTCTTTACCGCGCGCAGAAGCTTCTGGTTATACTCGGCGATATGATAGAGATAGCCGGTCTGAAAGCCGATATCGACATGAAGGTCAGGGAACGGCTTGACAAATCGGAGCGCGAATATTATCTCAGAGAGGAAATGAAAGTCATATCCGACGAGCTCGATGAGGACGAAAGCGAAGAAGAGGAATACCGCGAGAAGATATTGGCGTTGAATCTGCCGGAAAAAATCGAAGAAAAATTCCTGAAAGAGTGCTCAAAGCTGACTAAGCTTCAGCCTCTTTCACCGGACGCAAATGTGATAAGATCCTATCTTGATGCCTGCCTTGCGCTGCCGTGGAATAAATACACAAAGGAAAACACCGACATTGAGAAAGCCAAGCGCATTCTCGACAGAGATCACTACGGACTGAAAAAGGTCAAGGACAGATTCATTGAATCTCTTTGCGTCAGGCAGCTCGGAGCGGAGCCTAACGATCAGATTATTTGTCTTGTCGGACCTCCCGGAGTCGGAAAAACCTCTATCGCAAGCTGCGCCGCGAAAGCAATGGGCAGAAGCTTTGCCAGAATATCGCTCGGCGGCGTCAGCGATGAAGCCGAAATAAGAGGCCACAGAAGAACTTATATCGGCGCAATGCCGGGCAGAATAATAAACGCTCTGACTCAGGCGGGCAGCAGCAACGCATTGATACTTCTTGACGAAATAGATAAGCTCGGAAAGGACTATAAGGGCGACCCCGCTTCAGCTCTTCTTGAGGTTCTTGACGGCGAACAGAACAGCGCCTTCGTCGATCATTTCATCGAGGTTCCTTTCGATCTGAGCAAGACGATATTTGTCACGACAGCTAACGATCCGTCGGATATACCTCCCGCGCTCTATGACCGAATGGAAAAGATCGAAATGGAAAGCTATACCTTTGAAGAAAAGGTCAATATAGCCACGAAGCATCTTGTTAAGAAAGAAATGAAGCAGCATGGTCTCAATTCATCGAATTTCTGCCTGAGAAAGTCGGCGATCGAGGCAATAATTGAGAAATACACGAGAGAAGCGGGAGTGCGCGATCTTGAAAAGAAGATAGCCGCTGTTTGCCGGAAGGCGGCGGTCAGAATAGTTGAGGGCGAAGAAAAGGTCGTCGTCAGCGACAAAAATCTCGGTGAATTTCTCTCGGCCGCCAAATTTATTCAGCAGCCGGCGACAGAGGACCGAGTCGGAGTAGTCAACGGACTTGCTTGGACAGCAGCCGGCGGCGAAATGCTTGAAGTCGAGGCGATAGCTCTCGACGGAACGGGAAAGATAGAGATAACCGGAAATCTCGGCGATGTTATGAACGAATCCGCTAAATTGGCGGTCAGCGTTGTCAGAAGCGTCAGCGAAGAATACGGTCTTGATAAAAATTTCTATAAAAACAAGGATATTCATATCCATGTTCCGCAGGGTGCTGTCCCGAAGGACGGTCCCTCGGCCGGAGTTACGCTTTCAACAGCCCTTTTATCTGCGCTTTCCGGCAGAAAGGTCAGGGGAGATATCGCCATGACGGGTGAAATATCGCTGACCGGCAGAGTAATGCCGATCGGAGGCCTCAAGGAAAAAAGCATGGCGGCGTATAAAAACAAGATAAAGAAGGTCATAATTCCGGATGAAAATCTTTCTGACCTTAGTGAAATAACCGAGGCGGTCAGAGGAAAAGTTGAATTTGTGCCTGTGAAAAATCTTTCCGAGGTTTTTTCAATAGCGCTTATATAACTTTCAAAGGTGAAAACTATGATAAAATACGAAACCGCAAGATTTGAGACATCTTTCGGCAGACCGGATCAGCTGACAGCGTCCGATATGCCGGAAATAGCGTTTGCGGGCAAGTCGAATGTCGGCAAATCCTCGCTTCTCAACAGGGTGCTGAACCGAAAGGGCATCGCCAGAGTCAGCTCAACTCCGGGCAAGACCGTCACGATCAATTTTTTCAGACTCAACTGCTGCCGATTTGTCGATCTCCCTGGCTACGGCTACGCCAGAGTTTCAAGAGACGAGAAGCTTCGCTGGGCTGAGCTTATGGAGAGCTATTTCAAGTCGGGCCGAGATATAAGGCTTGTCGTTCAGCTTCTCGATATGCGCCATATGCCGACCAAGGACGACCTCGATATGCTCAGGTTCCTTTCGGCTGCGGGGCAGAAATTCATAGTCGTTCTGACCAAGAGCGATAAGCTGAACAAAACGCAGAGAGCCGATATGATGATGAAAATCTGTTCTGCGGTCGCCGGATACGGAGGCTCGGGAGTGATAGCTTTCTCGTCGCTTAACGGCGAGGGTACGGACGAAATAAGAGCGCAGATTGAAAAGGCGCTCGGTGAATGAAAGAGAGCGGAAGATGAAAGAACTTTTTTTGAAAAAAATGCGGAACAATCCGGTTATTGCGACCGTCAAAAGCCTTGATAAGCTCGACGCGGCGCTTGAGTCGGAATGTGAAGTCGTGTTTCTTTTGTGCGGAGACATATTCAATCTTAGGACAATAGTCGAAAAGGCAAAGGAAAGAAACAAGATAATATTTATTCATGTCGATCTTATCGACGGCTTTTCGAGAGACGCAACGGCGCTGAAATATATTCATGAGGTGATAAAGCCGGACGGCATAATCTCAACGAAAAACAGCCAGCTCAAATGCGCTAAGCAGCTCGGACTTCTCACAGTCCAGAGGCTGTTCATAATAGATTCACTGTCGATAGACACCACCGTGAAAGCTTCGGCTTCAATATCTCCCGACGCAGTTGAAATAATGCCGGGCATAATGCCGAGAATAACAAAAAAGCTCTGCACTCAGCTGGATATACCCGTTATCGTGGGCGGACTTATCAGCGAGAGAGAGGATGTTATCCTTGCGATAGAAAGCGGCGCCAAGGGTGTTTCGACAAGTGATTCAGACCTATGGGGAGGGCAAATTTATGGCTAAAGTCAGACCTTATGATTCAAAAGACCGGAACGATGTCAGAAGGGTATGCCTTGAAACTTCGGGACTGCCGATCAAGAGCGAAAAAGACAGAAAATATCTTTTTTATATGTATAATGACTACTACACGGATTTTGAGCCGGAAAGCTGTTTCGTTCTGGCCGATAACAACGATGTGGCTCAGGGCTATATTCTCTGCGCCAAGGACTGTTCATCATATGCCGAAAATATGGCAAAATTTTACCTGCCGAGAATACTTCAGCTCGGGCATAAATATTACTTTATGGCAAAATATGAAATTCTCATTCACGGTTTTTACAGAAAGAAATATCCGGCTCATCTTCATATAGATATTTCCCCTTCGTTCCAGGGCAAGGGCGGCGGAACGGCTCTTGTCAACGCTCTGAAAGCGCATCTTAAAGAAAACGGTATCGAAGCGGTAATGCTCAGCGCCGGCGAAGGCAACAAAGGCGCGATAGCGTTTTATAAAAAGAACGGCTTTAAAACTGTCGGCGAGATACTCGGCAGCAGGATCATGGCCTGCGAGCTATAAAAAGTTAAAATTGATTTATTGAATAAACGGAAAATTTCAGCTCATAATATGAAAAAAGGAGTTGAAATCAGATGTTAGATAAGATATCTTTGGCTTTGACAATCATCGGTGCGATCAACTGGGGCTGTATCGGCCTTTTCCAGTTTGACATAGTTGCCTGGATCTTCGGCGGTCAGAGCGCAGTCGTCAGCAGGATCATCTACACGGTGATTGCATTGGCGGGAATTTGGTGCATCTCCCTGTTTTTCAGAGACACCGGAACAGTCACGGCAAAGGAAAGAACAGAATAAGATGAGCGGTGCGAAAGCGCCGCTTTTCGTTTGTTTCTGGTACGAAGCTAATGACAGCTTTTATAGCAATTTCCAAACAAAAGATGATGAAGTGTTGTTAAAAATATTAATAAATTATGAAAAATAATAAATTTTCTTGACTTTACCTGATACTTGAAACTATAATTAGATCATAAAAACAAAGGAGGTCAACAAAATGGAAGCAATCACAAAGTTCTTTCAGTCGCTCTATGAAGCAATCATGAAAATATTCGATGTCAATATTGACGCAGACGGTGAAAAGAGAACACTGTTCGATAAAATCAAGGAAGCTTTAGATAATCTCTTTGCATAAGCAAAGGTCAGAAAACAGCCGGAATCAAAGCTTTGTTTTCGTTGTGATTTGAGCCGCAATGCAAAATTGTTTTTGCACAAATATTAACAATGAATTAACTTATTTAAAGACATATTGATTTTTCAGAGAAACAATGTATAATCAAAGTATCACAGAAATGTGAAAAACATTATGTAAGGAGATTTTAAAATGGAACAGATTAAAGCAATGTTTCAGAGCCTTTATGAAACAATTATGAAGGTATTCCAGTCATTCGTCGGCTCAGACAACAGCATTTTCAACGCTCTCAAAGAGTTCTTTGACAAGATTTTCGGCGGTGCAGCTGAATAATTTTCAAAGCTGAGAACATATTTCAAAAATGAAATAAAAAAAGGGCAAGTTTCTTCTTGCCCTTTTTTGTCGCCCGAAAGCGGCAATTTGATAAAAAAATAAAAAAGTTAGCAAATTGTATTGACAAAAATCTGGCCGTAGTGTATATTATATAAGTCGCTGATAGCGACATACGGGAGCATAGCTCAGCTGGGAGAGCATCTGCCTTACAAGCAGAGGGTCATAGGTTCGAGCCCTATTGTTCCCACCAGAAACGGCCCGGTAGTTCAGTTGGTTAGAACGCTAGCCTGTCACGCTAGAGGTCGACGGTTCGAGCCCGTTCCGGGTCGCCATTTTATTGCGGATGTAGCTCATCTGGTAGAGCGCCACCTTGCCAAGGTGGAGGTAGCGGGTTCGAGCCCCGTCATCCGCTCCATATCCGTCGGCAACAGTCGGCGGAAGATTTATACGGTACCATAGCCAAGTGGTAAGGCAACGGTCTGCAAAACCGTTATGCCCCAGTTCAAATCTGGGTGGTACCTCCAAATCTAAAATACCCGTAATCCCTTATATTTTCAGGGGTTGCGGGTGTTTTTCCTTTTGCCTTTTCAGCTCTTGTCTTACGCTAGAACACGCCAAAAAACGCAAAAAAACGGCAGATGTACTCGTCAAAATACTCGTCAGAAATCAGCATGTTTTTGAGTGAATTTTGCTTTCACCATCCAAATATTCATCCACTCTCGATTTATTTCAACTTTATGCAGTTTATATAGCCGGCGTTATGAAATATTTGCTTCGCAAATATGAACAGCGAATTTTACTTCACTTTCTGCGAAACAGAAAATTTCATAATTTACGAAGTAAATTATTTCATATATTGCTTGCAGTCCGTCTGAGCAGGGCTTGAATAATCAGAAATTATATGAACAACCCTGCGGATAAATCCGGAAAAATATTCCACTTTGTTCTTTCGCTTATAAATTGGCTCATGAGCGCATTTGACAAGCTTTTCAACAGATAATAGAAATAAAAAATACCGCGTCCGCATTTTCAAAGTGAAAATGCGGACGCTTTGTCTATGCCTTTTGACAGCTTTGAACTTTAGATATCGTAACTGACCGCCAAACGGGTGGTTATTATTTTATATTACTTTCTGACCTTTTCCAGCGCTTTCAGCAATGCCGGACCGATCGCCACGCAGACTATCAGCTCAAGCAGAGCGTTGAGTCCGAACAAAGCGACGGCAAACGAGAAAAGATTCGCCGTTCCGAGAGATTGCGAAAGGGAAACAATATATTCGCTCCTGCCGAAAAATGCCAGCAGCATAGGAACGAACAACAGCGTGTTCAACAGCGGCGAAGCGGCGCTGAGAGTTATATAGCAGACGCCCTTATTGACATTGTGCTTAGTCATCTGTTCATAGATGAGACCTGACAGCAGGCCCATAAGTATTCTCGGAACAAGACACAGAATAAAAGCCAGAACGGGATTTATCGCAAGCAAAGCCGCACCGAAAGCGCTCATTCCGAAGCATTGGATAAAGCTCGTTATTCCGAATACCGTTCCCAGAAGAAGTCCGCCTTTTATTCCCGAAAAGCCGATGCCGATAATCACCGGGATAGACATCAGCGTTATTTCCGCAACGCCGATCTTGATATAACCCAGATGCGTGAAAGCCATAACCAGCATCAGCGCGATGAGAATGGAATAGGTGGTCAGAGTTTTGATTTTGTTGCTGTTCATTTTTAAGTTGCCTCCTTGCTGCTGCTTCGTGTTTTTGCGCTTATGCGCCGAATGCAGCGCCTTTTTGATATCATGTTTAAATGCGGTTTGATTCAGGACTTCCGATTTTTTTCATATATGACCTTCAGTCCGTGAAGAAGCAGGGTGTCATCGTGAATTATATTTTCCCTGCAATGTTCGATTATGCAGTTGCTGAAACCGCCCGTCGCAACAACGGAAGCCACGCCGGGGATCTCCTCCTTGAATCGCTGCACCATTCCGTCCACCATTGCGGCCGTTCCGAAAATGATACCGGACTGCATGCAGTCCACTGTGTTTGTTCCGACGGCTTTTTTCGGAGCCGCGAGAGAAATCCGGGGCAGCTGCGAAGCGTTTGACGAAAGCGCGTTGAGCGAAACCGCAACGCCGGGGGCGATCATTCCTCCCCGGTAGCTGGCGTCCTTGCCGACAACGCTTATTTTGCTTGCCGTTCCGAGATCGACTATCAGACAGGGCAGGGGATATTTATCAACAGCGGCCACAGCGCCGACAAGAAGATCCGAGCCGAGCTGAGCGGGATTGTCGATAAGAATGTTGATCCCCGTTTTTATTCCGGGTCCCACTATCATGGGGACTGTTCCCGTGACCTTTTCGATAGTGTCACAAACGGTTTCCGTCAATTCCGGTACGACCGAACTTATAATGCTGCCCGAAAATGACTCTGCGGACGCGCTGTGGAGCCTGAATATCTGATTGAACTCTATCGCGTACTGATCGGCGGTCTTTCCCCTGATGGTTGAAAGCCTCGAAACGAAGCGCAGACTGTCATTTTCATAGGCGCCTATCGTGATGTTCGTGTTGCCCATGTCAACGGTCAAAAGCATATTATCACCTCTTTCAATATTATACGGTCAGTATAATCTCACGCAGAAAAAAAGTCAACCCTGCTGCGGCATTGATTATTCCGGCTTTTTGTGATATATTGTACGCAGTCAGCGACTGCAATGAGTCGGAAAACTGCGGGGGCGTGAGCCTTCGCAAACGGAAAGAGGAATGAAAATGATATGCAAAGCCTGCCCCAGAGAATGTTCTGCCGACCGCTCGGTGAGCAGGGGCTTTTGCCGGATGCCCGAGAATTTTGTCGTCGCCAGAGCCGCAAAGCACTTCTGGGAGGAGCCATGCATAAGCGGAACAAACGGCTCGGGAACGGTGTTTTTTTCGGGCTGCAGCCTGAGATGCGTGTTTTGCCAGAATCACGAAATAAGCGCTGAAAATTTCGGAAAAGAAATATCAGATGAAAGACTCATGCGGATATTCGACGAGCTGATAGCTCAGGGCGCTCACAACATCAATCTCGTCAATCCGACTCATTACGCCGAGCGCCTTGCAAGAGTGTTGAAAGAATATAACTCATCGGTGCCCGTCGTTTATAACAGCGGCGGATATGAGAAGGTCGAAACGCTGAAAAAGCTTGAGGGGCTTATCGACATATATCTGCCGGATCTTAAATATATCAGCCCCGACAGAAGCCTCAAGTATTCGGGCGCGGAAAATTACTTTGATTTCGCCGCTCCCGCAATAAAGGAAATGATCAGGCAGACGGGCAGCCCCGTTCTTGATGAAAACGGAATAATGCTGAAAGGGACTGTCGTCAGACACCTTATTCTCCCGAAGAACACAAACCAGAGCGTTAAGATAATCGAATGGCTCAGCGAAAATATTCCGCGCGACACATATATAAGCCTAATGGCGCAATATACGCCCGTAATTCACAGCGAGAAATATCCCGAGCTTAACAGAGGCATAACGCGGCGCGAATATGACAAGGTGCTCGACGCTCTCGAAAACAGCGGATTTTATAACTGCTTCGTTCAGGAAATGCAGTCGTCCGGCGATGAATATATACCGAAATTTGACCTCAGCGGAGTATAACTTAAGGTCTCAATACAAATATTATTATCCGACCGGAAAACATATCTGCAATTATTGACAAGCTTTTCCTCTCGGAGTATAATGTGGTTTGTAAATAATGGAAAAGGAGTAATAATTATGCCATTGGTAACAACAAAAAAGATGTTTGAAGACGCATACAAGGGCGGCTACGCCATCGGTGCGTTCAATGTCAACAACATGGAGATAATACAGGGCATCGTCGGAGCGGCAAAGAAGCTTAACGCTCCCGTTATCCTTCAGGTTTCAAAGGGCGCCAGAGCTTATGCAAATCACACATATCTCGTCAAGCTCGTTGAGGCGGCTGTTGAAGAGACGGGACTTCCCATAGCTCTCCATCTTGACCACGGTCCGGATTTCGAGACCTGCAAGAGCTGCATAGACGGCGGCTTCACATCGGTCATGATAGACGGCTCAAGCCTTCCCTATGAAGAAAATATAGCTGTCACGAAGAAGGTCGTTGAATACGCTCACGCAAGAGGCGTCGTCGTTGAGGGCGAGCTCGGAACGCTTGCCGGAGTTGAGGACGATGTAGTCGTTGAGCACGGCAACGAGTCATACACAAAGCCCGAGCAGGTCGAGGATTTCGTTTCACGCACCGGCGTTGATTCACTCGCCATCGCTATCGGCACTTCACACGGCGCATACAAATTCAAACCCGGTCAGTAGCCGCAGCTTCTCTTTGACATTCTCGAAGAGGTCGGAAAGAGACTGCCCGGTTTCCCGATCGTTCTTCACGGCGCGTCTTCTGTTATGCCCGAATATGTTGAAAAGATCAATAAATACGGCGGAGAAATGCCCGACGCTATCGGAATTCCCGAGGATATGCTCCGCAAGGCTGCCGGCATGGCCGTCTGCAAGATAAATGTTGACTCCGATCTTCGCCTTGCGATGACAGCCGCTATCCGCGAGCATCTCGCCGAAAATCCGTCTCACTTTGACCCGAGACAGTATCTCAAGCCCGCCCGTGAGGCTATTGAGGAAGTCGTTGCGCACAAGATCGAAAATGTTCTCGGCTGCGCAGGCAAGGCATAATTTAATAAAACATCAGACAGCACCGACCTGGGATCCGCCCGCAGCCGGTGCTGTTTTTATGTTCTGATTATCATTCGCTCAGCTGTGTTCCGGGGTAATAGTGGCTCAATATCTCTTTATATGAGCTGCCGAGCTTTGCCATTGCGTTCGCTCCGTATTGACTCATGCCCACGCCGTGACCGTAGCCCATGCAGTTGAACACATAAAGGTCTCCGCTTTTTTCAACGGTGAAGTTTCCGCTTCTGAGCGAAAGAAGCTGTCTGAGCTGATCCCCGCTGAATTTGTTTGAAGAAATTTCGATGCTCTTGACATAGCCGCTCGCTGAAAGCTCGGGAATACCTATTGATATTTCTTTTATCTTGTAGTCCGAAAGGCATTTTATAAGCTCCTTTTCGCTGAACTCAAAGGTTGATCTGACGGAGGGGGAAAGCTTGTCGCTGTCGCTTGAAACGCTGACGAGCCAGTCGGTTCTGACGCCCCATACATCTTCGGCGCTGTTCGTCATTCCCGATGACATAGCAAAATACGGCGGCTTTATCAGCTCTCCGCCGTAGGTCAGGTAACTGCCCTCAACGGCGCTGACGGCTTTTTCATATTTAGCTATGTATTTTTCGTAGTCGCCGCCCCATTTTTCTTTCAGCTCATCATAGCTTTTATATGCCTGATGGACGGACGGATCGTCGCTGATATCGGATTTTTCGTTGCCGCTTTTCATCTGATACAGAGCGTAGGTGTAGCTGACGACTGCCTGAGCTTTCAGCGCCTCCTCATTATATGAATATGGCATTTCACACGCAACGCAGCAGACAACATAGCCGTGAAGACCGACATTTTCAACCTTCCCCGACGATGCCCGAAGAACGGCTATTTTGTCACCAGAAATTTTGGCGGCCGATGTGCTTTCTTCGGCGTTTGTCTGCTTCTGCGTGCCGGCTTCTGTTTCGGCGCCTGTCGTTTTTTCGCTTTGCTCCGAGGTCTGTTCTGCGGTCGATGACTGAGACACGGCCGGCGCATTTGTACTCTGCGTTTTTCCAAGAAGTGAAAAAAGCGGAACGAACAGCATTGTCAGGAACAGAATAAGTGTTAAAATTGCGTAAAGCTTCATTTTAGTTCTCCTTTTTTAGATTTATTTTATTGACTTCTTAACTGTATTGTTATACAATTAACCTTTGAATACGGAGCAGCGCTTTTTATAAGACGCAATTCGGATAATCAGGATAGGGGTGATAGCTTGGCAAACTATGTTTCGCCGATATCGGACTCCGCTTTAGAAATATTATGCGGACAACTTGAAAATAAGAACAGGATCGAGCTTGACGACTATTGGAAATACGGCGTCAAAAGGGGACTTCGCAATGCCGACGGAACGGGCGTTATGGCCGGACTCACCAAAATATGCTCTGTTGAGGGCTATTATATAGACGACGGTGAAAAGGTACCCAGAGAGGGCGTTCTGAAATACAGAGGTTATAATCTCAAGGATTTTGTCTCAGCCTGCGACCGCGAGGACCGCTTCGGCTTTGAGGAGGTCGCGTGGCTTCTTCTGTTCGGCTCTCTGCCGACTCAAAGGCAGCTGAAGGCCTTTCGGGAGATACTCGCCCAGTGCCGCGAGCTTCCGTCTGATTTCGTTGAGGATATGATAATGAAAAATCCCTCAAAGAATATCATGAACAAAATGGCCCGCTGCGTTCTGGCTCTCTATTCGCTTGACGAGGACCCTGATAATCTTTCAATAGAGAATATTCTCAAGCAGGCGATTCACCTGATAGCTCAGCTGCCCATGATAATGTGCTATGCCTATCAGATAAAAAGGCGGATATTCTACGGCAAAAGCATGTATCTTCATCCGGTAAAGCCGGAATATGATACCGCTCAGACGATACTCAACGCCATAAGGTCAGACAGAAAATTCACCTATGAGGAGTCCCGTCTTTTAGACACCTGCCTCATCGTTCACGCCGAACACGGCGGCGGCAACAACTCCACTTTCGCCGCGAGAGTTCTCACTTCAAGCGGAACCGACACCTACTCGGCGATGGCTGCTGCGATCGGCTCTTTAAAGGGACCGAGACACGGCGGAGCTAACCTCAAGGTCTGCGAAATGCTTTCTTATCTTGAAGAAAGCGTCAGCGACATCACGAACGAAGGCCAGGTCGCCGACTTTTTGACCAAAGTCATTCGCAAAGAAGCGGGCGACGGAACCGGACTTATATACGGCATGGGCCACGCAGTCTACACTAAGTCCGATCCGAGAGCGGTCATACTTAAAGAAAAAGCCCGCGCATACGCTGAGAAAACAGGCTTTTCCGACAATTTCAAGTCTATTGAGCTTATCGAACGGCTCACGCCTGAGATATTCAGAAAAGAAAAGGGCGAGACAAAGCGTATCTGCGCTAATGTCGATCTTTATTCCGGGCTTGTTTATAAAATGCTCAGAATACCCGAGGATCTTTTTACTCCGCTGTTTGCAACGGCGAGGATAGCCGGATGGTCGGCTCACAGAATCGAGGAAATCATGACCGGCGGACGGATAATCAGACCCGCATATAAAAATGTGTCGCTTCCGAGAGAATATGTCGACATAGCAGACAGAACCGAAGACACCAACATAGAAGAATACATTCCGTCAGAGGAACGGACATAAGGAGAGCTGAACATGAAAATAAAAGGTTCGTCAAAGGCGATAAAGCCGGCGCATATCGGGTTGGCTTTTATAATTTCTCTTGTTATTTGTCTCATTTTGAGATTTTATCACTCAATAAAACTGATAGACGCAGAAACCGGCTTTTATTCATCAAAGAATTTCACGGTACCGCTGTTTTACATCGTTCTTGCGGCGGCGTGCTTATTCATGCTCATAGGTGCGTTTTTGTCGGCGAACAACAGAAAGCTTGAGCCCGAAAAAGCTCTGACAAGGAACAAACCGCTCGGCGCTGTTTCGATCATTTTGTCGGTCTGCTTTTTCACCGAGTCTCTTCAGAGCGTTCTGACGGCTCTTTATTCAAGAGCTAATTCAGTCTATGTTACCGATGTCAGCTATTTCGCTCAGTCCATGAAAAACGGATATATTCCGAATATCCTCGTTTCTGTTTTCGCGGTTATATCGGCGGCTTACTTCATAATATTTGCGGCGAACTGCCTTAAAAAGGAATGCAGGATTGCTTCAAGAAAAATATTTGCTCTCATGCCGATCGGCTGGGCTCTCATGAAGCTCGTTTCTCTTTTCGTCAAGCAGATCAGCTTTCTGAGGGTTTCGGATCTCTTCCTTGAGATAGCGGCAATGATATTCACGGCGATATTCCTTCTTTCTGCAGCTCAGTGCGTCTCCGGCGTCTATTCCGATGTTGCTCAATGGCGGATAACCGGTGTGGGATTGCCCGCAGCGCTGCTGCTGACGGTCCTGAATTTCCCGAAGCTTTGCCTGACTCTTTTCGGCGGTGATGAGCATATTGTGTCGGGCTATCCCGTCAATTACAGCGAATTTCTGCTCGGAATATTTATAATCGTTCTCGTTGTATCTTTAAACAGAAAAGAAGAAAAAAGCGATCCGGAGACCGGATCCGACGAATTATAAACAGTACGCCCGACCGTTTGCAGCATAACGGCCGGGCGTTGATTGCATAATTGCGGTCCCACGCAGCAAAATAGGTTTGAGGCCGCATTTCGCGTTAATAAAACTAACATATTGCTAAGGATTGATGGGCTTTGTTTTTACAGAACATGAGAGTCGCCGGAACGCAGGTGCTGATATTATATATCATGATATTTGTCGGCTTCGTCTCCTGCAAACTAAAGATATTCACAGAAAAAACGGCTAGAATGATGACGGATCTTCTTTTCTATGTTATCACGGTTTCTGTCATTATAAATTCGTTTCTGTCAATGGAGCTGACCGAGGACACGGCTAAAAGCTTTCTCGTGTCGCTTCTTTGCAACACGGCGACCTTTGTCATTTCCATTCTGATAACTATTCCGTTCTTTAAAAAAGAAAAGGACGATAAAAACCCGATATTCAGATTTGCTTCAATATATTGCAACTGCGGATATATGGCTCTTCCGCTGGCTCAGGCAATTCTCGGCAACGAGGGCGTTTTCTATTGCTCAACGGGTCTGATTTCCTTTAACATTCTTGTTTTCACCCACGGCGTTAAGCTGATGACAAGGGACGAATATAAGCTCGGATTAAAAAAGCTGATTCTCAATCCCGGAATTCTCGGCGTCGCCGTCGGACTTCCTCTGTTTATAGCCAAGGTCAGGCTGCCCGAAATACTCGCGGCGCCTATAAGCAGTCTCGCCTCGGTCAATACGCCGCTGGCGATGCTGATGTTCGGAGCGTATCTTGCGAACACGGATCTTAAAACGCTTTTCAGCGAAAAAAAGATATATCCCACGGCTTTTATAAAGCTCATAGCCATTCCGCTGATATGTATGGGAATTTACAGGCTGTGCGGCGTCACCGGTGCGCTTCTGACTGCCTGCACGATAACCGCTTCATCGCCGAGCGCAAACAACACCATCATGTTTGCGGCCAAATACGGCAGAGACACGGGAGTGGCCTCAAAAACCGTTGCGCTTATCAGCCTTATTTCAATTTTCACGATACCTGTCATGGTTGCGCTTTCCGAAAGCTTATAAACAATCGGCCTCCCTTTGAGCGGAGGCTTTCGTTTTTTATATGAATATCTTTTCACCGTGAAAGCCAAAATGCAAAAGTCAGTCGAAAAAACACGGATAATGCCGCCGGTAACAAAACTTAGGTGAATATATGTTCACCGGCCTCATGAATTGCTTTCAAACACTTGACATATCAGGATTTTTTGGTAAAATTATAATGAATAATTTTAGTGTTATATGATAGCCGTTAAGGCGGCAATGCCGAATATTTTGCGGAAAGGAGGACCGGCATGGCGGATTTTGCAAACAGATGCATGCAATGCATGAAAAAACTCGATAACGGAGAAACCGTCTGTTCTCAGTGCGGTTTCAGCGTCAGCGCCGTCCAGACCGGTCCGTATCTGCCTCTGGGCACCGTTATAAAAGGCAGATATATTTCGGGCAAGCTGATAAAGAGAACGATTGACAGCGCCGTTTATATCGGCTTCGACAATCTCAATTCAAAGGTAATAGAAATCAGAGAATTTTTCCCCTTGCCTATTTGCGAAAGAGGAGAAGATAAGCTGACTCTGACGCCGAAAGAGGAGTATAGGGTGGTTTATGAGGAATATCTTCAGTCTTTCACTCAGCTTTGGCGGAATCTTATGCGCTTCAGAGGGCTTCCCGCCCTGTTCGATGTTACAGACATAGTCTCATGCTATGCAACGGCATATGCGGTGACCGACCACAACGACGGAACGACCTTCAGAAAGGTGCTCGAAAACACGGATATCGCCAATAATCCGTTCACGCTCAAGCGTGTCAAGGAGCTTATAGTACCCATGCTCTCAACGGTCGAGTCTCTCCATACCGCCAATATCGTCCACAGAGGAATTTCACCCGAAACACTTATCCTCACGGCTGACGGCAGCCTGAAAATAGTCGGCTTCGCAATACCTCAGGTCAGAACGACGAAGAACGATATAATGTGTTCCGTTTATGACGGATATTCACCGATAGAGCAATACGGCTTTAACTGGCAGCAGGGCGCATGGACAGATATATACAGCATAGGCGCGCTGATATATAAGCTCCTGACAGGCCGGGATCTGCCGCCTGCTCCGATGAGAATGAATAACGGCGAAATCAGATTCACCGATGACGAAAAAAGAAGAATACCCGAAAGCGTCAGAAATCTGACAGTCGGCTGCCTTGCTCTGATGCCGCAGGAGAGAGTCAAGAGCATTGCCGAGATAAGAGATGTGTTCGTGCCGTTTTCGGCCAAGACCTCAAGCGTGACGAGAATAGCCTCTCCTGTGACATATTCACAGCCGGGGGTACGGGTAAGAACGAGCGAAAGAAAGATTCCCGAAACGAAAAGAACAGCTCCGGAAATAGTCAAGCCGAAGCAGGCGATACCGCAGACTAAGACCGCCCAGCCGAAAGCGGTGACGATAAGCGAAAGCCGCAAGCTTGAAGAGCTCGAAAAGGCGGAAAAGCTCAGGCTTGAGCAGGAAAAGCGCCTGAGGGAAGAAGATGAGAAAAAAAGAAAGGAAGCCGAAGAAAGGCGGATAAGACTTCAGCAGGAGGCTGAAAAGCAAAAGCAGCTCAAGGCTCAGAGAAAGCAGGAAAAGCTTGAAAATTCCAAGCTTGCCGCCGCCGAGAAAAAGCTGAAAGAAAATATAAGCGGCGCAAACACACAGATAAAGAAAAGGCTCAGAGCAGAGAGAGAAAAGCCGAGAAATCCGGTTGTGCTGGGAATCACGACCGCCGTTGCCGTCGCTCTCGCCGGAGTTCTGACGCTTATGATACTTTACGGCACGGTGCTTTATAAGCTCTTTGACGCTCCCGTGCTTGACAATGCGCTGTCGTCGTTTGCGTTTCTGCCGGTGAACAGCAGCAGAAACGACGATAACGATGTGACATATGTCCGCGTTCCGGATTTTTCAAATCTGACAAAGGAATACATCGACAGCAACACCGCTTACGCCAGAAAATATAATATATCGTACGAATACGATTACTGCGACACCGTGAAAAAGGGCTATGTTTTCAAGCAGAGCATGGCTCCGGATGAGAATGTTCCTATGGGAACGGCGATCACCGTCTATATCAGCAAGGGTATTGAGATGATAACGATGGTCGATGTCAAAAAGATGACAATAGAGGAAGCAACGGAAAAGCTCACGCAGATCGGTTTTGCGGTCAACACTGTTGAAGTTTATAACAACGGCTTCAAAAGGACGGGAACCGTCTGTGAATACAGCCTTGAAGCCGGCGAAAGCTATCCGAAAGGAACTGAGGTCACCGTCAAATATTGGGGCAAGCCGCTCGCTACGACCGGGCCGACCGATAATGACGCAACAACCGGCGGAAACACTACCGCGCAGAACAAAGAACCCGGATCATCGTACCGCTGGGGATTATTCTCTCTGCTGGACAGAATTTTCGGAAACTGAGAAAGGTATAATAAATGAAAGAAACCAAAACAGCTTTTATTGCAATAGTCGGCTGCCCCAATGTCGGAAAATCGTCGCTTCTGAATGTAATGCTCGGTCAGAAGATAGCCATTGTTTCCGACAAGCCCCAGACCACGAGAACAAAGATAATGGGCGTTTTGACAAGAGGCGATATCCAGCTTGTTTTCACCGACACCCCCGGCTATCACAGGCCGAGAACCAAGCTCGGCGAAAAGATGGTCAAGGCGGTCACTGACAGCATATCCGGCGTCGACGCCTGCCTTTTCGTTGTTGAGCCCAAGGGAGAGCTCAGGGAAAGCGAAGCTGAGCTTATCGAAAAATTCAAAAAAGAGAAAATGCCGGTTATACTTGCGATAAATAAGATCGACACTCTGAAAGATAAAAGCGAGCTTATGGGCAGAATACTCGAAATGTCGAAATATTATGAATACGAAGCCGTTGTTCCGGTCTCGGCGACAAAGAACGACGGCGTCGGCGAACTCATGGACGAGCTTGACAAGCTTGCTTTTCCGTCGCCGCATTATTTTCCGGATGAAACTCTGACAGATCAGCCCGAAAGAGTAATAGCCGGCGAAATAATCCGCGAGAAAATGCTCAGGCTTCTCGATAAGGAGATACCGCACGGAACGGCGGTCAGCATAGAGGGCATGAAAGAGCGCCCCGACAGCGATATCATGGATGTTGACGCAGTTATATACTGCGAAAAGGAAAGTCACAAGGGCATAATCATCGGAAAAAAGGGCGCTATGCTCAAGAGAATATCAACCTATGCGAGACAGGATATGGAAAAATTTTTCGGCTGCCGGATAAATCTCCGGTGCTGGGTCAAGGTCAAGGAGGGCTGGAGAAACCGGGAGGGACTGATCCACAATTTCGGCCTTGACTGATGACCGGTCCGATGCAGAAATTACCATGTAATATCAGCTTTGCGATAACAAAAGCTATTGACAAGGCGGTGTTAATATGGATGACAAAAACGAGCTTTGGATCAATTTTCTGAACACGGGAAAGATCTCGGACTATATAAAATTCTATGAAGCGAACGAGACCTCCGAGGAAAACCCCAACGAAGAGGATATTAAAAATGCGCATGAGAACAGACGGCATGGTGATCCGTGAACAAACGATATCCGAAAACGATAAGCTTGTTACCCTGCTCACACAGTCAAAAGGTGTGATCAGGGCTTTTGCTCATGGCGCAAAGAGCGCAAGAAACAGAAAAAGCGCCGGAACGCAGATGTTTTGCTACTGCGATTTCGAAATATACTCCGGGCGCGGCGTTTTCTCAGTCGAGGAAGCCACTGTCAAAGAGACCTTTTTCGGACTTCGCAACAGCATACAGGCGCTCGCACTGGCGCAGTATTTCTGCGAGCTTGCTGCCGAGCTTTCCCCCAGAGAAGAGGAGGCCGGCGATTACCTCAAGCTGCTGCTGAACGCTTGCTATATGCTTGTCAGCCAGAAGCGGGACAGGAGACTTCTGAAACCGATTGTCGAGCTTCGTTTTCTCGTCATGGCGGGGTATATGCCGAGCCTTCTGGGTTGTGAAAGCTGCGGCGCGTTTGAAACCGACACGATGTATTTCAACACGGCGAGCGGCGAGCTTTTTTGTGATAAATGCAATAACAATAAGGCAAATATGCCCGTTTCGATAAGCACGGTCACGGCAATGAGACATGTTGCCTTTTCCGATTTCAACAAGCTGTTCTCATTCAATCTCAGGGACGGCGCAATGCGAGAATTCGGAGAAGTCGTTGAAGAATATCTGCTGCGGGCGACAATGAGAAAATATAAAACGCTTGATTTCTATAAGATAGTTGAATAGAACGCGGAGCTTTCCGCGGCAAAATGAAAAGGGAGAAAAATCAAAATGGATAAGCACTGCAAGGCGCTTGAGCTTGAAAAGATACTGGAGCTTTTAGCTTCACACACAACCTGCGACGACGCAAGACAGGCGGCGCTGGAGCTTGAGCCGAAAAAAAGCCTTTCGGCCGTTCAGACTCTGCTTGATCAGACCGCCGACGCTCATATGCTGATGGCGAAGTTCGGCGCTCCGAATTTCGGCGCGCTCCGGAATGTCAACAACGCCGTCCGCCGCGCTGAGGCAGGCGGTGTTCTGAATATGTCCGAGCTTTTATACATAGCTGAGGATCTCAGAGTGATCCGCTCGCTGTCTGTCTGGCATTCGGACAGCGCAATCAAAACGCACATCGACGGCTTCTTTGAAGCTCTTATTCCGAACAAATTTCTTGAAGATAAAATAACTTCGGCAATAATCAGCGAAGAGGAGATATCAGACAACGCGTCGCCCGAGCTTTATGACATCAGAAGAAAGATCAGAGCCGCGTCCGCAAGAGTCAGGGAAAAGCTTGACAAAATGACTCATTCCCAGACGGTCTCAAAATATCTCCGCGAGCCAATCGTCACCATGAGAAACGGCCGTTTTGTCGTTCCGGTCAAGGTCAAGAACAGAAACGAAATATCGGGCCTTGTTCACGACACTTCGTCGAGCGGAGCGACTGTGTTTGTTGAGCCGACCGCAGTCGTTGAGGCAAATAACGAAATAAAGGTCCTGCAGGGCAGGGAAAAGGATGAGATCGACAGAATACTTGCCGAGCTTTCGTCGCTTGCCGGCTCTTTCGCTTCAAGCATAAAGTCAAGCTATGAAAACGCCGTCTATCTGAACCTTGTTTTCGCTAAGGCCAAGCTTGCCTATGATATGAAAGCCGCAGTTCCGCAGCTGAACGATTCCGGAATTATAAATCTGCGCCGGGCGAGACATCCGCTGATAGCCAAGGAAAAGGTCGTCGCAACGGATATAAGGCTCGGCGAGGAGTTTGACACTCTGGTTATCACCGGCCCAAACACCGGCGGAAAGACCGTCTGCGTGAAAACGATAGGTTTGCTGACTCTGATGACAATGTGCGGACTGATGATCCCGGTCGCCGACAGGAGTGTTGTCTCGGTTTTCGACCGTGTGCTCGTCGATATCGGCGACGAACAGAGCATTGAGCAGTCGCTTTCTACCTTTTCGGCTCACATGACGAATATCATCGGCATAATCAACGCCGCCGATGAGAAAAGCCTTGTTCTGATAGATGAACTCGGAGCCGGAACTGATCCCGTCGAGGGCGCCGCGCTTGCGACTGCGATACTTGAAAGACTGCATCTTCAGGGAGCGAAGGTCGCCGCAACAACGCACTATGCCGAGCTTAAAGCGTACGCACTGAGTACGCCGAGAATAGAAAACGGCTGCTGTGAATTTGATGTTTCAACGCTCAGACCGACTTACAGATTACTGATCGGCGTACCCGGAAGAAGCAACGCTTTCGCAATATCGAAAAGACTCGGCATGGATCCTCAGATCATTGACAGAGCCAAGGACCTCGTTTCAAGCGAAAACACAAGATTTGAGGATGTAGTCGAAAATCTCGAGAAGAGCAGGCAAGAGTTTGAAACCAAAAAGGAAGAAGCCGAGAGTCTGATGGCTCAGGCCGAAGCAGACAGGGAAAAGGCCAGAGAATATAAGGAGAGCATTGACGAGCTTCGCGAAAAAGAGATAGAAAAAGCGAGAAGCGAGGCGCTCAGAATAGTTGAAAAGGCCAAACGGGCCTCTCACGCTTTGCTTTTCGAGCTTGACGAATTCAAAAAAGAAAAGTCAAAAACAAACGACGCTAACGAGCTTTCGAGAAGAGCCAGACAGCAGATAAAAAAGAGCCTCGGCGAGCTTGACGAGATAACTAATCCCGTCATTTCAAGGCTTGATGACAGTGAAGAATATGTGCTTCCCAAGGAACTCAGAATCGGCGACCGTGTAATTATCAAGGATATCGGTAATGAGGCCGAGGTCGTTGCGCTTGAGGATAAAAACGGAATGATAACCGTTCAGGCGGGACTTCTCAGGACGAGAGTCAAAAAGGAGAATCTCAGGCTTGTTTCCGGCCGGAAAAAGCCGCAGCAGCCAAAGACAAGAACGGTCAGACCGCCGCATGACGAGAGCCGGCTTTCAGGCGCTGCCAAGACAGAATGTGATATCAGAGGAATGAATGTCGAGGAGGGCATAATGGAAGTCGACAGATTCATTGATCACAGTCTGCGGATGGGAATAGGAGAAATATCCGTGATCCACGGAAAGGGGACCGGAGTTCTCAGAAAAGGGATCCACGACTACCTCAGACACAATCCCGCAGTTAAGAGCTTCAGGCTCGGAACCTTCGGCGAGGGCGAGAGCGGTGTGACAATTATTACACTTAAATGAACAAATTATTTCTTGCATATCATAAAAAATTGTCTTTTACGACAGGTGTGTAAAATTTAAACAAAATCATTGACCTGGTTTTCTCAAAGTGATAGTATAATCACGGCGAAAATCATAGCAATATATTTTATTTTATATGAAAGAAGGCAGGGGAAATGGCAAAGGAAATTGCGTATAAGCTATATGATCTGATACCGTCGCAGCAGACGATGTATCTCATGGTCAAATACAGTATTCACAAGCAGGTAATTCAGATACCGTCAGCTATAATCGTGAATGAAAAGCTGGATTTTGACCTGCTGAAGAAAGCGCTGAATATCGAATTTGAAAGAAATGACGCGCTCAGACTTCGTTTCACTAAAACGGACGGAAAGATTAAGCAGTACTTTTTGCCGTCATACAAAAACGATAATATCCCCGTTCTGAACTTTAAAACAAAGCAGGAACAGGACGATTATCTCGGAAAGGACGCTCAGAAGCCGGTCAGCTTTTTGAAAGGCGAAACATTCAGAATTATATTCTATCGGACTTTTGATTCAAGAACAGGAATATATTTCAATTCGTCACACATGATAACGGACGCCCTCGGACAAGCGGTCTTTTACGCCGATCTTCTTGCAGTCTATAAGGCTCTTGAAAACGGAAGCGAAATGCCAAAGCCCTTATATTCCTTTGAGGAGCATATCCATAGAGAGTTCGAATATCTGACAAATGAAAAGCTTCACTCAAAGGACAGAGATTTCTACATAAATTATTGGAAAGAGAACGGCGAGCCGTTCTATGCGGGAATCCACGGTCCGAATCTGCTTGAAAAGGCGAGAAAGAAAGATCCGAATATCAGAGTCCCGAAGGTATTCGATCCCATTCATGACAAGACCGCTATAATCCGCCGCTTTGTTTCAGCGGAGGACACAGAGAAGATATATGAATACTGCAAGAAAGAGCTTGTTATTCCCGAAAATGTATTTCTCTACGGTCTCAGAGCGCATGCCTCAAAGATAAATTACAGAACGCCCGATGTTCTCAATATGCTTATTTGCAGCCGCAGAGCCGTTTATAAGGATAAGATGATGGGCGGCTGCGTTGCGCAGCCTTTGCAGATAAGAGTTATCACACAGGAGACCGACACCTTCAGAGAAGCGGTCGGAAAGGTCGCTTCGTGCAGGAATCAGCTCATAAGACACATGAATTTCCCGTATCTTGAAGCGAGACTGCTCCAGCAGAAGGAGTTCGGCTACGCGACCTCTCAGGGACCGTCGTGTCTCATGTTCTCGTGGATGCCCATTGGCTTTGCGATAAAGGAACATAATTTTGATGTTGAATT
Source organism: Oscillospiraceae bacterium (assembly GCA_029012445.1). Lineage (GTDB taxonomy): Bacteria > Bacillota > Clostridia > Oscillospirales > Acutalibacteraceae > UBA6857. The sequence continues at coordinate 124,500 of JAQXMC010000023.1, forward strand.
TCAGGCATACAGCAACGGCAGATTCTCCATGCCGCTTTATATCTTCGCCGTGCCCGACGCAAAAACCGGCGGAACTGACTTTTATTATATGTACAGAGTGCACACCATCTCGGCGGATCAGATAAATCTGCTCCACGATAACGCCATGAAAGCGATAAAGATGGGAATTGAAAATCCCGATATAACGGTCGGGGAATTACTCGATAATATGGATGACTTAAAGTAAAATTGGGAGGACACGAACATGAAAAAGAAGAAAGTTGAAAAAGAACTTCTTGAGTTGAGACACAAGGTCCACATGATGGGCGAGCTCGACACTCTGCAGACGCTTATAGCGAGAGCCTACTCAGCTTACGGCGACAGACTGGCAATAGTCGAAAAGAACAAGGCAGAGCTTATAAAGCACACTTCACGGGAACTTTGCGTGAGCATATATGCAGTCGGAACAGCACTCAATGAAATGGGACTTCACGGCAAGCACATAGCTATTCTCGGCGAGGGCTCGTTCAACTGGATAGTTGCGTTTTTCGCGGTTGCCTGCGGCGTGGGAATATCTGTTCCTCTTGACAAGGAACTGTCTGACATGGAACTGAGCAAGCTTATGACTAAGGCTGACTGCGAGGCGGTGTTCTGCTCAAAGACATATTTCAAAACAGCCAGGCTGCATATGCAGAATGACGACAGAGTCAAGAATGTGTTTACTCTGAGCGGGAGCTGCGACGATGAGGGCTTCATGTCTATCGACGAGCTTATCAAGCGCGGCCGTGAGCTTATCGGAAACGGCGACAGAAGCTATATTGAAGCTAAAATCGCCAAGGACGACATTGCGGCTATCGTTTTCACATCCGGAACGACCGGCGCAAACAAGGGAGTTATGCTTTCACACTATAACTTCTCCTCAAATGTTGACGGTATTATTGACACCATCACTCAGGAGGCTACATCGTTCTCCGTTCTTCCGATGAATCATGTCTATGAGCTAAGCTGCAATATCATGACCTCAATATACATGAACGCAGTTATTTATATCAACGACAGCCTCAGAAATATACTGCCGAATATTCAGCTGTTCAAGCCCGACGCTTTCAACTCGGTACCTCTTATTCTCGAGGGTATATATAACGGCATATGGGCGGCAGCCGAGCAGAGAGGCAAGGCTGAGGCGCTTAAGAAGCTTGTCAAGCTCAGCAATAAGCTCCTTTCACACGGCATTGATATGAGAAACATATTTTTTGCCAGCATAAGAAAGAACTTCGGCAACACATTCCCGACTCTTGTCTGCGGCGGCGCGCCGTCAAGACTTGAGCATGTCACCGGGCTTTACTCTTTCGGATTTAATGTCTATCAGGGCTACGGACTGACAGAGTCCTCACCGACGGTCACTCTCAATCTCCACGCCGGAACGAGTCCGGAATCAGCGGGCTTTGCGTTCCCGAAAGCCAAATTCAAAATTGTCGATCCGGATGAAAACGGAGTCGGCGAGATATGGATCACGGGCGATAATCTGTTCAAGGGCTACTATAAAGACGAGGAGGCCACCAAGGCTTCATTTGAGGGCGAGTGGTTCAAGACCGGCGACTACGGCAGAACAAACGAAAAGCACGAGCTGTTCGTTGTCGGACGGAAGAAAAACCTCATTATCCTTGACAATGGAAAGAATGTATTCCCCGAGGAAGTCGAAAGCTTCGTCATGGAGGGCATACATTATGTTCACGAGGTCATCGCTTTTGAAGCCGTCAAGAAGGTGAACGGAAAAGACCACAAGATCATCGCTGTCGGAATTTATGTTGAGCCGAAGGATTTCCCGGATATGAGCCGGAAGGAAATAGAAGATATGGTCCTTAAAGATGTGACCGAAGTCAGCAGACAGATGTCCTCATACAAACGGATTCAGGATGTAATGGTCTCCTTTGAGGAATTCCCGAAAACATCAACAAGAAAGGTCGTCAGACAGAAGGTCATCGACGCTTACAATAATAAGAACAAGGTAGAAATTTAAAAGAGGGTTATTGATATGATTGAAAAACTAAGAGAGATCATTTGCGACTATGCCAATGTTGCGCCGGAAGATATCACCGAAGACACGAATATAAGAAGAGATCTTGCTCTTGATTCGCTTTCGCTGATAAATCTTGCGGTCGCAATCGAAAACGAGTTTGATCTTGAGATATCCGACCGCGATGCAATGAGCCTTGAGACGGTCGGCGATGTCATCAAAATCATCGAAGAAAACAAGAAAAATTAACCGATATCTGTGAGAGATAAGGGCGGGTGTTTTATCCGCCCTATTGCTCTTTATTGCAATATCTGGTACGCTGTCATTTGTGCTTCGGGAAATTTTCAGCCCGGAGCTTTTTTGATACGGAATCTGCTGACAAACAGACATATTTCAGATGAATTTTGCGCTGCTCTGAATCCGGCTCTCTGAAAGAAAACGGCTTGTCTGCGCCGTTCCTGTGCGGCGCAAATATATTCCCTCAGCGTTCAATCGGATCATTATAAAGCCTGACCTGTTTTTAAAAAGGGCGTTGCAAAAGAGACAATTTAATGATATAATTTTTAGACATTATCCTTTAAGGAGTTGATTTTATGTTAAAGGCCGTTTTATCACTTGCCGTGGCTGACACGACCGCAGCCGCCGACAAGCTCACAGACGGAGTCAGTCAGTTCGCCGAAAATGCCAGCCAGGCCGCCGATGATTTTTCAAAGGGAATGGACAGCGCCCTTGAAAAAAGTCAGATAGTCAGCAGCGTCAAGCAGTGGACGGGCGAGGGCGCTCTCGAAAAGCTGTGGGAGCTGCTGCCGTCTATCATAATAGCCGCACTGACGATAGTTCTCGGCGTTATTCTCACCAAAGTAACGGCAAGGCTTGTCATAAAGGGCATGAAAAAACGCGGCACCGATCCGTCGGTCTATAATTTCGTTGAAACGATAGTCAAGGTCACAATCATGCTCATAGTTGTGATCTCAGCTCTTTCAAGCCTCGGACTCAACCTGAATTCGTTCATTGCCGCTCTCGCTTCGGCGGGCGTTGCGATAGGCTTAGGTCTTCAAAGTAGCGTTTCGCAGTTCGCCAGCGGAATTATGATAATACTGAACAAGCCTTTCAAAAAAGGCGACTTTGTTGAGGTCAAGGGAGTTTCCGGCAGCGTCAGTGAAATAAATATCATGAATACCGTGCTTCTCACGGCGGACAACAAGAAAATAATCATGCCGAATTCCGATATAACTGCCAATCACATTATAAACTATTCGGCTGAAGAAAAACGCCGCTGCGATATAACCTTCGGAATTAGCTATGCGGACGATATAGCAAAGGCAAAAAGCGTTATTTTATCCGAGGTCGGAAAGAACGAAAAAGCGCTCGGTGATCCAGCTCCCGCTGTTCTTGTCAGCGGACAGGAAGCAAGCTGCATTCAGCTCACGCTCCGCTGCTGGTGTCTCAATGAGAACTATTGGGATCTCTATTTTGCTCTCCAGGAGCGAGTCAAGCTTGCTTTTGACGAAAACGGTATAGATATTCCGTTCAATCAGCTTGATGTTCATGTTATCAATCAATAAAAAGGAGTAGTTTTCTTGAATAAGCTGCTTTTAAAGATCTTTATAAAAGATTATAAAAATGTCAAGGATCCGGCCGTCAGAGAAAAATACGGTATTCTCAGCGGCGCAGTCGGAATAGTGCTGAATCTTTTGCTTTGCACCGGAAAGTTCATCGTCGGCGCCGCGTCTCACAGTATTGCGATCACTGCCGACGCATTCAATAACCTTTCTGACGCGGGCTCTTCAATAGTGACGCTTTTCGGCTTCAAGCTCAGCGCTAAGAAGCCCGATAAGGATCACCCGTTCGGACACGGCAGATTTGAATACATAGCGGCTCTGGCCGTCGCTTTCCTTGTTCTGATGATGGCTGTCGAGCTTATAAAATCCTCGGTCACCAAGATAATTCACCCTGAAAGCATAATATTCAGCGCGCCGACGGTCGCAGTTCTTGTTATTTCCATCATCGGCAAGCTCTGGCTTGCGTTTTTCAACAGAAATCTCGGCCGAAGGATAAATTCCCCGGCAATGACAGCCGTTGTGACCGATAGCCTCGGCGATATCTGCGCAACTTCCGCTTCACTGGTGTCGATAGTCGTTGCTAAGCTCTTCTCGGTCAATATCGACGGTTACATCGGCGTTATCGTCGCTCTTCTGGTTTTATATGCGGGCTACGGAATACTTAAAGACACGATAAGTCCGTTGCTTGGCGAGCCGCCGAGCCGTGAAATAGTCAAAGAGCTGGTGGATTTCGTCAAAAGCTTTGACGGCATTATGGGAATACACGATCTTGTTTTGCATAACTACGGAGCTAACGCCGTTTTCGGCTCTCTGCACGCCGAGGTCAGAAGCGACGCCGATTTTATTGCGACTCATGATATGCTTGACCTGATAGAGCGCATGGCGCTTGAAAAATTCAATATACATCTTGTCATACATCCGGATCCCCTTGTGTTTGATGATGAGCGGATAAACTCTCTGCACTCCATGGTCAACGAAGTCATAAAGGAGATAGATCCCCGCCTGACGCTGCATGATTTCAGGGCAGTAGACGGACCGACGCATACCAATCTTATATTCGACCTCGTTATACCCTACGGCTTCAAAATGCGCGCCGATGATCTCGAAAAGCTGGTTAAAGACAAGATCAGTGAGCAAAACGAAAGCTGTTTCGTCGTTATGACGATAGAAACCAACTATATTTAGCTTTTTTTGCCGCAATTTGTTGAAAATACACAAATTGCGGCTTTATTTTTCGCGTAATTTTTAATTGGCAAGATCGGATTTTGCTTGAAAACTCAAGAAAATATAGTACAATATATAAGTAAGTTTTCTAACATATCCAACAGATCAAGTTTAACGGAGGATTGCAAATGGATGATAAAAAGAATGAGTTTACCTCAATACCTTTCGGCCGACTCGGCATCATCGCCCTGCCCGGCTGCGAGGAAATAGGTGAGAAGATCGACAAGTACATCGTCAGCTGGAGAAAGGAAAGACCTGAAAACGCCGCTTACGACGGCTATATAAAGGATACCTACCTTATCAAAACTTCTTTTCCGCGCTTTGGCACCGGCGAGGGCAAGGGCGTTATCGAACAGTCGATCAGAGGCTATGACCTGTTCATTATCTGTGACTGCTTTAATTACTCGGTCACTCATAATATGTACGGAATGGATGTTCCGACAAGCCCCGACGAGCACTTCACCAACCTCAAGCGAGTCATAGCCGCGTCGGCGGGCAAGGCTCACAGAATATCCATAATAATGCCGATGCTTTATGAGGGCAGACAGCATAAGCGCTCAAACCGCGAATCTCTTGACTGCGCGCTGGCTTTGCAGGAGCTTGAGAGAATGAATGTCGATAATATCATCACCTTTGACGCTCACGATCCCAGAGTCCAGAACGCTGTTCCGCTGCTTGGCTTTGAAAGTGTTCAGCCGGCATATCAGTTTGTTAAGGCTCTGATAAAGAATATACCCGATCTCAGAATTGACCGCGATCATCTTATGTGCATATCCCCCGATGAAGGCGGAATGGGCCGATGCGTTTATCTTTCAACTGTTCTCGGCATCGAGCTTGGAATGTTCTATAAAAGAAGAGACTATTCGAGAATAGTCAACGGAAGAAATCCGATCATAGCTCACGAATTCCTCGGCGACAATGTTGAGGGCAAGGATGTTATCATAATCGACGATATGATCTCAAGCGGCGAGAGCATGATCGAGGTTGCGACAAAGCTCAAGGCGCTCAAGGCGAAGAGAATATTTGTCGGCTGTTCGTTCGGCCTTTTCTGCAACGGGCTTTCGCGTTTTGACCGGGCCTATGAGGACGGTATCATCGACAAGGTGTTCACCACCAATCTTATTTATCAGCCAAAGGAGCTTCTTGAAAGACCGTGGTACGCTTCAATTGAGATGTCGAAATACATTTCATATCTCATTGACACCATCAACCACGATATGTCGGTCAGCAAGCTGCTTGATCCCTCCGAAAAGATCAAAAACTATATTGACAAATACGCCTGCAAAGATTAAAAATTACAGAGGACTGCGGCTCGCCGCAGTCCTTTCAGCTTGTCGGAAAATACTTTTCCGACAAGCTGTGAGACTGCCGGGAAAGGATGACCGATGGCATTTTCTTCGGTCGACAGGCGTACAAAGGTACTCCGAGACCGAAAAAATGCCAAGCATATAAGCTTTCGGCGGCACGGCTTAATCCGTGCCGCCGAAATAATTTGCGGTTTGCGTTTGAAAGAATCAAATATTTTTTCTTTCGTCTTTTTAGCTAATATGCGTTCGGGCGCCTTTATCGACCGTCTCAGAGGACTGCGGCTCGCCGCAGTCCTCTGAGTTTTAAGCTTTTCAGGCAGTCTTCCGCTCTTGACAACCTATTACAAAAAATATAAAATATAATATACGGCTGCGTTTAATGCTGCTCACTGTCACACGCAGCCTATTTTTAACCAAGCGGAGATTTTATAATGAGCTTAGAACAGATATTTGAAGCTTTCAGCTATACATTTATGAGAAATGCCCTTGTCGGCGGCACGCTTATTTCGCTTTGCGCCGCGCTTCTGGGCGTTTGTCTTGTGCGTCGCAGATTTTCAATGATAGGCGACGGACTTTCACATGTCGGCTTCGGCGCGATAGCCGTTGCCGCCGCCGCAGGCGTTGCGCCGCTTAAATTTGCGATACCGATAGTTATTGCGGCGGCCGTGTGCATTTTAAGAATAAACGAATCCGGCAGGACAAACGGCGACTCGGCAATAGCCGTTATTTCAACGGGTTCGCTTGCCGTGGGAGTTATAGCGGCGAGCCTTTCCGGCTCCAACATTGATCTGAACAGCTATATGTTCGGCTCTATACTTGCAATGAAATCGTCATATGTTGCGGTCTGCGCCGTTATAACTGCGTTGGTGCTTTTTATGTATATCTTCCTTTATAACAGGATTTTTTCAATGACCTTCGATGAGAATTTCACAAAAGCTATCGGTCGGAAAACACAGGTCTACACCACGGCGGTCGCTGTTTTAACGGCGGTCACTGTCGTTGTCGGTATGCAGATGATGGGTGCGCTTCTGATGTCAAGCTTCATAATTTTTCCGGCGCTGATAGCCATGAGCGTCTGCAAGAGCTTCAGGTCGACTGTCATCGTTTCGGCTGTGATATCCGTTGTGACATTCACGCTCGGGCTGTTTGTTTCGTTTTATCTGAACACTCCGGCGTGTGCGACGGTCGTTGCGGCGGACCTCGTCCTGCTGATCGCCGTCAGCCTTTTCTCAAGGCTTCGGAGGGCGTAATATGCTCGAAAAGATAAAAGAAGAAAGCATCTGGAAGCGCCTGACCGAAACAAAGCTGCCGATAGTGCTTTACGGAATGGGCAACGGCGCCGATATGATTATTGATGTTCTTGATTCGCTCGGCGTCGGATTCAGCGATATATTTGCCTCCGATGAATTTGTCAGAGGTCATTCGTTTCACGGAAAGAAGGTCCTCAGATACTCTCAGATCTGTGAAAAATACGATGATTTTATAATTCTGATGACCTTTGCCGTCCGCGATGAGGGTACGCTTGAACGGGTGCGTAAGATGAATGAAGAACACGAGCTTCTGGCTCCCACGGTGCCGATAGCCGGAAAGGGACTGTTCACGCTCGGCTTTGTCAGTGAACATGAAAGAGAGTTTGATGAAGCATATGAAATGCTGGCGGATGAAAAATCCAGAAAAGCGTTCATCGATGTTCTGAATTTTAAAATAAGCGGAAAGATCGGATATCTGTTTGACTGCCTGACGGAAAAGAGCGAGGTTTATGAACAGATACTCAAGCTCACGGAAAATGAGATTATCGCCGATCTCGGAGCATATGACGGCGACACGATAAGAGAGTTTCTCGAACACACAAACGGAAAATATAAGAAAATATATGCTTTCGAGCCTGACGGAAAGAACTTTAAAAAACTCAAGGAAAAAACAGAGGGAAAAGAAAACATCGTGTACCTCAACGCCGCCGCATGGGATAAAGACGAAACGCTGTTTTTTGAGAATAAGGCCGGCAGAAATTCGAGGCAGGGAGCCTCGGGCGTGCAGGTCAGAGCGGCAGCGCTCGACAGCGTGACAGACGAAGTGACATTTATCAAGATGGATGTCGAGGGCGCCGAGGCAAAGGCTCTCATGGGCGCCGAAAACCTGATCAAAAGGTGCAGACCGAAACTTTATGTCTGCGCATATCACCGCAATGAGGACGCCTTTTATCTCCCGAAAATGATAAAAAGCTTCTGCCCCGATTATGAGATATATTACAGGCATCACCCCTATATTCCGGCGTGGGAAAGCAACTTTTACTGCGTATGCAAAGACGGAAACGCCGATGAATAAAACATTATTATGAATTGAGAATTTCTATTGAAATCCGATTGTTTTCAATGTATAATATTTCAGAACACAATGAAAGGAGAGTTTCATTCACATGAAAGCTCAGGAAAGTATTGAAAGATATCCCCAAAAAGTCCGGGAATATGCTAATTATGTCTACAAAAGCATAAAGATCCTGTGTAAAAAGACAGGTCCCCGTCCGGTGGGCAGCGAAAGCGAAAAACAGGCTCAGGAATATATGCTTGCCGATCTTGAAAAATGCTGCGACACGGCGGTCAGAGAAGAATATAAATGCAGCGACAAGGCGTTTATGTCATGGGTACCTATCGGTGCAGTGCTCCTGATTCTTTCCGTTCTTTTCCTCTCGCTCGGAATGGCGGTCATTTCTCTTGCCTGCTGCGCATTAACGCTGTTCTTTATTCTCACGGAGTTCATTTTTTATAAACCCGTTCTCGATGTGTTCTTCCCGAAAAAAACCTCGGGCAATGTTGTCGGCGTCCGCAAAGCGAGCGGAGAGACCAAGAGAAGAATAATCCTTTCCGGCCACACAGATTCGGCTTTTGAGTGGACGTACACTTATCACGGCGGCAGACCTGCGGTCCTGACGATTATTCTGACCGCAATTGTTGATATTCTTGTCGGCATCGGCGCTTCTATCGCATATATGGTCACTTACGGTACTGCTATGGGTGCTAACCTTTGGTCGGACTGCGTGAGCGTTGTGTTCAAAGTAATCGCCGTTATCACCTATATCACTGTTCCCGTCCTTATCGCCGCTATCGGCTTCTGCAACTACAAAAAGCCTGTCACCGGCGCAAATGATGACCTTACAGGAACATTCATTTCAATGGCGGTCGCAAAATTCCTTTCCGATAACAACATCAGATTTGAGAACACCGAAGTCGTCGTTCTCTGCGCAGGCGGCGAAGAAGCCGGCCTCAGAGGCTCAAAGGCCTTTGCTAAAGCTCACGCCGAAGAGTACAAGAACGACGGAACAGAAACAATATTCGTCGGCTTCGACACGATAAGAGAACTTGATTTTATCAAGGCGTATGATAAAGATATGACGGGCGTCGTCAGGAACGACAGAAAGACTGCCGAGCTTGTTCAGCGAGCCGGAAAGCTGATGGATCTCGACTTGCCCATAGGCGCTATCGAGCTCGGCTCGACCGACGCAGCGGCTATGTCTCAGGCAGGCATAAAGGCAACGAGCGTCACGGCGATGGATCCCACGCCCGCCCGCTATTACCACACGAGGCTTGACACTGAGGATAATCTCAGTCTCGCCGCTATTGAAACAGGCGTCAAGCTTGCCCTTGAAACGACATTCCTGTTCGACGAAGAAGGTCTCAGATAAAACATTAAGATTGGAGTGTTAACGATGAAGTGTCCGTTTTGCGGCTATACCGAAAGCAAGGTTATTGACTCAAGACCTACTGATGAAAGCGAAAGAATCAGAAGAAGAAGAGAGTGCATGAGCTGCGGCAAGAGATTTACGACATACGAGGTAATCGAGAATGTACCGATAATTGTCGTGAAGAAAGACAAGTCCCGTGAAGCGTTCGACAGAGCGAAGCTTTTCAACGGTATGCTCAGGGCTTGCGAAAAGCGGCCTGTTCCGCTTGACACTATCGAAAAGGCGGTCACGGAGATCGAAACGGAGCTTCAGAATTCGCTTGACAGAGAGGTTACATCGGAACATATCGGCGAGCTGACAATGGAAAAGCTCAAAAATATAGATGAGGTCGCTTATGTCCGATTCGCCTCGGTTTACAGACAGTTCAAGGATATTAACACATTCATGGATGAGCTTGCAAAGCTTCTCGGTGAAAAGAAATAAAAATATAATTCATAATCAGAACTAAAAATCAGCTCTTTCGGGAGCTGATTTTTTTTATTTTTGTGGAAAAGTGCTATTGACAATCTTTTCGGTACAAGCTATAATGGTGACAAAGTAAACTCAAAAGGTGACTAAAGGTGAATTTTCTGAAGGGAGGCGGAGCGAATGTTGCTGACAGGGAAATATATCAATAAGCTTGACCAGAAGAACAGAATGTTCGTGCCCGCCAAATTCAGAGACGCTCTCGGCAGCGAGTTTATACTCACCGTTTCGGAAAACAAAAAATGCATCCAGTGCTACAGTCTGGAAGAATTTGAAAAGAAATTTGCCGATGTTGAAAACAGAATAGGAGATATGCTCGGTGAGGACGATATCCTCATGGATCTTTTTTCCGAGACCTATAATGTCACGATAGACAATCAGGGCCGCATTTCGATACCCGCAGAGCAGAGAGAAAGCGTCGGGCTGAGCGAAAACGCCCTTGTTATCGGAATGGGACGCCATGTTGAGATCTGGAACGAGGATAACTTCGCGGCCTTCCGTGAAAAGTCGAGGGAGAATGTCAGAAAGGTTAAGAATGTCGATTCGCTCGTCAGGGAAGCAAACATCGAGAAAAGAAAGAGGGAAGCCGACTCCCTCAAAAATGCGGATTGAAAACAGAGGTCATCATGAAATTTGAACATATAAGTGTTCTTCTCAGTGAAACCATTGACTCGCTTGACATAAAAAAGAACGGAATATATGTCGACTGCACTGCGGGCGGCGGAGGTCATTCAAAAGCTATTCTTGACAGACTTGACCAAAACGGCAGACTGATCGCAATAGATCAGGATCCCGACGCCATAGAGGCTCTCGCTGAAAGACTGGGAAGCGACGGGAGAGTTACTATCGTCAAAAATAACTTCTCCCTGATAAAAGAAATATTATCTGATCTGAATATTACCGAGGTCGACGGGGTACTCGCCGATCTCGGCGTAAGCTCTCACCAGCTCGACACATCGTCGCGCGGCTTTTCGGTGCATAAAGACGCTCCGCTTGACATGAGAATGTCCAAGACGGGGCCGACCGCCGCGGATCTTGTCAATAAGCTCGGCGAAAGGGAGCTTGCGAGGATAATTCAGACCTACGGCGAAGAAAAATTCGCCCGCTCGATAGCCAGAAACATCGTCAGGGAAAGAGCGATCAAGCCGATAGATTCAACACTCCGGCTTGCGGAGATCGTCAAATATTCCATTCCGGCCTCGGCGAGAAGAACCGGAGGGCACCCGGCGAGAAAGACATTTCAGGCTTTGAGAATAGAGGTCAACGGCGAGCTGGACAGGCTCGATTCGGCGCTCAACGATATGTTCGATGTTTTAAAAGTCGGCGGCAGATTGAGCGTCATTACCTTTCACTCTCTTGAGGACAGAATGGTCAAAAAAAGATTCGCTCAGTTTTGCGAGGGCTGCACCTGCCCGAAGGATTTCCCGGTCTGTGTCTGCGGAAAAGTGCCGAAAGGCAGACTGCCGTTCAGATTCATAACGGCAAGCGAAGAGGAAGTTGAAAAAAATCCGCGCTCAAGGAGCGCAACTCTCAGATGCATAGAAAAGTTACATAATCGCCAGATTTTATAAATAGAATATGAGGGAGGAAGTACGATGGCTTTACCGGCCGGTCAGGAATATGACTTTGCTGCGTTTTCTCCGGCGAAAAAAAGAGAAGCAAAACCAAGGACGCCGGAATTAAAAAAAGTTGCGCCGCTGAAGAAAACAAGAGAACAGATAAGAGAAGAAAAGAGAATGGTTGCGGTCAGATGCTTCAGAGCGATAGTCGCGGGAGTGGTTCTGTCAACGCTCGGCTTTATGAATATTTACGGATACTGCAAATGCGACATTGCGGACAGAAAATATGACGCTTTGACCGAGGAATACAAGATGGTCCAAAGCGACAACACGAGACTTTCAATGGAGCTTAACAGCATGGTCTCACTCGATCAGATCGAAAAGATAGCGGTCGAAAAGCTCGGACTTGTCAAAATAAGCTCAAGCGATATAGAATATGTTAAAATTTCAAAGGGAAACAAAGTGCTGGTCAGCTCCGGCGAGGCAACAGAATAAAAGAATAAAGACGGATAAGGCGAAAAAGTTCACATATTAAATATGTGGCTTTTCGCCTTATGCTGATAGAATAGGGCATTAACAAATAAAGCGAAGAAAGAAAAAACGGCGACAAGGTGTGGGGTGAATACTGTGATAATAAAAAAGCCTGATAAAAAAATCAGAAAAAACGCGGCTTTTCTGCTCGCACTTTTGTGCGTCGGAATGGTGCTTCTGAATATCGTCAGCCTGATAAATGTTATTTTTGTCAATGGCGAAGAATACAGAGAGCAGGCCGAAAGTCAGCAGATGAGCGACACCGTCGTCACAGCGCCGAGAGGCAATATATATGACTGCAACATGAATGTCCTGGCGCAGAGCGCATCGGCGTGGCTTTGCTGCGCCACGCCGAATAACATAAAAAAAGACGAAACAAGAGAAAATATAGCTAAGTTTCTCAGCGATCTGTTTTCGATAGATTATGACACGGTCATGAAAAAGCTCAGCAACACAAACAGCCGCTATGAGATAATCAAGAAGCAGGTCAGCGCCGCTCAGAAAGACAAGGCCGAAAAGTACCTCGATGAAAACAAATATAACGGCATAGTTTATTTCACGCCAAGCTCCATGCGCTATTATCAGTCCAATAACTTCGCTTCAACCGTTGTCGGCTTCATCAATGCCGACGGCGAGGGCAAAGGCGGACTCGAATATGTTTATGATAAGCAGCTCACGGGCACACCGGGCAGAATAATCACGGCTAAGGATGCAAGAAGTCAGAGCATGAGTTCGGACTATGAGACCGTCATCGACGCAAAATCCGGCGATGGACTTGTCACAACGATAGATAAGACTATCCAGTATTACCTCGAGAAAGCGCTGAACGAAGCTCTGAATGATTACAAGGCAGAGGGCGCATACGGCATAGTTATGGATGTCAACACCGGCGCAGTCAAGGCAATGTCCAACAAGCCGGATTTTGACCCGAATAACGCATATACCATATACGATAAAAAAATACGCAAGGAAGTCAATAAGCTGAAAGGCACCGACAAATACGCCGAAGCCTACACAAACGCACTTTTTTCACAGTGGAACAATAAAACCATATCCTACACCTATGAGCCCGGCTCGGTTTTCAAGGTGTTCACTCTTTCTGCGGCTCTGGAGGAGGGCGTGGTCAACGAGAACACGACTTACAACTGCAACGGCGTTTACAGCATAGGCGGCTGGAATATCCACTGCGCAAGAAGAACCGGCCACGGCCATCAGACTCTGACTCAGGGACTGATGAATTCCTGCAACCCGTTTTTCATAACAATAGGCCAGAAGCTCGGGACCGACGCTTATTTCAAATATTTCGAAGCGTTCGGTTTCACCGAAAAAACGGGAATTGACCTTCCGGGCGAGGCGGAACCCGTTGCCGGCGTTACCTATCACCCGAAAGACAGCTTCACGAAAGTCAACCTTGCGAGCACCTCGTTCGGTCAGTCGATCAAGGTCACTCCGATTCAGATAATAACGGCGATAAGCGCCGTGGCGAACGGCGGAAAGCTGATGCAGCCCTATGTCGTTGCGGGAACGGTCGACGCCGACGGCAACATTCTTTCAACAAGGGAGCCGGTCGTCAAGAGACAGGTCATAAGCGAGAGCACGAGCAAAAAGGTCTGCGAAATGATGGAAAAGGTTGTCTCCGCCGGTACGGGCAAGAACGCATATATACCGGGTTACCGTGTCGCCGGCAAAACGGCCACATCGCAGAAGCTCAAGGAGAGCCAGGACAGCGAAAAGGATATTTATTCAGGATCGTTTGTCTGCTTTGCGCCGGCCGACGATCCGCAGATAGCCGTTCTGATAATAATTGACAATCCCGGAACTGCAGTCCATTCGGGCAGCGTTGTGGCGGCCCCTGCGGCTAAAGAGGTCATGCAGAACACGCTTGAATATCTGAATGTCGAGCCGAAATACACAGAAAAAGAACTCGCGACGGTCACATCTGTCGCCCCGAAGCTTGTCGGCAGCTCAGTGTCGGCCGCAAAACAGCTTGCGGCGAGACAGGGATACAGCGTCAAGGTCGTCGGCTCCGGTGAAAATGTCGTCTCTCAGAATCCCGCCGAAAATCAGACGGTTCCGTCCGGCGGCGTCATAGTCGTTTATACCGATAAAGACGCGGAGACCTCTATGGTCGAGATACCGGATTTCACAAACAAGACTATTTCTCAGGTCAATCAGCTTGCGGTCGAAGCGGGAGTCAATATATCGTTCTCCGGCCCGTCGTTAAAGTCAAGCAGTGTTGTTTCCTTCAAACAGAGCATTGAACCGGGAACAAAGGTTGAAGCGGGATCGAGCATAACCGTATATTTTCAGGAGACTGAGGGCGTTGCCGACGCCGACTGATATATGGTGGTCCGTCGTAAGACAAAACTGCCCCGGAGGGCTGATATAAAAAGCAAAAAATAAAGCGGAGGTCATATAATGAAATTATCCTATCTGTTAAGAAACACAGCTGTCAAAAATGAATATAAAGATGTTGAAATTTCATTTATCACCGATGATTCGAGAAAATGCAGGGAGGGCTGCGCTTTTGTCTGCATAGCCGGCAAAAATTTTGACGGTCATACGGCGGCCGCAAAAGCAGCGGAAAGCGGAGCTGCGGCAATAATCGCCGAAAGGGACACCGGCTGCGAAAACCAGGTGCTCGTTGATAACACCCGAAGCGCTTATGCTCTTATGTGCAGTGAATTTTTCTCGGAGCCTTCAAAGAAAATAAAGCTCATCGGCGTCACCGGAACGAACGGAAAAACGACAGTGTCAACTCTTATCTATGATGTTCTGACAATGCTCGGCAAAAAAGCCGGACTTATCGGAACAGTGTCAAATATAATCGACGGAAAAAGAACGGACAGCGTTCTGACGACTCCGGACGCGTTCGATCTCAACCGTATGTTCAGAGAGATGGCCGACTGCTCGACCGAATACTGCGTTATGGAGGTTTCGTCGCAGGCGCTCGATCAGTGCCGGACCGACGGCTGCCATTTTGATGTCGGAATTTTCACAAATCTGACTCAGGATCATCTTGACTATCACGGAACAATGGAAAACTACATTGCGGCAAAGAGAAAGCTGTTTCTGAACTGCGACAAAGCAGTCGTTAATATGGATGATGAAGCTTATAAAAAGCTTCTTGAGGGAACCGGATGCGATGTTATGACTTATTCCGCCAGGCAGGACACAGCGGATCTCACCGCAAAAACGATAAAGCTTCACCCCGACAGCGTCGATTATGCCGTGGTCGGCATCTCGATGATAGGCAGAGTGCATTATACGACGCCGGGAATGTTCTCGGTATACAATTCAATGGCTGTTATCGGCTGTATGCTCAAGCTCGGGTTTGACTTTGAACAGGTACTCGAGGCGGTCGCAAAGCTCAGAAGCGTCAAAGGCCGTTTTGAGGTCATGGATACCGATACGCCGTATAAGGTAATTATAGATTACGCCCACACTCCGGACGGACTTGAAAATGTTCTGAAAACGCTCAACGAAGTCAAAAAGGGGAGAGTTATAACGGTTTTCGGCTGCGGCGGAGACAGGGACAAAACCAAGAGACCGATTATGGGCAGAACGGTCGCCGAGCTTTCGGATATCGCTGTCGTCACGACGGATAATCCGAGAACAGAGGATCCCGAGAGCATAATAAACGATATACTTGAGGGCATGAAGGGCAGCGTTCATCAGACATATGTGAAAGTGAACAGGACTCAGGCAATAGAATTTGCCTTGAGTATAGCTAAAGAAAATGATATAATACTTCTTGCCGGAAAGGGACACGAAACATATCAGATAATCGGCAGGGAAAAAACACATTACGACGAGAGAGAAAAGGTAACTGAGTATCTCAGAAAACAAAAGGAAAATTAAAGCCGCAGAGAGGATTTGGTAAAATGAGTATTACGGTTGCAAGCGTCACGGCGCTTCTTATCGCTTTCGTTGTCACATGGGTGCTGGGCTACGGAATTATTCCGCTTCTTCACAAGCTGAAATTCGGTCAGATAATTCTGGTCGATATCGGCCCCAAGTGGCACGCAAAAAAGCAGGGTACACCCACAATGGGCGGAATAATGTTCATAATCGGCGTGGTCTTTTCGACCGCCGTCACATTTCTTATATGCAAAGCGACCGGCAGCAGCGCGTTTCTGCCGGCCGGCGAAGCGAGGAATATTGAATATGTTAAAATATGGGGCGGCTTACTGCTTGCTTTGCTGTTCGCCCTGGTCGGATTCACCGACGACTATATCAAGGTCGTTAAAAAGCGCAATCTCGGCCTGACGGAGATACAGAAGACTATTCCGCAGCTGATAATAGCCGTGGCTTATCTTGTCTGCTATTACAGAGCCTGCGGCACGGAGATGTATGTTCCCTTTGTCGGCAATGTCGATATGCACTTTTTCTACTGGATATTCGGCGTGTGCGTTATATACGGAGCAATAAACGCCGTCAACTTCACGGACGGTATCGACGGCCTTTGCGGAAGCGTCACTATGGTTACCGCTCTCGCATTCACGATAGCCGCCGTTCTCTATAAGACGACGAGCGTCAGCGTTCTGGCGGCGGCTCTTGTCGGCGGCTGCGCCGGCTATCTCATCTGGAATCACTATCCGGCTAAGGTAATGATGGGCGACACGGGTTCAATGTTTCTCGGCGGTCTGGTCGTTGCCCTCGCCTATGCGATAAATATGCCGCTTATCCTTGTTCTTTTCGGCTTTATCTATGTCGTTGAGGCAATGAGCGATGTTATTCAGATCGGAAGCATTAAGCTAAGACATAAAAAGGTGTTCAAAATGGCGCCTATACATCATCATTTTGAAATGTGCGGCTGGAATGAAAAAAAGATAGTCAGAGTCTTCACCGCAGTGAACGCACTGGCCTGTATTCTGGGCATAATAATTATCTATTTCGGAGACACGAGGGTAATGTAGCGCAAATTTTTATTATCCTGACAGGGAGGGGTACGCTTGACGCAGAGAGATTACGCAAGACCGAATGACCGAAGAAATCCCTATAACGATCCCCGTGACGCAAGAAAAAGACAGCGCGATGCGGAAAGATCGGCCAAAGAAGAGGAAAAAAGCAGAAAAAGGCTCGAATCCGTCAAAGCGGCGGAGAAGAAAGGCGAGTCGTTCGGAAGATTTCTGAACAGATGGACTCTCAGGGGTACCATCGACGCCCCCTTTGTAATTTTGGTGTTTATTCTGCTTTGCATCGGACTTGTCATGATGTTTTCGGCGGGCTACACCGACGCTTATTACAGAAAAGACGGCGACGCGCTTTGGTATATAAAGCATCAGATAGTGTTTGCGGTTATCGGCGTCGCAGCAATGTTCCTTGTCAGCTTTTTCAACTACAAAAGGCTCAACGGCGCTCTTGCCGTCATCGGATATGCGGGCTCCGCTCTGCTCCTGATGATAACCTTTGTCGTCAATCTTCACAAAGACAGCGACTTTAAGCGCTGGCTGAAGATAGGCCCCATCAATTTTCAGCCGTCAGAGCTTGCCAAGTTCGCAGTCATACTCTTTCTTGCCTATAACATATCCCGTCAATACGGAATGATAGGCTCGAAAAAGGTTCCGGATTCGCCGCTGCTTCACGATATCGATGATAAATTCACTTCAAAGATCAGAGTTTTCTATAAAAACGCAAGCACCATGTCCATGGTTCTCACTCTGTGGTACACCCTGATAATTTCGTTCATCTGCGCGCTTATTATCATTGAAAATCACATATCCTGCACGATACTCATATTCATGATCGGCGTCGGAATGATGTGGCTGGGCGGAGTGAAAAAAGGATATTTCGTTGTTCTTGCGGCAATAGTTGCCGCGGCGGTGTTTATCGTTGTCAAAAGGCCCGATATACTTCCTGGTTATGCCGGCGAAAGAATTATCGCATGGACAGACAAGACATATAAACCGCTCGGCGCGAGATGGCAGACAAATCAGAGCCTGAGAGCGATAGCTTCGGGCGGCCCGTTCGGCCTTGGACTCGGCAATTCAAGACAGAAGCATATGTATGTCTCCGAGCCGCAGAACGACTTCATCTTCGCGATAGTCTGCGAGGAGCTTGGCTTCGTCGGGGCAATATTCATAATCGGCCTTTTCGCCGCCCTTGTTTTCAGAGCATTCCGGATAGCCGTCAAAGCGAAGGATGTTTTCGGCTCAATGCTCGCTATGGGCATAGCGCTTCAGGTCGGTATGCAGGTTATACTCAACATCGCCGTTGTTTCGGACGCTATTCCTAACACCGGAATATCGCTCCCGTTTTTCAGCTACGGCGGCACCTCCCTTGTCATATTGCTTGTGGAGATGGGGCTGATACTGTCAGTGTCGAGAAACAGCAGCATCGAAAAAACATAAGTGAGGTATCATTCAGATGAAATTCCTTTTTGCCGCCGGCGGAACGGGCGGTCACATAAATCCCGCACTTGCCGTTGCCGGCGAGATAAGAGAAAAATATCCGGAAAGTGAAATACTTTTCATCGGAACAAAAAACAAAATGGAGTCAAAGCTTGTCCCTCAGGCGGGCTTTGACTTTGCCGCTATATCAATATCCGGCTTTCAGAGAAAGCTGAGCCTCAAAAATATTGCGAAAAATATAAGAACACTGTTCTATCTGATTGAATCTTCTTTTCAGACAAAAAAGATAATAAAGCGCTTCAATCCCGATGTCGTTGTGGGCTTCGGCGGCTATGTTTCGGGCCCCGTCCTCAGATGCGCTTATAAAATGGGTATTCCGACGGCTATTCATGAGCAGAACGCATTCCCGGGCGTGACGAATAAAGCGCTGGCAAAGCATGTTGATAAAGTAATGATAACGGTCGACAGCGTCAGAAAATATCTTGACGCCAAAAATGATTGCATTCTGACCGGGCTTCCCGTCAGGGGTGAGATGCTTCGGGCCGACAGAGATTTTTCAAGAGCAGAGCTCAAGGTCAGAGACGATGAGGTGCTCATACTTTCCATGGGCGGCTCGCTCGGCGCAAAAGCCATAAACGAAGCTGCGGTCGAGCTGATTTCAAAAAGAGCCGACGCTAAGGGCTACCGCTTTCTGCACTCAACGGGCAGATACGGACTGTGGGTACCCAATAAAATAAGGGAAAACGGCGTTGATCCTGACAGCCACGGCAATATCGAGATCAGAGAATATATAAACGACATGGATGTTTGCATGAGTGCGGCCGATATTGTTATCTGCCGGGCCGGAGCGTCGTCTCTCAGCGAGATCGAAGCTCTCGGCAAAGCCTCTATACTCGTACCGTCTCCCAATGTCGCAGAAAATCACCAGTACCACAACGCGATGGCGCTTGTCAGAAACGGCGCCGCAATAATAATCGAAGAAAAAGACCTGACCGGCGACAGACTTATTGCCGAAGTGGACGAGCTTGTTAGAAACAGGGATAAGAGAGAAGCGATCGGCAAAAACGCAAAAGCAATGGCAAAAATCGACGCTAAAGAAAAAATAGCTCAGATCGTCGTCGGGCTCGCCAAAGGGAACAAGGCTTAACACATATTCACTCAAAAACGCTTTTCGGCATAGAATACAACAGTTCATGGTTGAAAGGTCGTGTTTTGAGTGGAAAGCATAATCGTCAAAGGCGGAAATGAACTCGGCGGAAAGATAAGGGTCCACGGCTCCAAAAACAGCTGCCTGCCTATATTGGCTGCGGTCATTCTGACAGATGATGTGTGCGTCATACATAATTGTCCCGACCTGACCGATGTCTCTGCGGCAGTGAAAATACTCGAATTTCTGGGCTGCGGCGTTGAAAGAGACGCAGATGTGATAACGGTCGATTCAAGAACGCTTGACCGCTGCGATATACCCGAGGGGCTGATGCGTGAAATGCGCTCCTCGATTGTCTTTCTCGGCTCTGTGCTTTCAAGGCTCGGAAAAGCCGAGCTTTACACTCCGGGCGGCTGTGAAATAGGGCTTCGGCCGATAGATCTTCATATATCGGCTCTCAAAGCTCTCGGAGCCGATATCGACGAAAGCCACGGGAAGCTCAGCTGCAAAAGAAACGCCGCCTTTTCGGGTACAAATATAAATCTTTCCTTTCCGTCCGTGGGCGCCACGGAAAATATTATTCTTGCCTGCGCGGTTTCAAAGGGCGTGACCAACATATATAATGCGGCGAGAGAGCCGGAAATAGCCGTTCTGGTCGACTTTTTGAATAAGTGCGGCGCAAAGATAAAATTAAAGGCGGACGGAACTATCAGCATTTGCGGCGTCGAAAAGCTTCACGGCTGTGAATTCCGTGTTATACCTGACAGGATAACCGCCGCGACATATATGGCTGCCGTGGCTTCGGCCGGCGGCGATGTTTTAATTGAAGACATAGCTCCGATCCATCTGAAGAGCGTTATATCCGTTTTTGAACAGGCCGGCTGCTCAATTGATGTCGGCAAAAGCTCTTTGAGAATCAAAAGCCCGGAAATACTCAAGCCTGTCAGAAATGTCAGAACGATGCCGTATCCCGGGTTTCCGACAGACGCCCAGGCGCCCGTTATGGCGACGGCGACCAAGGCCGACGGAACGAGCGTTATAGTTGAAAATATATTTGAATCAAGATATAAGCATGTGCCGCAGCTTATCAGACTCGGAGCAAAGATCAGAGTCGAAGACAGAGTTGCCGTCATAGACGGAGTTAAAAAGCTATACGGCGCAAGGGTGGAAGCGACAGACCTCAGGGGAGGCGGCGCACTGATAGTGGCGGCGCTCAGAGCCGAGGGGCAAAGCGAGATAACGAATATACACCACATTGACAGGGGATATGAGAAAATAGAAACGGCTCTGGGGAGCATCGGAGCCGATATCAAGCGAGGATAAAGCATGAGAGACTGGGAAAATAACGGCCGCGATTCAGACAGAGGACGGCAAAGCATCAACGCTGAGAGAAAAAGAGCTCAGGAAATTGCCGAGGAAAGAAGAAAGTGGCTCGCAGGCGAAAAATATGTCTATGACGCGCCGAGAAAGCAGGGCAGCTTCACTCCCGCCGACAGGGAAAGACCGATAGCCCCAACGGTCGGAAAAGCCGAACAAAAGCAAAACCGCAGTCCGGCGAAGGGCAGAAAGAAGAAATCAAAAAAGAACAGCGTCGATTACAGATCAAACGACGAGCGCAGACGGGATTACGCTGCCGGCGCCAGAAAAAAGCGCAGGCGAAGCGTGATCAGAGCTCTGATATTCACCGTTGTTATTGCTGCCTGCGTGCTTGTCGCTTTGTCGCTGACTGTTCTTTTCAAGATAGAAACCATATCTGTTTCCGGTGACACGAGGTACACTGCAGAGGAGGTAATCGAGGCGTCCGGAGTCAAAAACGGCGACAACCTGTGGCGCACAACATCACAGAATGTGACCGATAAGCTCTCGGCCGCTCTCCCTTATGTCGGCTTTGCGAAAATCGTCAGAAGCGTTCCGTCTTCCGTTGAAATTGTGATAACCGAAACGGTTCCGGTTTATTCGATAGAAAAAAACAATAAATACATACTTATAGATGAAAATAACAAGATCCTTGAAACACAGGCCGCCAAAGCGGGAGACACCGTGCTGCTGAAAGGCGTGGAGCCACTCGAAGCGAAGGCGGGAGAACTGCTGAATGTCAAGGTCTCGGAAAAATATGAGACAGCGAAAGAGATAATAAATGAAGCTGCCGCGTCCGGGCTGAAGCTGACCGAGGTCAATGTGACCGACCTTAATCTGCTAACCGCCGTATACAGCGGAAAACTGCGGCTGGAGTTCGGCTCAAAAAGCGATCTCGCCGATAAGATGAAAATGGCTGAGGAGGTCATTACAAAGCTCGAAAAGGAAAACAACAAGCAACAGGGCGTTATAAATCTCAAGAGCGTGACCAAGGCTTTCTTTAAGGAAGAGCCGCTGAACCCGACTTCGGCGCCGAAAAATAACGGCAAAAATAACAAAAAGACCGAAAGCGGCAAAAGCAATAAGTCCACGGCATGACTCAACAGACATCAGACAGGCTGACACTGCGCCGCCGATAAGGCGGCGCTTCGCGCTTTTCCGTGACGCCGGGGCGCAGCGAGGCATAGTCAAAATAGTCAAAATTATCCACAAAAAACGCATAAAGTTTTTAATTTATATTATTGATATTTCATTTTATATATGCTATAATCACCAATATAATATGAATTTGTGCGCAAAAAAATCGACATTTTTGCTGCTGTGCGCTTGTTAATACATACATTTGGGAGGAAGTTTAATGGGTTTCGCAATTGACAACGAATACATAGCATACAACCAGATTAAGGTCATCGGTGTCGGCGGAGGCGGAGGAAACGCCGTCAACAGCATGGTTGACGCCGGTATCGTCGGCGTTGAATTTATTTCGATAAATACTGATCGTCAGATCCTTGAAAATTCAAAGGCTACTCATAAAATTCAGATAGGCGAAAAGACAACGGGTTGCATGGGTGCAGGCGGAGATCCGACCGTCGGCCGAAAGGCAGCTGAGGAGAGCAGAGAAGCTATCGCCGAGGTGCTCAAAAACACCGACATGGTCTTTATAACCGCAGGAATGGGCGGCGGCACCGGTACCGGCGCAGCTCCGATAGTTGCCGAGATAGCCAAAGAAATGGGAATACTCACTGTCGGCATTGTCACAAAACCGTTCAGGTTTGAGGGCAGAAAACGCATGATGCAGGCCGAAGAAGGAATAAAAGAGCTCGAAAAGAATGTTGACAGTCTTATTGTTATTCCGAACGAAAGACTTCGCCTTTTAGGGGACAAGTCTCTCGGTATCCGCGACGCTTTCGGAAAGGCGAACGAGGTCCTGTGGCAGGGCGTCAAGAGCATTTCCGACACGATCAAAGTGCCCGGTTACATCAACCTTGACTTTGCCGATATAAAGAGCGTTATGAAGGACGCCGGCAGAGCCCATATGGGTATCGGACGCGGCAAGGGCGCAGACTGCGCGGCCGAGGCGACCGAGAAAGCTATCACAAGTCCGCTTCTTGAAACGACTATCGAGGGCGCAAGCGGCGTTATCATCAATGTCACCTGTTCGTCCGATATGCCTCTTGACAAGATCGAGGAGGCAGGCGACCTTATTTCTCAGAATACTCATCCCGACGCTAACATCATATTCGGCTCGGTATTTGACGAGGATATGGGCGACGAAATGCTTATCACGGTTATTGCGACCGGCTTTAAGAATGAAAATGTTTTGCAGAGCGCACCGTCGCACCAGAGCGATCCCGATCAGAATATAATCGGAAGCGCACCATCAAATTCACCGTTCACCCCCACCGCCTCAACAGGAGCGGTCAACAGCGATCTTCTTCGCGCTTTCAGAGAGGCTCTTGACAAGAATCAGGCTCAGACAGAGTCAAAGGGCGCTTCATCACAGAAGGTCGAGTCCGTTCATACCCCGTCGAAGGGCGCGTCTGTTTTCGATGACAACGATAACGACGACGGCGAGATCCTCCCGATATTCAAGGGCAAGAACAATATATTCGGAAAATAATATATTTTCACGGTAGGTCCGCCAAAGGCAAATTAAGTCAGATAAGGCTGCTGCATAAGTTGCGGCAGCCGTTTCTTGTGAAAAACGGGCGGACTGTCATCGGTTGACAGCACAGCTTCCGTTTAGTATAATATCAAAGCAATCCGCATCTGTGGTGGAATTGGCAGACACGATGGATTTAGGATCCATTGTCCGAAAGACATGCAGGTTCGAGCCCTGTCAGATGCACCATGAAAAAGCGCACTTTTGCCCGGCAGACAAAAGTGTGCTTTTTCAATGATATCCGTTCCATGCGGTCACGGGTGATATACCTGTCGGTATGATATCTGCTTCGCAGATGATATACGCTTCGCGTATGTAGGAACGGATATTATATCATACTTGCAAAGCAAGTATATCATATCGCATCAGCGATATCTCATTGGGTGTATTTTCTTGCGGGCTCAAGTCCATACCACATTTTTTCGCCGGTATCTTTTTGCTACCTCTTAACAGGAAGAAAGCCGCGTGAAAGTGCGGCTTTCAGACTATGTCTGAATGGATAACAAAATAACAGCGCCGGACCGTTTAAGGCTACGGCGCTGTTTTTCGGCAAACAGATCGGTTACTGAGTAAAATTTATTCCACCTTCATCATTCTGTAACCGACGCCTATATGCGTCTGGATATATTGCGGCGAATCGGGATCCTTTTCAAGCTTTTTGCGAAGCGTTGCCATAAAGACGCGCAGGGACGCAATATCATTATCCCAGGTGCTGCCCCATATACTCTGGGTTATAAAGGTGTGAGTCAGGACTTTTCCTACATTTTTTGAAAACAGACATAAAAGTTTATATTCAATGGGCGTCAGGTGAAGCTCCTCATCACCGAGATAAGCGCAGCCGGCGGCGTAGTCAATTTTCAGCTTGCCGTTTGTGAAAACGGAGTTCTCGGCAGCTGATTCGTTCTGCATCATATTCAGCCGTCTCTGGGTGACTCTGAGCCTTGCCAGAAGCTCATCGACCGAAAAGGGCTTTGTCAGATAATCGTCCGCGCCTGCGTCAAGTGCGTCTATTTTGTCGGTGTCCTCGCTCCTCGCACTGATAACTATTATGGGCATATTCGACCATGTGCGGATTCTTTTGATTACTTCAACGCCGTCGATATCGGGAAGCCCAAGATCAAGCAGAACGATATCGGGGTTATGCGACGACGCTTCGAGAATTGCAGACGCGCCGTTCTGCGCTGTCAGATATCGGTAATCGTGCGCTTTAAGGGTGGTTGTGATAAGATTTTTGACCGAATTGTCATCTTCAACAACCAATATCAAAGGTTTATTCATGAATTTCTACCTCCCCGGCGGGTAATGCTATGGTGAACACCGCACCATGCGGTTTATTGTCAGAAACTGTGATTGTGCCTTCGTGCGCGTTGACGATGGAACGGCAGAGCGAAAGCCCGAGTCCCAGGCTGCGGCGGCTGTCGGCGATCTTGTTTGCCCCGCTGTAAAACATATCAAAAATCCGCTCTTTTCTGTCGTCGGGTATGCCCTCACCGTTATCTGAAACGGAAATCATCGCCTTGTCGCCCTGCTTCCATGTTCTGATTATGATGTCGGAGCCTTTCGGAGTATATTTAATGGCGTTATCCACAATATTTATGATGACCTGCACCATGAGCTTTGCGTCCATTTTAGCCAGAAGATAATCTTCTCTGGGCTGAACTGAGATATTATGTTCAACGCTTTTTCTGTTAACATGGTGAAGAGCTTCGGAAATAACATCGTCAACGAGGTCTTCGGTAATTCGAAGATTGAGGCGGCCTTCTTCGATTCTCGTGACTGAAAGAAGATTTTCAACAAGATTTATCAGCCACATTGAGTCGTCATAAATATCGGTATAAAGCTGTTTCTTTGTTTTTTCGTCAAAGGAGTCGCCGTTTGATAAAAGATTGCTCGCATTGCCTGAAATTGAGGTCAGCGGTGTGCGCAGATCGTGCGAAATCGCTCTGAGCAGGTTTGCCCGCAGCTGTTCGTTCTTTGCGAGAACAGCCGCTTCTTCCTTTTCTCTTGCGTTCTTTTCGTTTTCCAGTGACAGTGCGCACTCGCCGAGTATTGACAGCAGAATGCTTTTTTCAAATGAGTCAAGAGGCTGTGAGTCGATATAAATTCCGACAACGCCGTAAACCCGGCTGTTCACTCTTACCGCCAGATAAAGGCACTTTGCGTTTGAAAGAGTTTCTGTCGTGGCGCCGGCGTGCTTGTTGTTTTTCAGCACCCATTCGGCCGCCGCTTTCTCGTCAGCCGTTGTTATTTCTTCGTCTGCCGATTCGCCGGAAAGAGTGAAAATATGAGGCTCGCTCAGCTTGTCGTTTTCAGTCAGATAGAAAACAATATCTTTCCCGAGCAGCTTGATGAGCTGATTTGCCGTTGCGGAAACTATCTCGTTTTTGTCTTTTGCCTGCTGAAGAAGCTGATTTGTGTCAAACAGCACCTTCGTTCTGTAGGCAGCCTGCGCCGCCTGCTTTGCGTGGTTTTTAAGCTTGACTGCGAGCGTACTTGTCAGCATTGCCGCCAAGAACATTATCAGAAATGTGACGGGGTAGCCCTGGTCATATGCTTTAAGAGTGAATTGCGGCTCGGTAAACAGAAAATTGAACACCAGAACGCTGACGATCGAAGAAATAAGGCTGTAAATCCGATGCCTTGTGACAACGGAGGTTATCAGCACACCGAGAACATACACAGTGATGATATTTGCCTCCGCAAAGCCAAGATGGCGGAAAAGCATCCCGATGCAGCTTGACGCTATCAGGATCGCAACGCTTTTCAGAATATCGGCAACGGAAAACACAAATTCACTTTTCTTTTTGGCGTTTTTGGCGCGATATGCGGTGGCTTTTCCCTCAGCGTCGGGTATAATATGCACCTCCAGATTCGGTGCGCTTGCAATCAGCTTTTCCGTTAGCGTCGGCTTGCCGAAAATGCTTTTTCTCGTTGCCGCGCTTCTTCCGATAACTATTTTTGAAACGCCGGAAAGCCTGGCAAATTCGGCTATCTGATAGGGAACATCTTCACCGTAGACCGTCTCGATCTTGGCGCCGAGCTGCTCGGCAAGCCGCATATTGCTGCGAAGGCGTTTCGCATCCTCCTCCGGCAAAACCTGAAAGTCGGGCGTTTCAACAAACAAAGCCGTGAAATCGCCGCGGAACGCATTCGCCATTCGGGCGGCGGTCCGGATTATCTTTGCGTTAGACGGTGAGGAAGAAAGACAGACAAGAATATGCTCGTCGGTGTGATAATCGCTGTGGCTTTTGATTCTTGCGCTTTCCGTCAGCATATTCACCCGGTCGGCGCATCGGCGAAGCGCCATTTCCCGAAGCGCAGTGAGGTTTTCGACCGTGAAGAAATTCCGGTCGGCGTTCTCCGCTTTGGCGGGACTGTATATCTTTCCTGCGTTCAGCCGCTCGATCAGCTCCTGCGGCTCAATGTCAACAAGCTCGACCTGATTTGCGTTGTCGAACACCGAATCCGGTATCCGTTCATTCACCGGGATTCCGGTTATTGACGCCACCGTGTCATTAAGGCTTTCAATGTTCTGAACATTGACGGTTGTATAAACATCAATTCCCGCAGTCAGCAGCTCTTCAATATCCTGAAAGCGCTTGGCGTGGCGGCATATCGGCGCATTGGTGTGCGCAAGCTCGTCAACGAGTATCAGGGCGGGCTTTCTTTCAAGCGCCGCGTCGAGATTAAACTCGGTGAGACTGACGCAGTTACATTCGGCGACAAGCTTCGGAAGACATTCCAGACCGTTGAGCAATTCGGAGGTTTGCGGATCGGCGTGAGGCTCAATATATCCGGCAACGACATCAGTGCCGCAGCTCTTTGCCTCGTGAGCGGCTTTGAGCATAGCATAGGTTTTTCCGACTCCGGCAGCATATCCGAAAAAGATTTTCAAATTTCCTCTTTTAAGACTCTGTTCTTCTTCGGCTTTGTTTTGCGGCTGTTTCGCACTTTGCCTGATTTCGTCCATACAAGCACCTCCCATTCTTTTAATTATATCATATTTTTGACAAATTTCTATTGAATCGGCATATATTTTTGACTTTTATGTGATACGCCCGAAATATGACTGCTTCGGTTGATTAACGAGCAAAGATATTGCGGCTGTCAAGTCATGATTATATTTGTTTTAGACATTCTGAATCCGGCGGAATATATAGCGCAGAGGCCGATATTCACCGACCTCTGCGCTGCTGTGATCTCCAATGTAAGAATATGACGGCAATCTACCGGCCGTTTCCGGGCACTTTGTCAATATCGGAGACTGCCACGGTCTTGAGATATTCCGCGATATCCTTTTCGCTGTTTTTGATGTTTCCGGCGATTATCCCGTTTAGAATAATGTTCTTGACCTTTGCGATCTCTCTGCCGCGAAAGCCGAGCTTCATGAGCTTGTCGCCGTTTATTTCAAGCTGTGACAGACTGAAACATTCTCCGCTTGCGAGAACGCTCTCAAGCTCTGCGGCGAGCGAAGCGTCATCAAGATAACGGATATATTTTCTGACAGCGTCTTTGTCAAACCGGCTGAGCAGATATTTTATCTCTGTTCTGCTTTCGGGCGGCTTCATCAACAGAAGCTGCCCGATGATTTTTCTGTCGGCTTTTTTCAGAATTATCCTGCTTTCCGACAGCTTTTTGAGCGGCTCTCCGTCATGTCTCAGAAGAGCGAAAAGCCTGACGCAGAAGTCATTCGGGGCTTTTTCAATGTCGCTTATTACATTTTCTGTTATCTCAAGCCCGCCCGTTATTTCGGATATTATCTTTCCGAATTTTTCCAGAACACTGCGTATATTTGCGCCTGTGATAAGCTTTTCAAATTCCTGCGTAATTCGTTCGTCTGAAACGAGAGCGAGTCTGCCCAAATTTCGCAGCATGCTTTCGGCTGTGTTTTCTTCAACCGAAAAACCGAGAACACACGAAAACCGCATTGCGCGCATTATTCTCAGCGCGTCCTCATTAAAGCGCATATCGGGATCGCCGATAGCGCGGATGATTTTATTCCTGATGTCGTCAATGCCCCCGAAAGGATCGACTGTTCCGCTTTTTTTGCTGTACGCGACGGCATTTATCGTGAAATCACGCCTTGACAGATCGTCCGAAAGTCTTGAAGAAAATCTGACCTTATCCGGATGCCTGCCGTCGGAATAACTGCCGTCAATCCGATAGGTGGTACATTCAACGATACCGCCGTCTGTCACAACGGCAACAGTGCCGTGCTTCACGCCTTGAAGCAAAAGCCTGTAACCGGAAAAAAGCTCTTTCATTTCATCGGCCGAGGCGTTGGTCGTTATATCAAAATCGTCCGGGACTCTGCCCATTATTCCGTCACGGACGCAGCCGCCGACCGCGTACCCCTCAAAGCCGGCGCCGTTCAGAATATCAATGAGCTTTTCGGCGGCCGCACTGAGCCTGATTTCCATGCTTTCACCTCCGGTCAAAAGTCCTGCGGCTTTAGTATAACTCACGGAAAAGATTATGTCTATAAGCATTTACAAAAATCTTTTTTTATGTATAATAGTAGTATTAAGCCGACGGAAAAGGCGGTCACACAAAGGTCCAAAACGCATTTTCCGTCATATCCTATACGGCGGTGAAAAAATGAATATACAGATATACGGAAAAACAAAGTGCTTCGACACGAAGAAGGCCGAGAGGTACTTCAAAGAAAGAAACATCAGATATCAGTTTGTCGATCTTCAAAAATACGGCATGAGCAAGGGCGAGTATAACAGCATCAAAAAAGCTGTGGGCTCAATGCAGGCGCTGATCGACACTTCGTCAAAGGAATATGAGAAGTGCTTTATGAAATATCTGGCTTCGGACGAAGCAAGGGAAGAAAAGCTGCTTGAAAATCAGGGAATGTTCAAAACGCCGATAGTCAGAAACGGCAGGTCGGCGACAGTCGGCTATTGCCCCGATGAATGGAAGAAGTGGGAGGATAATAAATGAGACAGGCAGAAATAGACAGAATCAACGAGCTGGCAAGAAAAGCAAGAGAGACGGGACTGAATGCAGATGAAAGGGACGAACAGCAGAGACTTCGCTCCGAGTATATCCAGAGCTTTAAAAGAAGTCTTGTCACGCAGCTTGAAAACACATATATAGTTGACGAAAACGGCAACAGAAAAAAGGTCACAAAGAAACATTGACAGAGGGAGTGCCATATGCTCAAAAGATATCTTGAGGTGGGGCAGATAGTCGGAACTCACGGAGTCAGAGGAGAGGTCAGGATAAATCCGTGGTGCGACACGCCCGAATTTCTGAAAAAACTGAAAAAGCTTTATTTTGACGCCGACGGTTCGTCCGCCGTGAATGTCGTTTCATCGAGAGTCCACGGCAATATCGTGCTTGCGGTTCTGGAGGGCGTTTCAAGCATTGAAGAAGCCTCAAAGCTTCGCAATAAGATCGTTTTTATGGACAGAAACGACGCTCATATCAAAAAAAACAGCTATTTTATCCAGGATCTCATCGGCTGCAGAGTTGTTGACGCCGACGACGGCGGAGAATACGGCGAGCTTTCCGGCGTGAGCCAGACCGGCGCCAACGATGTTTGGCATATAACATCGGGCGGCAGGGAATATCTTATTCCGGCTATACCCGAGGTCGTTATCGACGCCGATGTTGAGAACGGAACGGTCAGAATCAGACCGCTGAGAGGAATTTTTGACGATGAAGATTGATATATTGACTCTGTTCCCCGAAATGTGCGAAGCGGTCCTCAGCGAAAGCATAATCGGCAGAGCGAGAGAAAACGGATATGTCGAAATTAACTGCATAAATATCCGCGATTTCACAAAGGATAAGCATAACCGGGTTGACGATGCGCCCTACGGCGGCGGAATGGGAATGCTGATGCAGACTCAGCCGATATATGACTGCTATATGAACGTCTGCGAGAGGGAGCACAAGAAGGTGCATCTTATATATATGTCTCCACAGGGGCAGGTTCTGAATCAGCAGAGAGTAAAAGAACTATCAAAAATGGATAATATCGCTATTCTCTGCGGACACTATGAGGGCGTTGACGAAAGGCTTATCGAAGAGATAGTCGATGAAGAAATATCCATCGGCGACTATGTTCTGACGGGCGGAGAGATGCCGGCAGTGATACTAGCCGACAGCATTTCGAGAATGCTCCCGGGCGTTTTATCGGGTGAAGAAGCCTTCACTGATGAGAGCCATTTTTCCGGTCTGCTGGAATATCCGCAATACACAAGGCCGTTTGAATGGCACGGAAAGCAGGTTCCGAATATATTATTATCGGGGCACCACGCTAATATTGAAAGGTACAGGCGGGAAAAATCGCTTGAAAGAACCTATCTGAGAAGACCGGATATGCTGTCGAAAGCCGAACTGACAAAGCAGGATATCGAGTATCTGCGCGAATTTAAGAAAAAACTGAAAGAAAACGGCGCCAAAGAAGAATAAACCGGTCAGATTTTATAGCAATTTTGCACAAACATATGCTTATAAAACAAAAAATATTCATTGTTACAACCAAATTTGATTAAAAAAGCGAATTTAGTCGCATAAAAACATTGACGAATTAAATCTTTGTGATATAATAAACGCAGTTAAAAAAGTATATTTATCAGCGATTTTTATGTAGGAGATATTACTATGTATGTTAAAGATGTAACAGTTCAGAATCAGGTCGGTCTTCACGCTCGTCCGGCAACTTTCTTCATCCAGAAGGCTAACGAATTCAAGTCGTCAATCTGGGTTGAAAAGGATGAACGCAGAGTTAACGCGAAGAGCCTTCTCGGCGTACTTTCGCTCGGCATTATGGGTGGTACGGATATTCGTATTATCGCAGGCGGTTCCGATGAAGAACAGGCTGTTGAAGAGCTTGTAAAGCTTGTTGAATCAGGCTTCGCTGAATAAGAGACTTTGATTTATCGGCACATCGCAGAAAGCGGTGTGCCTTTCACTTTTTAAGGGAGGATCGGGCGCATGAGGAGTATAGTTATTGCTTCTTCAAGTCAGAATATGATAACTAAGATAAACCGCCTCCTTATGACGCTTTCGGCTTATGACACATATTCCTGCAAAAGCGAGGTTCAGCTGCTTTCGCTCTGCGACAGGCTCGGCGGCGGAATACTTATCGTTTCGGCGCTCAGAGACTCCTCGGTCAACGATATCAAAGACGCGCTTTCGCTCGACTGGGATATAATAGCTATATTGCCGCCGGGAATGCCAGTGCCCTTTTATTCAAGCAACCTGACCGTTTTCACGGCGCCCGTCAATGTCGGCGAGTTTTTGTCGGCGGTCGAGTCCCTGATGAATGTGACCGACTATAAAAAGACCTCATATGACAGTCAGAAGGCCAACGCCGTGGAGGAAGCAAAGAAAATACTTATCAAGAGAAAGAACATAAGCGAAGACACGGCGCACTATCTTCTTCAGAAGATGAGCATGGACAGGGGAATTTCAATGAAAAAGCTCGCCGAAATGATAATCCGAGAGCAATGATATTTAACATAATGTTCATGCGCTGAATAATCTTATTTTCAGACTCAAAATTATTCGCCGCATAAAATAAATGCAAAATCAAAAGGCTGAAAAAAGCGACAAGCTTCAGATGAAGCTTGTCGCCTTTGTGTCGAGGCTGTCATTTGCGATTTCTGCGTTCAGCCGCCGGACAGCGGGGCGTAGGAGATTACTAAAACGCAGAAGCACCGAAATACGGATTTTTCACAAATTTATATTTTCTCCTCATTGAAAAACCGCCGGAAAATAAGCTTGTGTCACAGGCATAAACTGCGCTGTGTGCGGACGCAGTTTATGAGGATTTCACGCCTTATTTTCCGGACGGACTTTGGCAAATCCAATCAGTGATGCCTTCTCGACTGTTTTTCCTTTTGATAACATTTTATGATATTTCGTGTCCGATAAAACGGACTTTTCGCTTTATAATAGAAAAATTTTTTGTATTTTTTGATATTCCGACAAAATATTTTCGCAGAAAATGAAAAAGCCTCTTTTGTCTGTCAGACAAAAGAGGTTTCTTACATGGCCCGCCCGACGGGATTCGAACCCATGATCTTCAGAGTCGGAGTCTGATGCGTTATCCGGCTACGCTACGAGCGGTTATTTAAACGAAACAATTATACACGCTCAAGCCCGGTTTGTAAAGACCTTTGCACCCTCAAAAATATTTTTCCCGAATTCCGGCTGCGCCCGTCACACTTTTATAGCAAGGTGAATATAATATTATCAGACTTTCGCGCGCTGAGACGCGGCGAATAAAAGGAGCTGATAATATGCTTATACATATAGTCAAAGCCGGAGATACCCTATATTCGATTGCGGCGCTTTACGGCGTTTCGGTCGAGCGGTTGAGAACGGACAACGGCCTTTCACCGTCTCAGCAGCTTGTGGTCGGTCAGACGCTTATCGTTCTCATTCCGTCTGTCGTTCACACGGTCAGCAGGGGAGATAACCTTTATTCGATAGCCGACGCATACGGCGTCACGGTTATAGAGCTTCTTCAAAAGAATCCGTCTCTGATGCTGAACCCGACTTTGTACCCCGGCAGTCAGCTCACGATAGCGTTCAGGGGTGAACAAACGCGAAGCATGAGCACCACTGGTTATGCGTACAGCTACATAAACAGAGACATTCTTCGCTGTGCGCTGCCGTTTATGTCCTATTTTGCGATTTTTTCCTATGGCTTTAAAGAGAGCGGCGAGCCGATACCGGTCGACGATGAAGAGCTTATAGCCCTTGCCTATGAATACGAGGCGGCACCCGTTCTTGTTTTCACCACAATAGACGAGCAGGGCAGCTTTTCGGGAGGAAAGGCAAACGCTCTTTTCTATGATCTGAATTATCAGAATCTTGTGCTTGACAATGTGGTTGAGACCATGCTTGAAAAAGGCTATGTTGCGCTTGATGTTGATTTTGAATATGTCGATCCCGACGACGAAGACGCATATATTGCGTTCCTTGAGAATGCGAGAGACAAGCTGCATGCGCAGGGGCTTCTGCTCAATACCGCCCTTGCTCCCAAGACCTCAGCTTCTCAGCAGGGACTGTTGTATGAAGCCCACGACTACGAAAGAATAGGAGCGATTG
Organism: Oscillospiraceae bacterium; assembly: GCA_029012445.1. Taxonomy (GTDB): domain Bacteria; phylum Bacillota; class Clostridia; order Oscillospirales; family Acutalibacteraceae; genus UBA6857. The sequence goes on from JAQXMC010000023.1 coordinate 158,478, forward strand.
CCGACAATGTTCTTGTGATGACCTATGAGTGGGGTTACACCTATGGGCCGCCGATGGCGGTGGCGCCGCTCAATCAGGTCAGGCGGGTTATCGAATATGCGGTCAGCGCAATACCCATCGAAAAAATACAGATGGGAATCCCGAATTACGGCTACGACTGGACGCTGCCTTTTGAAAAGGGAATATCAAGAGCGAGAAGCATCGGAAATCAGACAGCCGTTTCTATTGCCGCCGAAAACAATGCGGCGATAAGCTTTGACGAGACGGCAATGTCGCCGTATTTTGAATATTTTTCAGAGGGCAGGGAGCATATCGTCTGGTTCGAGGATATCAGAAGCATTAAGGCAAAATTCGACCTGGCGGAGGAGTTCGGCATAAGTGCGGTCGGATACTGGAACATAATGCGTCCTTTCGCGCAAAACAGCGCATACCTTTCATATGCGTTCAATATTGAGAAGCCCGGCGGGATCGGCTGATTATTTTGTATTGAAAAATTTTCCTTTCCGTGATATATTTATACTGTAAAGGAGGGACATTCGGTGACAAGAAAAAGACTTCTCAAAGAAATTGACGAATGGGAAAAAGAAAACATTATAGATTCCGGCGCAGCCGACAGACTGAGAGAAAGATATTCCGCGGGCGGAACGGTGACGCTTGTGACAATTTTTTCGATTCTAAGTTCAGTCCTTATCGGAGCCGGAATAATATTGCTGTTTGCGACAAACTGGGAAAATATTCCGCTTGCAGGCAAGACAGCTATATCATTTTTGCCGATGCTGCTCGGCCAGGCGGCGGCGTTCTTCACCATAGCTAAAAAATATGACAGCACGCTGTTTCGCGAATGTGTCTCGATATTTTATACAGCCGGAATATTTGCAACGCTCGCTATGATATTCAACAGCTTTGAAATATACTCGGCTGTCGAAAACTATGTTCTGATTTGCTCGCTTCTTGTTCTGCCTGTTATCTATGTGTTGTCGGCGGTTTCGCCGCTGGCCGTCTATTTTGCGGGCGTGATTTTCTGGGCGGAAAGAAGCGTCGATAATATTGGATTTATCAGATTTGCCTTTTTTGCCGCGCTTATTGCGGGCGGAATACTTTCCGTTCTGCGGATAAAGGGCGAGGAAACGCCTGACAGGAGGAGATGCGCCTTTGTCGCATGGCTGAGCGTTCTCGCTTCGTTTTCAATCGCCACGGTTGCCGTCGGGGCGGCTGGTATTTATTCCAACGCCTCTTATCTTGCGTATTTTATGCTCATATTCGCTCTTTCCCCCAAGGAAAGCGAATATGCAGACCCGTTCAAGGTTATCGGTACGCTCGGAATTGCTGTTTCGACCGTAGTTTTTGCCGGCGGTCACGCCTGGTATCAGGGGAACAGTCCGGCGATGAATGATTGGCTTGCGGGAATAATACCGGCTGTTTTGGTTTGTGTTGCCGCCTTTATCGCCGCCGCTGTCAGAGGCTTCGGAAAACTTAAGGCTGTCGTTATGATTTCTGCGGCTGTATGCACTGCGCTTTCCTGCCTCAGCTATTCGGGAATAATATCCGGAGGAATAATATCCACGGTCATAGCTAATACCGCGGTTGTCGCAATGGGTATAGCTCTCATAGTCACCGGCTCTGAAAGCTTTGATATGTTTCTGACAAATGCCGGCCTTATATTGATCGGTGCCACAGTAATAATGCGTTTCTTTGACTGGGATTTCGATATTTTCGTGAAAGGCATTGCGTTCATAGCGGCGGGCGTTGTTCTGTTTATATTTAACAGGCGGCTTGCCAAAAAGAGAAAGGCGCGCGAGTCTGTCAGTGAGGTGGAGGACCAATGAAGAAAAAAATTCTGATTATTATTCTGGCCGCAGTGACTCTGATTCAGCTTCTCGTTCCGATCGCTGTTATCAGACAGAAATATGATATTCTGGAGAACGGAACTGAGTATAAGTTCAGAATCAGCGCCTACGCAGTCGGGAAAAAAGTCAAGTTCGATGTGATCGGCATTGACGGCTCCCAATATAAAAAGGGGGAAAAATACGGCGTTATCTCTGTCGGTGAGGACGGCTTTGCGAGAATATTGAAAATGACCTATGTCAGACCGGCATCAGACTATGTCATCAGCAAAAGCAGCCGGGACTTTGAATTTCCTGTCAACAGCCTGAAGCTCAACAGCCGGGCATATGAGTCGCTGTTTCACAAAATTTATGATTACGGAAGCGAAATATATATAACCGTCAGGATAAAAGACGGCAGAGCCGTTCTTGAGAATTTTTTTGTCGCCGACAAAACCCTTGAAGAATACCTTAAACAGGAAAGTGAAAAGTCTTGATAAATATAAACAAATATTAGGCTTTTGCGGATATTGTTGACTGTCTGTGTACTTTTATGTTCTAATATAGGGCATTATACCGCCCGACAGGGTTTGGACGCAATGATTATAATAACGGAGGATATATAATTATGAAAAGTAAAAAACTGATATCGGTTATCAGCCTTGTGCTGAGCGTCTGTCTTATTTTCAGCGTGAGCGTGCCGGCTTTCGCCGGAAACGCAGGCAAGACGAATTACCCATTTATCTTCGTTCACGGAATGAGCGGCTGGGGTGAGGATTCACCGCAGGAGAGCAAAACGCCTTACTGGGGAACTCAGCCGGAGAATAATGTTATGACATATCTTCGCGAAAAAGGCTACACCGTCTATAATCCGGCGGTCGGCGCTTACAGCAGCGCGTGGGACAGAGCCTGCGAGCTTTATGCGAAGCTGACGGGAACTGTCGTTGATTACGGCGAGGCGCACTCTAAAAAATACGGACACGAAAGATTCGGCAGAGACTATACAGGCAAGGCCGCAATGGGCGAGCCGTGGGATCTTGAATCCCCGCTGAATTTCGTCGGTCACTCATTCGGCGGCGAAACCGTCCGTCTTCTGGCTTCTCTTCTCGCTTACGGCGACGAAGATGAAAAAGCGGCTTGCGCCGATTGCTCGGAGCTTTTCAAGGGCGGCCACGAAAAGGGAGTATATTCTGTATCCACCATATCTTCACCGCATAACGGCTCGACCGTTTCAAATTACGCCTCAGACCTTGTAGTGCCGGAATTTATAATGATGCTCGTTATGCACTATCAGTCGGTCAAAGGTGAGTCAAAGGGCGATCTGATGCTCGATCAGTGGGGGCTCTCGGCTGATCCGGCGAGCGGTGAAAAAGTCAGATTCAGCCCCGCCAAGTGCATGAAACTCGCTCTTTCCGGCGACCACTGCGGCTATGACCTGACTGTTCAGGGAGCCGAAAAGCTCAACAAAAAGATAAAAACAGTCAAAACGGCTTATTGTTTCTCATATTCCGCCTGCATCACAAAGACAGGCAAATGCGGATATACAACGGCTGATAAGCAGTATAATATTTTTAAAATGTTCAACCTGACATCTTTCCTTGCTTCCGCCTCAGTCAATATGTTTGTCGGCGGCAAGTTCATTGATAAATCATGGGGTGCGAACGACGGAATTGTTCCCGTCAAAAGCGCACTTTATCCCTTTGACGAAGACCATATTACATATGATGCAGAAAGAACGCTTCAGACCGGCGTTTGGTATGTTATGTCGACTCTGATGGGCGTCGATCACTATGATTTCTGCAGTGCGGCCGAGACAGGCGAGTTCGGCTCGCGCGAGGGATACTTCAAATTTTACACCGACCTTGTGGAAAAAGTCTGCAATGCCTGATGACGCTTTACAAAAACAAGAAAAACGGTTATAATTATCAGAGCGGGTTTTCCGCTCTGATTTTTTCGCGCAGACGAAATGAACAGGAGAGAAATTTTATGGCTGATTTTCAGAAACAGACGGTGCAGTGGTTTCCGGGGCATATGGCAAAGACGCGCAGGCTGATAAAAGAAAGCCTGCCTCTCGTTGACGCTGTGACGGAGCTGCTCGACGCAAGAATACCGATGAGCAGCAGAAATCCGGAGCTTGACGAGCTGACGCAGAGAAAGCCGAGAATAGTGCTTCTCAACAAATGCGATATGGCTGACGACGCAGTCACAAAAAGATGGATAGAATATTTCAGATCAAAAGGGCAACATGCGATTGCTGTTGATTGCCGCAGCGGAAAGGGCCTGAACGCATACAGACCGCTTGTCAGGCAGATACTGGCCGATAAAATCAGGTCAAACGAGGAAAAGGGAATGGCAGGCAAGGCTCTCAGGGTGATGGTCGTCGGAATACCGAACACTGGCAAATCCTCGTTTATCAACCGAATGGCGGGCAGAAGCAGAGCCAAGGTCGCCGATAAGCCGGGCGTGACAAGACAAAATCAGTGGTTTGTTATCGGCAACGGCATTGAGCTGCTCGACACACCGGGCGTTCTCTGGCCGAAATTTGATGATAAAACGGTCGGCGACAGACTGGCGTTCATCGGCTCGGTCAAGGACGATGTAACTGACAGCGAGACTATGGCTCTGAGGCTTCTCGAGGTGCTGATGAAGGATTATTCCGCTCTGCTTTGCGAAAGATATAAGCTGAAAGCCGAGGATATAAGCTCCGCAGAGCCATATGAGGTCATGGAGCTTATCGGCAGAAAAAGGGGAATGCTTATAAGCGGCGGAGAAATAGACACGGAAAGAGCGTCTGTGATGCTGCTTGATGAATACAGAGGCGGAAAGCTCGGAAAACTATCATTTGAAATTCCCGAAGACTATTAAAAAGCTGAAGCGCGACGGATTTCCGCCGCGCTTCAGACTGCCGATAAATGCGCCCGAACGCATGTATGCTTGGCATTTTTTCGGTCTCGGAGTACCCTTGTACGCCTGTCGCCCGAAGAAAATGCCATCGGTCATCCTTTCCCGGCAGTCTCACTGCTTGTCGAAAAGTATTTTTCGACAAGCAGAAGCGCGACGGATTTTCCGTCGCGCTTCTCTTTATGGCTGAATAAAATTTTCTCAGTTGTTTTCAATCCATGCCGCAGCCTTGTCCTTAGACATACGCTTGATGTCTTCTGTGGGATACTTTGAATCGGCGCCGCCGTTGACATAGAGAAAATAGGTTCCTTTCGCCGTCTTGTAAAGGCTTTCTTCATAGCCGTCGCTTTCACCGAAGTTGCCGAAGGTCACTTTCTTTACAAGCTCTGCGTTATCCGTGTCGTACTCAACTTTGCAAATAACCTTTTTCATTGACAAAACTCCTTTCTGCTTTACTCATATATAGTATACTGTTTTATGCGTAATAAATCAATAAGTACAATCAATAATAATTCCAAGGAAGTCCGAAAAGAATTTTGTTGATAATCACTAACGGCGAGGCAGACGCACTTAAATTCGGTTAAATGTTACAATTCACAGGCCGCCGGCGGCTTTACAAAATCCATTGCATAGTGTAAAATTAAGGCAAAGACATTGGAGTCCGGCCGGAAGAAATAAAGAAAGGAAGATAAGAATGAAAAATAAAATTCACGAAAAGAAGGTCAGATCAAAGAAGAAAAAATTACTCGAAGCCGCCGTTTGCCTTTGCGCGGTATGCGTTTTAGGCCTGTGCGCCGTTTTCGGCGTCAACGGATTTGTTATACGAAGCGCCCGCGAAAGATTGATTACTCCGGAAGAAGCCGCCGGAATAACGGACGCCGACTGCATACTCGTGCTCGGGTGCGGGGTTCGCGGCGATCAGCCCAGCCCTATGCTCAACGACAGACTCGAAAGGGGAGTCGAGCTTTATAAAAGCGGGGCCGCGCCGAAGCTGCTGATGTCCGGCGACCACGGCAGGAAAAATTATGACGAAGTGAATGTAATGAAAAAATTTGCGGTTGACGAAAGCGTTGAAAGCAGCGATGTTTTCATGGATCATGCCGGCTTTTCGACATATGATTCGATTTATAGGGCAAAGGAAATCTTTAAGGTCAGAAAAATGATAATTGTCACGCAGGAATATCACCTTTACCGCGCGCTTTATATAGCCGAAAAGCTTGGTCTTGAGGCTTACGGCGTGACCTCTGATCAAAGGCAGTACGCGGGGCAGTTTTACCGCGATGTCAGAGAGATCCTCGCCCGCGACAAGGATTTTGTCAAATGTATTGTGAAACCGGCCCCGACCTGTCTCGGCGAAGCCATACCCGTCAACGGAAACGGCGATTTGACCAATGATAAGAGCTGATAAATGCGAAATTTCTGGAAATATGCCTATTGCAATTTTTCCTGTAAACATATACAATATTCGACAATAATAACAACTCAGAATCGGGGTTTTATAACCTTGGAGAATTTTTGCTTCGGAGGATAAAAAATGGCTTTTTATTATGATGAACCGTCAAGAACATTCAGCGAATATCTTCTGATACCGGGCTATACGGCTCCTGACTGTATACCGGATAATGTCAGCCTGAAGACCCCGCTGGTCAAATTCAAAAAAGGCGAGAAGCCCTCTCTCTCGCTCAATATCCCGCTCGCTTCGGCAATAATGCAGTCCGTTTCAGACGACACAATGGCGGTCGCGCTTGCCAAAGAGGGCGGAATTTCGTTTATCTACGGCTCGCAGCCGATAGAGAGCGAAGCCGCCATGGTCGCCAGGGTCAAAAGCTATAAAGCCGGCTTTGTCGTCAGCGATTCGAATTTAAAGCCGGACGCGACGCTTGCCGATGTTCTTGAAACTGTTGAAAGAACGGGGCACTCCACCATTGCCGTGACAGAAGACGGCACCGGCAGCGGCAGACTCCTCGGCATAGTTACCGGCAGAGATTACCGCGTCAGCCGGATGTCGACCGACGAAAAGGTTTCATCATTTATGACTCCGTTTGAAAAGCTCGTTACTGCGCCGGATACCACAACGCTCAAGGAAGCAAACGACATAATCTGGGATCATAAGCTGAATTCGCTTCCGATAATCGACAGCGAGCAAAGACTCGTTTACCTTGTCTTCAGAAAGGACTACGATCAGCATAAGGAAAACCCGAACGAAAACCTTGATTCAAAGAAAAGATACATTGTCGGCGCGGGCATAAACACCCGGGACTACGCTGAGAGGGTTCCCGCTCTTGTTGAAGCCGGTGCAGATGTTCTTTGCATAGATTCCTCCGAGGGCTACACCTGCTGGCAGAAGCAGACGATAGACTTCATCAGAGAAAAATACGGCGACAGCGTCAAGGTCGGCGCCGGAAATGTCGTTGACCGGGACGGCTTTATGTTCCTTGCCGAAGCCGGGGCGGACTTTGTCAAGGTCGGAATAGGCGGCGGCTCAATCTGCATTACCCGCGAAACAAAGGGCATAGGCAGAGGTCAGGCCACCGCGCTTATCGAGGTCTCGAAGGCGAGAGACGAATACTATGAAAAAACAGGAATATATATTCCCGTTTGCTCCGACGGCGGCATAGTCCACGATTATCATATGACGCTCGCTCTGGCAATGGGCGCTGACTTTATGATGCTCGGCAGGTATTTCGCGAGATTTGACGAAAGCCCGACGCCGAAAATAAATATCAACGGAACATATGTCAAGGAATATTGGGGCGAAGGCTCCAACCGAGCGAGAAACTGGCAAAGATATGACCTTGGCGGAAAGGCAAAGCTTTCTTTCGAAGAGGGCGTCGATTCTTATGTCACATATGCCGGCTCGCTTCATGACAATGTCGAAAAGAGCCTGTATAAGGTTAAATCAACAATGTGCAACTGCGGCGTGCTGTCCATTCCCGAATTGCAGAAGAACGCTAAAATAACGGTTGTTTCTTCAACGAGCATTGTCGAGGGCGGATATCACGATGTAATGCTGAAAAATAAATAAGGGGTGTTTTATATGTCATTTGACGCACTGAAAGTTAAAAACGATATAGTTAAATGGATCAGAGACTGGTTCGATGAGAACGGCAGAGGCTGCAAGGCGGTCGTCGGAATTTCCGGCGGCAAGGACAGCTCTACAGTTGCCGCGCTTTGCGTTGAAGCGCTCGGAAAGAACCGTGTTTTCGGCGTCCTGATGCCAAACGGCGTTCAGCACGACATAGATATGGCTCAGCTTCTTGTCAGACATCTCGGAATTGAAAGCGCAACGGTCAACATCAAAGGCGCATTTGACGCTCTTTCGGCCGAGGTTGAAGGCGCAGTCGGAGAGATGACGGCGCAGGCTAAGAACAATCTGCCGGCGAGGCTGAGAATGTCAACTCTGTACGCCGTAAGTCAGACTGTCAACGGCCGCGTGGCAAACACCTGCAATCTTTCGGAGGATTGGGTAGGCTATTCAACGAGATACGGCGATAACGCCGGTGATTTCAGCCCGATTTCAAAGCTCACCGTTCAGGAGGTCAAAGCTGTCGGCAGACTGCTGGGACTGCCCGAGGAGCTTGTTGAAAAAACGCCGATAGACGGCCTTTGCGGAAAGACCGATGAGGATAATCTCGGCTTCAGCTATGCGATACTTGATAAATATATCAGAACGGGCGTCTGCGAAGACGAGGAGATCAGAAAGAAGATCGACAGAATGCATGAGCTCAATCTGTTCAAACTGAAATATATGCCCTGCTTTGAATATCAGGCTTAAAATGATAAAAATTTCGCCCGGCTGCGTCAGAAACAGTCGGGCGGTTTGTTATATTTTCAGCGGTTGATGCTCTTTTTATTCAGCAAGCGCTCTTTCAAGCCAGATGCTGCCTATATCCATAGCGTTGTGAAGACCTTTCTTTTCGGTTTTCTGAGCGATCCTGTCGTGAGGTCTGACATCGGGGTCGGTGTTTATAAGCTGAACGGAAACCTTATCGGCGACATTCAGCCCGCCGAGGTCCTTGGTTGTGAGAATTTGAAACATAACGACATATTTATCGCTCATGTTACCGTAGTAAAGTGTATTTCCGCAACGAACGAGCGGTTTGTTTTTGTAGGTCAGAAATTCTTTCTGCTCTTTTTTTGCTGCCATATTAGTCTCTCCTTGCTAAATTTATTTGTTAAGGTAGCTGGTTAAAAGCTCCTGTAACAGTTCGTCACGATCGAGCTTGCATATCAGGCTTCGCGCGTTGTTGTGAGTCGTGATATATGTCGGATCCTCCGATAATATATATCCGACGATCTGGCTGATAGGATTATATCCTTTTTCTTTCAGCGAATTATACACAATTGTCAGTATTTCTTTCATTTCGTCTTCTTTATCAAGCTTCAGGGTGAACTTGATCGTTTTGTCCGTCATAATAAAACCTCCTTTGCCTGTCCGCGAGCAGCATATTTTAATTACATACACATTGTATAACAAAACTCACAAAAAAACAATGTGAAAATGAAAAGAAATTGAAAATAAATGCAAATAATTTGAGAACTCTTGTTCCAATATATATGAAAACGCACCCGAACAAATACCATATGTTGAAGAAGATGGTTTGTTTGTGTAACACGATAAAAAAGAGCGCAGGCAAGACTCAATTTTTGTCGAAATATACAAAGTTGGAATTGTTGCGGAAATTTGTGTTGACTTTGAACTTTTTATATGTTATCTTAGGCGTGTGGTAACAAGTGAATATTGCCGATATAGATCCGGATAGATGGCCCGGATGTTTCTACCGTAATGCCGCTCATTTACGACTATTGGCTGAAAGACATATCATTCTGAGGTGCATCCGCCTTGGTTCTTATATCTTTCCCGGTTATATCGGTAACAGGATTTCCTGTTACTTTTTATTTTTTCGGAGGTGAACGCTGTGAAAGCTCTTGAAGAAAAGATCCTGAAAGAGGGCAAAGTCTATGACGGCGGCATTCTGAAGGTCGGCAGCTTTCTCAATCAGCAGATCGACTCCGACTTTATGATGGAGATGGGCGCCGAAATAGCGCGCCTGTTCAAAAACGAAAATATCACTAAGGTTCTGACCGTTGAAGCTTCGGGAATTGCGGTGGCTCTTGCGGCGGGTGCAAATCTTCATGTTCCCGCGCTGTTCGCCAAGAAACACAACACAAGCAATATCCAGTCCGATGTCTATTCAGCGGTCGTTTATTCTTTTACGCATCAGACAAATTATAATATAGTGGTCAGCAAAGACTATCTTTCTTCCGGCGACAGAGTGCTGATCGTTGATGATTTCCTCGCCAGAGGCAATGCCATTGTCGGGCTGGCCGACATAGTCGCTCAGGCCGGAACCGAGCTTGTCGGCTGCGCAGTCGCAATAGAAAAAGGCTTTCAGCGCGGCGGCGATGAGCTGAGGGAAAAAGGAATAAGAGTCGAAGCTCTCGCTCTTATCGATAGCATGAATGAAAACGAAATAGTTTTCAGAAGCGATAAAAACCGTATGTAATTATTTTACATAAATAAAAAATTTTCTTACGGAGGAACAAAGGTAATGAAAAGAATTCTCGCGATCGTTATGGCACTCGTGCTTGTCGTAGCAGGCGTCGTATGCCTCACGGCTTGCAAGGGCGGCAACACGGAAACCCCGTCAGACAGCAGCACATCAGGCAACGAAGACAGCAAGGTTGATGTATCAAAGGTCAAGCTCGGCGTCATTTGTCTCCACGATGAAGATTCGACCTATGATCTTAACTTCATCAATGCTGTCAAGGAAGCTCAGACGACTCTCGGCCTTTCTGACGACCAGGTCATCATCAAGAGAAACATTCCCGAATCAAACCAGTGCTATGAAGCAGCGGCAGACCTCGTTGACGAAGGCTGCAATGTAATTTTTGCTGATTCTTTCGGCCATGAAGATCACATGATCAAGGCGGCCAAGGAGTTCCCGAATGTTCAGTTCTGCCACGCCACCGGCACAAAGGCTCACACTGAAAAGCTCGATAACTATCACAATGCTTTCGCTTCGATCTATGAGGGCAGATATCTCGCCGGTATTGCTGCAGGTCTCAAGCTCAACGAAATGATCAAGGCCGGCACGATCACCGAGGATCAGGCTCTTATCGGTTATGTCGGAGCCTTCACCTATGCAGAAGTTATTTCAGGTTATACCTCATTCTATCTCGGTGCTAAGTCAGTTTGCCCGAGCGTCAAGATGAATGTTCAGTTCACCGGCAGCTGGTATGACGAGACCGCTGAAAAGACAACGGCTCTTTCACTTATCAGCAGCGGCTGCGTTCTTATCAGCCAGCACGCCGACTCGATGGGCGCTCCCTCAGCATGTGAGGAGAAGAATGTTCCCAATGTATCATACAACGGCAGCACAGTTGAGAGCTGCCCCAACACCTTCATCGTTTCATCAAAGATCAACTGGGCTCCCTATCTTGAGTACATCGTTAAGAGCGTAGCAGAAGGCAAGGCTATCGACACCGACTGGACAGGCACTCTCGCAACGGGTTCGGTTCAGCTTTCAGAGATCAACGACAAGGCTGCCGCCGAAGGCACGAAGGAAGCTATCGAAGAAGCAAAGGCTAAGCTTGAAAAGGGCGAACTTCATGTATTCGACACCGCAACCTTCACAAGTGAAGGCAAGAAGGTCGAATCCTACATGGTCGAGGATACCAACGAAGTCATCAAGGACGGTTATTTCTCAGAGTCCGACTTCCGTTCAGCTCCCTATTTCGATCTTGAAGTGGACGGTATCACAAGACTCAATGTCAACTTTGGCTGATAATTTCCTGCTAAGGCGGGGCTTTTGCCCCGCCTTAATTTGATTTTTAGCTGATGTCGGACCCGATAGGGAAGGACCGGTTGCACCGAGCGATATTTCCCTATCTGATCTGAGATATTATTTGATCTTCAGCCGCTATCCCGGAGCAAATGAAACCTGAGACAGCGGCAAAGCAGAACAACGGAGGTAATCATATGGCAGAAAAAGCGGTTGAACTTGTTAATATCACCAAAAAGTTCGGAAGCATAATCGCCAACAACAATGTCAGCCTTGAGGTAATGAAGGGCGAGATTCTCGCCGTTCTGGGCGAAAACGGCTGCGGCAAAACAACGCTGATGAACATGATAGCCGGAATTTATTTTCCCGACAGCGGAAGAATTTTCGTCGACGGCAAAGAGGTCGTTATCCGCTCGCCGAAGGACGCTTTTAAGTATAAGATCGGAATGATCCACCAGCATTTCAAGCTTGTTGATGTGTTCACGGCCGGCGAGAATATAGTGCTCGGAGTTAACGACGGCACAAAATACAACATGAAGAACATCAACAGCCGCATTATGCAGATTGCTTCACGCTACGGCTTTAATATTGATCCGCAGAAGAAGATCCACGAGATGTCCGTTTCTGAAAAGCAGACCGTCGAGATAATCAAGGTGCTTTACAGGGGCGCCGACATACTGATACTCGATGAGCCGACGGCCGTCCTGACGCCGCAGGAGACTCAGAAGCTTTTCGAAATTCTCAGGCGTATGCGCGATGACGGCAAATCAATTATTATTATCACACACAAGCTGCATGAGGTGCTGTCGATATCTGACAGAGTCGCCGTTCTGAGAAAGGGCGAGCACATAGCGACCGTCAGGACCTCGGAAACGAACGAGGCCGAGCTGACTGAAATGATGGTCGGCAAGAAGGTCGATCTCAACATTAAAAGAAGCGAGCCGAAGGATCCGAAGCTGAGACTTCATATATCAAATCTTAACAGCACTAACGATGAGGGAATACTGGTTCTCAAAAATGTCAGCTTTGACGCTTATTCGGGCGAGATACTCGGTATTGCCGGAATAGCCGGAAGCGGTCAGAGAGAGCTTCTTGAGGCAATAGCCGGGCTTGAACATCTTGATTCGGGCGAGATAACATATCATGATCCCAAGACCGACAAAGATGTCAACCTGCGCGATAAGACTCCCTTGCAGATAAGAGACCTCGGCGTACGCCTTTCATTTGTTCCCGAGGACAGGCTCGGAATGGGACTTGTCGGTAACATGAACATTACGGATAACATGATGCTGCGCTCCTATCGCAGAGGAAAGTCTGCGTTTCTTGACAGAAAGAAGCCCAAGGAGCTGGCGGAAAAGATAATAAAAGACCTTGAGGTCGTCACTCCCGGAACCGCAACTCCCGTCCGGCGCTTATCGGGCGGCAATGTTCAGAAGGTTCTTGTCGGCAGAGAGATCGCCGCCGCGCCGTCGGTGCTGATGGCGGCCTACCCCGTCAGAGGACTTGATATAAATTCTTCATATATGATATATAACCTGCTGACAAAGCAGAAAGAGGCCGGCGTGGCGGTTATTTTCGTCGGCGAAGACCTCGATGTTCTCATTGAGCTGTGCGACCGGATACTTGTCATAAACGGCGGCAAGGTCACCGGAATTGTTGACGGAAGAACGGCGAAAAAAGAAGAAATCGGTCTGCTGATGACGAAGACCGACAAAATTGAAAACGAGGAGGCAACAGACGATGCAGAATAAAGAAGAAAAGGTACATGAGCCGCTTTTTCATGTTTCTAAACGCAGCTCAATGCCGCTGTGGGAATCGACGGCAATAAGGGTTGCTTCAATATTGCTGGCTCTGCTTCTTTGCGGCCTGCTCGTGGCTCTCTTTCTCGGCAAGAACCCCGCCGATTTTTATGTTTCGCTTTTCAAGGGCTCTTTCGGCTCTCAGAGAAAGATCTGGAAGCTGCTCAAGGATATAGCCGTTCTGCTTTGCATTTCGGTTGCCGTTACTCCGGCGTTCAGAATGAAATTCTGGAATATCGGCGCGGAGGGCCAGACTCTTGTCGGCGCTCTCGCCTCAGCCGCCTGCATGTATTATCTCGGCGGAAAAATTCCCGAGGCGGCTCTTATTGCCTTAATGTTTGTTTCATCGGTGCTGGCCGGCGCTGTCTGGGGCTTGTTCCCGGCCGTATGCAAGGCTTTGTGGAACACGAACGAAACTCTGTTCACGCTGATGATGAACTATGTTGCGACCTTCTTTGTCGCTTTCTGCCTTATAAAATGGACTCCGGACGGCTCAAGCTCACTTGGAATCCTTGAGCACGGACATCTTCCGAGACTCTTCGGCAACGAATATATACTTCTGATAATCGTTGTTGTTCTCCTGACGGTGGGAATGTATATTTATCTTGACTACTCAAAGCACGGCTATGAGATATCGGTCGTCGGCGAAAGCAACAGGACGGCCTGCTATATCGGTATTGATGTTAAAAAGGTAATCATCAGAACGATGCTCGTTTCGGGTGCGGTCTGCGGTCTGGCCGGCTTTCTTATCGTCGGCGCGCTCGATCACTCTATCACAACGGAAACTGTCGGCGGTCTCGGCTTCACGGCTATAATGGTTTCGTGGCTTGCCAAATTCAATCCGCTTCTGATGTTTGTGACCTCGTTCCTGATAGTGTTCCTCAACCAGGGCGCATCTCAGGTGTCGCAGTCATTCAATATCAGCAACGCTTTCCCGAATGTTGTTGTCGGAATTATTCTGTTCTTCATAATCGGCTGCGAATTCTTTATAAATTATAAGATCAATTTCCGTTCAAGGAAGGAGGTCAAATAAGATGACTGTTTTACTCAAGATTCTTGATTATTTGCTCAGCGCCGTTCCTCTCGGAATGACCTTCCTTTACGGCTCGGTCGGCGAGATCCTCATTGAAAAGGTCGGTCACCTAAATCTCGGTATTCCCGGCGTCATGTGCGTCGGAGCCGCAAGCGGCTGCGCTGCGCTTCAGGCTATGTATGAAAGCGGTATTCCGTCGGCACTTATAGTTATTTTCTCGATACTCGCGGCTTTTGCCGGTGCAGCTATGATGGGCGCCGTTTACAGCCTGCTGACCGTCACTCTCAAGGCCAACCAGAATGTCACCGGTCTCGCCATGACGACTTTCGGCGTCGGTATGATGAAATTTGTTATGTCAAAGCTGACTAACATCAGATATCTTTATGCGCTGAAGCTGTTCCGCTTTCCTTTTGCCGAAAGCGACAATTCACTGAAATACTGCGGCGTTATGGTATTTCTTGCCGTGATAATCGCCGTTGTGGCTTCCTTTATTCTCAACAGGACCAGAACGGGACTTTATATCAAGGCGATCGGTGAAAATCCCGCAACGGCCGACGCGGTGGGAATCAATGTCAACGGCTATAAATACGCCGTGACCTGCATAGGCTGCGGAATTTCCGGCTTGGGCGGACTGTTTTATATCATGGACTACGCCGGCTCACAGGAGGCGTATCTCAGCATTGAGGGACTCGGCTGGCTGTCGATTGCTCTTGTTATCTTCGCTTTGTGGAAGCCCATCGTCAGCATTTTCGGCTCTGCTCTTTTCGGTGCGCTCTATGTTGCCGGATCATATATTCCGGGTATCAGAGAGCTCAAGGTCAGCATGGCGGCAACACCTCTTCTAAAAATGCTGCCTTATGTTGTCACCATAATCGTTCTGATAATCATAAGCGCAAGGAACAAAAAAGAAAATCAGCCGCCGCAAAGCCTCGGCATGACTTATTTCAGAGAAGAAAGATAAAACCTATTCGGATATCCGGCGCAGCCGCTCTTGCGGCTGCGCTGATTCTTTCGGCGAGGCGAGAAACGCTGTTTATCTGCCGGCACTCCGTAGGCTTTCATAATTTAAATCGCCTTTATCTCTTGAAATTGTTTCTCCGCCGTGATATAATCATTCTGCTTGGCATAGGGGTGATATTATGAAAAAGCAAAGCGGAATACTCGGCGTGTGCGCCTTTGCGTTCGGCGCAAATATGGCGCTTTTTCTTATTAAGCTCTATGTCGGACTCAGCGCTGACAGCATCAGCATTTTCTCCGACGCCGTCAACAATCTTTTCGACTCGCTGTCGGGACTTCTGTCGCTTATATGTCTTGGCGCCGTGATTAAATCGAGCGATCCTTCGACTCAAAGCATAGTGAAAAAAAGCGAGCAGCTGCTGTCCTTTATCATGGCGATAATCGTTGCGCTGACGGGCTTTTACTTCGCCTATTCGTCGCTGGAAAGGTTGATGTACCCCACACCTGTGTGGTATATGGAAAAGTATCTCATAATGCTTTTGCTGACAGCTGCGGCCAAGATCGTCATGTGGTTTGTTTACAGGCTGTGGTCGAAAAATGTCGACTCGCCGGTCATAAAGGTCATGTCGTTTGACTGCATTCTCGACTTTTTCATAACATGCGTCACAATACTGACATTGATACTCTCGAAGAACGGCGGTTATTCGTTCGACGCGATATTCGGCCTGATAATAAGTACGGTCATAGTGGTATCGGCAGTCAGAATGACCGTCACGGGGGCGGCGCAGCTTATAAATTATGTTTCGGCTGACAGGCGAAATGCTGTTGAAGAAGCTCTTGAGGGCCTTGGTGACGGAATAAAGCCCGAAAGCGTCACATATTATGCCGACGGAGACCGCATCAGCGCCTATGTCAGAATCTCAGAGCAGGAGCTTGAAAAAGCCTCCGGAAATATCGACAAAGTGAAAATTGAATGTATTAAAAAAGCGGATGTCGATCTGATTTTCGTCAAGCCGTAAAAATACCGAAAGGAGAACGGGAAATCCCGGAAAAGTATGGAAACACAGACAACAACAAAAGAAAAGAAACAAAAGGTCAAGGGCAAAAAGGGCAAAATCGCACTTAAAGTCATAGGAATAATTCTCGCCGTTCTGGTTCTGTTTATCGGAGTGACGACGATTATAACCGTTGTCGGCGATAAAGCTAACATAAAGAAAGCGAATTCCTTTGAGACGGTCGTCAAGGCCGACACACTCGTTCCCGAAAAGGATGAAAACGGATACTGGACCTTCACTACCGACAGAGATTTCAAAGTGCTTCAGCTGACCGATATTCACATCGGCGGCGGCTGGATGAGCCTTAAAAAGGACTCTATGGCGCTCAATGCCGTTGCGGCTATGGTCACGACCGAAAAGCCGGATCTTATTATCGTGACCGGCGATATCTCATATCCCGTTCCTTTCCAGGCGGGCACCTTCAACAACCTTTCCTCAGCCAGAATATTTGCTTCTCTGATGGAAAAGCTCGGCGTTTACTGGACGCTTTGCTTCGGCAACCACGACACGGAGCTTTACAGCTATTATTCAAGAGAAGATATTTCCGACTTTTATGAGAACAGCGGCTTTAAATACTGCCTGTTCCAAAAGGGACCGGATGATGTTGACGGCTTCGGAAACCAGGTCATCAATGTGAAAAATTCCAAGGGAATAATCACTCAGTCGCTCTATCTGTTTGACAGTCACTCCTACACCGACGGCGACTTTCTCGGAGCTATGTGGAAATACGATAACATTCACGAAAACCAGGTTCAGTGGTATAAAAAGGATGTTATAGCTCTCAACGAGCAGAATAATGAGACATATTCGAAGCTCGGAATGGATCAGAAGTCTGACATTAAATCGGCGGCGTTTTTCCATATTCCGCTCACAGAGCAGAGAGACGCATGGTATGAATATATGAACAACGGCTTTAAGGACACTGAAAATGTCAAGCTCATTTACGGTACTGCCGGCGAGAGCAAAAAGGTCGTTTACTGCGGTATGGGCGAGGACGATCTTTTTGAGACGATGCAGGAGCTTGGCTCAACAAAGGCTGTTTTCTGCGGTCATGACCACAAAAATAATTTTTCTCTCGAATATAAGGGAATAAGGCTTACCTACGGAATGAGCGTCGACTATCTCGCTTATCCCGGCATATATAAGCTCGGCGCTCAGAGAGGCTGCACAACGATCACTTTTTCTCCCGACGGCTCGTTCGACTGCGCAAATCAGAGCTATTATCAGGATAAATATGTTTCACTTTATGATAAGGAACAGGTCACAATGCAGGAGGTAATCCTCACAAAGCCCGAAGAAGAATAAACGATAATTAAGCGGCCGGCGCGCCCTTCAGGGGCGGCGCCGGCGATATCATTTCCGCTATGTGTTATAATCATAGAAAACAGGCCATACTTCACAAAGAAGCATGACCTGCTTTTAATATTATCCGCTTTATTTCGCGGGCTCTTTTTACGCTTCTGCGGTAATTTCCGCCGGAGGCTCGGCGGCTTTCTTTTTCCGGCCGTATATAAGAGAATCAGTTTTTTCCATAAGAGCGTCAAATATGACGGCTATAACTATTGTCGAAACGAAGCTGATCAATAAAAACGCATATTTGTGCGATTCGTTCAGACCGAAATACTGCAGTGTGTTCATCGGCAGCCTCTGAAGAATATAAATGCTGAAAACATGATGGCCAAACCAGTCGAGAATACTGTTCTGAATTTTGACTTTCATTGTGATAAAAAGAACAAGGAAAGCGGCAAAAATCGCCCAGAGCGTATAGAATATAACAGATTTTTCTCTGACAGTTCCGAAATAATAGAACAGACCGAAAACAACTCCCGTGCCGAGAACCCATATAATGTCGTTCTTGAGAAAAATTTTGTCGAAATAAGGCTTGACGAGCGAGAAGAACATACCGGCGGGGAAGCACATCATTGTGTTATAGCAGTAAGTAGGCATACCCATTCTGCGCTCGAAGAGAATAAATCCGAAAGCCAGAAGCGAGGTCAGAACAGCCGCGGCGAACTTTGATTTTCTGAAAATAATGAATGAATGATATGAACATGGCAATATAAAACACAAAGGACACAAGCATATACCAGTTGCTGTTGCCGATGCTGCTCCAGCCTGTGTAGGCAAGGAGCGTCTTGGATACAGGCAGCTTCCTGCCGAAAATGAGATTCCATATAACGAACAGAGTGACAGCTATCGCGAAATGATACCAGATTCTGAAAAACCTCTTTGCGGGAATACTTTTGACATAATCCGAGCCTTTCTTTTTTATTGACTCCGTCATGCCGTAGCCCGAATAGAACAAAAAGGTAACGACAATAAGCTGTCCGAGATATCTGTTCAGGGTGACGAAGGGGGACGACAGAGCATCGTCAAGACTTAAATACTGAGCCGCATGTCTGAAAAACACCAGAATAACAAAAATTCCGTTTATAGAGGTTGTCTGTTTCCGACCGCAGTAATCGGAGTAAAACTCGTTTTTATCCGCCTGCTGAATACCGACGAAAATGACAGCAATGAGAATGAAAATAAAAATCAGCATATATGACTCCCCAAGGTTTATTTTACCAAGAAAGTATACAATATATCAATGATTTTTTCAAGTGAATAATAAAACAAAATGTCAAATAATTCAAACAAATGTTCTTTTTGCTATTTACATTTAAAATCGTATTTGCTATAATCAATGGGTAAATTTTTGCGAACGGAGTGAGATTTTTGGATAAATTCAAGCTTGTTTCCTCCTATCGGCCGACGGGGGATCAGCCTGAAGCGATAGCAGCGCTTGTCGACGGCGTGAACAGAGGCTGCAATGAGCAGATTTTGCTCGGCGTCACCGGCTCCGGAAAGACATTCACCATGGCCAATGTTATCGAGAAGCTGAACAGACCGACTCTCGTGCTGGCGCACAACAAGACGCTTGCCGCTCAGCTTTGCTCCGAATTCAAAGAGTTTTTTCCCGAAAATTCAGTCGAATACTTCGTTTCATATTATGATTATTACCAGCCCGAGGCCTACATTCCCACGACGGACACATATATCGAAAAGGACTCGGCCGTGAACGATGAGATCGACAAGCTGCGCCACTCCGCGACCTCTGCGCTTTCCGAACGCCGGGATGTCATAATCGTTGCCAGCGTTTCCTGCATATATTCTCTCGGCGACCCGATAGATTACAGAAGCATGGTCATTTCACTGCGCCGGGGAATGGAAAAATCGAGAGAGGAGCTCATCGAAAAGCTGGTCGAGATACAATACGACCGCAACGATGTGAATTTCACAAGAAACAAATTCAGAGTACGGGGCGATACCGTTGAGATATTTCCCGTGTACTCGAACGATAATGCGATAAGAGTCGAGTTTTTCGGCGACGAGATCGACAGGATAAGCGAAATAAACGCGCTGACCGGCGAGGTCAGAGGAACGCTGTCTCATGTTGCGATATATCCTGCGTCGCACTATGTCGTGTCGCCCGAAAAAATGGAAAGAGCATTGAAAGAAATAAAAGAGGAGGCCGACGCCCGCTATAACGAGTTTGTTTCTCAGGGGAAGCTTCTCGAAGCGGAGAGAATAAAGCAGAGAACGGCCTATGATATTGAGATGCTCAGAGAGACGGGCTTCTGCAAGGGAATAGAAAACTATTCGCGCATAATGTCCGGCAGAAAGCCGGGCGAAGCGCCGTTCACGCTTCTTGACTATTTTCCCGATGACTTTATACTTTTTGTCGATGAATCCCATGTTACCTTGCCTCAGGTCAGGGCAATGTATGCGGGCGACAAAGCGAGAAAGGACAGTCTCATAGAATTCGGCTTCAGGCTTCCGTCGGCTTATGACAACAGACCGCTGACATTTGATGAGTTTTATCAGAAAACGCATCAGAAAATATTTGTCAGCGCAACGCCCGGACCGTTTGAAAAAGAGATGAGTCAGAACACGGTTGAACAGGTCATCAGACCGACAGGACTTCTCGATCCTGAGATAATCGTTAAGCCGACCGACGGTCAGATAGACGATCTTGTGTCGGAAATAAATATCAGAAGCGACAAAGGCGAAAGGACTCTCGTCACGACGCTGACCAAAAAGATGGCCGAAGATCTCACTGCATATATGGAAAATCTCGGAATAAAGGTCAGATATATGCACTATGATATAGACACAATAGAAAGAATGGAAATAATCCGCGATCTCAGACTCGGCAAATTCGATGTTCTCGTCGGAATCAACCTTCTGCGTGAGGGACTTGATATACCGGAGGTTTCGCTTGTCGCAATACTCGACGCAGACAAAGAGGGCTTTCTCAGAAGCGAGACTTCACTTGTCCAGACAATAGGCAGAGCCGCAAGAAACGCAGACGGTCAGGTCATAATGTACGCCGACGAGGTAACGGCTTCAATGGAGAGAGCGATAAGCGAAACAAACCGCAGACGGCAGATGCAGATGAAATACAACGAGGAACACGGCATAGTGCCGAAAACCATCAAAAAAGATGTTCACGAGATCCTTGAGATAACGACGCATGACGACGGCGAAACCGACGAAAAATATATGACAAAGCGAGAAAAAGAGGCACTCATAGATAAGCTGAGCAAGGAAATGAAGTCTGCCGCCAAGATGCTTGAGTTTGAATATGCGGCGTATCTGAGAGACAGGATAGAAAAGCTGAGAGGTTAGAAAATGTCACAGAAAGAAATAATTGTCAAAGGCGCGAGAGAACACAATCTGAAAAATGTGAATGTTACGGTTCCGAGAGACAAGTTCGTGGTTTTCACGGGACTTTCCGGCTCGGGAAAGTCGTCGCTTGCGTTCGACACGATATACGCCGAGGGGCAGCGCCGTTATGTTGAGTCGCTGTCGTCCTATGCCCGCCAGTTTCTGGGCCAGATGGAAAAGCCGGACCTTGACAGCATCGAGGGTATTTCCCCGGCAATATCAATTGACCAGAAAACAACGAGCAAAAATCCGCGCTCGACTGTTGGAACCATAACGGAGATATATGATTATCTGCGTCTGCTTTATGCCCGCGTCGGTGTGCCTCACTGCCCGGTCTGCGGCAAGGAGATCAAAAGACAGACCGTTGACGATATTGTGAATAAAGTTGCGGAGCTTGAAGACGGAACAAAAATTCAGATAATGG
Source organism: Oscillospiraceae bacterium (assembly GCA_029012445.1). Lineage (GTDB taxonomy): Bacteria > Bacillota > Clostridia > Oscillospirales > Acutalibacteraceae > UBA6857. Next base: position 179,965 of record JAQXMC010000023.1, read on the forward strand.
CGCCGATAGCGAGAGGAAAAAAGGGCGAATATGTCAAGGAGCTTGACGGGGCAAGAAAATCGGGCTTTGTCAGAGCGAGAGTCGACGGCATTGTTTATGACCTTAGCGAAAAAATAAAGCTGAACAAAAATCAGAAGCATAACATAGAGATAGTCGTTGACAGGCTCGTTATGAAAAAGGATATCAGGTCGAGACTTGTCGATTCTGTTGAAACGGCTCTGAAGCTCACGGGCGGTCTCGTTCTGATCGATGTTATCGGCGGCGAGGAGCAGCTGTTTTCACAAAATTACGCCTGCCCGGATCACGGAGTCAGCATGGGCGAGATATCTCCGAGGACATTTTCTTTCAACAGCCCGTTCGGCGCCTGCCCGAAATGCTCCGGCCTGGGCATTTATATGAAATTCAGCCCCGAGCTTATAGTTCCCGATGAGCGGCTTTCCATAAACGAGGGAGCGATAAAGGCCTACGGCTGGCGAAAGACTGACGGCGGAACGATAGCCAATATGTATTATGACGGCTTAGCCGAGAAATACGGTTTTTCGCTTGACACTCCGTTCTGCGAGCTTTCCGATGAAGCGGTGAACGCTCTGTTCTACGGAACAAACGGCGAAAAAATGAAGCTTCACAGGCTCACATCATTCGGCGGGGGAATATATGAGACGGCGTTTGAAGGAATAATAAACAATCTTGAAAGGCGATATAAAGAGACGACGAGCGAGGTGTCAAGAGCCGAGCTTGAGTCGCTGATGAGCGTCAACGAATGCCCCGAATGCGGCGGCGCAAGACTCAGCCGCGAGGCGCTGAGCGTGACTGTGAACGGCAAAAATATTCATGAGGTCTGCAAAATGAGCGTCAGCGACGAGATAAAGTTCTTTTCAGCGCTTGAGGACTCGCTCACTCCGACTCAGAATCTGATTGCAAAACCTATACTCAAAGAGATCAGGGAAAGGCTGAGCTTTCTTGAAAGCGTCGGCTTGAGCTATCTTTCGCTTTCTCGCTCGTCCGGCTCGCTTTCCGGCGGCGAGAGCCAGAGAATACGCCTTGCGACTCAGATAGGCTCGTCGCTTATGGGCGTTCTTTATGTTCTTGATGAGCCGAGCATAGGTCTGCACCAGAAGGATAACGCCAGACTGCTCGAAACGCTGAAGCATCTGCGTGATATCGGCAACACGCTGATAGTCGTTGAGCATGACGAAGAAACGATGTATGCGGCGGATTATATCGTCGATATAGGCCCCGGAGCTGGAATCCACGGCGGCGAGGTCGTCTGCGCCGGAACGGTCGAGGATATCAAAAACTGCGAAAGGTCAATAACCGGGCAGTATTTAAGCGGCAGAAAAAAGATACCCGTACCGGAGAAAAGAAGAAAAGGCAACGGAAAATTCCTCGAGATATTCGGCGCCCGGCAGAACAATCTGAAAAATATCAATGTGAAGATACCGCTCGGCGAATTTGTCTGTGTGACGGGCGTTTCCGGCTCGGGAAAGTCCTCGCTTGTCAATGAAATTCTGTTCAAGGAACTGTCGAATAAGCTCAATCATTCGCGAAAGGTGTCGGGCAGCTTCGACGGCATGGCAGGCGTTGAAAATCTTGACAAGATAATCAGCATCGATCAGTCTCCGATCGGCAGAACTCCGCGCTCGAATCCCGCTACCTATACGGGCGTTTTCAACGATATCCGCGAGCTTTTCGCCTCAACTCAGGACGCCAAGGCGCACGGCTATAATGCCGGCAGATTTTCATTCAATGTCAAGGGCGGCAGGTGTGAAGCCTGCCAGGGAGACGGTATTGTCAAGATAAAAATGCACTTTTTATCGGATATCTATGTCCCCTGCGAGGTCTGCGGAGGAAAAAGATATAACAGCGAGACGCTCAGCGTCAAATATAAGGGAAAATCCATATATGATGTTCTCGAAATGACAATCGAAGAGGGCATGAACTTCTTTTCGGCTGTTCCGAAGATATATAACAAGCTCAGAACGCTTTATGATGTCGGTCTCGGCTATGTCAAGATAGGTCAGCCGGCGACCACTCTTTCGGGCGGCGAAGCGCAGAGAGTGAAGCTTTCGACCGAGCTTTCAAGAAGAGCAACGGGCAGAACGATATATATTCTCGACGAGCCGACAACGGGACTTCACACAGCCGATGTTCACCGCCTTATAGATGTTCTTCAGACTCTTGTCGACTCAGGCAACAGCGTTGTCGTCATCGAACACAACCTCGATGTGATAAAGACGGCGGACTATATCATAGATCTCGGACCCGACGGCGGCGACGGCGGCGGAAATATTGTCGCTGAGGGTACGCCCGAGCAGGTTGCGCAGGTCAGCGGGTCCTACACAGGTCAATATCTGAAGAAAATTCTGAAATAATTCCGGGGCGGCGAAAATAATGCGCTCCGGCGGTTGACATTTTTGACAACTGAGAGTAAAATATATCTGTTGTGAATATTCATGCTTTGACGGAGAATGACCGTTGCCTTAACCTCAAAAGAGAGAGAAGCACAGGGCTGAGATGCTTCTTTGAGCGAGACGCGGTCTGCCGCTCCCGAGCAACCGGGTGAAAGTCCGGCGCAATTCTGCGATAAAGATAACGAGTGGTGCATAGCACAATTTGGGTGGTACCGCGGAGATAATGCTTCGTCCCTGTTATCGGGGGCGGAGCTTAATTTTTATCGCAGATTAACTTTAAAAATCCAATCGAAAGGAATACAGATCATGGAATTTATGAAACTCAACGACATCCGCGAGAAATATCTGGAGTTCTTCGAAAGCAAGGGGCATCTTCGTCTGCCGAGCTTTTCGCTCGTCCCGCAGGACGACAAGAGCCTTCTTCTGATAAACGCAGGTATGGCTCCGATGAAAAAGTACTTCACCGGCGAGGTCACTCCGCCAAGCAAGCGCGTGACGACTTGCCAGAAATGTATTCGTACTCCCGACATCGAGCGGGTGGGAATTACCGCAAGACACGGAACATATTTTGAAATGCTCGGCAACTTCTCGTTCGGCGACTATTTCAAAAAAGAGGCTACGGCCTGGGCTTGGGAGTTTTTCACCGAGGTTCTGAAGATTCCCGAGGATAAGCTCTGGGTATCGATATATAAAGACGACGACGAGACATTCGATATCTGGACAAAGCTCGTCGGCGTTCCGGCCGAAAGAATAGTCAGACTCGGCAAGGAGGATAACTTCTGGGAGCACGGCGCCGGTCCCTGCGGTCCCTGCTCCGAGATATATTTCGACAGAGGCGAAAAATACGGCTGCGGCTCGCCGACCTGCGGAGTCGGCTGCGACTGCGACAGATACACAGAGATATGGAATCTTGTCTTCACTCAGTTCAATAACGACGGAAACGGAAACTACACAAGGCTTAAAAGCTGCAATATAGACACCGGAATGGGGCTTGAAAGACTGGCCTGCGTTATGCAGGGCGTCGACAACCTTTTCGAGGTCGACACCGTCAGAAATATCATGAAGAAGGTTATTGATATTTCAGGTGTTAAATATCGCGAAAGCGAAAAAAGCGATATTTCTCTCAGAGTAATAACCGACCACATAAGAAGCTCAACCTTTATGATAGGCGACGGCGTCATGCCGTCCAACGAGGGCCGGGGCTATGTTCTTCGCAGACTTCTCAGAAGAGCCGCCAGACACGGCAAGCTTCTCGGCATAAACGAGCCGTTCTTATATCAGGTATGCGGTACCGTCATCGACGAAAACGAGAGCGCATATCCCAACCTCAGAGAAAAGCAGGAGCTTATAACCAAGGTCATCAGAGCCGAGGAGGAAAACTTCGCCAGAACTATTGACAACGGACTCAATATGCTCAACACAATAATCGCCGACCGCAAATCGGGCGTACTCAGCGGAGCGGACGCCTTCAAGCTTCAGGACACCTTCGGCTTCCCGATAGATCTGACCAAGGAGCTGCTGAGCGAAAAAGGAATGACCGTTGACGAGGAGGAGTTCAGGCGCATTTCTCTTGAGAGCAGAAAGGCCGCAAGAGCCGCAAGAAAGGACGCAGGCGCAGAGGCATGGAAAGGCACTGCGACGGTGCTCAGAGATGTTTCACCGACGCTCGCCGAGTGCTATGATAAAATGCAGTCGGAAAGCTCTGTTGCGGCTATCGTCGTTGACGGCGAGAGATGCGAATATGTCGGCGCCGGCTGCGAAGCCGTTATAGTTCTGAATAACACACCGTTCTATGCCGAAAGCGGCGGACAGGTCGGCGACAGAGGCACTGTTTCGACCGACAGCGCTGTCTTTGAGGTTATAAACACGACAAAGACTCAAAGCGGAGTCATACTCCACACCGGCCGCCTGATCTCAGGCGAAAGCATAGCCGTCGGCGACAAGGTCAGGGCTCATGTCAACGAGGAAAAGCGCCGGGCGACAATGAGAAACCACACTGCCGCTCACCTTTTGCAGGCGGCGCTTCGCAAGGTGCTCGGCACCCATGTTGAGCAGGCGGGACAGCTCGTCAGCGAGAACGCGGTCCGTTTCGATTTTGTTCATTTTTCGGCAATGACGGCGGATGAGATTAAAAAGGTCGAAAGGCTCGTGAATGAGGAGATACTTTCGGCTGTCAGAGTTGAAAAGTCCGAGATGCCGATAGAAGAAGCCAAAAAGCTCGGCGCAATGGCGCTCTTCGGCGAGAAATACGGCGACATAGTCCGGGTTGTCAGAGTCGGCGATTTTTCGATTGAGCTTTGCGGAGGCACTCATGTTGACGACACGGGCGAGCGCGGTCTGTTCAAGATCGTTTCGGAATCCTCCGTTGCGGCCGGAGTCAGGCGAATAGAGGGCTGCACGGGCTACGGAGTGCTTGACTATCTCGACGGCACGCTTGAAACCATGCGAAAAGCGGCGGCTTCTCTTAAAATATCGAATGTTTCCGAGTTCGCGGCAAAGGCCGCCTCGATAGCCGCCGATCTCAAGGCCAAGGACAGGGAGATTGAAAAGCTGAAAGCCGAGATAGCGAATATCAAGGCGTCGTCCGCACTTTCGGGCGTTATTGATCTCGGCGGTCTGAAGCTTGTCACGGCATTCCTTGAGGACACGACGCCGGACGAGCTTCGAAAGATGTGCGACATGGTCAGAAGCAGGGGCGACGAGTATATCGGAGTTGTTGCGGGCGTTCAGAAAGCGAAAGGAACGGGCAACATTTGCGTTGTCTGCGGCAAGGCGGCGATCGAAAGGGGAGCGCACGCCGGCAATATCGCAAGAGAGACGGCTAAGCTCGCCGGAGGCTCCGGCGGAGGAAAGCCCGACAGCGCAATGGCAGGCGCAAAGGAAACCGATAAGCTTCCGGCGGCTGTTGAAAAAGCGGCTGATATAATAAGGTCAATGATTTCATAAATATTTCAGCGAAAGGAGAAACAAAATGGAAGATTGCCTTTTCTGCAAGATAGCGGCGGGAGAGATCCCGTCAACCAAGGTTTATGAGGATGACAGCGTGTTCGCTTTCAGAGACATAAATCCGCAGGCGCCGACTCATATTCTCGTTATTCCCAAGGAGCATATTGCCAGCGCGGCGGAGATAGATGAAAGCAACAGCGCCGTTGTGGCTCATATATTTGAGGTAATAGCGAAAATAGCGAAACAGGAGAAGCTCGGCGAGGGCTTCAGAATAGTCAGCAATATCGGCGAGAGAGGCCAGCAGTCCGTGAAGCACCTGCATTTTCATGTGCTCGGCGGCAGAGATATGACATGGCCTCCGGGCTGATCCGAACAGAAAAAATAAAGAAATTAAAATCAATTCAGGAGGAAAACAAAATGAAAACCTATAAAATCAATATAGCGGGCCTTGAAAGAGATCTGCCCATTTGCCCCGTCAACGACAAGCTTGATATAGCGGCTTTCGTTATTTTCGGCGATGTTGAAATAACCGTCAGGTCGGCAACCGAGCTTCTCAAGAAGTGCCCGGAGTTCGACTATATCGTTTCGCCCGAAGCCAAGGGAATACCCCTTGCATATGAAATGGCGAGACAGAGCGGCAAGCCCTATTTCATCTGCCGCAAGGGCGCTAAGCTTTATATGAAGGATCCTGTTTCCGTCCATGTCCGCTCAATCACCACGGACGCGCTCCAGACCGTCTATCTCGACGGACTTGAGGGCGAAAAGATGAGAGGCAAAAAGGTCCTTGTCGTTGACGATGTTATAAGTACGGGAGAATCGCTTCTGGCGGTTATTGCTCTGCTCGAAAAATTCGACGCGGACATAGTCGGCAAGGCCGCAATTCTCGCTGAGGGCGACGCCGCAAAGCGCGACGACATCATTTTCCTGCAGGAGCTTCCTCTTTTTGCTAAATAATGGCGATATTGGACGAAAGCGGCTTAAAGACACAAATCAGAAACAAAACATTTTCAAGCGTCTATCTGTTTTACGGTGAGGAGAGCTACCTCAAGCAGCTTTATATAAACCGTATAATCGACAAGACTGTCAACGAAAGCTTTAAGTCGTTCAATCTGCATATTCTCGACGGAAAAGAAGCAACGCTCGACATGATAGCCGAGTGCTGCGAAGCATTGCCAATGATGGGCGAATACAGCGTCACGCTTGTCGACGATATGGCGCTCAATAAGCTCGGCTCAACAGAAAACAAAAAGCTTTTTGAGCTGATCGGCGACCTTCCGGAAACGACGATTCTGATATTCCGGCAGGACACTGCTCAGGTCAACCCCAAGGAAAAAAGCTGGGCTGAGATAATAAAGCTCGTCTCAGCTAACGGGAGTTGTGTCAATCTCAGCAAAAAATCCGCCGCTGAGCTGACGAAGATTCTCGTTGCGGGAGCGCAGAAACGAGACTGCACCATGAAGCCGGACACTGCGAGATATCTGGTTTCCGTTGTCGGCGATGATATGACCTCGCTTCTGAATGAGCTTGACAAGGTCTGCGCTTTTGCGGGCGGCCGCATGATAACTCAAAAGGACATCGATGCGGTTGCGGTCAGGTCTCTTGAGGCGACGACCTTCAGTCTCTCCAAAGCTCTCGTTGCCGGCAGTTTCGACAAGGCATATGAAATGCTCGACACGCTTTTCTTCAGAAAGACGGAGCCCACACTGATTATGGGCGCTCTTATCAGCGCATATGTCGATATGTACCGGGCAAAAGTTGCGCTCATCAACGGTCAAAGTGCGACCGCTCTGGCGGAGTCGTTCAATTATAAAAACAAAGAGTTCAGGCTCACAAACGGCGCAAGAAATGCCTCAAAGCTCAGCGTCGATCAGCTGAGAAACGCTCTCGAGCTTCTGTCTGAAACGGACGAAAAGCTCAAGACCGGAGTCGATGCGAGCGGAGCAAGACTCGCAATAGAACAGCTTATGGTCAGACTTATGCTCATATAGGTGAAATATGATAAAACTTGAACAGGCGACGATCGTCGAGGGTAAATATGATAAAATAAAGCTTTCTTCGATAATAGACGGCTTGATTATCGAAACGGACGGCTTCGGAATTTTCAAGGATAAGGAAAAGCAGAAGCTGATAAGGCGGCTTGCCGAAGAAAAGGGCATAATAATTATGACGGACAGCGACTCGGCAGGCTTCAGAATACGCTCGTTTTTAGGCGGGAGCATACCCGGCGACAGAATAACTCATGTCTATATCCCCGACATCTTCGGCAAGGAAAAACGCAAGACCGAAGCTTCAAAGGAGGGCAAGCTGGGAGTTGAGGGCGTACCGACTCAGATAATTCTCAAGGCTCTTGAAAGAGCGGGAGTGACCTGCACCGAAAGCGATGGCAGCGGAAAAAGGGAGATCACCAACCTTGACCTTTATGAGCTCGGACTTTCTGGCTGCGCCGACAGCCGCAGAAAACGGGAAAAGCTCCTGAAATATCTTGAGCTTCCGACAAGGCTTTCAACCTCGTCGTTCGTCAAGGTTCTCAACACATTCACAACATACGATGATTTAATAAAGAAAGCGGAAGAATGTTTTTCTCAGGAGGAAAAAATATGAGAATCGGTCACGGATACGATGTTCACAGGCTCGTTGGGGGCAGAAAGCTGGTCCTCGGCGGAGTCGAGATAGAAAACGAAAAAGGCCTGCTCGGCCATTCCGACGCTGATGTTCTGCTTCACGCAATATCTGACGCCATGCTCGGAGCCGCCGCGCTCGGAGATATCGGTCAGATGTTCCCCGATACCGATGACAGGTACGAGGGAGCTGACAGCCTGGAGTTGCTTTCCGCCGTTGCGGACAGGCTTGCGGAAAACGGCTGGCATGTCGTCAATATAGATTCCACAGTGCTCGCGCAAAAGCCGAAGCTGATGCCGTATATCGAGCAGATGCGGGAGAATATAGCGTCGGCCTGCAAGGTCAGCTTCGACGCTGTCAGCGTGAAAGCAACGACCGAGGAAGGCTTGGGCTTTACCGGCGAGCAGCTCGGAATAGCGGCGCACGCTGTGTGCCTGATAGAAGAACTGAAGTGAGTCAACATATTAACATAAAACAATAATACTATGTACGGCCGCGCGGAACTTTCAGTCCGCGCGGCCATCTGCTGTCGGACAGCGTCTGAATATCAAACAGAACACGCGTCTTTCAGACCTCAACATTTAGTGGTAAAAAAGGCGAGATACATACAACGCCCGGGGGAATGTACACAAGGGGGATAAAAAAGGGAAAAAAGGGCGAAAAGCGGTTGACAAGGCAGGATAGCAGGTGATAGAATTACAGGGCTGAAGCGGAAGAGGCAGCGAGCCTGAGGAAACGCGAAAGAAAGCCGAAAAGTCAATCTAAAAACTAAAAAAAGTTTAAAAAAGG